>CALHLE010000014.1 GCA_938034415.1 uncultured Anaerolineae bacterium
TTCTGTCTTCCTGCCTCCTCCACCTGACGCTTCGTCTGCATGCTTCGGCGCAAAGTAATAGCCGGCATATACCATCACCAGCATGCCGATGCCCGAAACCAGCAGCGCAAAGAGCAGGCTCAGACCGTCCAGCATCAGCGAGAAACGCAATCCAAGCGAAGGGATCCAAGCGGTGGACCAACTCAACGTTTGGCCGACCAGCACCGTCGAGGAGTGAGCGATGAGCGCGCCGAACGCGACGGCCGGCGCAATCGCCAGCAGCCAACCCATCGCGCGGGTAGGGATGCGCGATCCGAACGCCGTCGCCGTGAATAGCCCGGCGATTGCTGCGCCGGCGGCGCAGGCGACGAGTGGGATCAAGAGCACGTCGTTCATCGGCGGTGATGTGCCTCAGGGTTGCGTTGCCGCCTGTCGCCGACGCGCTCGGAACTCGCGGAGTACTGTGACCGCCAGGGTGATCACCGTGAGCGGAATGACGAATAGCAACATCACGTTGCTGAAGGCCGGCAAGGCGTCGTGCTGAGTCGCCGCGAGGATCAGATAGACAAGATAGGCCACGTAGTAGCCGACGAACATCGCCCCTTCCCAGCGCGAAATCTCGTATCCGGTGAAGAACACAGGCAGGCACGCGACTGCGACGGCGAGCATCACCCATACGTCGAAGTTGAGCGCCGCAGGCGCTACGGCGATGCCCGATGGCGCAACGATGCCGGTCAATGCGAGCACCGACAGCAGGTTAAAGATGTTGCTGCCGACTGCGTTGCCCACCGCGATGTCGCGCTCGCCTTTGATCGCCGCGACGAGCGACGTGGCCACCTCCGGCAGCGATGTGCCCGCCGAGACGATCGTCAACCCGATCACCAACTCGCTCACGCCGATGGCGCGGGCGATGGCCGCGGCGCCGTCCACCAGCCAGCGCGAGCCGATCACCAGCATCACCAGGCCAATTGCGATGAACGCAAGGTTGAGCGCCGCTTGCGCCAGCCCGCGCGGGCGTTCGCCGAACTCCTGCTCATACTCCTGCTGAACCGCAGCGTTGGTCTCGCGTCGGCTTTGTACGAACAGGAAGACGGTATAGATCACCAAGCCGGCGAACAGGATGATGCCTTCCAGCCGGCTAATTTTGAGGTTCTGCGCGAACAGCGCGGTCAACACCGATACCCCTATCATGACCGGCACGTCGAGCCGCACTAGTTGCTGCGCCACAACCAGCGGTGTGATCAACGCCGAAAGCCCGATGATGACCAGGATGTTGAAGACATTGCTGCCGATGACGTTGCCGAAGGCGATGTCGGCCTGGCCGGTCAGCGCCGATTGGATGCTCACGGCAAGCTCCGGGGAGCTAGTGCCGAATGCCACGATCGTCAGGCCGATCACCAGCGGCGATACACCGATGCCGGCCGCAAGCCGCGCTGCGCCGCGCACCAGCAGCTCCGCACCAACTATCAGCAGTGCCAAACCGACGGCGAACAGGATCAAAGTGAGAATGTTCAATTTGTCGCTCCTGTAAAACACAACGAGACCACCATGGTTTCGTCAATCCATGGTGGTCTCGCCTGTCACGCATCCAATAGCGCTTACAGCCGGCCGGGGCCAATGGACCCGTACTGACGACCGGCTGATCTCCTCCTGGAGAAGGCTACTCCCCAGCCAGCACCTTTTATATCAGTCCTGCGCGGACTTTGTCAATGGTCGTAAAACCTGAAAACCCAGAGATTCGTCCAACCGCGCTACTCATCTCCTGCCGGGCGATATACGACGATGGGCAGATATACCGTTGCCGGCTTGACCACTATCGGGAGGTATGCGTAGTAAGGCTGCAGAGTTGTCGTCACAGGGTTGGATGTTAGCGTCACCCCGCCTGCTGAACCGGCGATCGCCGTGTTAACCAGCGGCCCCGGCGGAGGCAGCGTTGTGGTCAACTTCGCCCTAAACGTGATCGTGACAGTGTCGGGCGGGGCCATTGGGCCTGACCAGTAAAGCGTGTTGCCGATGAGTGTTACGCTGCCGCTGCTTGCCGTCTCCGACCCTGGCACAACATCGGCAATTGGGTCCACCGCATCGGTCAAAACGCCGGTGATCGGCGACGTGCTGGCGGTTGTCAGAATGAGCGTATAAGTGACCGTGTCGCCGACTTTGGTTACGGTGCTGGAGCCGGCTTCATCGCGATCCGCCACAAATTTCAGTGGGCTGACCAGCGGGTTGTCTAGCGGAGCGGTCTGCCAAGGCTCTGAAGGTAGGATGCTGCTCAGGCCGGCAAGCACGGCGATTGCGGTAATCAGCGAAACAACTATCGTAAATAGAGACAAAATCTTGCTTGACAAGTTGTTTAACTACTGATTTTTTGTTTTAGTCTGCTTGCGACTATGAGACGGCTGATTAAACTTAGCGTTACTGCATAACCAGATGTTGGGCCGATAAGGCTCGCGCGTCAAGCTGTGGCGGTTTGTAACTGTTACACGCTCAGCATCACCGCTTTTGAGATGACTTCTAGCGCCAAAGGTGATTGGGTGCGCAACTTCAGCGGAGCGACATGAGATAGCCGACTAGTGCGTTCAGTTCCTCGGGCTTTACCTGATATCCTTGAAGTTCTGGATCATCACGCCGGCTGGGCAGGGGCCAGTTGGACATTGCGGCGCGGATAGACTCGCGGGAGTAATACTTAATCCGGTCAAACGTCACGCTCGCCTTACCGTTGAAAATCACATGACGAGGCGCGCGCTCATGCTAGAATCCTCGACCGTTAGTGAGTTTATGAGGTAGTTAATGGTTCCCCCTGTAACGCGTGACGCAGAACTCATCAGCGATCTCTACAACGTTGTCCTGGTCTTTGCAGTAATTATCTTCGTGCTGGTCGAAGGGCTGCTCATCTACTCGGTTATCAGATTCCGCCGGCGCAGCGCCGATGAGATGCCCGAGCAGATCCACGGCAGCCGCGCGTTTGAGCTGGCCTGGACGATTATCCCAGCTATTTTGATCGCCGTGATCTTCGGCCTTTCAGTAGATACCCTGGGCCGAATGACGGCGCGCGGCACGCTGTCTAACCCGGTCGCCCACGTGCACGCCATCAACGACGTAGCGGCGCGCCAGCGCGTCGAACGCGCGCAGCCGGTGGACCTGGTGATCGAGGTGATCGGCCGCCAGTGGGTCTGGCAATACAAATACCCCGGCGGCGACGGTGTGACGACAAGCGAAGAGTTGGTCGTCCCGGCGAATAAGAACATCCGCCTGGACATGACGGCGGCTGACGTCATCCATGCGTGGTGGATGCCGGAGCTTGGCCCGATGATCTACGTCAACCCGGGCGAGATGTCCTATGTGTGGTTCAACGTGCCGCCCGGCGACTACATCGGCCAGTGCAACGTCTACTGTGGCGTAGCCCACGCTCGGATGATCTCTCGGGTGAAAGCGCTGCCGCAGGCTGAATATGACGAATGGTATGCCAAGCAGGCTGCAACCAGCTCAGCCGCGACGCGCCCGGGCGACCCGGAAATCGGCAAGAACATCTTTCTGAACGGTTCGTGCATCGCCTGCCACTACATCGAAGGCACCAAAGCCCAGGGGCGCGTTGCGCCCCGTGAGCTGACGCGCTTCGCCGGCTATCCCACCATCGCCCAGCTCGACGGATTCGAGAACAACGCCGAGAATCTGGCAAAATGGCTGCGCGACCCGCAGGCGATCAAACCCGGCACCGCTATGCCCAATCTGAATCTGAAGGCGCAAGAGATCGAGGATCTCGTAGCCTACTTGCTGACCCTGAAATAAGCTGCTTTGTCGAGCGGTTGTTTCACCCGAATAGCCGCTCCTGAATGAGAAACCCTATGGCAAGCATCAGCATCCCGATTCCCCTCCGTGAGCGCGCCAAGAGCGGCCTGCTCGGCTGGCTCGCAACCGTTGATCACAAGAAGATCGGCGTCATGTACATGGTGATGTCGTTCTTCTTCTTCATCGCTGCCGGCGTGATGGCGCTGCTCATTCGTCTTCAGTTGGCCGCGCCCAACTTGCAGGTTGTGGATCCAAACACCTATAACCAGCTCTTCACCATGCACGGCTCGGTGATGATCTTCCTGTTCACCATCCCGATGCTGGTGGGCGGGTTCGGCAACTACTTCGTGCCGTTGATGATCGGCGCGCGCGACGTCGCCTTCCCGCGCCTGAATGCGTTTAGCTTCTGGATCACCCTGGGCGCCGGCCTGGTGATGCTACTCGGCTTCCTCTTCGGCGCGCGCTCCGATGCGGCGTGGACGGCCTATGTGCCTTACTCGACCAAATCGTTCTCGCCGACGGTCGGCATGGACATCTGGCTGATCGGCGTGATCCTGCTCGGCATCGGCTCAACGCTGGGCGCGGTGAACTTTCTGGTCACCGTCTACAGCATGCGCGCGCCTGGCATGACCGCCTGGCGCATCCCGATGTTCGTGTGGGCAATGGCGACCACGGCCGGCATGGTGCTGTTGGCCACGCCGGTGCTCACCGCCGCGCTGATCATGCTAGTGGCCGACCGCAACTTCAACACGCAGTTTTTCACCACCAACCGGGTGCAGTTGTGGCAGCACATGTTCTGGTTCTACTCGCATCCGGCGGTCTACATCATGATCCTGCCGGCGATGGGCATCATCTCCGAGATCATCCCCGTGTTCTCGCGCAAGCCGCTCTTCGGCCTGCGCGCGGTTGTGATCAGCACCGTCCTGATCGGCTTGCTGGGCTTCACGACGTGGGTGCATCACATGTTCGTCAGCGGCGTAGACCCGGCCATCGAGCGCTTCTTCATGTTCACGACGATGGTGATCGCCGTGCCGACCGGCGTGAAGGTGTTCAATTGGCTTGCGACGCTTTGGGGCGGCTCGTTGAATCTCAAAACGCCGCTGCTGATGTGTATCGGCTTCTTGGGGACGTTTGTGATCGGCGGCATCAGCGGGGTGATGCAGGCCTCGATCCCGATTGATCAGTATGTGCACAACTCCTACTTCGTCGTCGCGCACTTTCACTACGTCTTGTTCGGCGGCAGCGTGTTTGGCATCTTCGCCGCCCTGTACTACTGGGGGCCGAAGATCACCGGCCGCATGTTCGACGAGAAGCTGGGCAAGCTGCACTTCTGGCTCATGCTGATCGGTTTCAACATTACCTTCTTCCCCATGCACTTCCTGGGCTTGCAGGGGATGCCGCGACGCATCGCCACCTACGACCCCGGGCGCGGTTGGGAAGCGGGCAACTTGATCGCCACAATTGGCGCATTCATTCTGGCGTTCTCGGTGCTGGTCTTCATCATCAACGTCATCAAGTTGCGCCGGGGCGCGCCCGCCGGCGACGATCCCTGGGAAGGCAACACGTTGGAGTGGAGTGTGGCGTCTCCGCCGCCAGAGTACAACTTCCTCGAGATTCCGACTGTGGAAAGCGATCGGCCGCTGTTCGACGCGCGGATGCGCACGCCGCATGTCTGAAGCGTAGCGGCGACCGTCGCGCTGGGCGAACCCCGGCGATGCACGGTTGCCGATCGGCAGCCAAGCGATGATTCCAAAGCGCGCAAAACGACAAGCGGTCGTGATGACTCTGATCAGCTTCGGGCTGTTGGCGATCGGCATTACCCTCGGCCTGCTCTGGGTGAGCGCCTACAGCGTGAGGTGATGGGCCTTTCGACATCACAAAACCAAGATGACCATCCAAGAAACGACTCAGAACGCATCCCCTACCGTTGCTATCTCGACCGATGATGCAAAGGCATACCTTGAGCCTGCTGCAGGCGTCGCCGGCCACGATCACGCCGGGGCGCATGAGCCGCACATGCCGGCGCCTAGCCTGTCTCCCATCATCCTGGGTGGGGGCATGACGCTGGCGGCCTTCGGCATTGTGCTGCATCCGGTAATGCTCGCCCTGGGCATCGTCGGCATCCTCGTCGGGCTGGGCACCTGGCTCTATGATGAAATCGTCAACGCCAGCTCAGCAACTGCGGATCACGAGTCGTAGGCGAGGTGAAGTCCGATGGCGCAGGTATCCTGGCGCAACCGTGAGGCGCGCGCAACAAGCCGCGCCGTGAGTGCAGCGCGGCCTCAACGAAAGGACGTCGGCCTGTTGGGCGTCGGTTTCTTCATCGTCTCCGAAACCACATTCTTCCTGGGCCTGTTTCTGGCCTGGTTTTTTACGCGCAACACAAGCGATGTGTGGCCGCCGGCCGGCGTCGCGCCGCCGCCGATTGCGCCGGCTATCTTCAATACTGTCGTTGCACTGCTGAGCACAGTCGCCGTCTTCTTCGCCGAGCGCGCCCTTACCCGCGACGATCGCCGAGGGCTGGTGAGGGGAATCGCACTGGCCGGCGCATTGGGCGTGCTCTTCATGGCGGTGCAGGCGGCGGAGTTTACCGATCTGGCTACGCTGGCCCAGGGCAGCGCCTACGGCTCGACGTTCACCTTCCTGCTCCTCTTCCACGTCGCCCGCGTATTCGTGGGTGTGGTCCTAATGGGCGTTGTGCTGGTGCGCGCGCTGCTGGGGCACTTCTCGCGCAAGCGCCGCTTGCTGGTGCAGGCGACGGCGATGTATTGGTATTTCATCACCGGCGTGTGGCTGGTTGTGTTTGCGGTGCTGTATCTGATCGGGTGAAATGACGTGGCCAGGATCGCCCTGCGCTGGGTGATCGTCGCGCTGATTTTGGCATCGCTTCTGCTTGCTGTGGGCATTGCGCTTGCCCGTCTGCAGGCCCAACGCGACACTGCGCGTGTCGTCGAGTTGCAGATTCCGCTGGACAGCATCGCCGTGCCGTTGAATGCGGACGGGGTGGGCGCTCAGATCATTGAGCCGGCCACGCTGAGCATCAGGCTCAACCCGTATCCGCCGCGCGCCGCCGCGCCGGCTACCGTGACGTTGGTGGCGCTGGATCGCAAGACGGGACGCGCGATGACGATCACCCCGACGCTCAGCATCGCGGAGCCGACGCAGGTTGAGGGGCGTGATTACCCTATGGCGCCGCAGGGCAACGGCGCGTATGTCGTCTCCGGCGTGTTCTTCCCTAAGCCAGGCGTGTGGCGCCTGCGCGCCCACATTGACTTCGGCGCAGCCGAGCCGTATCGCATGCTGGCGCTTGTCGAGGCGAAGTGACCGGCGGTCACGTCGCTGCCGGCTCGATCAGCGTGGGGTCGTCGTTCTTGACGTTGTTCACCCGCGATGAAACTGGGTAGCACTTCATGCGCTCCGCTGGGAAGGGCTGAAGCAACGACTGCAGGAAGGTTATATCGTCGTGATCGCGGCTGAGCCAGTCCGCCTCGCGCTCCGGCGGCAGAATGGCTGCCATGCGATCGTGGAACGGCGCGACCAGCGCGTTCGATTCTGTGGTAACGATCGTGCAAGTGTTCAGCCACTCGCCCTCCGGCGTCTGCCAGGCATCCCACAGCCCGGCCAGCGCGAACGGTTCTTCGGATGCGAGCATCACGCGCATCGGCGTCTTCGAGCCGTCCGGGTTTTTACGCCACTCGTAGAAGCTATCGGCTAACACCAGGCAGCGCCGCCTTTTGAGCAAGTTGCGGAAGGCCGGCTTCTCTGCCAGTGTCTCGGCGCGCGCGTTGATCATGCGCGCGCCGATGCTGGGGTCTTTTGCCCATGAGGGGATCAAACCCCAGCGCGCCGCTGACAGTATGCGCGGCGACGCGTCATATACGACGGCAACGAGCTGCGTCGGCGCGATGTTGTAGCGCGGCCTGGCGACGAAATCCGCGCCGGTCAAGTTGAACCGCGCCATGAGCTGTTCTGGCGCGGCGGTCAAAGTGTAACGGCCGCACACGGCTCATCGCTCCCCGCGCGTCGCCGCGCGCAGCGCTTGCATCACCGGTCGCTCATTGCCCTGCGCGTCGAGCAGCGAGAAGAACTTCATCTGCTCACAGGGGTCGGGATACTGCGCCGAGCGGCTGAAATCGTAGTTCCATAGGAACATCGGCCCCATCCATGGCCAGTGCTTGCGGGCGAAATCGAAGGCGCGCACGACATACTCGGCCTGACGTTTGCGCGAGACCCGCTGCCAATCCAGTTCCGGCCATGCGCAGGTCAACCCTTCCTCGCGCGGGTCCATCAGCCAACCGAACTCGGTTGCCCACATGAGCTTGTCGCCTGCGCCGTAGGCCTCCATCAGCCGGCGGTGCGCTTCGGCGCGGCGGAAGAGCAAGCCGCGCGCCTGCGGATCGTTGGGGTCGTGCTCCGGCTCGTATGCGAAGCCATAGGGATGGAAGCCGTAGCCGTCCATATAGCCGGCCATGCCGGCCTCGAACAAGGCGCGGGCGTAGGCCAAATCGTCCATGGCGCCGTCCCCATCGCCGCCCGTGGGCGCAATGCCGGCCGAGATCACCAGCGCGTCTGGGTCGGCGGTCTTAATGCGCGCATAGGCAATGGCGAGCAGCCGAGCGTAGAGGGACGGATCGGGCGGACGCCCGCCCCACTCGCGGGACAGGTTGACCTCGTTGCCGATCGAATAGGCGTTGATCACGCCGCGCCGTTCGCGGGCCAGGCTCTCCAGATGGTCGGCCCAAGCGTTGACCGCCGCTGGCTCGCCGCTGATGGCTTCGCCCAGCGAGACGCGGTATAGCACCTTGTAGTTGGGGATCGGATGTTCTGGCGGGTTGAATACTTGAATCCAGCCAAAGCCAAGCGGCTTTAGCGCTTTGAGGTTGTCGTTGCCGTAATCCACCACGTTGATGCCTTCGCCGGACAGCGAGATTTGCGGCAGAGGGTAGGGCGTCTCAGTGGGCGCGGGCGTCGGCATTGTGGGTGGTGGCTGCGTGATTTGCGCAGGCTGCGAGGCGATGGGCGATGCCGTCGGATCGGTGCTGTCGGCCGGACGCGATGATATGGCGTAAACGGTCACCGGGACGTCGTCAGGCGTTGCGGCAGGCGGTTCGGATGATGGCTGTGCGCAAGCGCCGAGGATGAATGCGCCGGCGATCCAACCGGCGCATATCAGGCGCGTTCGCTTTCGCATCGCGGCAAGCCTACCATACTTGACTTGACTTGAGCCTTTGCCCTGCTTGCAACCTGTCTGCTGCATCGGTGTGCTGACGGAGGCCGATAAAGCGCCTCAAAGCAGTTGCTCCAGCGTCGGCCCGTGCGCTATTCGCCGTCCTTGCGCTTCCGCGGCGCCGATCGCGTCATGGAGTGCGCGCCGCAGAGGAGTTCGCCCGTCGTTGGGCGGATGCGCGCCTTCACCGAGCGTGCGATGCAATGCGCCCAGACAGGCGAGGTAAAGCGCCACGGGTTCGACCCTCGTCAGTCGCAGTTCGTATTCGTCTTGTCTGCCGGCCCAGGCGCCGCGTCGTCGGGCCAGCAGCGCTTCGAACTCCTCGCCCAGCAGCGTGGCTGGGTCTTCCTCCTCGATCAGGTGCAGGATGGGCGCATCGGACGCGATGGCGCAATGGGTGTGATCAGATAACACCTCGACCACGGCATTTCCGCCAAAGCTGAAGAACGTCACGGGCTTGTCTACGAAGTCGTACAGGGTGATGCGCCCTGCGCAAACGCGGTAATTCGCCGGGTGCCAGGGATGGCGGATGTCCATCTGTCGCAGGCTGCCGAAGCGAGCGACCGGCAGGTGCAGCCGGCGCGTGTCGTAATGGCGATGCGTTGGCGCGGCGAAGATGTTGACATCTAGTCGCGGGTAGCCTGGCTCACCGTCGCGCGCAGCAGGATGCAGGTAATATCCGAGTTCGTTGCTGTTCATGTTGTGACACGGCGCGCATCGGATTAGCGCACGACGACGGTCCCGAGCGTCACCGCATCGGCTCCACCGGCCGCGCGCAGGCGCTCGCCGGTGTCCGGGTCGTATAGGCCGGCGACGATCCGCAGCGGCCCCCGGTAGTCCGCCGGCAACGCCAGACCGTGATGGTCGCGCACAGCCTCGCCCACCGGCCAGGTCGTCATTGGTCGCAAGTCGTTGAGCGGTTGTGCATCGTGCTGGGCAGCCATGCTGCCATCGGGACGAATGGCATGCACGAAGACCTTGTAGTTCCTGAGGACCGGCGCCTTGGCGCGCCAGGTGAGCGCTACCGGCACGATGGCGCCGGGCGACACGGCCTTCGACAGGCGCGCATCCTCTAGGACGACGTCGCCCCAGCGCGCGCCGGCGGCATCACTGGGCAGCAGAGGATCGCGGGCCACGCCATACAGCCCGTAGAAAACTTCTTCTTGGCCCCACTGCGCATGGGCCGGATAGAAGTTCGAGTCCATCCAGCCGCGCAGATGGCCGTTTTGGCCGGCCAGTCCGCGATACAGCACGATCCACAGTCGGTCATGCTGTTGCGCTGCTTGGGTGATGCGCACCTCCCAGCGCTCGCGCGGTTCGACTACCGGGTCCCACGTCAGCGCGTAGGACCAGGGAGGGTCTCCGGACCGCCGATCTAATGCGTAGAATCCCGCCGGGCTGAGCACGTTGAAGAAGACCAAGTCGTCTGGCCGAGCGAGCGGCGCGATGTGCGCGCGATAAGTGTGTGGATCGTAGGGGTCAAACACTTCGAGCGTCTTCCCATAGACGAACGATGTGCTGGTGGGCCAGTAAATGACCAGCAACGCCAAGCCGGCCAGCGCAGGCGCAACGCAGCGCATCCCAATTTGCGCCTTCCCTGCGGCCTTGCGCGCGGTTTCTGCGAGGAGTTGATCGAATGACCAGCCCAGCAGCATGGCCAGCGCCGGCGCTGCGCAGATCAACATCCGCGCGTTGAATGCCCACTGTCGCGCAGCGAACGCCACGCCCAGCAGCGTGAACGCAATGATCATCAGTGGCAGCCCTAACAGGGCTGGCCGGCGCTTGCGCGCCAGGGCTGCCGCGACGCCCGCGGCGACGATCAATCCAATGGCCAGCGGGCCGGCAATACCGATTTGCTGAGCCATCGTGAGATCGAATATGCCCTGACGGGCAAAGTAGCTCACTGGGAATTGTCGTCCGATATTGGTCTGCGCCTCGGCCGTGGCGCGGCTCAGAAACTGCGGCACGGCATACCAACCCCATGGCGCGAAGACGAGCGCCGCAACCACAACAGACCATGCAATGTCGCGCACAACCCGCCATGCGCGTTGTGCGCCGGCGCTCCCGAGGGCGTAGATCGCGACGGCTGCCAACGCCCAGACCGCGTGGTAGAGTGTCAGCATCGCGCCGACGGCGCCAACCGTGAAGATAACGGTCGGTTGAAGGCGGGAGATCACGCTGCCCTCCGATCCCTGCTCTCCGACTGCTAATCTGCGGCAAGCGCCATACGCTGCCAGCAGCACGAACGAGGGCGCGAGCGCGTACATGCGCACCACGGCGCCGTAGTACACCGCCAGCGGCATCCAGGCCATGAAAAGCGCAGCCAGTATGGCAGTGCGCTGTGAGCGCGACCAGGCGCGCGCGGCGATATACGCCAGCGGGATGGCCGTTGTGCTCAGCGACACGGAGAGGTATCTCGCGGCGAACAGTTCATGGCCGGTCGCGCGCTGCCATGCGCTAAGCGCCAGGTAGTACAGCGGCGGATGAACGTCGGCGGCGGTGATGAAGAGCAGCTCGGCGATCGGCAGCGACGCATGGGCGATGGACCAGCCCTCATCCCAACGAGGTGGGATCACGCTGTTGAGCGGCAGGCGCAGCGCGAAACCCAGCAGCGTCGCCACCGCAACCCACGTTGAGCTGCAGCGGACGAACCTCACGTTGTGCTCCCCCCGTGCGGCGCGAGTGCGTCTCATGCGCTGTTGCGTTTCAGGCTCATCAGCGCGATGCCGGCCAGCGCCAGCATTGCGCCGATTAGCGTGAGCGGTTGCACGGTTTCACCCAGCACGAGCATCGCCAGGATGGTCGAGCCGACCGGTTCGCCTAGCACAGGGATAGTGCCATACACCGCCGGCAGGCGCCGCACCGACCAGTTAAACGACGTGTGGCCGATTAGTTGCGGCATCAGCGCCGTCAGCGCGACCCAGAGATAGGCTAGTGGATCAGCGGCCGCGAGCGACGTGTCGCTGAGCAACACTCCGATCATCAGCACGAGCGCTGCTGCGCTGTAGACCAGGGTGATGTAGGCCAGCAACGAGAACTTGTTGCGCAATGCGCGCGCGATGATGAGATAGGGCGTCATGCACAACGCGCCAACGAGCGCCAGGGCGTTGCCCAACATCGGGTTCTGCCCGGGCGCCGTCCCGCCGCTGTCGGAGAGGCCGATCAGCGCGCCGCCGACAATGGCGATGATCATGCCGGCGATGATGCGCGCTGTGAGTGGCTCTTTCAAAAACAGCGCCGATGCCGCGGCGATGAACAACGGCGAAAGCGACACCAGCACAACAGAGCTGACTACGCTGGTGAATTCCAGCGACAAGATCCAGCTCGCGAAGTGTCCACCCAGGAAGATGCCGCTGGCGGCGGCAATGAGTGCGTCTTGCTTGGACAGAGCGCGGAACTCGTCGCCGCAGCGAACTAGGGCGAATGGCAGCAGCACCAGCGCGGCGATCGTCAGCCGCAGCGCGGCAATCGCCAGAGAGTTGACGCCGGCCTGTTGCGCAAATCGGATGAAGATAGAGGCGGTTGAGACCGCAATCACGCCGATGACGATGCCGAGCGCCGGAGAGAGAGAGGGCCGCTCTAGCGGCGTTGTGGTTGGAGTTGTCACATCGGCAATTATCACAAAACGCCGCCGGCGAGGTTTTATAATGAAAGCCGCGATCGAGGAGGTTGCGACAACAACGCTTGTAGAGGAGACACACATGGCCTTTGAACTTCCCCCACTTCCTTATCCTTACGACTCGCTGGAGCCGCACATTGACACGCTGACGATGCAGATCCATCACGATAAGCATCATGCGGCTTATGTGAACAACCTGAACAACGCGATCAAGGACTATCCTGACCTTCAAAACAAGACGGTCGAGGAGCTGATTCAGAATCTGAGTGCGCTGCCCGAGAGCATCCGCACGGCGGTGCGCAACAACGGCGGTGGTCACGTCAACCACACCATGTTCTGGGAGCAGCTCAAGGTGGGCGTGCCGGAGCCGACGAGCGGCCCGCTGGCCGACGCGATCAACGCTGCGTTCGGTTCGATGGCTGCTTTCAAGGAGGCGTTTGAGAAAGCCGGCATCGGCCGTTTCGGGTCGGGCTGGGCCTGGCTAGTGGTGAACAAGGACGGCAAACTGGAAGTCATGTCTACGCCTAACCAGGACAATCCGATGATGGCCGAGTACGGCGGCCTGAAGCCGATCCTCGGCGTGGACGTGTGGGAGCACGCCTACTACCTGAAGTATCAGAATCGCCGGCCGGATTATCTGAAAGCCTTCTGGAACGTCGTGAATTGGGAGGACGTGGCGAAGCGCTTCGGCGCGTAGCGCGCTTGCGTTCACGCGAAATGTCGTGTGTTCCCATGACAAAACGCGCTAGACAACGCGCGCGACATCGTGTATAGTCAGTGCCGCTGGAAAGTTAACTACGGTTAACTGCAACGTTGAATCGAATGAAATTTCAGATCACTGATAAGGAGTAGTTCTAAATGACGCACATCATCACCAGTCTGTGCTTGCGCGACGGCGCATGTGTGGATGTATGCCCGGTGGAGTGCATCGTCGGCGGCAAGCCCGAGAATGAGTGGCCGTGGTTCTTCATTGACCCGGCGACCTGCATTGACTGCGGCGCATGCGTGCCCGAGTGCCCGTATGAAGCGATCTTCCCGGAGGATGAAGTCCCCGAGGCTTATGAGCTGAAGCCGGGTCAGGAAGTGCAGCCGTTCCGCGGCGAGCGCTACACCGCCGCCGGTGGCGAGGTGATCAACCTGCGCGAGGACATCCAGTACAACTATGCCTTCTACAAAGAAGGCCCCGGTTACGCTGCGCGCAACATGTGATGGCTTCGCGCGATAATCCTTTCGAGCCGATCAGCCAAACGAGCCTGTCGTTTGGCTGATTCGCTTTTGTGGGATGATTGAGATATGAGGAGCATACTGGAAGGAGAACTGCAAAGCGTGCGCGATGGCATCACTGCGCTGGTTGCGCAGGCCGCAGATGCTACTGAGCGGGCGGTGGACGCGCTGGTCAACCGCAACTTCGACGAGGCGCGCGAGGTAAAGTGGGGCGACAAAGCGATGGATGCCCTGCGCTACAACATTGAGCGCGTTTGTCTGGCTGCGATGGCGACGCAGCAGCCGGTCGCGCATGACCTGCGCGAGTTGATCGCCGCGAGCATCGTCGCTGTCGAACTAGAGCGCTGCGGCGACTACGCCAAAGGCGTCGCCAAAGCGGCGCGCCGGATCGTGCGCAGCGACGGCGGCATCTCTCCCTTCAACTTGCCGGACATGGATCGTCTGGCGCGCTCCATGCTGGAGCGCAGCGTGCGCGCCTTCCTCGAAGGCGATGTGCAGTTGGCGCAACAGGTGCTGGAAGACGATGAGCGCCTTGATCAGATGTACAACGCGCTGCTGGCGCAGGTCATGAATGCCATGGCTGATAGCCCGCGGAACATCGAATGCGGCATGTGGCTGCTGCACGCTGGCCACAGCCTCGAACGCATCGGTGATCGCGCGACTAACGTCGCCGAACGCGCGATCTTCGTGGCGACTGGCGAACTCACCGGCGACCTGAACGCGCACGACTCCGGCCAAGCGCGCGCGTTGGCCTAGGCGCAGTTGAGGAACTGGGGAGCGCGCGACTGCGCGAGACAAAACTCATGCTCGTCCACTTGAAAATCAACGGCCAGTTCAACGATGTCGCTGTTCAGCCACATGAGACGCTGCTGACTGTGCTGAGGCGCGAGGGCTATTTCAGCGTCAAGCATGGCTGCGAGACCGGCGAATGCGGCGCGTGCGGCGTAATCATGCGCATGCGCGAGGGCGAAACGCCGGCCATCGTCAACACCTGCGTCATGCTGGCGGCCCAGGCGCAAGATGCGGAGATCATCACCGTCGAATCGCTGGGCGACCGGCGCGGGTTGAGCGTGATTCAGCAGTGCTTCACCGAAAACGGCGCGATCCAGTGCGGCTATTGCACGCCGGCCCAAATTCTGGCGGCGAAGGCGCTGCTCGATCGCAATCCCGACCCAAGTGAGGCCGAGGTGCGCGACGCAATCGGCGGCGTGCTGTGCCGTTGCACCGGCTATGTCAAGCCAGTGCAGGCAGTGCTGAACGCGGCCGCCGTCCTGCGTGGTGAAACCCCCGATAATCTGCCGCCACCCTTCCGGCGCGTGATAGCGCTGGAAGGCGCAGGCGGCCCAGGCGCCTTCCGCCAGGATATTGGCGATGTGCGCTGGGGCGGCCAGGGGCCAAGCGCCAGCAGCGGAGGCGCGCAGACTCAGACGCAAACCCAAACGCAGACGCTCACTGCGACGCTTGCGCCGTTCATGATTGCGCCCGAACCGCAGACGTCCGTCGTCGGCAAAGCCGAGAAGAAGGTGGACGCCGCTAAGCTGGTGCAGGGCAAACCGGCTTTCGTGGATGATGCGCCGCTGCCCGGCATGCTCTATGCCGCGATGCTCACCAGCCCTCACGCACATGCGCGCATCAAGCATATCGACACCAGCAAGGCGAAAGCTTTGCCCGGCGTGCACGCCGTGCTCACCTACAAAGATGTGCCGCGCGTGGTCTACGCCTCCGGCGGTCAGTCGTATCCCAATCCCCTCCCTTACGATCAGGTAAGCCTGGACAGCAAAGTGCGCCACGTCGGCGACCGCGTGGCTGTCGTCGCCGCAGAGACGCCGGAGATCGCTCAGCGCGCGCTGGAGCTGATCGAGGTGGAGTACGAAGTGCTGCCGGCAGTCTTCGACCCCGATGAGGCGATGCGCGAAGGCGCGCCGATCATTCACGATGAGCCGGACGCGATTGGCATCAAGGATGCAAAACGTAACCTGGTCGCCGAAATCGTCGCCGAGCACGGCGATGTGGCGCAGGGTTTTGCCGAGTGCGACTTCGTGATCGAGCGCGAGTATCGCGTGCCGCAGGTGCAGCAGGCCAGCATCGAGCCGCACATTTGCATGACGTGGTGGGATGAGGACGACCGGCTGATCATCCGCACCAGCACGCAAGTGCCCTTCCACGTCCGCCGCATGATCGCGCCGCTGATTGGCTTGCCGGTGAAGAAGATCCGCGTGATCAAGCCGCGCGTGGGCGGCGGGTTTGGCGGCAAGCAGGAGATGCTGATCGAAGACTTATGCGCGCATTTAACCATCGCCACCGGCCGGCCGGTGCGTTTTGAATACACCCGCGCGCAGGAGTTCACCAGCGCCCGCTCGCGCCACCCCCAGCGCATGGTGTTCAAGGCCGGCTTCAAGAAGGATCCGAACGGCGGCGCTCCGATCCTGCATGCGCTCAGCCACTATGTCATCGGCAACACCGGCGCCTATGGCACGCATGGCATCACCGTCCAGACGGTGAGCGGCATGCGCGGGCTGAGCACGTATCGCTGCCCTAACCTGAAGTTCCATTGCCACATCGTGTACACCAACATCCCTACGCCTGGCGCGTTCCGTGGCTACGGCGCGCCGCAAGCCGAGTTTGGCCTGGAGTGCCTCATGGACGAGGCTGCGCAGTTGATGGGCGTGGACACAATTGAGTTGCGCCGCAAGAACTGGGTGCGCGTGGGTGACCCGCTGCCGTTGGCGACAGCGCTCGGCGAGGCGCGCGAGGGCTTCGCGCAGGTGGTGAAGACCAGCGGCATGGAGGAGTGCTTCCAGCAGGCCATGGCGGCCATCGGCTGGGAGCGACGCAATGAAATCGCCGGCAAAGACCTCATAATTGACCCGCAGCGGCCTAGCGTGCGGCGCGGGATTGGCGTGGCGGCTTGTATGCATGGCACGGCCATCGCCGGCCTGGACATGGGCGCGGCTTCGGTGAAGATGAACGACGACGGCTCATTCAATTGCCTGGTGGGCGGCACCGACATCGGCACCGGCAGCGACACCGTCGTCGGCCAGATCGTGGCCGAGACGCTGGGCGTGCCGCTGGAAGACGTGATCATGTATTCCAGCGACACCGATATGACGCCATTCGACACCGGCGCGTATGCATCCTCGACTACGTTTATTACCGGCGGCGCGGCCAAGAAGGCCGCTGAGAAAGTGCGCGCGCAAATTCAGGAAGTTGCCGCTAAGATGTTCAACAAAGGCTACGGCGTCGTTGTGCCGCCGGAGCAAATAGACACCGTGGAGTATCTCAAGCATCGCCCGGCTATGCCGGACCCATCGGCGGTGCACCGTGAGGTGAAGCCGGAAGACGTGCGGCTGCGTAGTCGTTGCGCTTGGGCGCCGGATGGCCGTGCAATCACCTTGCAGCAGGTCGCCCTGTTCGCTACGCATACTGAGGAGCAGCATCAGATCATCGCCGTTGCCTCGCACATGAGCTACGACTCGCCACCGCCGTTCGGCTGCCAGATGGCCGAGGTCGAGGTGGATACGGAGACCGGTGAGGTGACTGTGACGAAACTGGTGATGGCGGTGGATTGCGGCGTGGCGATCAACCCGGCCACCGCCAGCGGCCAGATCGAGGGCGGCAACTTGCAGGCCTGTGGCTACGCTCACTGCGAGGAGATGGTGTATGACGCGCAGGGCCGGCTGTATAACCCGCGCTTTGGCCGCTATCGCATCTACAGCGCTGATGAGGCGCCGGAGTTGCAGTCCATCCTCATCCAGACCTACGAGCCATCTGGCCCCTATGGCGCAAAGGCCGTTGCTGAGATACCTATGGATGGCGTAGCGCCGGCAGTGGCAAACGCGGTGTACCACGCTACGGGCGTGCGCTTCTATCAGATTCCGCTTACGCCGGAGCGCGTGTGGCGCAGGTTGAAGGGCATCGAGGACAAGCGCTGGCTCATCGCTGACGCATGAGACGAGCGCCCTCAAGCGCTTTATAGGCGCATTGGCGCAACATACGAGGGTAGGCGCAAGCATCGCCTGCGCCTGCCCTCGTCTCGTCTGAGCGAAGGACGGTCGCGCGTCCTGAGAAACGGCGATGGCGAGAAGAACAACGGGAGAGTCTTTGTGTCTCGCATGCGGGCGTTATGGCATTCCGACATGCCGTTTTAAGCAAAACATCGCAAAAACGCGCTGCCAACGCATCAGGCTCGTGCCTTTCCACAGGCCGTCCTTAGAGCTTGAGAGGCCGTCCTCGCGCGAGGTGATAGTGTAGTCTGCTGAAAGGCACAGAGAGGTGGAAGGATTATGACATCGAGTGACGCGCTCTATCACATCGGATTTGGGCGGGGCGACTTAGGGTCTCAGCCGCCTGTGTTAGCGTTCTTGAGCGGCGACCCAGAGCGCGCGCGTTACATCGCCGAGCGCTATCTCACCGGCGTCAAGAAGCTATCGGAGAATCGCGGTCTGAACAGTTATCTGGGCCTGCTGCCGAATGGGCGGCCGGCGCTTTCGGCGACTAGTGGTATGGGCGCGCCGTCGCTGAGCATCGTGGTGAACGAGCTGGTGCAGGTCGGCATGCGCGTTATTATTCGCATAGGCACGTGTGGGTCCATCCAACCATATGTCAAGCCTGGCAGCGTTGTAATCACAAGCGCCGCGCTATGCCGACAAGGCGCTGCCAACGACATTGCGCCGATCGAGTACCCTTCGGCGGCTGACCCCTTCCTAACAGTGGCGCTGGCCGAAGCAGCACGTGAGCTAGGGATAGAACACCACGTGGGCATCACCGCTAGCGTGGACACCTTTTACGAGGGGCAAGAGCGCACCGGCTCGGCCAATCCGTATCTGCTTCGCACGCTGCGCGGCATCACCGAGGAGTATCGTCGGCTCAATGTGCTCAACTACGAAATGGAGAGCGGCACGCTGCTCAAGATGGGCAGCGTCTATGGCTTCGCCGCCGGCTGCGTGTGCGGCGTCATCGCCCAGCGCACCGAAGGCGAGGCCGTGCTGCTCGAATCGAAAGCGACCGCCGTGGAGAACGCCATCCGCGTGGCGGTGGAGGCGGCAGTGCGGTTTGCTTGAGTGTTGCGCGGTTTGGCTCACGCTGCCCGCTTTCAGATAATTGCCTTGCGCACTCGCGCCGAGATCGTCTCGCTGATCAGCACCAGCACGAAGATCAAGACGAAGATCATCCCCACGCGGTCCCAGCGCAGCAGGTCAACCGAAGCGTTCAGGTTCAGGCCGATGCCGCCGGCACCCACCAGCCCCAGCACCGTCGCCTCGCGGATGTTGATGTCCCAGCGGAAGATGCTGATGCCGGCGAAGCTTGGCAGCACCTGTGGCAAGTAAGCGTAGTCCAGGACTTGCAAGCGGTTCGCGCCGGTGGCGGTGATCGCCTCCACCGGCTCGTGGCTTGTCTCCTCGATGGACTCGTAGGCCAGCTTGCCGATGAAGCCGATCGAGCGCAGCGCAATGGCCAAGATGCCCGCTAGCATGCCCGGGCCGGTGATTGCCACCAGGATTAAGGCCCAAATCAGCGAATTGACCGAGCGCGAGACGACGATGACCAGCAGGGCGATATAGCGCAGGATGGGGTGGGGCGTAGTGTTGCGCGCCGCGACAAAGCTCAGAGGCAGGGCGATGCTCATCGCGAGCAGCGTGCCCAGCGTCGCGATGGTGATCGTGTCCCACAGCGGTTTCCAGAGTTGTTCGGCGTATGCCCAATCGGGCGGGAACATGCGCTGGAGAAACGTGCTGAGTTGCTGCGAAGCATCGGCGACGAACTCCCAGCGGGTGTTGTTGGAGATCAACTGCCAGCACACAAGCGTGATCGCCGTGCCTATGATCCACCCCGCCCATATCTTCATGCGGGTGGCCGTGTCGTAGCGCTGCCAAACTTTGGTATTGTTTACAACGGTAACCGGCATAGAGATCCCTCAAAAGGTGCTATTGCAACCTGCGGCGGATTTGGCCGGAGATTAGCTCCGTAGTCATTACCAGCACAATGATGATGAGCAGGATCGCGGCGGCAACGTCGTAATCGTAGCGGTTGAACGTGGTCTGCAGGGTTGAGCCGATGCCGCCCGCGCCGACGATGCCGACGATGGCCGATTCGCGTAGGTTGATGTCGAAGCGGTAAACGCTCAGGCCCACCAAGCGCGCACTCACCTGGGGCATGACGGCGTAGGTGACCGTCTTCAGCCAGCCGGCGCCGGTCGCGCGGATCGCCTCCAGCGGCGCCGGGTCAATTTCTTCGATGTCCTCGGCTAACAGCTTGGCCATGAAGCCGATCGTGGCGAAGGCCAGCGTGCACACACCTGCCAGCGGCCCGAAGCCAAACATCACCACGAAGACGATGGCGATCACCACCTCTTGGAAAGTGCGCGAGATGGTGATAATGCTGCGGCAGACCAAATAGATCGGCGCCGGCACAAGGTTGCGCGCCGCGCCCAGGCCGACCGGCACCGACAGCAGCACGCCGGCCACGGTCGAGACGACGGTCATGGTCAGGCTCTCCAGCACGCCAATTTGAATGTCGTACCAGCGCGAGGCGAAATCGGGTTGCAGGAAGCCGGAGATCATCCGCGCGCCGCGCTCCAGGCCGCGCGCAATGCGCGCGCTGTCTACCGGCACCGAGCTGATGGCTACTGCCAAGTAAACTAGCGCCCCGATGAGCAGCCCCCAGCGCAGCCAGGGGTTGCGAATCAGCGGCGGCTTGCGCCAACGACGAGAAATAACGGGTGAAGTAACAAGCTCTGCCATGGCACAGCGCGTTTTAGGCTGAAGCGGTGAGCATCGGCGAAGGCTCAAGCGACGCCTCCTGAGCGGCGTCCGCTTCTGCGACAACCTGTCCGGCGCCCCAGTCCTCTGCGCCGTAGATGTCGGTCAGCCGCTCCGGCGTCAGGCCCTCCGGCGGGCCGTCGTAGACGATTTCGCCGGCGCGCAAGCCGACGATGCGCTTGACGAATAGCTGGGCAAGCGGCACGTCGTGGATGTTGATGATAACGGCCAGGCCGCGCTCGCGAGCCAGCTCGGTGATCAGGCGCATGATCTGGCGTGAGGTCTTGGGGTCCAGGCTGGCCGTTGGTTCATCCACCAGCAGCATATCCGGCGATTGGATCAGCGCACGGGCGATCCCCACGCGCTGGCGCTGGCCGCCGGAGAGTTCATCGGCGCGCTTGTCCACGAAATCGCTTAGCCCAACGCGCTCCAGCAAGGCAAACGCC
>CALHLE010000015.1 GCA_938034415.1 uncultured Anaerolineae bacterium
CGGGTTTTCGCACTGCATGCACGGGCGCGGGATGAACCGCCGCGTCACGTTGGGATATTCGCCGATCTCTTCCTCGATCACCGGCCGATACACCACCCCGGGCGGCAGCTTGTTCTCGGCCACGCAGGCAATCGTGCAGGCATGGCAGCCGACGCACTTGCGCAGATCAATCACCATCACCCAACGGCGCTCCGAGGGTTTTTTCTTTAGCGCTCGGGCCAGATCGGCCTGCATGCGGATGAGCACATCGGCGGTTTCGTCGGCTTCGGTCACCGTCTGCGGAACCAGCGATGCGCCCTCAGCCAGCGCCTCCGCGACTTGCTCCGGCGCCGCTTCAAGCGCATCTAACACTTGCAGCGCCGTAGCCGCGCCGGCTGCGCCGGCGAGGACGCGCAGGAAGTTGCGGCGTCCCACATCGGCGGATGCCTTCTGTTGTTTTTGCAGCGCATGCTTCATAGTCAAGGTCCTCACACGTAAGAATCGCACAGCGACATGCGTATCGCCAGTTTACGGATCAGGTGTTCAAGAAACACTATCCGGGCGGTGAGTGCTGCACTGGTCATGCGGTCAGCTTCATATTCAAGTTTTTGAATATAATTCGGTCATGCAGGCGACAGATCACGAATCCTTGGCTGCCTTCTTCAAGGCCCTCGCGCACCCAGAGCGCCTGAGCATCCTCGCGCTGTTGAGCGATGGGGAATGTTGTGTATGCGAGATGGCTGCGCGTTTGGGGCAGCGGCAGGCGTATATCTCGCAGCAGTTGGCTGTGCTGCGGCAGGCAGGTCTGGTGACGTGTCGGCGGGCAGGCTGGCAGATCGTCTATCGGCTGGCCAATCGTCGCATCCTAGGCCTCGTCGCCGACGCGCAAGCCATCGCCGGCCCTGTTCAGGAAGCAGGCAGCCTAAATGCTCACTGTGTTAAATCGGCAAATCCAATAGAAGAACAGGAGGAACAACGAGATGTTGAATGTCAAAGTGCTCGGCCCAGGGTGCGCCAACTGCAAACGGCTTGAACAGGCCGTGCAGCGGGTCGCCGGCGCGATCGGAGTCGCAGTAGAGGTCGAAAAGGTCACGGACTACGCGGAGATCATGAAGTGGGACGTGTTGCAGACGCCTGGATTGGTGGTCAACGGCAAGCTCGTGGCCGCCGGCCGCATCCCGTCCGATGAGGAGATCGCCCGCTTGCTGAAACCTGCGGCGTGACGCTGCGCAGGGCATTCACTGAAGAGAGACGGCCATGAATCCCCTACCCACTTCTTCCCTTCGCCCGACGCATCGGACGGAGACCCGCGCATTTGCGCTCGTTGCGCTGTCGGCCATCGCCTGGGTTGCTGCCTACAGCGCGATCCTGCCGCTGGCAGAATGGCTGACCTACGACGTGATCCGGCTGGCGCGCGGCTCGCACCTGGGCGAGTCGGTCGCCTTCTTCCTGTACGACGTGCCGAAGATCCTGTTGCTGCTCAGCGGCATGATTTTCGTCATCACGGTGATTCAATCATTCTTCAGCCCCGAGCGCACGCGCGCCGTGCTCAGCGGCAAGCGCGAGGGCGTGGGAAATGTGTTGGCAGCCGCCCTGGGCGTGCTGACGCCGTTTTGCTCGTGCAGCGCCGTGCCGCTGTTCATCGGCTTCGTCAAGGCCGGGATTCCCCTGGGGGTCACTTTCTCCTTCCTAACTGCTGCGCCACTGGTGAACGAAGTGGCGCTGGTGATGTTGTTTGGCACGTTCGGCTGGCAAGTCGCGGCGCTCTACGCCTTCACCGGCGTGACGATCGCAGTCATCAGCGGCGTCGTGATCGGCAAGACGCGCCCTGAGCGCTTCGTCGAGCCGTTCGTGTTCCAGATCGGTACATCTGGAACACAAACGATTCAATCGCCTGACGCGCAGCTTACTTGGTCGGAACGCTTTGCTACGGCCTGGCGAACCACCCGCGACATCGTCGGCAAAGTGTGGCCGTTCATCGTCGTCGGCATCGGCATCGGCGCCGGGATTCATGGCTTTGTGCCGCAGGACGCGCTCGCCGGCATCCTAGGGCGAGAAGCGTGGTGGTCGGTGCCGGCCGGCGTGTTGCTGGGCGTGCCGCTCTACTCGAACGCCGCCGGCATCGTGCCCGTCGCCCAGGCGCTGGTCAGCAAGGGCGCGGCTTTGGGCGCGGTGCTGGCGTTCATGATGGCCGTCGTTGGGCTGAGCCTGCCGGAGATGATCATCCTGCGCCGCGTGCTCAAGCCGCGCTTGTTGGCCACGTTCGTCGCCGTGGTGGCAACCGGCATTATCTTCACGGGTTATCTGTTCAACTGGGTGCTGCGGTAAGGCGAGAGGCGCAAGCAGGCGCAGCCCGCGCCTTTGCGCATCAATTTGCGCATCAATACGATGCAGCGTCGGGGCTTCCCGACGCTGCATCACTTCAGGATGTAGTAGGTGCCTTTCTTCTCACCCACCCGCATCAGCACGCCCTTATCCACCAGGTCGGCCAGGTCAATGCGCAGCGTTTCGGGTGTGACGTTCGGGCAGAGAACTTGAAAGTCGCGGTTGGTGATGCGGCCATGCTCGCGCACGTACTGCAAGGCGCGCGCCTGGCGTTCATTCACGGTCAGCCCGGGCGGCAGCGCGGCGCCGTCCGCCGCAGCGGTGGGCAGCAGGGTGATGTTGTGCGTCGCGCGCCGCTCGCGCACGTTAGACAGGATCACAGTAAAGCTGTAGGCTGTGGCGTTGAACTTGGGCGCGGGGTGGCCGGCGGCCACCATGTCCTCGATCATCCGATCGATGCCCAGCCCCAGCTCCTCGATGTAGCCCCATTGGAACAGGCCCTGCACCAGGCGCGGGTTGCGCGAGAAATGTTCCTCGATAATGTTGTCGAGCGTGATATAGCCGGCTAATCCGCCCGGCGAGATGATCTCCAGGCGATCGGCGAATTTGCGCACCTCGATGCGCCGGCCGCGCAGGCGGTAGTCGCGATGGCACACCGCGTTCACCAGCGCCTCGCGCACGGCGAACTCCGGGTATTCCAGCACCTCTTCGCGTTCCAGCCCTTTGACAATGGCGCCGACGCGCATCTCCTCTAGGATCACCTGCCAGGTGCGCTCGATCACCCGCGCCAGCGGGCCGTTGATCTCCTCGCGCCGGCCGTAGCCCACGCGCCCACCCTCACCGCGCGGCTCCACGCCGGGGAACTTGACGAACACCACGCCGCTCTGAGGTAGAAAGGCCTGCGGATTCTTGCCGAAGAGTAGCATGCCGGCTACGGTCGGCTGACCATGTGAGTCTAGCGCGCCGATTTCCTTCAGCAGCGGCGCGGCATTCAACGCATCGCGTCCGGGCAGCTCAATTTTGCGCCGGGTGCGCAGCTCGCGCTTAGCGATGTATTCGGCCACTACGTCATCCTCGAAGTCGGCCAGCGTTGCGCCGGGGACGGCCTCGGCTTCGTAGTCGCCCGCCGACTTGCTCTGGGTGAGGTTGCGAATTTCGTCGCCGGCAAGCGCGCGGTTTTTGCCGGCGACGCGCACAAAGACCCGGCCATCCTTCAGCGAATGCAAATCCACGCTGCGCGGCACGCGCACGATTAACTGGGGGCTGCCTTCGCCGCCGGCGTCCTCCAACGTGGCGCGCACGGGTGGCGAGGTCAGGGCGGCCGCTTGGCGCAGCACGGCTTCAATGTCCTCCGGCGTCGTCGCTCCGGACGGACGGCCGCGCTCATCATAGCCGAGCACGATGGTGCCGCCGTCGCTGTTGGCGAAGGCCACCAACGTCTCGGCCAACGCCTGCGGATCGAGTTGCGGCAAGAAGGCCAATAGGTGCGAGGCCGCGCGTTGTTGAGTCATGCGCTTGTTGAGCGTATTATTATCTTCTGAATCCGCGCGCAAGTTCAGCGCGCCAGCCCGTTGACCGGACAGGCGGCTTAATCCACGTGCGCTAGGCGCGCGACGCTGGCCACGGCGTCGCCCTCGCGCAGGTTGATCAGCCGTGAGCCGCGCGTAGCGCGGCCCGTCTTGGGAATGTCGCTGACGCGCTGTCGCAGCACCACGCCGTTGGCGCTGATGATGGTGATTTGGTCTTCGGGCTGCACCACGCGCGCCGCCACCAACTCGCCGGTCACGTCCAGCGCGCTGCTCATCGTGCGCATCCCGCTGCCGCCGCGACCTTTGGGGTTGTATTCGTCCAGGGGGGTGCATTTGCCGTAGCCGCGCGCGGTGACGGTGAGCAGGTAACCACCTGGCTCGACGACCTCCATGCCGGCAATGAAGTCACCCGGCTTCTTGAAGCGCATCGCGCGCACGCCGCCGGCGGCGCGTCCCATCCGGCGCACCAGCCGCTCGCTGAAACGAAGCGCTTGCCCTTGTGCTGTGACCAGCATCAACTCGCCGTCGCCGGGCGTCAGGCGCACGTAGCTCAACTCATCGCCCTCGGCCAGCGACATGCAAATCAGGCCACCGCTGCGGATGCTGGCGAACGCGCCGAGATCCACGCGCTTGATCTTGCCCATGCGCGTGCACATGGCGATCGTCGGCGACGCCTGGCCGTTGGAAGAGTGAACAACCGTCATAGATTCATCATCTGCACCAATGCCGGGGTTGCCGTTCTCCTCGCCGACATCCATCAGCGGCGCGCCTTCCCCGTTGCCGTTGGCTTCAGCGTCCTCGTCTTCATCGCCCTGGCCGGACTTCACCAGCGCCATGCTTTGCTTCGAGATGGGCAACGCGGCGGTGACTCTCTCGCGTTCGCCCAGCGCAATGAGGTTAGCCAAATAAGCGCCCTTCGCCGCGCGGTCGGCTTCGGGAATCTGGTGCGCCTTGAGCGCATAGACCTTGCCGCGGTCGGTGAAGAACAACACCGTGTCGTGCGTGCGGGCGTTGAAGAGGAAGATCACCTCATCTTCCTCCTTGGTGGTCATCCCGCTCACGCCGCGACCGCCGCGATTTTGGGCGCGGTAGGCCTCGACCGGCGTCCGCTTGATGTAGCCTTTCTCGGTGAGCGAGATGAGCACGCTCTTATCGGGGATCAGCTCCTCATCGTCGAAGTCCTCACGCGCGTCAAGCGCGATGCGCGTGCGGCGCGCATCGCCGTATTTCTCGGCCAGCTTGAGCGAATCCTCTTTGATGAGCGCGAGGATCTTGACGGGGTTGGCCAGCAAATCCTCAAGGTAGGCGATGGTGCGCAGGCATTCCTGATACTCGTCCTCAATTTTCTGGCGCTCCAGGGCGGCCAACCGGCGCAGTTGCATATCCAGGATCGCCTGCGCCTGCGCCTCGGTGAGCGTGAGCTGCGCGATCAACTGCGTTTTGGCGGTCTCGGCATCCGGTGCATTGCGGATGATGCGAATGACTTCATCGAGGAAGTTCAGCGCGATGCGCAGACCTTCCAGGATGTGGGCGCGCGCTTTGGTTCTGGCCAGGTCGAACTCGCTGCGCCGACGGATGACCTCGCGCCGGTGCTCGATGAAGATGACCAGCGCGCGTTTCAGGCTGAGCAGACGCGGCTGCAATCGGCCGTTTTCGTCGGTCACCAGCGCCAACGTTTGCACGCCGAAGGTGCTCTGCAGCGCAGTGTACTTATAGAGTCGGTTCAGCACACGCGTCGGTTGCGCCCCGCGCCGCAGCTCGATGACGATGCGCATGCCCCGCCGGTCGCTCTCATCGCGGATGTCGCTGATCTCCTCGATGCGCCCATCGCGCACCAAGTCGGCGATGCGCTCGATGAGCGCAGACTTGTTCACCTGGTAGGGCAGCTCGGTGATGAGAATTTGGTGCCGGCCGCCGCGCATTTCCTCGATGGTGGCCACGCCGCGCATCACCAGCCGGCCGTGGCCGGTGGCGTAGGCGGCGGCGATGCCCTCGCGCCCGATGATCAATCCGCCGGTGGGGAAGTCCGGCCCGGGCACGATTCGCATCAGGTCTTCCACCGACACGTCGTCCAGGCGATCCCAGTTGTCCACCAGATAGCCGATAGCCTGGCACAACTCAGACAGGTTATGCGGCGGGATGTTGGTAGCCATGCCGACGGCGATGCCGGTCGCGCCGTTCAGCAGCAGATTGGGCAACGCCGATGGCAGCACGCTGGGTTCTTGCAGCGTGCCATCGAAGTTGTCCATCCAGTCCACCGTATCCTTGTCCAGGTCGGCCAGCAGCTCTTCGGCGATGCGCGAGAGGCGCGCCTCGGTGTAGCGCATGGCCGCCGGCGGATCGCCATCCACGCTGCCGAAGTTGCCCTGTCCGTCTATCAGCGTGTAGCGGATGGAGAAGTCCTGCGCCATGCGGGCCAGCGCTTCGTACACGCTGCTGTCGCCGTGGGGGTGATACTTGCCGAGCACGTCGCCGACCACGCGCGCGCTCTTGCGATAAGGCGCTGTCGCGCGCGCGCCGGTGTCGTACATTACATAAAGAATGCGCCGTTGCACCGGCTTCAAGCCATCGCGCGCATCGGGCAGCGCACGCGACACGATCACGCTCATCGCGTAATCGAGGTACGCGCTGCGCATCTCGCGATCAATGTCGGTCTCACGAATCCGGCCGATGGACGCAGACGGCTCGATGATCCCAGCATCCGCTTCAGATGAGGGGAGGATGCCGTCGTTATCCGCGCTGGTGTTGATTTCGCTCACGTTCGCGTAGTCAGCTCCTTGCCATCTCCGGTTCGGGGTCGCAGCGGCGCACCGGCAGCAAACTCGCTTCGTGCGATTTGCCGGCTTTCATTGTTTATGCAATTATACCCTTTAGCGAGTCCACTTAAGGCGCATATCGCGCCCGGCTCACACCCCACTAAACGCCAAGTGGCCGCCATCCACCGGAATGACGATGCCGGTGACGAAGCGCGCAGCCTCTGATGCCAGGAAGACCGTCGCGCCGCCGAGTTCCTCCGGCTCGCCAAAGCGACCCATCGGCGTGTGGGCGATGATGGCCTGGCCGCGCGCGGTGAGCTGACCGCTCTCCGGCTCAACCAGCAGCGAACGGTTGATTTCGGTGAGGAAGAACCCCGGCGCGATGGCATTCACGCGGATGCCGGGCGAGTAGTGCTGCGCCATGTGCACCGCCAGCCACTGGGTGAAGTTCAGCAAGGCCGCCTTGGAGGCCGAATACGCCACGTTGCGCGTCACCGGCCGGAATGACGACATGGAGGCGACGTTGATGATGACGCCGCCCCCGCGGGCGACGAATTGACGCGCCACAAGCAGGGAGGGGATGACTGTGCCCATCCAGTTCACGTCCATCACCTCGCGCATCGCTTCCAACGACAACTCAAACAGCGAACGGCCAGGCCCGGTCATGGCTTCGGGCAGAATCGTGCCCGCCGCATTGATGAGGATGTGCACGTCGCCGGCGCTTTCGAGCGCCCGGCTGAACGATTGCGGGTCGGTCACGTCGCCCTGAACCCAGCTTGCTTGGCCGCCGCGCGCTTGGATGCGTTGCGCAGCGCGCTCCAGCTTCTCGCGCGTGCGGCCGAGCAACACCACACGCGCGCCGTGATCGGCGAGGGCTTGCGCCATGGCGCTGCCCAGCACGCCGCCGCCGCCCGTCACCAGGGCGGTCTTACCGGTCAGATCGAACCAACTTTGCATAGAGCTCCTCTTGTCGCGCCATTGCGGCGCGGTAAATCGCATGATGCGCATAAACCGGCTGATGAGTTACCAAGTTGCCGGGCGGATCGGCGTCGTAGTGACGTATGTCTAAACCGGCAACCTGACAGCTCACCCACACGGCAACGCCCCGACTCGTCGCCTCCGCTTCGGAAACCACGCGCAGCGGCAGGCCGGTCACATCGGCGATGATTTGTCGCCAAGTTGGCGAGGCTTGCAGCGCGCCGCCGCTGCCGACCAGCGCCGCGTCCGCGCTTGCCGCGCCCGACGCGCGCAGTGCATCGCCGATGTGCGCCAGGCGGTAGGCGACGCCTTCCATCAGCGCCCGCACGATTTCGACCGGATCGCTATCCAGCGAGAGGCCGTGCAAAGTGGCGCGGATGTCTTCGGCGTAGCCGGGGCTTCGCTCGCCGGCGAACGTGGGCAACACCGTCAACCCGTGAGCGTCGGGGGACAGAGCGGCCAGGCGGTCTTCAAGTTCGCTCTCGTCTGGCAGCCGAAGCACGCGTTGCGCCCAGGCGAAGACGTTGCCGCCTTCCGTCGTCGCGCCGCCGATCAGCTCATGCGCGTGATCCACGCGATAGGCCCACAGCGCCGGCAGCAGGCGATGCGACTCCTCTGCCTCGCGGCGCCGCACCACGCGCATCGCCGCCGTAGAGCCAATCGTCACGGCGATCCGCGATGCGTCCACGCAGCCGCTGCCGACGTTGGCCGCCGCCCCGTCGCCAAGCGGCGGATGACAGCGCGCCGCGGCAAACTTCGGCCAACGCGCCGCCCACTCCGGCCGCAATCCCTCCAGACGCTCGGCGTCGCATGCGATCGGCGGGAGTTGCGCGCGCGCGACACCAAGCGCGTCGAGCCAGGCTTCGTCCCAATCCCCCGTGTGGCGGTTCAACAGCCCGGTCCAGGAAGCGACCGACACGCCGGCTTGCATCTGGCCAAATAGGCGCAGGCGCACATAGTCGCTGAGCGAGGCAAACCAGCGTGTGGCGCGAAAGACGTCCGGCTGCGTCCGCGCGATCCAGGCCAGCTTGGCCGGCAGGTAATTGGCGCGAATCCGGCAGCCGGTGCGCTGCAATGCCGCCAACTCGTCGTGCTGCGCGCGCAGCCGTCGCGCGTCCTCCGCGCAGCGCGTGTCGGCATAGGTGTAGACCGGCGTGAGCGGCACGCCGTGCTCATCAAGACATACCAACGAAGCGGCATAGGCGCTGATCCCGATGTCGGTAATCGGCGGCAGCGCCGACGAGGTTTTGGCGTGCAGTGCGTCGAGCACGGTGACGACGCGCTCGAACGCAGCGCGCGGGTCATCTTCGCACCGGCCGTCTTCGCCCACGACGAAATCTACCGGCGCGCGCGCCCAAGCGTCGGGCACGGCCTGCGCTCGATCATCGTAGAGCGATGCGCGCGTGGACGAGCTGCCGAGGTCGAGGACGAGGATCACGACCTGCTTGCCAAACGCAGCGAACGCTCACGCCGGACGCATGGCGAAGTCCCCGCGGCCGGCGACCGTAACGCATATCCGCCATCCACTGCCGATGGCTACCCGATCCTTCAACATCATAGGTCATTCACCTCGCGGGTGAGATTCTATTCACAGACGCGCGATGCGCGAGTATGCTTTCACTAACCCAGCGCGCCACAGAGGATGCACATGATAAAGATCAGCCGAGAGCGATTCGAGCGACTCGTCTGGGAGGCAGTGGATGAGCTGCCGGAAGCAATTCGCGACCGCATCTCCAACCTCGAAATCGAGGTGAAAGCCTATCCCTCCAAAGATGACTTGGAATATGCCGGCGTCGAAGACCCACTGGATCTATATGGACTGTATCGTGGTATCCCGCTGACCGAACGCACGACGCACTACGACCTGGTGACGCCTGACCTGATTACCATCTACCAGCGGGCGCACGAGATGGATTGCAACTCGCTGGAAGAGCTGCGCGAAGAAGTGCGGCGCACCGTGCGCCACGAAATCGCGCATCACTTTGGCATCAGCGACGACCGGCTGGATGAGTTAGGGGCATACTAAAGGGTGCGCTGATACGGCGCGAAGCACACGCGGGCAGAACGCAACCACCCTGCATCAGCGCAATGACGCATAGCCCAATGACCGATCCATCAGACTTGTTCTCCGCCGCTTCGCTCGGCCTGCTGCGCGTCGCGGCAATCTCGCCGACGCTGCGCGTCGCCGACGTGTCGTTCAACGTGCGCGCAACTATCGCCGCGCTGGAGGCGGCGCGGGCGCAGGGCTGCGTGATAGCTGTTTGCCCTGAGCTGGGCATCACCGGCTATACCTGCGGCGACCTCTTCCGACAAACCGGCCTGTTGGAAGCAGCGCAGGACGGCCTGCTACAGGTCGCAGAAGCAGCCGGGCGGATCGGCATTGCCGCAGTCGTGGGCCTGCCCATGCCGTTAGACGGGCGCGTGTTCAACTGCGCAGCGTTCGTGAACGATGGGTGCGTGCTCGGTTTCGTGCCCAAAACTTACCTGCCGAACTACGGCGAGTTCTACGAGCAGCGCTGGTTCAGTCCGGCGCAGTTTGCCACGGCGAAACACGTCATGCTCGACGGTCATGCCGTGCCCTTTGGCGCCGACCTGCTGTTCGTCGCTGAAGATATGCCGGACTGTGTGCTCGGCGTCGAGATCTGCGAGGACTTGTGGGCGGTCGAGCCGCCCAGCGGCGCCATGGCTCGCGCCGGCGCAACGGTGCTGCTCAACCCCTCGGCCAGCCCAGAACAACTGGGCAAGGCGGACTACCGGCGCGACCTGGTGCGACAACAGTCGGCGCGCTGCATCGCCGGCTACCTGTATGCGGGATCAGGGCCGGGCGAATCTACCACCGACGTGGTGTACGGCGGGCATGCGCTGGTGTGCGAGAACGGCCATCTGTTGGCCGAGACCGAGCGCTTTCACTTCGACACCCAAGTTGCCATCGCCGACCTCGACCTACAACGCCTGCGCCATGACCGCTGGCTCAATACCACTTACCTGGCGGCGGGCGGGGCGCATGCCTTTCGCATGATTCCCTTCCGCTTGGGCGACGCGCACACGGACATCTTGCAGCGCGCGCTGCGCCGGCCAATTGCACAAATGCCGTTTGTGCCAAGCGATCGGGCGGCGCGCGCTGAACACTGCCGCGAAATCTTCGCCATCCAGTCCACCGGCTTGGCCAAGCGGCTGCTGCACACCGGCGCGCGCAGGGTGACGATCGGCATTTCCGGCGGGCTGGATTCAACGCTGGCGCTGCTCGTGACGGCGCGCGCCTTTGATAAGCTCGGCCTGCCGCGCGAAGGCATCATCGCCATCACCATGCCCGGGTTCGGCACCACCGAGCGCACGCGCGGCAACGCCTGGGCGCTGATGCAGGCGCTGGGCGTCACGGCGCGCGAAATCCCCATCCACGCAGCCGTCGGCCGGCACTTCGCGGACATCGGACACGACCCGGATCAACACGACGTGACCTACGAGAACGCGCAGGCGCGCGAGCGCACACAGATCCTGATGGACGTAGCCAACCAGGTCGGCGGCTTCGTCGTCGGCACCGGCGACCTGAGCGAGCTGGCGTTGGGCTGGGCCACCTTCAACGGCGACCACATGAGCATGTATCACGTCAACGCCGGCGTGCCGAAGACGCTGGTGCGCTACATGGTGGACTGGTGCGCCGACGAGGAGTTCGGCGGCGAAACGTCGCGCGTGCTGCGCGACATCAGCGCCTCGCCCATTACGCCCGAGCTGCTGCCGCTGAAGGACGGCCGGTTGCAACAGGAGACCGAAGCGACCATCGGCCCTTACGTGTTGCACGACTTCTTCCTTTTCCATCACGTGCGCTATGGCTATGCGCCGCGAAAAGTTTTCTACTTAGCGCGTCACGCCTTTGGCAGCAGCGAAGGCAACCCATCCGGGCACAGCTACGGCGATGAGACAATCCTCAAGTGGCTGCGCGTGTTCTACCGGCGGTTCTTCTCGCAACAGTTCAAGCGCAACGCCATGCCCGACGGGCCGAAGGTCGGCTCGGTGGCGTTGTCGCCGCGCGGCGACTGGCGCATGCCCAGCGACGCCCAGGGCGCGCTGTGGGAAGCAGAGGTCGAGGCAATCCAGAGGGCGCTGACGGCGGCGAACGCATAGCGCGGCGCGGCTGACGGGCACCTGTAGAAGGTTGAGTCACTATTCGATTCGATCCGGCAACCTAGCAGGCCGCAATCTTCCGCCGCTCACCACTTGAGCATATCATTAGCGCTATGCCGATCTACGAATATCGCTGCGCCCAGTGTGGCGCGACGTTTGAGCGCTGGTTCGCCTCGCATCAGGAGATGCCGAAGGCCAAGGTGACCTGCCCATCTTGCAACAGCCGGCGCGTCCGCCGCCTGGTCACGGCGGCGCGCGTGAAGTCCGGCAGCGACACCACCGCCGGCGAAGCGGCAGACGCCGGCGACGACTCGCCGACATCCACCGGCCTGCTCGGTCGCAAAGAGATCGCCGAAATCACCAAGCGGCGCCAAAAGATGGGCGTGGGATAGTGGCAAGCTACTGCGAATACGTGCGCTCGCCCAAGGCGCACCCGATCCATCGCTGGTATCACGATCACGAGCACGGCTTCCCGGTGCACGACGACAACGCCCTGTTCGAGCGGTTGGTGTTGGAGATCAACCAAGCTGGCCTGTCGTGGGACGTGGTGCTGCGCAAGCTGGAGCACTTTCGGCGCGCCTACAGCGAGTTCGACGTGGACGCCGTCGCAGCTTATGGCGAAGCCGACCGCGCGCGGCTGCTCGCCGACCCCGGCATCATCCGTAACCGGCTAAAGATCAACGCCGCAATCGAAAACGCCCGACGCATTGTTGCGCTGCGCGCGGACTACGGCTCATTCAAAGGATGGCTAGAGGCGCACCATCCGCTCAGCAGAGAGGAATGGGTGAAGCGCTTTAGGCAAACCTTCGTCTTCACCGGCAACGAGATCGTGAACGAATTCCTGATGAGCACCGGCTACCTGCCTGGCGCGCACGACGAAGACTGTCCGATCTTCGCGCGCATCGCCGCCCTTCGGCCGGCCTGGATGCGCGCGCAACGTTGACTCAGCGATCAGGCTCGACGAAGGTGATCAATGGCGCCGCCGCGCCCCGCGCCATGGCATCCATCGCCGTCGCTGCGCTCGGCGCCAGCACGTAGAGCGTCTTGCGCTCCCGCGAGCGGAAGGTGAGCGTGCCAAGCGAAGCCAGCGCGGTTGGCGTTCCGGCCTGGCGCAACTCAAGCGTGTAGGTGCCGGCTGGTTGCGTCGTGGTTTGCGCCGAAAGAAAGGCAACGTTGAAGAGCCACACCGCGCCGCCCGTCACCGCCAAGTCCACCCCACCGACATCCACGGCCAAATGCGCCACGCGCAAACTGAACCGACCGGCTGGCGGCGCCGTCGGGTTTTCCAGCGCGACGACCTGCAACTGCTGCAACCGGTCGGCAACCGCGATCACGTAGCTGCGGCTGAACGCCATGGTGATGTTCGCGCTCACCAGCGGCGCAGTCGCATTCGGATCGGCGCCGGCCGGAAAGGCGCGCACCAACACAATCGTTGCCGCGATACACCAGCGCCTCTGGCTGAACTGGGTGTAGGCGATGCCGTCGGCTACCCGCGTGCGATTGACATACACATCCAAATTCGGCGCATCCGGGGAGGCATGCAAAATGCGAAAACAGGCCGACCGCGTGACGGCGCGCGTCACGCCGGCGCCTGAGAGCAGCATTGCGCCGGCCAGGACGGCCAATGCCAGGATGCGCAGCGAGAATCTCATCGCCAAACCTCCGACACCGGTCGTCAGTATAATCTTCGCTCATGCGCGTGCACAAATGCGACCATCGCAGCAAGCGCAGAGTCAGCTACGACGGCGACGTGCTCTCGCGCGATGGTGAACGCATCACCCTGCGCGCCATCTGGACGCTGCCGACCCGGACGCTGCCCTACGTGACGCTCGAGCAGGGGGACATCTTCATCGAGACCTTCTACACCAATCGCTGGTATAACCTGTTCGAGATTCGCCATCGCCACGGCGAGCTGAAGGGCTGGTACGCTGACGTCGCCCGGCCGGCGCGCATCACAAACGATGACATCGAGTGGGACGACCTTGCCCTGGACATCTGGATGGATCCGCAGGGGGTTATGCACATCCTGGACGAGGATGAATTCGAGTCGCTCGCGCGCGAGCTGCCGCCAAACGAAGCAGCCAGCGCGCGCGGCGCCGTCGCGCTCATCCAAGGCGAACTGCAAACGCAATGGCGGCGCTTTGCGAACGACGCAATTGCGCATGCGCTGATACAGCGTGGTTGGACGCTCGGCACAGCCGAATCGTGCACCGGCGGGCTGATCGGCGATGTGATCACCGACCGGCCCGGCAGCTCAGCCTACTTCGCCGGCGGCATCATCGCCTACAGCAACACGATCAAGCGACACGCGCTGGGCGTGCGCGAGGCAACGCTTCGGCAGCACGGCGCGGTGAGCGAGCCATGCGCCCTGGAAATGGCGCGCGGCGCGCGCCTCGCGCTCAGGGTGGATGTCGGCGTGAGCGCGACCGGCATCGCCGGGCCAGACGGCGGCAGCGCCGATAAGCCGGTCGGCTTGACCTACGTCGGCGTCAGCTCGCCGCTGGGCGAACAGGTCGAGCGCAACGTCTGGTCGCGCGACCGCATCGGCAACAAACAAGCAACCGCCGACGCCGCCTTGCGTCTGCTCATGCGCCACCTCGCTGCTACCCCTGCGTCGCACTCGGGCGCGCAGACCGAATCCCACCGCTCGGGGTGACATGGGCGATTCACTTGGGTCCAGATTAGCCGATCTGATCGGCAACACACCGCTGATTCCGCTTACCCGCGTCGCCGCGCGCGTCGCGCCGGTCGAGGTCTACGCCAAGGCCGAGTGGTTCAACCCCAGCGGATCGGTCAAGGATCGCGCCGCGTTGAACATCATCCGTGCGGCGATTCGAGCCGGCCATCTGACGAAGGAGAAGACGCTGCTGGACGCGACCAGCGGCAACATGGGCATCGCCTATGCCATGCTCGGCGCGGCGTTGGGGTATCGCGTCCATCTGGTCATCCCGGCCAACGTGACCCCTGAGCGCAAGGTGATCTTGAACGCCTACGGCGCAGACATGACCTTCACCGATCCGATGGCCGGCAGCGACGGCGCAATCGAGCAGGCCCGCCAACTCTACGCGCAGTCGCCGGACGCGTTCTTCTACGCCAACCAATACGACAACGACGCCAACTGGCTGGCCCACTACCACGGCACAGCCGAGGAAATCTGGCGGCAGACTGAAGGGCGCATCACCCACTTCGTCGCCGCGCTGGGCACGGGCGGCACATTTACCGGCACGGGCCGCCGCCTGCGCGAGCTGAACCCGAAGATTCGCCTGATCTCGCTACAGCCGAATTCACCGCTCAACGCGATTGAGGGCTGGAAGCACATGCCGACAGCGATCAAGCCGCGGATCTACGACCCGGCCTTGGCCGATGAAAACGTCGAGGTCGCGACCGAGGAAGCACATGACATGGCGCGACAACTCGCGCGCGAGGAGGGTCTGTTCGTCAGCCCATCCGCCGGCGGCGCCGTCGTCGGCGCGCTTAGCGTGGCCGAACGGCTGAAGGAAGGCGTGATCGTCACCATCCTGGCCGACGCCGGCTACAAATACACCAGCGAACGCTTCTGGTAGGTCACGGCATCATGCTCACGATCCCAAGGTCGCTCTTCGACAAAATGACCCGCCATCTGGAGGCCGGCTATCCCTACGAGGCCTGCGGCATCCTGATCGGCGAGATGGACGACCCGACTCATCCGAACCGCCGGCATGTGCGCGACGTGCTCTTGGTCGCCAACGCCTGGGACGAAGTTAACGCGCGCGAAAGCCGGCGCAACCGCTACCTGATCTCGCCGGATGAATACGTCAAGGCCGATCGCGAGGCAAGCAAGCGCGGCCTGGACATTGTGGGCGTCTTCCACTCGCACCCCGATCATCCTTCGCAACCTTCGGAGATGGATCGCAGCCAGGCCTGGCCGGGCATCTCCTATGTCATCGTCTCGGTGCGCGCAGGCAAGGCAACCACGGCGCAAGCGTGGCTGCTGCGCAACGAGCGCGATGCGTTCGAGGAAGAAGCGCTGGTCATTAGCGACTAGCGACGCGCGTTTGGCTCGCCGGCCGTCCCCTCTGCATCCACAGCCTCGCGCACCAGGCGCTGGAGTTCGCGCACCGGCGCAGCCATGCGCTGGTATGAATCGCGCACGAGGAAGACGCAAGCCAGGCCGCGCCGAAAGTCCACCCACGGCGTGAATCCGCTGGCGCCCGGGCTGCTCACCTGGATGGCCTGCCCTCGTTCGTCAGCCGCGTCACGCCAAACGCCCAAGCCGTATCCGTCGCCAGGGAAGAGGTTGGGCGAAGCGATGACCGGCGCGCCGAACGTGTGATCCTCGTGCACGAGCGCGACAAGCTCCGGCGCAAGCACGCGCACACCGTCGAGGGCGCCTCCGGCGGCGATCATGCGCACGAAACGGCTATAGTCGCGCAGCGTCGTGCGCAGGCCGCTGCCGACGCGGGGATGGTCGGCGGGCGGATCGCCGTAGTCGCTGGCCGCCATCCCCAACGGCTCGGCGATGCGCTCACGAAACAACGCCGACCACGATCGGCCGGTCGCCACTTCGGCAATTCGCCCGGCGACCTGAAACGCGCTCTCCCCATAGGCGAAAGCCTTTCCGGGCTCAGCGACCAACGACAACAATGCGATCCGTTCAACGCACGCGGCCAACGAGAGCGCGGCTTGGCCGGCGCGCGGCGCTCGTCCCGGCGGCAAGCCGGACGTATGCGCCAGCAATTGGCGCAGCGTGATCGCGGCCTTGTCGCCGCCAAAGCCCATCAGGTAATCCGAGGCGCGCGCGTCCAGGTGAAGCACGCCATCGCCGATTAACGACGCGATCACCGCTCCGCTCACCCATTTCGACCCCGAAGCGACGGCAACGCACATATCGAGGGAATAGCTGCCGAATGCGCGTTCGTAAATCAGCTCGCCGTGATGGGCGATGGACAACGCAGCGCCGTTGAGCGGCATGCGCGCGATCAGCCGTTGAATGTGCGCCTCGACCTCGGAGAAGTCGTAGCTCACGCAGCCAATTATCGCCACCGCCGACGCCGCGCAGTTCAGCATTTACCCCCGCCTCAGCGCGCGAAATCGGGTATCCTTGCGCGCATGTCAATCACGATTCGCATCCCCACCCCGCTACGACCGTATGTGGGTGGAGCGAAGGAGATCACCGGCAACGCCGGCAGCGTCGCCGAGGTGCTCGCTGCGCTCAGCGCGACCTACCCCGAACTGAAGCGCCATCTGTTCAACGAAGAAGGCAAGTTGCGCTCGTTCGTCAACGTGTATCTCGGCGATGAGGACATCCGCTATTTGCAAGGGACGGACACGCCGGTCCCCGACGGCGCGACGTTGAGCATCGTGCCGAGCGTAGCAGGCGGCATCGCACCGGTCATCGCCGAGCCAAGCGGCGTGCACCTCTCCAACGACGAGATCCGCCGCTATTCGCGCCACCTGATCCTGCCCGAGATCGCCATGAGCGGCCAGAAGAAGCTCAAACAGGCCAGCGTGCTGCTGGTCGGCGCAGGCGGGCTAGGCGCGCCGGCGGCGATGTACCTGGCTGCGGCCGGCGTCGGCCATCTTGGCATTGTGGACTTCGACGTGGTGGACGAGTCGAATTTGCAACGACAGATCATCCACGGCCAAAGCACCGTCGGCAAGCCCAAGCTGCAGAGCGCCGCGCAGCGCATCAAAGACATCAACCCCTTTGTGGAAGTGACCGGCTATGAGGAGCCGCTAACCAGCCAGAACGCCCTGCGCATCTTCGCCGACTACGACGTGATCGTGGACGGCACCGACAACTTCCCCACGCGCTATCTGGTCAACGACGCCTGTGTGCTGCTCGGCAAGCCGAACGTGTACGGCAGCATCTTCCGCTTCGAGGGCCAGGCCTCGGTGTTCTGGGCCGAACACGGCCCGTGCTACCGCTGCCTGTATCCGGAACCGCCGCCGCCCGGCCTGGTGCCCTCGTGCGCAGAAGGCGGCGTGTTGGGCGTGCTGCCCGGCGTGATCGGCGTGATTCAGGCGACCGAGGCGATCAAGCTCATCACCGGCATCGGCGAACCGCTGATTGGCCGGCTGCTGCTCTACGACGCGTTGGAGATGCGCTTTCGAGAGTTGAAGCTACGCAAAGACCCGGCCTGCCCCATCTGCGGCGAGCGCCCCACGGTGCGCGAGCTGATAGACTACGATGCGTTCTGCGGCGTGCCATCGCGCAACGCAGCGACGGCGGACGCCGGACACGGCGTGCCGGAGATCACCGTTCACGAACTCAAGCAGCGCATCGAAGCCGGCCTAGAGAGGACCAACACGATCCTCGTTGACGTGCGCGAGCCATACGAATGGCAGATCGCCCACCTGGACGCTGCGCGGCTCATCCCGAAAGGCGAGATTCACAATCACCTGCACGAGCTGAGCCAGGCCGACGAAATCCTGGTCTATTGCCGCAGCGGCGCGCGCAGCGCCGACGTGGTGAGATTCCTGATCAGCGACGTCGGCTTTCGCAAGGTGAAGAACGTCAAGGGCGGCATCCTGGCCTGGGCGCGCGAGATTGACCCGCGCATGCCAGTGTATTGACCGCCCATCAACGCACGGCGGCGGCTAAGTTGGCCGCGCCAGCGAAGGCGATGGCTGCGCCGGCCAGGGCCAACGCGCTCGGCACGACCCACAGCCGCAGCGGAGAGGCAACCTGGGCAATCTCTGGATAAGTTGGGTCGTAGATCACCGTCACCTGCTCGCCGACCTCGTGGTCTGCAGCGCGCGCGAGCGGCGCCTCGACCGACCGGCCGTCGCGCGTGACAAACCGCAGCACAGCCGGGCGAGACGACGATGCCCCTGCGCCTTGCGGCGGGCTCGACGCATAAACGGTCGCCGTCGCCGAGTAAGACAACGACCGGCGCAGCAGCACGACGCCGGCAGCGGCTGACAAGCACCCAACGACGATGAGCGGCATGGCGATCATCAAGCGCACAGGATCCATAGCCGATAGTGTGAACCCATCTCGCATAACCGGCAACCCATGCGAACACCTCTCCTATGGACTTCTTGCCCGTTGACCTGCTCGAGGAGATCGCGCGCCAGGTCGGCACGCCCTGCTACGTGTATGACCAGGAGCGCATAGCGCGGAACTACGCCCGTTTGGCCAACGCGCTTACGCCCACTGCAGCAGTTGGGCGCATTTGCTACTCCGTCAAAGCCAACAGCAACTTGTCGGTGTTGCGGCTCATGCGCAACTTGGGCGCGGGCTTCGACGTGGTGAGCGGCGGCGAATTGCGGCGCGCGCTGCTGGCCGGCGCGCCGCCGGATAGCATCGTGTTCGCCGGCGTGGGCAAGCGCGACGATGAACTGGTCGCCGCGCTGGACGCCGGCGTCGGTTGGATCAACGTCGAGAGCGCCCAGGAGCTGCGCGTCCTAAGTGACCTGGCGGCAGCGCGCGGCGTCGTCCAGCGCGTCGCCTTGCGGATCAACCCCGGCATTGACCCGCATACCCATCGCCATCTCGCCACCGGCAAACGGACCAGCAAATTCGGCGTCGAGACCGAGGAAGCGCTTTGGCTGGTCGCTCACCGCGCAGATTACCCCGGCATCCGCATCGAAGGCATCCACATCCACATCGGCTCGATGGTGAGCGACGCTGGGCCGTATGCAGAGGCGATGCGGGTTGCGCTCGCGGTTGTTGCGCAGTGTCGGACGCTAGGCGCGACGATCACGACGCTGAACCTGGGCGGCGGCTTTGGCGTGGCTTACCAGCCCGATCAAGCCGAGGCGCCCATCCAGGCTATAGCGAGCAATGCCCTGCCGTCGGCGCGCCAGGCCGGCCTGCGTTTGCTATTCGAGCCAGGCCGCGCCATCGTGGCCGACGCCGGCGCGCTGCTCACCCGCGTGCTCTACACCAAGACAAACGGCGGCGTGCGCTACGTCGTGGTGGATGCTGCAATGAACGACTTGATCCGCCCAGCGCTCTACGGCGCAGCGCACCGCGTGTCATGCGTTAAGGGGCAAGCGAGCACGGATGCCATCGGTTCGGCAGATGACGATCTGGCGCAGTACACCGTTGTAGGGCCGGTGTGCGAGAGCGGCGACGTGCTGGCCGCAGGCGTGACGCTGCCGAAGCCACAGCGCGGCGACCTGTTGGTGATCCATCACGCCGGCGCATACGGCATGAGCATGGCCAGCAACTACAATACCCGCCCACGCGCCGCCGAGGTGCTGGTCGCAGACGGCAAATGGCACGTGATTCGCAGGCGCGAAAGCACAGAAGACCTGGTGGCGCGCGAAGTAGAATGTTTGGCCTGAGCCGGTTGTCGAAGTGGCTGGATCATGTCCGTGCAAAAAACCCCCGACCGCCGCGGCGGCGTGGATAACCCCAAGATTCACTGGGAAGAAGACTTAAGGCCGTTCAGGCGTCTTCCCCGGCAACCACGCGACTACCCACAGCAGCGCGTGCCGGCGATCATCCCCATGGCGATCAGCTTCGCCTTGGTCGGCGTCGCCTGCTTTCTGGCCGCGTCGTTCGTCAACCAGAACCGCCCGGCGCTGAACTTCAGCGCGCCCACCGCGACGATCCAGATCATCTTCCCCACGCCAACGGAGGAAGTTCCGCCGACGGCCACGCCTTACGTCGCGCCAACCGACACGCCCACGCCGCAGCCGACGGTTCCAGCCGCGGAGCAGCCGGGCACAATCGGCGTGGGCGCCCGCGTGGTGATCTTCGGCACCGGCGGCAACGGCCTAAACTTCCGACGCGAACCCTCGATTACGGCGGAGAGGATCCGCAGTTTGCCCGATGGCACGATCTACGAAGTCGTCGGCGGGCCGCAGGAGAACGGGGGCTTTGTGTGGTGGCAGTTGCGCGACCCCAGCGACGGGACGATTGGATGGGGCGTGCAGAACTACATGCGCCCCACGCCGTGAGCGTTAGCACGTGGCAGCGGGGCTAGGCGGGGTAGGTGGCAAGGCGCTTCTCGGCTACGCGCTGATTCAGGCGCTGCAACCGGCGCGCAATCTCGGCCTTGACGCGCGGCAGGTCAATGGTCAGCAGCCGACCGTAGCGCATCAGCAATTTGCCGTCGCAGATCACCGTGTCCACATCGCCGGCGCGGGCTGAATAGACGAGGTTGGCCACGGCATCGTATCGCGGGAAGAGGTGCGCGCCGTCTTGCCGCAGCAGGGCGATGTCGGCCAGCTTGCCTTCAGCCAACTCGCCGATGTCCGGCAAGCGCAACGCTGCTGCGCCGCCGGCGAATGCGATCGCTAGCACCTCCTGCAGCGGCATCGTGGTCGAATCCTTCGCCGCCTGCTTCTGGTCGAGCGCTAACAGGCGCATCTGCTCGAGCACATCGAGCGTGTTGCTGCTCACCACGCCGTCGGTGCCGATGCCCACCACGATGCCGGCTTCGCGCATGGCGCGCACGGGCGCCGTGCCCATCGCCAGCTTCATGTAGGTCTTCGGACACTGCGCCACTGCTACGTCGTAATCCTTGAGCATCGCAATGTCTTCAGGCGTCAGGCCGATGCCGTGGGCCAGCAACACCGGCACGTCCAGCACGCCGGCCTGTCGCAGCATGACCGGCGGGGTCACGCCATGTTGCTTCAAACTAAGCGCAACCTGGTCATGCGTCTCGCTGCAGTGAATGTGGATGCCGGTGTTCAGCGCCTTGGCGCGCTGCGCGGTGAGCGCCAGGAAGTCGCGATCGCATAGGTAGGGCGAATGCGGCGCAAGCCATGTGGTGATGCGCCCGCCGGCGCCGCCCTGCCAGCGTTGCGCGAATTCCACGGTCTGGTCCAGCTTCTTCTCGCCCTCGTGGCCGAAGACAGCCCAACCGATGTTGGCGCGCGCGCCGGATTCGGCCACCGCCTCGGCGATTTCATCGCAGAAAAAGTAATGTTCGGCGAACGTGGTCACGCCGCTCTGGATCATCTCTGCGATGGCCAGCAGCGCGCCCCAGTAGATGTCCTCCGGCTCCTCGTTGCTCTCCAGCGGCCAAATGTAATCGTTGAACCAGGACTCGATAGTGACATCCTCGGCCAGGCCGCGGAAGAGCACCATCGGCGCGTGCGTGTGGCAGTTGATCAAACCGGGAATGGCCAGCAGGCCGTCAGCGTCGAGCACTTCGCGCGCCTGGGCGCGGTCAATCGCTCCGGCAGGGGTAATCGCAGCGACGCGGTTGCCGACGATGGCGATGTCGCAATCGTCGGCGACGGTGTATTGGCCATCCCGACGAACCAGCACATCGCATCCGGCAACCAGCAGATCGAACGTCGAAAGCACCTGGACCATAGCCGGAGTATATTCAGCCCGCTCCGCCGAGCAACACGGCGATTGCGCCTGCGATGCGCCTCGATAACCTCCTGCGCTTCGACTACTGGACGGATGGCTCCGTCACCGCGCAGCCCGCCGGGCCTTTCATGTGGCTGGTCGTGGCTATCGGGCTAACAGGTTGTCTGGCCGTTGGGTGGCTGAGACGTAGTGGACGCGCGCCGCGCGATGTCGCCTTCGCCTGGATGATAGCGAGTGGGCTGGTCGCGTTGGTCGGGCTGGGACGGCTGTTCGCGATCCCTGTGCTCGGCCTGAGGGCCGGCTGGTTGATTGCGGCGCTGCTGGCGCTGGCGCCGTTGACGAAGCGCGCGCTCGGTCGCGCGCGGGCGGATGGGCTTGTGACCGATTGCCTACACGCCCTGTCGTTCGGCCCGTCGCGGGCAGCCGGCGATTGGAGCGCAACAACCGCAGCAGTGTGGTTGTCCGCTCACCTGCTCGGCCTGGCCATCGTCCTGGTTAACCTGAATCTTCCCATCTTGCTGGCCCCGGCGCTGCTGACTTTTCTGCTTGCGCCGTTCATCCTCTCAGCCGCACTAGGCCGAGCGCGGCGGCGCCCGGCTCAGCTTTGGGCGCTCTCATCGCTGTCGCCACTGACGATCGCCTACCTGACGACGTGCCTGAGCCTCGGCGGCGCGCGACTCGAAGGCGCGCTCAGCGGCGTGCTTTCGCCGCTGTTGTCGCTCATCGTGATGTCGGCGTTCGCGTTCGTCATCGGCGGACGGTGGGCCATGCGGAGGTCGGAGATGGGCGATTGGGCGTTTGTCCGCCGGGGCGCGCTGCTGCTCGCGGCGGCATCCCTCGGTTGGTCGGCCTGGGCGGCCCTAACGCTGCGCACCCATGGCGTCACCGGCAGCGATCCATACGCCTACGCGCAGATGGGTGTGGACTTGGTCACACGGGGCACGGTATTTCATCCATTTCCGTTGGCGCGCCTCACCTACGCGCTGGACATTCCATCGTATCCTGTTGTGCACGTCGGCTATCGCATCCCCGACGGCAGCCGTTACGAATCCACGACCGTCTGGCCGCCGGGCTACGCTGCTTTCACCGGCTTGGCCTATTTGCTGGTCGGCGAGCGCGGCCTGTATCTCGTCACACCCCTGCTCAACCTGCTCGCGCTCGTCGTGATGGGGTGGTTCGCGCATCATGCGTCGCGCGTCATTTGCCAGGAGACAGGCGCGCAGCGCCACGCAGCACATGGGGAGCAACCGGACGGGCAACAAGATGAAAGGGACGCTGCGCCCTATGCCGTCGCCGCCCTCACCGTCTGCTTCGGCGCAACGTCGTACCAACAGGTGTCATGGCAGATGACGCCGATGGCCGACATCGCCGCGCAACTGTTCTCGATCCTCGCATTGACGCTGGCCTGGCGGGCGCGCGGCTCGCTGCTGATGGCCGGCCTGAGCGGCCTGGCGCTGGGCATCGCATTCGACATCCGCTACACACAAGTGCTGATAGCGCCGGCCATCGCGCTGGCCCTCGCGCCGACGAGGCGCGAGAGAAGAAATACAACGCGCACCGCGCCGGGCAGTTGGCTCATGCCTTATGCTTTGCGCCTCGCATCCTGCGCCCTGGCGGCCTGGATCGCTGCCCTACCCGTCTTGATGTATCACACCGTTGCGTTCGGCGGGCCCTTTCACGTCGGTTCGGATGAGCTGATGAACTTCTCGCTGGCGCGCCTGCCGGAGACGCTGGGCCGCACCATTCACGAGCTGAATCATTACCGCGAGTTCGGCTGGCTTGCGCCGTCGATCTTGATCGGGATCGCGGCGATGTGGCGGCGGAGTCGTCGCGCTTTAGCCATCCTCGCAGCCTACGCGGGCACGCTGTTTCTCTTCCACATCGCTTATGCCTACCTGCGCCTGCGCGACATCCTCTCCTTATTCCCGGTCCTGCACCTGCTGGCCGCATTTGGGACGGTTGAGCTATGGCGCGGCGTCTCATCGCTCAGTTTCAGGCGCCCGGCTCCGATTGCGCAATACCTCGGCCCGGCGGCTCATCGTGGTGACACCATCCTTTCAACGCTCAATCAACTGTTAGCCATCACCACGCTCTGCGCCCTGTCCTATCTGTTCGTGTTGCGCGCGATGGAGACGCTGGCCCTGCCGGTCACGCGCGGCTTTGGCAGCTTTGGCCATTTGGTGCGCGAGCAGCGGCTCTCGTTTGAGCGCCTGCGACAAATGACGCCGAGCAATGCGGCCATCGGCTGCGCGCTAAACAGCGGGGCCATAGATCTGCACGCGAGCCGCATGGCCTTCCGGCCGGCAGTCTGGACGCCGGACGAACTCATCCGCTTCGTGGACGCGCTGCACGCAGAGGGCCGGCCGGTGTTCCTGTTAGACGACAGCGCGGAACTACGCGCCTCATTAGCCACGCTACGCGCGCGCTATGCCTTGCGCGAAGTCGGTCGCCTGGATGTGCCTTACTACGAAGCCATCGGCGGCGGCTCGCAAAACCGGCGCGCGCCTCTGTTCGCGATCGAGGCGCGCCGGTGAGCAGGCCATGGCCTTAAAATCATGATCGGTCAGTCGTGAATCCGGAAATCAGCACTCACAGCGCGCCGTTTCTCGATCTTGCCATCGTCATCCTGAACTACAACACACGGGATCTGCTGCGCGATTGCCTGCATTCGCTGCGCGCGCAGGCCGGCCTGCGCTTCGCCGCATGTGTGGTGGACAACGCCTCGACCGACGGCAGCGCCGCCATGGTGGCCGATGAATTTCCCGCCGTCACGTTGATCCGCAACGCCACAAACGATGGCTTCTCTGCCGGCAACAACCTCGGCCTGCGGCACTTTGGCTTCCCGACACATGGGCAAGCGCGCTACGCCATGCTGCTCAACCCAGACACTGTGGTGCCGCCCGACGCGCTGCGCCGGCTGGTCGCCTTCGCCGACGCACACCCGGACATTGGGGTGATAGGCCCCAAGCTGGTGCTCATGGACGGCTCGCTGGACAAGGCCTGCCGGCGCAGCTTCCCCACACCGGAGGTGTCGTTCTATCGCTTGGTCGGCTTAAGCAGGCTCTTCCCGCGCAGCAAGCGCTTCGGCCGCTACAACATGACCTATCTGGACGAGGATGAGCAAGCCGATGTGGATTCCGTCGTCGGCGCGTGCATGATGCTGCGTGCCGAGGTCATTGCCCGCATTGGGCTGCTCGATGAACAATTCTTCATGTACGGCGAAGACCTAGATTGGTGCCTGCGCGCCAAGCAAGCGGGCTACCGGGTAGTGTACTACCCCGCCGTGACCGTGCATCACGTCAAGCGCGCCGCCAGCCGCGCGAGCGCCAAGGCGCAGTACGAGTTCCAGCGCGCCATGTGGCTGTTTTACAAAAAGCACTATCGCGCCCGCACCCATCCGCTGGTGGACGGGCTGGTCCGGCTGGGGCTGGCCGTGCGCGGCGGGCCGGCGCTGCTGCGCGAGATGGCGCAGGAGCAATGATAGCGATGATGGAAGGGTGACAACTGAGATGACTCCAGAACAGATGTATCCTTTGCGCCTGTTCGGCGTTGCCATGACGACGTTCATCTTGTTGTGCGGCTTAGCCGTGGTGCTGCGGCCCAAAAAGAAGATCGTCTCGCCCGGCCACCGCATCGGCAACTTCATCATCTGGATGCTGGGCGAGAAGAACGGCATGCGCATCATTCGGCTGTGCGGCTGGGCGATGGCGCTCGGCGGCGCCGTGGGATTGATCTCGGTGCTGAGCGCCCTGCTGAGTTCGCAGTAGACCCTTAAGCCAAGACAACGGGACGGCCTCGCGCCTCACCTAAGCCGGCTACGGACCTGCCCGGTGGATCGTGGGAAAATAAGCGTCCATGCAACCGACGTTCTGGGTTCGTGATGTGCCGGTATACGGCGACCTGATCCTGTCGCCGATGGACGGGTTTTCCGACCTGCCCTACCGGCTGATCTGCCGCGAATACGGCAGCGCGATGAGCTACACCGAGTTCACGGCATGCGAGGCCATCCTGCGCGACGCTAAGCCGGCCCTGCGCCAGCTCGACTACGACCCGCGCGAGAAACCGCAACTCACCTTTCAAATCTTCGATAGCGACGAAGACCGCATCGTGGCCTGCGCGCAGAAGATCGAACAACTCGGCCCCGGCATCATTGACCTGAACATGGGGTGCTCCGTGAGCAGCGTCAGCGGTCGCGGCGCGGGCGCCGGCCTGCTGCGCGACCCGCAGAAGATCGCGCGCATCTTCAACCGACTGAGCAAAGCCGTGCGCGTGCCGGTCACCGCCAAGATTCGCCTAGGGTGGGATGCGCGGTCCCGCAACTACCTAGAGGTGGCCAGGATCCTGGAGGACAACGGCGCGTCGCTGATCGCCGTGCACGGCCGCACAAAAGAGCAAGCCTACAAAGGCTTCGCCGACTGGGATGCGATCGCCGAAGTCAAACAGGCGGTGAAGATTCCGGTGATTGGCAACGGGGACGTGAAGACCGTCGCCGACATCGCGCGCATCAAAGCGCACACCGGCTGCGACGGCGTGATGATCGGCCGCGCCGCGATCGGCAATCCCTGGATCTTCCAGCGCAAAGACCGCCACGAGGTCACCGTCGAGGAGGTGATCGCGCTGCTCAAGCGTCACCTGCGCGCGATGATCGAGTACTACGGCGATCGCGGCCTGATCCTCTTCCGCAAGCACGCCGTGAAATACATGCAGGGCATGCCGCATGTGGCCGCGCTGCGCGCGCAACTCGTCACGTGCGACAGCGTCGGCGCGTTCCACGAGCGGGTGGACGAATTCCAGCGACGCTATGAACAGGGCACCTTGCCCAACGAGGCATACGAAACCGTGCCCGCCCCGGAAGAGGAAATTGAGTGGTCGTGCGACCGGGCAACCGTCGCATGCGCGTAGCGCTGATCTCCAAGGCGCTGGTGGTCGGCGCATATCAGCGCAAATGCGAACTCATCGCCGCGCATCCCGATATCGCGCTCACCGTTCTCGTCCCGCCATCGTGGGGCAACCAGCCACTCGAACGCGCCCACACAAACGGCTACGCGCTCCAGGTCATCCCGATTCGCTTCAACGGCAACTTTCATCTGCACTATTACCCCACTCTGCCCCAGGCGCTGACGCAACTGCGGCCAGACGTGGTTCACATTGATGAGGAGCCTTATAACTTAGCGACGTGGCTGGCCGTGAAGGCGGCGCGAGCGCTTCGGCCGTCGCCGCGCGTCATCTTCTTCTCTTGGCAGAACATTCGTCGGCGCTACCCGCCGCCGTTCAGTTGGATGGAACGCGGCGTGCTGCGAGAAGCCGACGTCGCCCTTGTCGGCAGCGAGTCGGCCTGCGCGGTGTGGCGGGCCAAAGGATTCACCCGACCGATTCATGTCATCCCGCAGTTTGGCGTGGATGAGCAAACGTTCGCCCCGTCGGACGAGCTGCGCAACCGCGAAGCGTTCGTCATCGGCTACGCCGGCCGACTGGTGCGCGAAAAGGGCGTGGACGTGTTGATCCGCGCTTTTGCCCGTTTGCCCAACTCGACGCGCCTGAGCGTCGTCGGCGCAGGGCCGGAGCTGGACGCCTTGCGCGCGTTGGCGCACCAGTTGCGCGTCGCCGAGCGCGTGACGTTTCGCCCGTCGCTGCCGTCTACCCAAATGCCGGAGTTCTATCGCGCGCTGGACGCCTTCGTGCTGCCCTCGCGCACCTTGCCCAATTGGAAGGAGCAATTCGGCCGCGTGCTCGTCGAGGCGATGGCATGTGGGGTGCCGGTAATAGCCTCACGTTGCGGGGAAGCGCCTAGCGTTGTGGGCGACGCCGGCCTCATCTTCGACGAAGAGGACGATGTAGCGCTCGCCGAGCACCTCACGGCGCTGATGGCACAGCCCAGCCGCCGCGCGGAAATCGGGCGACGCGGACGCGCCCGCGCGCTCGCCCATTTCACGATGCGCCACATCGCCGATCGCACAGTAGAGGTCTATCGGGCAAGCTTCGCCGACGCAGGGACATGAGCCGGCGACTTACTTGGCCGTTGGCGTTCAGTTCAACTGCTTTGCTTGGGCAGCTTGGGCACCAGCCAGTTCAGGAAAGAATCCATCGAGCGCGTCTGAAGCAGCACCCTGCCCGGGCCGGTCAAGTCCACCACCAGCCCTTCACCACTGAAGAAGGTGGATTTCAGTCCGCCCACTCGACGAACCTTGAAGCCGATCCCCTCGCTGAAAGCCACCAAGTGGCCGGTATCCACTGTGTATATCTCCCCTGCTCCCAGATTAACTTCATGAATAGCGCCAAACGAGGAGAGAAGCAATTTGCCCGTGCCGGAAGCCCGGAGCATGATGAGTCCCTCAGAGGCGAAGAAGGTCTTTGCACCGCCCCACTTCGTGTCTAGGGTTACGCTCGTCTCTGACGCGAGGTAAGACCCGGACTGCACCATGAGGCCCTCATTGCGCAGTTCCAACACAAAGACGTCGCCGGGAAGCGCCGGCGCGACGGTCACCTCGCCGCCGTTGGCCGGCGCGCGAAAGGTGTTTTGAAAGAAGCTCTCGCCGGCCAGCACCGATCGCGCCAACGACTTAAGAATGCCTCCCACGGCCTTCGTTTCTACTACCACGCCCTGGGACAAGCTCACCATGGCGCCGCTCTCCGCTCGAATCTCCTCATTGGGCGCCAGCCGAATCACGCCGAGAGAGTAGGACGGGCGATACAGGATTTCTACTTGCATGTTGCTTTACTCCTTTTCTGCATTCATCGCCCCCGCCGTCAAGCAGCTCACTAGAAAGGGGAAATGCACGACTCGCAGATTATCTAACAGAAGTTGAACTTTGCATGTGTGCTGCCGGCGCGCAGGACGCTGAGCTAAAGTATTCCTACTGGGCGAACAAAACGGCGCCGAGCTGACGACCGACGGGTATCGGCTTGAGCAGCGGATGGGTGCGGATGTATAATCTTGTCCGAAGTTCGGCCTCCTAGCTCAGTTGGTCAGAGCGCACGGTTCACATCCGTGAGGTCACAGGTTCGAGCCCTGTGGAGGCCATCGAGAAGAGGGCGCACGCGCGTGCGCCTTTAATTTTGCGACCATGTCCTCCGCGCCTCGCGTCGTCTGTTTTGGCTACGTCAACCCTGGCGTGGTGTTCTCGGTGGATCGCTACCCGCCCGCCAACACCGGCGCCTACGTCACTGCCAAGCGGCCGTTCATCGGGGCCGACTGCGCGATGGCTGCGCAGATGCTGGCGCGATGGGGCGTCGAAGCGCACCTGATCGGCAACGCGCTCGGCAACGATGACCTGGGCCGCCGCACGCTGGCGCAATTGGCCGAGCTGGGCGTGCGCACGCACATCGCGCTGCGGCCTGATCTGCGCACGCCGGACGAGGTGGACATCTCCGACCGCGCCGGCACGCGCACCTTCTTCGTCGAGGACGCCCCCGCAGTGTGGGGAAGCCTGCTCGAGGCGGATCTCGAAGCCATCATCGGCGCTGCGATGCTGTATGTGGATTGGTATGTCGGGCCGGCTGCCGAGCGCGCTATCGCATTTGCGCGCGCCCACGGCGTGCCGGTCTTCTTGAACGTGGAATATTCGCTGCGCCAACCCGACCGCTACCAACCTCTGATCAACCAGTCGGCCTACGCACAAGCGCCGATGTCCGACGTCCACGTGGCACCGGAAGATCCGCGCGCAATCGCCGAGGCGCTGCAAGCGCTGGGGGTTGAGGTCGCGTTTGTCACACGCGGCAAGCATGGCTCGCTGGCGCTTGATCGGACGGGGCTAATCGAAGTTCCCGCGCCGGCTGTGCAAGTCGTTGACACGCAGGGCGCCGGCGCGGTGTATTCCGCCGCGGCAATATATGGCCTACTCGCCGGCTGGTCGGTCGCGCAAGTGGCGCATTTCGCCACGACGGCGGCGTCGCTCAAATGCGCGCAGCACGGCCTGCTCGACGCCACGGTGGAAGCGATCCTGGCGCAGGCGCTGCCATTGGGCGCAGTCATCCGCAGCCGATGAACCCCAAACTCCAACTGGCCCTCTGGGTAGCCGGCTCGTTCGCCATCGGCCTGGCTGCTGTTGCTGCCGTCCACCGCTCCGGCGCAGGCCGGCTCCGCCATGCGCTCGCTGAATCCGAGCTGGGCAGCATATTCATCGAGGTCGCGCTCTTCACCTATTGCATCGGGCTGCCGTTCGGGGCGCTGATCACTGGCGCGCTCGGCGTGGATCTGTTTGGCCTGGGCGCGATCGCGGTGGAGAACGCATCCACGTTGGGCGGCTTCACGCTGCGCGATTGGACGCGCGGCAGCATCGCCGCCGGCCTGGCGACCGGATTCGTGCTGGCCGTGCTTTGGATGGCGCGGCGCAGCGCCGGCCCGCCATCGTCACCCTCAGATGAACGGCTCGGCGCATTGCCGACCCTGCGAGATGCCGCATACGCCGAGGCGCATTGGGCGTTCTACCGCGCGCCGTTCGTGCTGCTGTTCCAGGATGCCTACTGGGGCGCAATCGCCGGCTTCACCCTAATCGCCGTGGAGTGGGCGCTCGCGCGACGGCTGCGCCATGCGCCGCCGCATGCGGATCGGTCGCATACCCTCGTGGCGACCTGTTGCATGCTGACCAGCGGCCTGCTTTACGTGACGGCGCGCAACCTGTGGCTGATGATCGTCGCCCATGCGGCAATCCGCTGGGTCGGTGGGCGCTTGCTCACGCGAACGGTCCAGCCGGCTGCGCCGTAACGCAGCGCGCCGAATCAGGCTTCACCGTCCAAAGCGGGCAAGATCGCTGCGCGCGCCTCGCCAAAGCCGACGCGCATGCCATCGCGCTCCGCCCCGGGTGCCGCGCGAGTACAATCGGCGCGATATAGCCTATTGACTATCACGCCCTGCACGATGCTGCGCACTTCTGCCCGCACCCAGCATTTCCCCGAGTCCATCATCCGCGAGATGACGCGCATTGCCCTTGATGTCGGCGCAATCAACCTCTCGCAAGGCTACCCCGACTTCGCTGCGCCGCAGGCCATCAAAGATGCCGCCGCGCAGGCGATTCAGGACGACTGGAATCAGTATTCGGTCACCTGGGGGCTGAAGCCGCTGCGCGACGCGATCGCTGCTCACTACCGCCGGCGCTACGAGATGGATGTCAACCCGGATACGGACGTAGTGGTCTGTTGCGGAGCGACCGAGTGCATGATCGCCGCAATGCTGGGCGTGGTGAACCCCGGCGACGAAGTGGTCTTCTTCGAGCCGTATTACGAGAGCTACATCCCCAACTGCTTCATCACCCAGAGCACCCCGCGCTTCGTCTCGCTGCGGCCAACCGCCGGCGGTGCGTGGGAATTCGACCCCGACGAACTGCGCCGCGCATTCAACGCGAAGACCAAGGTCATCATCCTCAACTCGCCGCACAACCCCACCGGCAAAGTCTTCACGCGCGACGAGCTGCAATTGATCGCCGATTTGTGCATCGAGCATGACGTGATCGCCATCACCGACGAGATCTACGAGTTCATCACCTACGACGGCGCGCAGCACACGCCCATCGCCACGCTGCCCGGCATGGCCGAGCGCACCATCACCATCAGCGGCATGAGCAAGACGTTCAGCGTCACCGGCTGGCGGCTGGGCTACGCCGTGGCCCCCGCCGACCTGATGGTCGGCGTGCGCAAGGCGCACGATTTCATGAGCGTATGCGCCGCCACCCCGCTTCAAGTCGCCGGCATCACGATGCTGACGCTGGGCGACGACTACTATCGGCAATTGCGCGAGGACTACGCGCAACGGCGAACGTTTGCGCTGGAGATGTTGCGCGAGGTCGGATTCAAGCCGGTCACGCCGCAAGGCGCGTATTACATCATGGCCGACTTCAGCGCCATTAGCGACGAGGATGACATCACCTTTGGCCTGCGCATGGCGAAGGAGATCGGCGTGGCATGCGTGCCGGGGTCGCCGTTCTTCAGCCAGCCGGAGCTGAGCCGGAATATCGTGCGTTTCGCTTTTTGCAAAAAGCGCGAGACGCTCGAACAAGCGCGCGAGCGGCTACAGCGGCTGAAGGGCAGCTAGGCCGCGCGGGAGGTCAGCCAATCGCCGCCTCGATCGTCTCCTGCTCCGGTCGCTGTTGCTGCGCCTCGCGCTGCTTAGCCTGCTCGTAGTCGTTCGGCTCGTTCTCCGGATACAGCTCCACGTCCTCAGCGTGCAACTGATACGGCACGTCGGTGACGATGACGCGATCCATGGCCTGCAAGGCTGACATGATGCCCAGGGAGTTATTTGAGTGCAGCACGCGCGCCCATGGCGTATCCATCACCAACTGGCCCATGATGACGTGGACAAAGACGCTGGGGTCTGCTTCCAACTCACGCCTCACATACTCCACAATCGGCTCGACCAGGCGGCGATAGGGCGAAGGCAAGATCACCAGCTCGCCCTCGCCGATGCGCTCGCGCCATTTCTGCTGCACGATGTGCGTCTTGCGATCGTTGTAGTCCACGTGTAGCGGCGTCCACGGATTGCCCAGCGACTTGGCGAAATCCACCACGCGCACGGTGCCGCGATGCACGTCATCCACGAGCACGATGGTCTTCACCGGGTGCGGCGTCGGCTTGACGCGCTCCTTGCTGAGGCTCAGGATGCGCGCGACGTTGCGGTAGTGCGTATGCACGCGGTAGAACACGAACACCATGACCGGAATGACCAACAAGGTGATCCACGCGCCATGCGTGAACTTGGTCACCGCAAAGATCACCATCACCGCAAATGACACGACGGCGCCAGCGCCGTTGATGGCGAGGTTGCGTCGCCAGTGCGGGTCGTAAGTTGCCACGCTCTGGCCCATCTTCAACGATTCACCGGGTTTGAGCCTGGCGACTTCCAGCCAGCGCCGCACCATGCCCGATTGCGATAGGGTGAAGCACATGAACACCCCTATCGCGTACAGCGGGATGAGCGACGTTGTGCGCGCGTTGAAGACGGTAATCAGTATGCTGGCCGCGACCGCCAAGGTGGCGATGCCGCCAGAGTAGACCAGCCGGCTGCCGCGGATGGCGAGCTGGCGCGGCAAGAAACTATCGCTGGCCAAGAAGGCGGCGATGCGCGGGAAGTCAGCGTAGGCTGTATTTGCCGCCATGATCAGGATGATCGTCGTCGCTGCGATCTGCAACGCGTACAATGCGCCGGAGCCGAACACCGCGCGCGCAATCTGCGAGATGATCGTCTCCTCCTCCGAAGGTAACGCTTGCACCTGATTGGCCAACAGGGTGATGCCCATGAAGAGCGCGCCGAGCAACAAACCCATCACGGAGATCGTCCGGGCGGCGTTCCGACCGCGCGGCTCCTTGAAGTTCTGCACGCCGTCGGAGATCGCTTCGATGCCGGTCAGCGCCGTGCAACCGCTGCTGAACGCATAGAGGATGAGGAACAGGCTCAGCGGCTCGGCCGTCTGCGCCACCATGTGGACGTTCTCAACCGGCGTGAGCTGGCCGGTCAGCAGCTTGAACATGCCTACCGTCAGCGTCAAGAAGGTCATGCCGACGAAGAAATACGTCGGCACGGCAAAGATGCGCCCAGACTCCTTCACGCCGCGCAGATTGATGATCGTCATGATCAGGATGGCCGCGAGCGCCACCAGCACCTCTCGTCCGCGCAGAATGGGGATCGCCGAGGCCACCTGATCGACGCCGCTGGAGATGCTGACGGCCACCGTGAGCACGTAATCCACCAACAGCGCGGCGCCGGCGATCTGCGAGGGCAGCACGCCCAGATTGTCGCGCGAGACCACGTATGCGCCGCAGCTTGCGCCGTTGTACGCTTTGATCGTTTGCCGGTAAGAGATGATCAGCACAGCAAGAACTGCCGTGATGGCGACTGCGATTGGAACCGAGATGCGAAATACGCCGACGCCGGCGACGGCAAACGCAGACGCGAGCACCACGAGGATCTCCTGCGTCGCGTAGGCCGTGGACGACAGCGCGTCGGACGCAAAAACGGCCAGGCCAATGGGGTTGCTGACAGCTTGGTGAGGCGCTTCCTCGGTGCGCAACGGCCGCCCGATCAACACCTGCTTGATGGGTTCCAATGAAGCGCCTGGTAATATGCGGGACATATCAACAGCTCAGCAATTAGAAAGGGAACGCCCAATCAGAGGGTAATCTGAGGTTTACGCGAGATAGGCACAGCAGTCCGGTAGCCCAAGCAACCGGCGAACGACGTGCGGCAAACTTTGCTTGTTGCTGACAACGGGTGAGTATACACCCCGATAGACTCGTTCAACCGCTGAGAAGGGCCGCGCAAACCTGCTGAGGCGCGGCCGCTGCGCCTGCGCCCTCCACCTACTCTGCCGCAGTAGGCCGGGCACCCGCGACGCAACCGGACTGCTGGCCTGCCGGCCTGCCTAGACAGCCGCAGCGCATGCGACGACCTTCGCCGATGGCATAATGAAGACGGCAACGCTGCCGGGTTGCGCCCATCGCCGCAATCTACCGGCGCGCCGGACGGCGTGCGGTTGCTTGCCGCGCGGATCGCACTTGCCCCTGCCGAAGCGCGCATCCTGCTCGTCACGACAGGCTATGCCTGGGCAGCAGGTTTCGCATTTTGAGTTATGTAATTCGATCGAAAAGCTCTTAACCCCTCTTGATTTCGAATCGAAACTGTGCAAAATAAGCGTGCGATCCTGAAGGAGCAAGCGCGTGCCATACGATCACACGAACCTCGTTGTTCACTCACAGCCATCCGGCGATCCCGAGCTGATCACGCGCGTGACGCCCGAACTGGCCGGCTGGGAATTCATCACCTTCGAGGCGCGCCGTCTAAGACGGGGCGCAAGCTACATCAACGCCACCGGCGAAAGCGAGCTGGGGCTGGTCGTGCTCAGCGGGGTAATCAGCCTGGATGCCGACGCCTGCCGCTGGCGCGACGTCGGCCAACGCGCCTCGGTTTTTGACGGCTTGCCCTACGCGGTTTACCTGCCCCGTCGGACGGCATTCACCATCGCCGCGCAGACCGATGCCGAAATCGCGCTGGCCTGGGCGCCGACCGACCGGGATTACCCCGCTCGCCTGATTCGCCCTACGGACGTCACGGTCGAAATCCGCGGCGGCGATCATGCCACACGCCAAATCAACAACATCATCCCGCCAGGCTTCGGCTGTCACCGGCTCGTCGTGGTCGAGGTTTACACGCCAGGAGGCAACTGGAGCAGCTACCCCCCGCACAAACACGACGTGCATCGCACCGACGCGCAAGGCCGAATCATCGAAGCGGATCTAGAAGAGGTGTATTTCTACAAGTTCGACCGCCCCGAGGGTTATGCTTATCAGCGCATCTATACTGACCCTGAATCGCCGCTGCATCGCGCCGGCATGCCGATTGACGCCATGGTGATGGCGCAGCAGAACGACGTGGTGCTTGTGCCGGAAGGCTATCACCCGGTCGCCAGCCCGCCGGGCTACACGACGTATTACTTGAATGTGTTGGCCGGCAGCGCCCAATCGCTGGCCAATAGCGAGGATCCGCGCTATGCATGGGTGAAAACCACGTATCGCAGCCAAGATCCGCGCGTGCCGCTGTATCGCATTCACGACGCCTGACGCATGACGAACGGTTCGACCGGCTACGACACCTTCCACATGGGGCGCTCGTCCATTGACCTGTATAGCGACGACATCGGCGCGCCCTTCGTGGAGATCACGCGCTTCGCCGCGTTCGTCGGCGGCTCGCCCACCAACATCAGCGTGGGCGCGCGCCGACTGGGGCTGCGCAGCGCGCTGCTTACTGCCGTCGGCGAAGACCTGGTCGGCGACTTCATCTTGAACTTCCTCAAGCGGGAAGGGGTGGAGACCCAGTTCATCCCGCGCAAACCTGGCCACCGCACCAGCGCCGTATTGCTCGGCATCGAGCCGCCCGACCGCTTCCCGCTGATCTACTACCGCGACAACTGCGCCGATATGGAGCTGACGATTGACGACGTGCTGGCGGCGCCTATCGCCGCCGCAAAGGTTTTTCAATTCGCCGGCACCAACCTCTACAAAGACCCTTGCCGCAGCGCGACGCTCTTCGCCGCTGAGCTGGCGCGGCGCAGCGGCGCGCAAGTCGTGCTGGACGTGGACTTTCGGCCCGATCAGTGGCACGACCCACGGGCGTTCGGCGTGGCGATCCGCTCGGCATTGCGCCTGGTGGACATTGTGATCGCCACCGACGACGAGTTGAACGCCGCCATCCTCACCGATCCGGCGCAGATGTCATTGACCTACTCCCAGGTGAGCGACGCGCGCGTGCAGGGCGACGTCGAATCGGCGATCCGCGCGATGATGGCCATGGGCGTGCAGGCCGTGGTGCGCAAACGAGGGCTGCAAGGGTCGCGCGTATATTTGCGCGACGGCTCAACGATAGATGCCGCCGCCTTCCCCGTCGAGGTGGTTAACATCCTCGGCGCCGGCGACGCATTCGCGGCCGGCTTTCTGTATGGTCACATTCACGGCTGGGGATGGCACAAGAGCGCTCGAATGGCCAACGCCTGCGGCGCCATCCTCGTCACTAAACACGGCTGCGCCAACTTCATGCCGACGCTGGAGGAAGTGATGCAGTTCGTGGAACGCATGGGGGGATTATGAGCGCCGCCCCCTGCCCCACACCCCCGACTTGTGAGTAACGTCATGAGCAGCACCATTCGACTGACCACCGCCCAGGCCATCATCAAGTTTCTGAAGGCCCAGCACACCGAGCGCGACGGCCGCACCCAGCCGTTATTTGCCGGTTGCTTCGGCATCTTCGGCCACGGCAACATCGCCGGCGTCGCCCAGGCCCTGCAGCAAAACCTCGACTTTCGCTACTACTTGTGCCGCAACGAGCAGGCGATGGTGCACACTGCTGCCGCCTACGCGCGCATGAAGAACCGCCTGCAAACGCTCGTCTGCACAAGCTCGATCGGCCCCGGCGCGACGAACATGCTCACCGGCGCGGCTGCCGCCACGATCAACCGGCTGCCGGTGCTGCTGTTGCCCGGCGACATCTTCGCCCGCCGCAACGTCGCGCCGGTGCTCCAGCAACTGGAGAGCGAGCACTCTCAGGACATCTCGGTCAACGACTGCTTCAAGCCGGTCAGCCGCTACTGGGATCGCATCAACCGACCCGATCAAATCCTCACGGCATTGCCCGAGGCCATGCGCGTTTTGACCAGCCCGGCCGAGACCGGCGCAGTGACGCTGGCGCTGCCGCAGGACGTGCAGGCCGAGGCGTTCGACTATCCGGCGCACTTCTTTCGCGAGCGCGTGTGGCACGTGCCCCGGCCGCGCCCAGACGCAGGCGCGCTCCGCCGCGCCGTCGAGGTCATCCGCCACAGCAAGCAACCGCTCATCATCGCCGGCGGCGGCGTGATCTACGCCGAAGCCACCGAGGCGCTTCGGCAGTTCGTAGACGCCACCGGCATCCCCGTCGCCGAGACGATGGCCGGCAAAGGCAGCCTGCGCTACGACCACCCGCTCAACTTGGGCGCCATCGGCGTGACCGGGACTTTTGCCGCCAACCGCATCGCCCGCGATGCCGACGTGGTGATCGGCATCGGCACGCGCTACAGCGACTTCACAACGGCCAGCAAGACCGCCTTCCAGCACCCCAACGTCGCCTTCGTCAACATCAACGTCGCCGAATTTGACGCGCACAAGCACGCGGCCATCGCCGTCACGGGCGATGCGCGCGCCGTGCTTGAAGAGCTGTTGCCGGCGCTGGCCGGCTGGCGCGCGCCGGCCGACCACGAGGCGCGCGCGCGCCAACTACATGAGGCATGGGACCGCGAGGTGCAACGCATCTACGCCGTCCGCCATAGCCCGCTGCCCAGCCAAGGCGAGATCATCGGCGCCGTCAATGCGCTGAGCGACCCGGACGGCGTGATGATCAACGCCGCCGGCAGCCTGCCGGGCGACTTGCACAAACTCTGGCGCGCGCATCATCCCAAGCACTATCACCTCGAATACGGATACAGCACCATGGGATACGAGATCGCAGGCGGACTCGGCGTGAAGATGGCCGCGCCGGAGCGCGAAGTGACCGTGCTGGTGGGCGACGGCAGCTACTTGATGATGGCACAGGAAATTGTCACTTCGGTGCAAGAGGGTTATAAGCTCATCATCGTGCTGGTAGACAACCAGGGCTTCAAGAGCATCGGCAGCCTCAGCCGTTCGCTGGGCCAGGATGGCTTCGGCACGCGCTATGCCTATCCGGTCAACGGCCGGCTGCCGGGCGACGAATTAAAGGACGACGTGGAGGCGCTGCCTGTGGATCTGGCCGAAAACGCGCGCAGCCTGGGCGCAGCCGTGTTCAAGGCGCGCACCTACGATGAGTTCGTGCAGGCTTACCAGGCGGCCAAGCGCACCGAGGTCACCACCGTCGTCTACGTGCAGGTGGACCGCTACGAAAGCGTGCCTGGATACGAAAGCTGGTGGGATGTGCCGGTCGCTGAGGTCAGCGACATGCCTGCCGTGCAGGCAGCGCGCCGCGAGTGGGAAAAGAAGCGCGCCGAGGAGAGGCTGTTCTAAACCGCTATTGACCGTCGCGCGTCCTGCGCGGTTTGCCGAAAGTTCAACGACGAATAATATGCCATGATCCATGTTGGTAACGCCCCGTGCTCTTGGGGCGCGCTGGAATTTGAAGGGAGGGGAGCCGACCGCATCGGCTACGCCCAAATGCTCGATGAGGTGGCCGAGACCGGCTACACCGGCGTTGAGCTGGGCGATTGGGGCTTCATGCCCACCGAGCCGGCTGCGCTGCGCAGCGAACTATCCCGGCGCGGGTTGACGATGACCGGGGCATTCGTGCCGGTGCGCTTCGCCGACCGCGCTGCGCACGCAGAGGGGACGGCGCGCGCGCTGCGCACCGCGCAGTTGCTGACTGCCGTCGCTAACCCAGAATATCCCCCCTTCCTCGTCCTGAGCGATGACAACGCCAGCGATCCTGTGCGCACCCGCCACGCCGGCCGCGTCACGCCGGCGATGTCGTTGAGCGAAGCCCAGTGGCGCGTCTTTGCCGAAGGCGTGAATCAAGTTGCCCACCTCGTGACCGAGGCCACCGGCCTGCGCGTCGTCTTCCATCATCACTGCGCCGGCTTCGTCGAGACGCCTGAGGAGATCGCCCGCCTGCTGGCGCTGACCGACCCGCAGCGCGTCGGGCTGGTCTTCGACACCGGCCACTACGCCTTCGGCAGCGGATGCCCCACTGCCGATGAAGTCATGCGCGGGCTGGAGCGATTCGGCGCGCGCGTTAGATATGTCCATCTCAAAGATTGCTCGCCCGACGTGGCTCGGCGCGCCGCCGAAGAAGGCTGGGACTATCACGCCGCCGTGCGCCATGGGGTGTTCTGCGAATTAGGGCATGGATGTGTGCCGTTCGACCGCGTGGTTGCGTGGCTGAAGCAGCACGGCTACCAGGGCTATGTGACCGTCGAACAAGACGTATTGCCGGGGATGGGGACGCCCAAAGAAAGCGCCCGGCGCAACCGCGCTTACCTGAAAGGCTTAGGCATTTGAGGGCTGAGGATGCTCGTCCAAGACGGCCCTCGATTCTGAGAAAAGGAGGAGGCTATGACGCAAGCTGCAAGTCCATTGGAAGCAGAACGAACGCCGGTTATCGAAGCGCGCGGCATCTACAAGTACTTCGGCGCAGTGACGGCCCTGGAGGACGTGTACTTGAAGCTCTACCGCGGAGAGGTGCTGGGCGTGGTCGGCGACAACGGCGCCGGCAAATCCACACTCATGAAAATTCTCGCCGGACTCTATCCACCCAGCGCAGGCCAGTTGTACGTGGACGGTCAGCCGGCGCACTTCACCAGCCCCAAGGATGCGCGCGACCGAGGCATCGAGATGGTGTATCAAGACCTGGCGCTGGCCGGCAACATGCGGATTGACGAAAATATCTTCCTCGGCCGCGAATGCGTGCGCCGCTTCGGCCCGTTCAGGCTGGTGGATAACGCCGAGAGCATGCGCCGGGCCAAGGAGCACCTGGAGAAGCTCAAGATCGAGGTGAAGAGCGTCCGGCAGCGCGTTGAAGAGCTATCCGGCGGCCAACGCCAAGCCGTCGCGATCGCGCGCGCCACTGCCTTCGATGCCAAGGTCGTCATCATGGACGAGCCGACGGCCGCGCTGGCCGTCAAAGAAGTGCGCAAGGTACTTGACCTAATCAAGGATTTGAGAAACCATGGCATCGGCGTGATCCTCATCAGCCACCGCATGGATGACATCTTCTACGTCTGCGACCGGGTGATGGCGCTATTTCACGGGCGCAACTTCGCCGAAGCGCCGCTGGCCGAGACCAGCCGCAACGAGGTGATCGGCTGGATCATGGGCAACAAATCGCCGGTTGCGCAAGCCGCCAAAATTCTTGACTTGAACTGACATGGCCACGACGACAACCGATGCCCAACTGACTGCCCGCGAGCGCAGCTTGCGCGTGCGGCTGATCCCTTACATTGATCGTTTCGGCATCCTGTTCCTGGTGCTGCTGATGGTTCTGGTCGGCGCGGTCACACAGCCGGACGTCTTCCTCACTTGGCGCAACTTGTCGAACTTGCCCGGGCAGAACGCCGCCAACGCCGTCCTGGCCATCGGCATGTTCGTGGTGATCCTAACCGCCGGCATTGACCTCTCGGTCGGCTCGGTGCTGGCGCTGGCGATGATGACCACGGCCGTGCTGGCGCGCGACGGGTTCCCACCGGCGTTGCTGGTGCCGCTGCCGATCTTAATCGGCATGGGCGTAGGACTGGTCAACGGCTTGGGGTTGACCAAGATGCGCCTGCCTCACCCTTTCATCGTCACGCTGGGCACGCTTAACATCGCGCGCGGCCTGGCCAACCTGGTATCGGGCGGCGTGCCGGTCAGCGGCCTGCCGGAAGTGGTGCGTTTCTGGGGCGCCGGCAACATCCCAGTCGGCAGCGTGCAAATTCCAGTCAGTTTGCTCGTCGTCGCCGCGCTGTACGTCGGCTTATTCGTGTTCTTGCAATATACGCGCACCGGCCGGCACATCTACGCCATCGGGGGCAACCCACAGGCTGCGCGCGTCAGCGGCATTAATGTAGATCGCACGCTCACGCTGGCCTACGTCCTATGCGGCGCAATGGCCGGGCTGGCTGGGTTACTGGTGGCCGGCCGCACCAACTCCGGCTTCCCTAATGCCGGCATCGGCGCCGAACTCGACGCCATCTCCGCCGTGATCATCGGCGGCGCCAGTTTCTTCGGCGGGCGAGGCACTGTGCTGGGTGTTCTGGCCGGCGTGTTGGTCATCGGCCTGCTGCGCAACATCCTGAACCTGAACAACGTGCAAGTGTTCTGGCAACAAGTGTTGATCGGCGTCGTCATCATCTTCGCGGTGTTCCTGGACGTCCTCCGTCGGCGCGCCGGGAGCGCAAATGAATGATTTCTCAAAAGACAACCGGTGATTGACTTGATAGCCAACCCTCAACTAACTATCTTCAGAATCGGTGTCACCTGGAGCAGCTCGCTCCGGATCACAACATCAATTCAATCCTAAGAAGGAGGAAAAGCAAGATGAGTCAAAGAACGCGAACGCAATTGATCGTTGGCCTGTCGGCTGCCGTGGCAATGGCGCTATCAGCATGCGCCGCGCCGGCGCAGCCCGCACAGGCGCCGGCAGCACCGGCGCCATCCGCGCCAGAGACGAAGGACGTGAAGATCCTCGTTTCGATGAAGGGGCCGGGCGGCGGCAACCCGTTCTGGGCTGCCGTCGAGAAAGGCGCCAACGAGAAGGGCAAAGAACTCGGCGTCCAGGTCATCGTCCTCGCCCCGCCCGCCGAAAGCGACGTGCAAGCCCAAATCGCGCAGGTCGAAGACCAGCTCGCCAAGGGCGTCAACGCCATCGCC
>CALHLE010000016.1 GCA_938034415.1 uncultured Anaerolineae bacterium
CTTCCTTTCGAGCACGAATATAATGCCACTTACCATCCTGTGCGCCGCATGTTCTGTTTGGTGATTGACAAGCAGCGCAGAGACGCGCTGACGCAACAGGCGCTCCTTCAACAACCTGTCGCCTTTGCGGTGTGCTTGAAATTGCAGAGCGCTAAGTTGATGCACGCTATTGAGCCGCGCTACGCCGAGGCCCGCACAATCTGAAGCAGGTGCTGCCAATCATTGTCGTCAACACTTGCTTGATGCCAAGAATCTGAATCCATAGTTAACTTCTCGCAATGTTATGCAAATCCCTCTCCGTAAAGTTGCCACCAAGGTTCACAAAACGAAGTCAACCTATCCTGCCCTGCAGCCAATGCTCACATAGATGACGAATAGCGCTTTGCTGTCAAAGTCTAACACTTGTTGCGCTCTGGTATAGAGAGATTCGCCTAATTCCAACAAATTTTGATGAGCTCGTCGCATGGTGGGAAGTCGCTCGGTCAGATAGGGGAACACCTTCTCACGGGCAATCTGTCGCCAATCCAGGTTCTGCGATGAGTAGAAGTCATCTCAAAAATGGTAAAACACAGTCATCTCTCCATCGAGGTGACTACAGCATGGACTTAACGGACGAACAGTAGAATCTCATCGCCCCGCTGATTCCCAACCCACCGCGTCGGGCCGACGGCCGAGGTCGCCCATGCCGCCATCCGCGCGAGGTGATGAACGGCATCCTCTAGGTCATGCGCACCGGCGCGGCCCAGGCCGATATGCCGAGCCGATACCCGCTCGGCTCAACCGGTCATCGGCGCTTCCAAGCCTGGGGAAAAGCCGACGTGTGTATCCGGATTCTCGATGTCCTGGCCGATCGTTGCGCATAGCCCCCTTTTGGGGGGCGCGCCAGCACTATGCGCCCCGCAGCTACACGCGCGCGGCAACTGACGCGCGCTGCGCAGGCGGATGACGATAGGCCGCTGAAGCTTGCCGACCAGGTGCGCGCCTGTACGCTGTTCAAGCAGTCGAGCGTGAAGGACGCGCGCACCGGCCCGACCAGCACGCAGCCGAAGAAGGTGCTGGCCGGCGCGCTCGACGAATTCCTGATCCGCCTATCTCATGGCTAGTTTGGGCTAAATCTCGATCCCGCGTTCGCGGAGCATCGCCCGCACAGCCTCGCCATGCGCCGGCTGCACGAGCGCCAGCGGCTTTGTGCTGCCTTCGATGGGGGTCAAGTATGGGCCTATTTCGCGGTCGTTGAGCAGGTTATTCAGCACGGCGTGGTTGGATACTTCGAGCAGCATCGCCGGTTGCAGGTCGGCCTTGCCGAAAAAGCTGGCCCACGCGCGGATTTTCTCTTCCAACTTGGCCGGGATCGGCCCAGCGTGCAATTCGGCCAGGGTGGCCAGCAACTGATCGAGCGCAGCGCCGGCGCTCATCGCTGCGCGCACGCTGTCGGCCGTGATGCGCGCGGCACAGTCTCCTTCGCCAGCCGGCGACAGTTCGGCGAATTGGGTCAACCGGCCTAGGGCGTATACGCTCGGCGCAGGCTGGATGAACGTGACCTCGCCTTCATCGCTCACGCGCAGGGTGTTCTCGTCCGCCGGATCGCCGGCCGGTTGTAGCAGCGGCGCCCAGCCTGCCTCGCGCAGCGCTGCCGTAACTTCGGCGATGTCGCGCCCCTTAATCAGCCGGAAGCGCGGACCGATGACCTGCGGCTCAAACGGCGCCAGCGCGTCGGTTAGTGCTTGTTCTGCTTCAGCGTCTGCGAACTGCACCACGCAGGCGTTGCGATGGAAGGTGATGCGCCGGTGCGCTGCTTCCCACTCCTCCAGCGAGCGACGCACGTTGGCCGGGATCGGCGCGCCCTGGTGCGCCTCGAGGAAGGCGATGACGCGCGCGGCGTCCCATCCGCTTTGCTGGCCGCGATACAGCGATTCGCGCGTGAGCTGATAGGTGATGACGCGCTCGCCGCCCTGCGACTCGGCAAAGTGGTCGAGGTCGCTCAGCACGGCGTCGCTGATCGGCTCGAGCGCCAGCACGGCGAAGTTCGGCTGCACGATGAGCTTGCCGCCGCTCTCGACAAACGTCGGCGGGTTGCCCCCGCCGATCAGCCATGCGCCCGCCTGGGTGAGGCGGAACGCCGCCGGCGCGACGTTTTCGCCGCCGGCCTGTCGGGCATCGCTCGGGTATCCCAGCTCAACCAGACCCATCCACCACAGCGGGCCGGTCAACACGTTCACGATGAATCCGCCCTCGACCAGATCCCAACCGTTTGCCTCGTTCTTGACCGCGCCGAAAGTGAGCCTGTAGGGATTATTCGCTTCGTGATAAGGCGAGACATACAGACCGAGCCGGCCGCTGCCGTAATGCCGGCGCTCGAACAAGAAGGCGTAGTCGTTTTGCTTGACGTAGGCGATCAGTTCAGCCAGCGCGATCCAATCGTCGGGTTGCCGATTAGCTTGCGCCAAACGGCCGATCGCCCGTAGCAGCGAGAGGCGGGCTTTGCCGAGTGCTGTTGACGCTTCTCGGCTTGCATATCCGCCGCTGACTTGGAGCGGCAAGCGCAGCAGCTCGTTCCAGGCGTCGCTATCGCGCCAGGTTTCAAATGTCCACTTCACCCGCTGGGCCATCGGCATGCCGAGTAACCGGCCGTTCGGATTCGCGGTGATGAGGCGGCCCTGGTTGGCCTCGCTCAGCTCGTTCATCGCCTGCAACAGTCGGCGCATGAACCACATCCGCCCGTGGTCGCGTTCGTCGGCCGGCGCCGCTATATTCAGCGCCGCGGCCAGCGCCTTGAGATAGGTCTTATAGACCCAGCCCTGTTGCGTCAGCGGGATGCCGTTGGCCTTGCGCACATGGCGCCAATAGCGGCCCAGGTCGCGTTGGAAGTCAGCGGCGCTGGAACTGAGCGCTGTGAATTGAGAGCCGCTCATTGCCCTCCCCGAATGCGCGTGTTCGCTTCTGGCTTGCTCCCGCTTCATGCTACTTCACCCTTGGCGTGTAGCCTTTCTTGCGCAGCTCCTCGAGCAATCGGTGAAGCCCTTCCTCGTGAAGGACGAAAGTGCGCGGTGACAATTGATAGATCACGTGCTTCATCAGGCTGGTGCTGGCGGCCAACTCTCGGGCGGCGAAGTCGTCGGCCAGCTCCAGCACGGTGAGCGATTGATACACGCGCACGCGCCCATGCCGCCGCGCGATCAGCTTAAATTCGTTGCTCACCGTGCGGCTGAGCGGCACCTTGGCGCGCTTGAACTGCGCCGCGACATCGGCAAACGACAAACCCTCCGACAGCGCGCGCTCGATGCTGGCTGCGGTGAACGTGTAGGTGAACGGCGCGTTGCCGTGTTCGGCGCAGCGCCTCACCACACCCACCAGCGCAGCGCGATCTGGCAATGGCGGCGCGCGTAGCGTTCGCTCGTCCAGCCATGCGATCGGCTCAACCGGTTGCGACTTGCGAGCAATGCTGATTGGGGGCGCATCTTCTCGCCCTTCGATTAACCACTCGCCGAGCGGCGTGATTTTGAAAGCGTCCAGCCGGCCTGCCGGCGTCAGGCGCGCCTCGATTGCGCCGAACCAGGCGAGTGAATCGCGGACGATGTGTTCGAGGATGGCGCCGAGAGTGAGGCGCCACTCTTCCCAGACTTTCAAATTCACGCGGCTGCCTTTAGCAGCGTGCGCAAACCACCAACTCGCCTTTGTCGCGAACGTCCAGGTGCATTCCGGGTGAAACCTGAAAAGCTGCGCCTGTAATGCGTCCCAGCGGATGTACCGATCGGGCGGCAGGCCGCGCAGCACGCGCACCACGTAGCGCCGCAGCGCACACCACTCGGCAGCCAGCAGGCTGGGGGTTAGGGCGCGCGCGCCGATCGCGCGCATGACGCGGAAGGTTTGCTCGGGCTTTACGCCGATGGCGCTGCGCACCTCTAGGCCGTCCATGATTTGCTCGCTCCAGGCCGTCCAGGCGCGCCGAAGTTGTTGCCGCTCGTCCATGATCAGCCACTCTTCAAGCGCGTCGTTGCGCGCGCGCACGCGCAATGCGCTATCCGTCGCTTGTGTCATGGGCGCGTTGGGATCGGGCGCCTCGATGAGTTGCAGAGCGCACGCAATGGCGAACAAGAACTCGATCTGCGGCGCGGGCAGGCCGGTTTGATTCTCCAGCGTGGTCAGTGATTCTGCTGCTAAGGGGCCGAGCATCGGCACGCTGATGCCGGTGTGCGGGTCTGGCGCCCAGTTGGGGCGAGAGCGCAGCACGCGCTCGGCCTCTTCAGCGCTGTGCTCCCAGCCGCGCAGCCAGCTCAAGCGCGCGGCTTGCTGATGCGGGGGAAGCCGCGCGCGCAGGGCAGCGCCGCTGCGCGCGACGACGTCCAGGAACGCTTGGAAGTGCTCCAGAAAGTTGGCGACGGGTGATGAAGGCCCTTCGGCCTCGCGCGTCGTCGCCTCCGCCGGCGTGGGCCAGCGCATTACAGGCGCCCGGCGCATGGGCAGCCATTGATAATACACATCGTACTCGCTGCTCGGAAAGGGCGCGCGCGCCGGAAAGAGCAGGGCGCGTCGGCGCAGTGACTCGAGCATCTCGGTCAATTGGCGGTCGGTATAGGCCCGGTCGCCCGGTTGCTCGGCCGACTGCGCCCACAGGTCGGCGATCGCGCCGTGCGCAACAGGCACTTCAGGGTCGCGCGCGGTGAGCAGCCGGCGGGCGAAGTTCTGTTGCTCGTCGCTTAGCCCTTCCAGTAGCACGTCGGGCGATTCGGCGATGCGCTCGTGCAGCGCCGCGACGACTTGTTCGACCAGCCCTATGCGCGAGTTCCCTTTGGGCGTCGCGCCTAGCCAGCGCGCCAGTTCGCGCAATTGGGCGCTGCGGAACTCGGCTTCGATCACTGGCGCGAGCCAGGTCGCGCCGCTGCGAAAGGGCATGGCGACGGGCCAAGCCGTCGCCGATGTCACAGCGTCGGTCGTCGGTTGAGCCTTTCCCATCGCGATCAATCCGAAGCCTCGCTGGGGGGCTTGAGTGCGCCGTTGGCGCGCCGGACGGGCGCTGCGTTCATGGCCATCAGCGCCGGCGTGAAGCTGGGCACTTCTTCTTCGTAGAGGATGTCATAGTGGTAGCCCTGCTCGGTGAGGAAGAGTTGGCGCTTGGCGGCGTATTCCTGGTCGAGCGTATCGCGGGTGACGATGGTGTAGAAGTGCGCCAGCAGGCCGTTCTGTTTTGGCCGTAGCACGCGCCCCAAGCGCTGCGCCTCTTCCTGCCGGCTGCCGAACATGCCGCTCACCTGGATCAGCACGTTCGCGTCGGGCAAGTCAATCGAGAAATTGCCGACCTTCGATAGCACCAACCGGCGGATCTGACCCTCGCGGAATTGCTGAAACAGCTTCTCGCGCTGGCGCACCGGCGTTTCGCCGGTGATCAACGGCGCATCGAGCCGCTGGGCGATTTGCTCCAACTGCGGGATGTACTGGCCGATGATCAGCACGTCGTCATCCTTGTGTTTGGCCATCAGCATCGAGACGATCTGCAACTTGCGTGGATTAGCCGCGGCGAAGTGATATTTCTGATCGTGTCCGGTGACGGCGTATTCCATGCGATCTTCGTCGGCCAGTGAGACGCGGATTTCATGGCACTCGGCAGTGGCGATCCAGCCTTGACGCTCCAGGTCTTTCCACGGCACGTCATACCTCTTTGGCCCGACCAGCGAGAACACATCGCCTTCCATGCCGTCCTCGCGCACCAGCGTAGCAGTCAAGCCCAGCCGGCGGCGCGCCTGAATCTCCGCCGTCATGCGGAAGACCGGCGCCGGCAGCAGATGCACCTCATCGTAGATAATCAGCCCCCAGTCCATGCTGTTGAACAGGGCCATGTGCGGATACTCGCTGATCTTGGGCAGCTTGCGCTTCGGGGGGGGTTGAGATTGAGAATCGGGGGGCGGCGCGGCGCCGTCGCTCTCGTCCGCCCCTAATTGGTTGCCGACCTTGGCCCCTTTGCGCGGGTGGTAAGTTAACACCTGATAGGTGCAGAGCGTGACCGGGCGCACCTCTTTCTTCAGCCCGCTGTACTCGCCGATTTGATCTTCGGTGAGTGTAGTCTTATCGAGGATCTCGCGCATCCACTGGCGGACGGCGACGGTGTTGGGTGTGAGGATGAGGGTGGCGCACTGTGCTTTGTGCATGGCAGCGATGCCGACGATGGTCTTGCCGGCACCGCAAGGCAGCACCACAACGCCGCTGCCGCCGGCCGCGCTGCCCTGCGCCCAGTACACCTCGGCGGCGTCGGCCTGGTAGTGTCGCAGCGCGAACGGCTGGCCGGAGCGCGTCACCGAACGTAGGTCGAAGCGCAGCGGCGCGCCGTCCGTGTAGCCGGCCAGGTCTTCGGCCGGATAGCCGATCTGCAACAAGACGCGCTTGACGTGACCGCGCTGCGCCGGGTCTATCTCGAAGATGGACTGGCTCAGGCGGCCCTTCACCAACGGCGCAAACGATCGGTGACGCGCCAGCTCTTCACCCAGCGCGGCGTCGTCGGCGACCACCAGCAAGCGTCCCCCTTCGAGCGTGAGCTTGATCCGCCCATAGCGGCTAATGGCATCGCGGATGTCTACCTTGATGTTCTCCGGAAGGGGATACTTTGAGTATCGCTCGAGGTCGGCTAGGATTACATCAGCGGTCAGGCCGGCGGCAGCCGCGTTCCAGAGCGACAGCGACGAGATGCGGTAGGTGTGCACGTACTCTGGGCTCTTCTCAAGCTCGGCGAAGCGCGCCAGCGCGTCGCGCGCCTCGGTGTAGTGTGGGTTATCCACTTCTAGCAGCACCGAGCGGTCGCTTTGCACGATGAGCGGATTCTCCGGCTTATAGCTGTACATCGAATAGCTGATTAGAACACAATCGGCGGCGGAAATCCAGCGCCAATCTAGTGGGATGGACAAACCGGCGCATCGCCTTCAAACTATGCTTGCGATGAAACGCACATTGACCTGGATCGTTGGCCCGACCGACGATCCACATCGTATCCCGTCGGAGTTTGTTCCCGCCACTGTGCCCGGCGCCGTCCAGCTCGACTGGGTGCGTGCGCATGGCTGGCCGCAGACCGAATATGACCCAGACCTGAGCAAGTACGCCTGGATGGAAGATGCCTTTTGGCTCTACCGCGCCGCGCTGGAATGGGTGCCGCCGGCCGACCAACGCTTGTTCTTCGTGTGCCGGGGCGTGGATTACCGCTGCGAAGTGCGGCTGGATGGGCGCGCGCTGTATGCGCAGGAGGGGATGTTCACGCCGATCGAGCTGGACATCACCGACTTGGCGCGTATCGGCGCGATGCTAGAAGTGCTGGTCTTTCCCGCGCCGAAGAGCCACACCGCGCCGGCCGACCGCACGCAGGCCAACCAAAGCTGTAAGCCGGCCGTGGCCTATGGCTGGGACTTTCATCCTCGCCTGATCCCTCTGGGCATCTGGGATGACGCCTATCTGGAAGCGCGGCCGGCGACGCACATCCGCGCTGCCGAGCTGACGTATGTGCTGAGCGATGACTTGAGCCGCGCCGACCTTGCGCTCGATGTTGTGCTCAGCCGGATGCCCGATGCCGGCGCACGCCTGCGCTGGCAGATCGTCGCGCCGAGTGGTGAGGTCGCGCACGAGCAACTGGCGACGCCGGACGCGACGACGATTCGGCTCCGGCATGAAGCGCATCGGCCGGCGCTGTGGTGGCCGCACGATCACGGCGAGCAGCCGCTTTACACTTCGTTGATCGAACTCCAGGCTGCCAACGGCGAGGCGATTGACCGCCGGCAGGAGCGCTTCGGCTTTCGACGCATTCGCCTGGTGACGCATCCGACGCAGTGGCAGGAGATCGCGCCCTATGGCTTCCCCAAAGGTCGCCACACTTCGCCGATCACCCTGGAAGTCAACGGACGGCGCATCTTTGCGCGGGGCGCGAACTGGGTGACCCCTTCGCTCTTTCCCGGCGCACTGACCGAGGCGCACTACCGCGAGCAGTTGGCGCTGGTAAAAGCCGCACACATGAACATCGTGCGTTGCTGGGGCGGCGCAAATGTCCAGAAAGAAGCCTTCTTCGACCTGTGCGACGAACTTGGCATCATGGTCTGGCAGGAATTCCCGCTGGCGTGCAACCGCTATGAGGGCACGCCGGCTTATCTGCGTGTGCTCGACCAAGAGTCGCGCGCGATCATCCGGCGCGTCCGGCGACATCCATCGCTGGCGCTGTGGTGCGGCGGCAACGAGCTGTTCAACGACTGGTCGCGCATGACCGACCAGGACCTGGCGCTGCGCTTGCTCGACCGCAACTGCTATGACCTCGATCCCCACACGCCGTTTTTGATGACCTCGCCTGCGATGGGCATGGCGCATGGCGGCTACTTCTTTCGCAATCCCCAGGGCGCCGAGGTGTATCAGTATTTTGCCGAGTCGCGCGCGACGGCCTACACCGAGTTCGGCGTGCCGGCGCCGGCCGACGTCGAGCTGCTGCGGCAAATCATCCCTGCGGAGGAGCTTTGGCCGCCGCGCCCAGGCACACAGTGGGAGACGCGCCACGCCTTTCGCGCCTGGATGCCGGACTCGTGGCTTGACCTGCCCACGCTCGAAGACTACTTCGGCCCAATTGCCGACCTGGAATCGCTCGTCGCCTGCGCGCAATGGTTGCAGAGCGAAGGGCTGAAAGCGATCTACGAGGAGGCGCGCCGGCAGAAACCCATCTGCGCTATGGCGCTGTGTTGGGTGCTGAACGAGCCGTGGCCGACCGCTGCCAACAACAGCTTGATCTCCTGGCCGACGCGCCCGAAGCCTGCGCTGCGCGCCGTGGCCGAAGCGTGCCGGCCGGTGCTGGCCAGTGCGCGCATCCCTAAGTTCGGTTGGCGCGCCGGCGAAAACTTTAGCGTTCAGCTCTTCATGCTCAACGACTCGCCCGAACCGCTGACGCCAGGGCATGTGGATGTCTGGTTGGAGATAGAGGCGGGCGGACTGATGATGGGAGAGTGGCGGTTCGAGGGTGGGGCGGCGAATGAGAACATCGCCGGACCGACGCTGGAAGTTGTCTTGCCGGCGATGCAGACGGCGCGTTTCACGCTGAGATTGGATGTGGCCGGTAGGCCGGAGTGGAGTTCGCGCTACGAGTTGCTCTTTCGCCGAACGTGAGCTGAATGGGATAACGCTGTGAAGTTCGACATTCGGCGCTTCCGGACCGTCCCATCCACGATGGACCTCTGCCGCGCTTACGCGGAGCAGGGCGCGGGCGAGGGGCTTGTTGTCTTGGCCGACGAGCAGACCGCCGGCCGAGGGCGAGCCGGCCGCGCATGGTATTCGCCCCCCGGTCGGTCGCTCTACCTCTCCATCCTGTTGAGGCCCAATCTTCAACCGCGCCAGATCGGTTGGCTGACCATGATCGGCGCGCTTGCCGTCTGTGAAATTGCTCAAGAGACGGCGAACGCGCACCTGGACGATTCCCGTTCATGCGCGTCCACGCCGCCCGCGCCGCCTCCGCCGAGCCAAGCGCAGGGCTGGGCCGCGCTTCAATTCAAATTGAAATGGCCGAATGATGTGCTGCTGAACGGCAAAAAGGTGGCCGGCGTGTTGGTGGAATCGTCGCTCATCGGCAATCGCCTCGACTACGCCGTGCTGGGCATTGGGTTGAACGTGAACACCTCTTTCGATGACGCCCCGGAGGAGGTCAGGCGGCGCGCCATCAGCCTGCGCGAGGCGCTAGGGCATGAGGTGGATCGCAATGCCGTCCTCAAGCAGTTGTTGGCTGCTTTCGGCGCGCGCTACGCCATGCTGCCTGCCTCACCGCTGGCCGACTATGCGCGCCGCCTCGACACGCTCGGCCGGCGCGTCCGGCTGCAAGTCGGCGATGAGATCGTAGAGGGGGACGCCGTGCGCGTGGAAGACGACGGCGCCCTGGTGGTGATGACGGATAGCGGCAAACGCACCGTCACCTTCGGCGAAGTCATGAGCTTGTGAGCGCGCGGCTTGCTCGCCTCTGCCACCTGGCCTGCTCAAGGTATACTTGCGCTCGTTAAGTAACCATTCGCCGATTGGCAGAATCAACCCCGGAGGATTAACGTAGATGACTCGGTCGGATTCGACTTCGACTTTCAATCTGGAAGACCTCGCTGCGTCGCTCAAGGCGCAGATTGAAAACTTCACCCCGACGCTCCAAGCCGTGGACGTTGGCACTGTGAAGGAGGTGGGCGATGGCATCGCTCGGTGCACCGGCCTCACGAACGTGCAGGCGCAAGAGCTGGTGGAATTCACCAAGAACGGCACGCTGGGACTCGCTTTCAACCTAGAGCCCGATGAGGTCGGCGTCATCATCCTGGGCGATTACACCGACATTGAAGAGGGCGACACCGTGCGCTCTACCGGCCGCGTCATCTCGGTGCCGGTCGGCGATGCGCTGATCGGCCGTGTCGTGGACCCGCTGGGCCGCCCCCTGGACGGCAAAGGCCCAGTGAACACCAATAAGTTCCGCCCGCTGGAGCGCATCGCGCCCGGCGTAATCAAGCGCGCCAACGTGGATACGCCGCTGCAAACCGGCATCAAGGCGATTGACGCGCTCGTTCCGATCGGCCGCGGCCAGCGCGAGCTGATCATCGGCGACCGCAGCACCGGCAAGACGGCCGTCTGCATTGACACGATCATCAACCAGAAAGGCAAGGGTGTCGTCTGCATCTACGTGGCCATCGGCCAGAAGTTGGCGCAGGTGGCGCGCGTGGTCAGCACGCTGGAGCAATACGGCGCGATGGACTACACCATCGTCGTTGTTGCCTCGGCGGCTGACTCGGCCACGCTGCAATACATTGCGCCCTATGCCGGCTGCGCCATGGGCGAAGAGATCATGGAGAACGGCGTGACCATCGGCGGCCAGTTCATCAACGACGCGCTATGCGTGTACGACGACCTGACCAAGCACGCCTACGCATATCGCCAGGTCTCGCTGCTGTTGCGCCGCCCGCCGGCTCGCGAAGCCTATCCCGGCGACATTTTCTATCTGCACTCGCGCCTGCTCGAGCGCGCCGCCCGCCTGGCTTATCAATGGGTGATCCGCGAGGCCGACGACAGCGATGATTGGGGCGACGGCCACAGCGCCAACGGCAAGATTTACGACGGCGCCATCGGCGAGGAGACGGCTAAGCACGACATGAAGGCGCTGGCCGCCGAAACCGGCAAGAAATACAAGCTGGTCAAGAACCCGCGCACCGGCGGCTCGCTCACCGCGCTGCCCATCATCGAAACGCAGCTCGGCGACGTGTCGGCCTACATCCCTACCAACGTGATCTCGATCACCGATGGCCAGCTCTTCCTGGAGACCGACCTGTTCAACGCCGGCATTCGCCCGGCCATCAACGTCGGCATCAGCGTCAGCCGGGTGGGGGGCGACGCGCAAACCCGCGCCATGAAGCAGGTGGCCAGCCGCCTCAAGCTCGACCTGGCGCAGTTCCGCGAGCTACAGGCGTTCGCCACGTTCGGCAGCGACGTGGACAAGACCACCCTGCAACTGCTGGAGCGCGGCCGGCGCATGACGGAGCTGCTCAAGCAGAAGCAGTACGAGCCGCGCCCGCTGTGGGCGCAGGTGGTGGCGATCTTCGCCGGCACCAATGGCTACCTCGACAAGATCCCGGTCAACCGCATCCAGGATTGGGAACAACAGTTCATCAAATACATCGAAATGAGCTACCCAGACCTGGTGAACGGCATTATGACGGAGAAGCGCATCAGCGACGAGAATATCGCCAAGCTGCGCAGCGCAATCGAGGCGTTCAACCGCACCTTCAACTAAGAGCCAACAGGACTCTGGACTCGACTCTCAGCTCTTAGCGCTTACACATCAACGATGGCTACAGCACGAGAAATCAAGCGGCGCATTCGCAGCGTCAAGAACGTCCGGCAGATCACCAAAGCGCTGGAGAGCGTAGCAGCCGGCCGCGTGCGGCGCGCGCAGCAGATGGTCGAAGCGACGCGCCCGTATGCGCAGCGCGCGCGCGATTTGCTTGCCAGCGTCGCATCGCTGGCCGGCGGCGAGACGAAGCATCCGCTGCTCACCAATCGCGAACAGGTCAACGGCGCTGCTATCATTTTGATCTCCGGCGACCGTGGCCTGGCCGGCGCATTCAACAGCAACGTCTCCCGCGCGGCGTTCAACTTCGCGCGCGACTACGGCAAGCCGGTGCGCTACATCACCATCGGCAAGAAGGGGCGCGACTTCATCTATCGGCGCGGCGGCAAGATCGCTGCGGACTTCTCCGGCATGCCAGCGCGCCCGACCTTGCTGGACACGACGCCCGCGACGCGCGCCGCGATTGACGACTTCCTCAGCGGTGCCGTGGACGAGGTGTATCTGGTCTACACCGAGTTCATCAGCGCCACTCAGCAGAAGCCGGTTGTTAAACGGCTTCTGCCCCTAGCGCCCGAAGCGATCACGCCGGATCAAGCGCACAGCGGGCCGCGCCCGGCCTATGAATTCGAGCCGGGGCCGGCGGAGATCCTGAATACGCTCCTCCCGCGCTTGACCGAGATGCAGGTGTATCAGGCAGTGCTCGAATCGCTGGCCAGCTTTTACACCGCCCAGCGCATCGCCATGCGCAACGCCACCGACAACGCGTCGGACCTGATCGTGGCCTACACGCTCAGTTACAACAAGGCGCGCCAAGCCGGCATCACCAACGAACTGCTCGACATCGCCGGCGGCGCCGAAGCGCTGCGCCAGGCCATGCAGGAGGCAGCCAGAGCCTAGCGATGTCTGCCGGCGGCGCGCCGTGAGCGGACCCGGAACGTATCGCCCGGCCTGTAGTTGACTTCGTTCAAAGGCCGTCATGCCGGCATGGGCTGCCGGCTCTCCGGGTTGCGCCACGGTTGCAGCCTGCGCGTCTGCGCGTCATGGATTTTGTGCAAGCCGCACCTACAACGGAGAAGTCGGCGAAATTAGTTGACCTCGCGGCGCGAGTCGCGCGCTATATTCCGCTCATCGCCGCAGTTGCCCTCTTCCTAGCCTTCTCGCTGCGCCAACTGCATCTGCCCGGCTTCTACTATGACGAGGCGCTCGACCTGGCGCCGATGCTGGACGTGATGCAGGGCCGCCAGCCGGAGCTGCTGCGCGGCATCGGCATCGGCCGCTTTCCGGTCATGTTGCTCGACTACATGGGGAGCTTGGGCGGATACCTGACCTTGCCCTTCATGGGGTTGTTCGGGCCGGGCTATGTGGCGGCGCGTGCGCAGCCCATCTTCTTCTCCTGCGTCACCATCGCGCTGGCCTGGTTGCTGGCACGCCGGTGGTTCGGCTACGGCGTCGCCGGCCTAGCCGTGCTGCTGCTGGCGGTCAACCCCTCCTTCATCTGGTTCAGCCGGCAGGGCATCAGCGTGACGAGCGTGATGACGGTGTTCTCGCTCGGCTCGCTGCTGTTGCTCGACGAGGTGATGCGGAGAGAGAGTCGGGAGTCGAGCATCGAGAGCCGAGAGCCGAGCGCGACGCGTCGCGGTTTGTCCCAGGGTTCCTGGTTGCTGGCGTTGAGCGCCGGCGCGCTGATCGGCTTAGGGCTGTGGGCCAAGTTGTTGTTCTTGCGCTGGGTGATCGTGCTGATGGTCATCGGCGCAGTGATGTGGGTCACGCGCAGCCGCGCGGCGCGTCGCATACAAAGCCAGCGGGAACACCTGGCTGCGCTTGCGCCGGCGCTGGGATGGACGGTGGTTGGCGCGTTGCTCGGCGCGTCTCCGCTGATTTACTATAACCTCGTCGGCTTGATCCGCGACGGCCAAGCATGGACAGTCACGCTCCTGCTCGATTCGCTCATGCGGCCGACGCAGCAGTTCGGCGTGAACAACTTGGATTTCTTCCACAACATCCGGAAAGCCATTGACGATGCGCGTGTGTTCGTGGACGGCAGCTACTTCTGGTACAACGGCGTGCCGTTCGGCAACGTCTACGCCATGCCAGCGTTGATCCTCGGCGCAGTCGTCGGCGCCATTTTGGCCGTCGCGCGCGGGCGCGGCTTGGGCGACTTGCCGCCGGCGGAACAAGGCAAGCGCGATGCATCGCGCCGATTCTTCGCGGCGCTGGCGAGCATCGCCGCCCTGGTCGTGTTGGGCGCGTTCACGGTCTCCGGCCTGTGGTCCACTCATCAGTTCATCATGCTGCCCCTGCCGCAGTGGGTGGTGGCTTGTGCGGCCGTGTGGCTGGCGGAAGGCGTCGCTCGTCTTGTGCCACGTGACCCGTGGGATGCGTCACGCCATGCGACGCGCGACTCTTTTGCCGCACTGCTTGCCTGCGCGCTTGTGGCGCTGCCTTTCAGCCGCGATGTATGGGTCAATGAGCAGCACCACGCGACCCTGGCACGCACCGGCGGGACGGGGCGCTTCTCCGACGCAATCTACAAGCTGGCCGATTGGTTGGACGCCAACGCAGTGCGTCAGCCGGTCGCGCTGGATTGGGGCATCGAGAAGAACTTGCGCGTGCTGACGGCGGATCGCGTGCGGCCGATAGAGATCTTCGGCTTCTCCGAGCAGGCCGACGAGGGTTTTCGGCAGCGCGCTACCGAGATGCTGCGGGATCCCAGCCGACGTTACATCGTGCTTTGGGAGCGATTTGCCGTTTATAATCGCCGTCGAGAATTCACCGAAATCGCGAATCGGATGGGCCGGCAGGTGGTCGAAACCTTCATCGCGCATGAGAGGAGCGGCCTGCCTGTATACGTGGTGCTAGAGGCCAGATAACGAGACGCGATCGAAATACCAAGCGGAGCAAAGAGCATGTCGAAACAGAATGGAAGCGGCAACGGAACGGTCTTCGGCAAGGTGATTGCCATTCGCGGCGGCGTGGTAGATGTTCAGTTCCCGCCGGAGCATCTTCCCGAAATTTACGACGCCCTTGAAATTGAGCGCCCCGGAGGGCGATTGGTGCTAGAGGTGCAACAGCACCTGGGCAACGACGTGGTGCGCACCGTGGCGATGGATACGACCGATGGTTTGCGTCGCGGCGAGACGGTGCGCGCGCTGGGCGGGCCGATCAGCGTGCCCGTCGGCCCGGCCACGCTCGGGCGCATCTTCAACGTGCTGGGCGACCCGATTGACGGCCGGCCCGCGCCGCAGACCGAGCTGAGATACCCGATCCATCGCCCCCCGCCTTCGTTCGATGAGCAGAAAGGCTCGGTCGAGATGCTGGAGACCGGCATCAAAGTGATTGACCTGATCGCTCCCTTCACCAAAGGCGGCAAGACCGGCATCTTCGGCGGCGCCGGGGTGGGCAAGACGGTGACTATCCAGGAGCTGATCAACTCCATCGCCAAGTTCCACAACGGCTACTCGGTGTTTGCCGGCGTGGGCGAGCGCACCCGCGAGGGCACGCAGCTCTACAAGGAGATGAACGAGGCCGGCGTGATTGACTCGCTGGTGATGGTGTTCGGCCAGATGAACGAGCCGGCCGGCGTGCGCCTGCGCGTGGCTCTCACCGGCCTGACCATGGCCGAGTACTTCCGCGATGAGGGCCGCGACGTGCTGCTGTTCATTGACAACATCTTCCGCTTCGTGATGAGCGGCTCGGAAGTGTCGGCGCTGCTGGGCCGCATGCCCTCGGCTGTGGGGTACCAGCCCACGCTGGCGACCGAGATGGGCCAGTTGCAAGAGCGCATCACATCCACCAAACGCGGCTCGATCACCTCGATGCAAGCGGTCTACGTGCCCGCCGACGACTACTCTGACCCAGCGCCGGTGGCCACTTTCGCCCATCTGGACGCGACGGTTAACCTGGAGCGCTCGATTGCCGAGAAGGGCATCTTCCCGGCCGTGGATCCGCTGGCCAGCACCAGCCGCATCCTCGATCCGAACATCGTCGGCCCCGATCACTATCGCGTGGCGCGCGAGGTGCAGCGCACGCTACAGCGCTACAAAGACTTGCAGGACATCATCGCGATCCTCGGCGTGGACGAGCTGAGCGAAGACGACAAAATCCTGGTCGCCCGCGCGCGCAAGATCGAGCGCTTCTTCAGCCAGCCGATGTTCGTGGCCAAGGCTTTCACCGGCCGCGATGGGCGCTATGTGAAGATCAAGGACACCGTGGATGGCTTCGACCGCATTCTGAAGGGCGAGCTGGACGAGGTGCCGGAAAGCTTCTTCCTGATGAAAGGCACGATTGACGAGGTGTGGGAGGAATACGAGAAGGCCCGCGCCGAACAGAACTGAGCAAGCCGCATTGAGGATTGAAGATGAGCCGTCGCTAGCCTTGCGGCCTTCTCAACCCTCAATGCTTAATCCGCCTATGCCGTTGCACCTAGAAATCGTCACAAGCGAGCGCACCGTATTCAGCGGCGATGTGGACATGGTGACCGTGCCCGGCGCCGGCGGGGTGATGGGCATATTGCCGCATCACGCGCCGGTGCTCTCTACGCTAAAGCCGGGCGAGCTGCGCGTCAAGATCGGCGACGAAGTGCAGGAGTTCGCCATCGGCGGCGGCTTCGTGGATATTCACGATAACCGCGTGATCATCCTGGCCGACAGCGCCGAGCGCGCCGATGAGATTGACATCGCCCGCGCCGAAGCCGCCCGTGCGCGCGCCGAAGAGTTGCTGAAGAACCCGCCGCCGAATAAGGAGGACTTGTTCAAGCTCGAGGCGGCGCTGCGCCGAAGCCAAGTGCGCTTGAACGTGGCCATGCGTCGGCGCACTTATCGCAGCGAGTCGCAGAACTGACGCCGGGCGCATCGCCGCACACTCCATGCGAGGCGTCGGTGAGACTGCCGACATGCCGCGAGCTTCACGAAACGTCAGAACGTCATGGGCATCCTTCGGGCAGAGATCGGCATAGACCTTGGCACGGTCAACGTGCTGGTGTATGTGCGAGGCAAGGGCATCGTGATCCAAGAGCCCTCCGTCGTCGCCATCCTCTCGCGCGAGGAGACGGTTGTGGAGGTCGGCGAAGAGGCGCGCCAGATGTATGGCCGCACGCCAGACGAGATCGAAGTCGCCCGGCCGCTGCGCGATGGCGTGATCGCCGACTATCAGGTGACCCAGCGGATGCTCCAGCATTTTGTCAACAAGGCGAAGGGCTTCAGCCTGTTTCCGCCGCGCGTGGTCATTGGTGTGCCCTATGGCGTGACCAGCGTCGAACGCCGCGCGGTGCGCGAGGCAGCCATCGAAGCCGGCGCCGGCGAGGTCTTCCCGATCCGCGAGCCGTTGGCCGCTGCATACGGCGCGGGCTTGCCGGTGGATACCGCGACGGGAAACCTGGTTGTGGATATTGGCGGCGGCACCGCCGAGGCTGCGGTCGTCTCGATGAACGGCATCGTCGTCGCCAACTCGGTGCGCGTCGGCGGCCTTAAGCTCGATGCCGCTATTCAGAACTTTATCCGCCGCAAGTACAACCTGGCCATCGGCGAACCGACCGCCGAAGAGATCAAGATCAACATCGGCAGCGCGCTCCCGCTGGAAGAAGAAATGTATATGCAAGTGCAGGGGCGCGATCAGGTCACCGGTCTGCCGCGCACGATCGAAGTCTCGACCAACGAGATTGTCGAAGCATTGCAGGAACCGCTGGCCCAAATCTCCGCGTGCGTGAAATCGGTGCTGGAGCGCACGCCGCCCGAGCTGGCGTCTGACATCATTGACCGGGGCATGGCGCTGACCGGTGGCACGGCCCTGTTGCATAAGCTCGATGAATTCCTCACCCGCGAGACCGGCATCCCGGCCTATGTCGCCGATGCGCCGATTGCCTGCGTGGCCCTCGGCACAGGCCGCGCGCTCGAAAATATTGACATACTTAAGCGCACCGAATTCGTCTGACCCACCGCGGAGGCAAGCGGCGGCTTGAGCGATTGCCCATGGACGACCTGTCTCGACCGCTCATTGCCGATCCGCGTGCGCCCATCGTCCTGGCTTCGGCCTCGCCTCGCCGGCGCGAGTTGCTACGCATGCTTGGGGTGGCCTTCCAGGTGTGTCCGGCGGATGTGGACGAAACGCCGCTTTCGGGCGAGACGCCGCTCGAGACCCAACGCCGTATCACCTGCGCGAAGGCCCGCGCGGCGCAGGAGCGATTGGCGCTCGGCGCTTGCGCAGCCCAAGCCGAGCAGCCGACCGTCGGACGCGCCACGAGCGGCCCGCCGCAGCCAGCCCCTCAGCCTCAACCTTCGTCCGCTGACGCCATCATCATCGCCTGTGACACCACTGTACTGCTGGACGGCGAGATGTTGAACAAACCGGCCGACGCCGATGAGGCGCGCATGATGCTGCGCCGCCTGCGCGGGCGCATTCACCAGGTGCAGTCGGCCATTGTGATACGCCGGCACAATCATGAACGCCTTGACGTCGTTTCGTCGCAAGTCGAAATGCGCAATTACCGCGATGACGAGATCGAGGCTTACATCGCCACCGGCGATCCGTTCGACAAAGCCGGCGGTTATGCTGCGCAGCATCCCTCCTTCCAGCCCATTGCGCAGATTCGCGGTTGCCCGCTCAACGTCGTCGGCTTGGCGCTATGCCACGTGCGCGCTTTATTGCCGCACTTGCCTGATCCAGCGCCGGCCTGCGCGGCCTTCACCGGCGTGCCGTGCCCGCGCGTGTTAGACGATCCCCGCCACGTCGTCTCGCGCTTGGCGTCGCCGCACGGCTCGGCGCAGCGCTTCTCAACTTCGGTATAATCCGCGCGCTTCATTTCTGGACCTTTACCAAGGGTGGGCGCCTGCCGCACGCCTTCGGTGAGTTTGAATGACTGAACAAGAGGAGTAGCACGAGATGCCAAAGCGAACGTATCAACCGAAGAAGCGCCGCCGCGTGCGCGTGCACGGCTTCCGGGCGCGCATGTCAACCAAGAGCGGTCGCAAGGTGCTCGCCGCACGCCGCGCGAAAGGGCGCAAAGTGCTGACCGTGTCGGCGAACAACCACGTCAAGAAAGTGAATTGGAACGCGGTGTATTCCCCCGCTAGGAGCAAGCGCGGCACAGAGGGCAGCAAGTAACCGGTTGGAGAAGCTGGCGAGGAAGGAGGACTTTGAGCGGGTGCGTCGCGAAGGCGCGCGGTGGCGCGGCAAATACTGCGTGTTGAACGCCGCCCGCGCGCCGGCGCAAGCGGATGAACCTCACGCAGCACGGACGCGGGTCGGTTACATCACTGCGCGATCGGTCGGCAGCGCGGTGAAACGCAACCGTGCGCGCCGGCTGTTGCGAGAAGCGATGCGCCATCTGTCCGATTGGATCGTCCCTGGCTGGGATATTGTGCTGGTCGCGCAACCGTCCATCATCGCTGAGTCGGCGCGCATGCAGCAGGTGCAAGAAGATCTACTGTGGCTGCTAAACAAAGCGCAACTGACACGAACGTCACCTACCGCGAAGTGACGCTGGAGGGCTATTCACAACGCGCGCGCATCAAACAGGCGCTGCTCGACCGGCTGATGATCGGCGCAATTCGTTTTTACCAGCTTGCGATCTCTCCGGCGCTCCCGCCATCGTGCCGCTTCTATCCTACATGCAGCGAATACACGCTGCAGGCCATCGCCAAGTATGGCGCTTTGAAAGGGCTGTGGCTCGGCGTCAGGCGCATTGCGCGCTGCCATCCCTTCCATCCCGGCGGATACGATCCGGTCCCCTGAGCGCCTGAACCGAAACAACATGAAAAGCAAATTGCGCACCTTGCTGTTTGTTGCGGCTGTGGCCCTGGCGCTGAGCGCTTGTGGCGGTGAAATCTCGCCCACCTCCTTCCCCGGCCTCACGCTCGACGGCGCGGATGCCTACCTGGCCAGCAACTTGCATGTGTATAAGTTCGATTCGGCCACCGGCGTGCAGAAGTGGATGTTCCCTGCGACCGAAGGGGATAATAACGCGCGCCCTGGCCCGTTCGCCGGCCCGCCGTTGAAATTCGGCAACGCCATCATCGTAGGCGAGACGGTCGGCCTGAATGGCCGCGCCAGCCATCGTCTCTACGCGCTCTCCGCCGACAATGGCGCGGAGCTGTGGCGTTTTTCCGGCGGTCAGCGCGAATACACCGACGGCGCCAGCACCGACGGCAAGCTGATCTTTGCGCCGAACGGCGACAACACGCTCTATGCGCTCGACCCGACGCAGCTCGACGGCGGCGAGCCGAAGCTGGTGTGGAAGTTCACCGCGCAGGATAAGTTGTGGGTGCGCCCCCTGGTAGCGAACGGCAAAGTCTTCCAGCCGTCGCTCGACCACAATCTGTATGCGCTCGACGCAGCCACCGGCAAGCTGCTGTGGACTTTCAGCGCCGGCGCTTCAATTGCCTCGCACCCGGCTATGGCCGACGGCGTGTTGTACTTCGGCTCGTTCGACCAGCACATGTACGCCGTGGATGCCGAGACCGGCGCGCAGGTCTGGCGCTCGCCGGAGCGGCTGGGCGGCTGGGTCTGGTGCGATCCGCTGCTCGACGGCGACGAGATTTTTGTCGGCGATGTGAAGGGTGGGGTGTATGCCATTGACCGGCGCAACGGCAACGTGATCTGGCGGTCACGGGTGGGCGGCGCGATCCGCGCTCAGCCGGTCATCGTCGGCAACAAGCTCTACGTTTTGTCGAGCGACACTTACCTCTACAGTTTCGATCGCCGGCCCAGGGCCGATGCCAACAGCGCATCCCCTGTGCGCGTGCTGGAGAACGGCCTGGTGCGGCGGTTGCTCTCCACGCCGGCTTATGCGAATGGCGCGCTGCTCGTGCCGCTCTTCGACGGCGACGTTAAGTTGACGGCGGTTGACCTGGAAAGCCGCCAAAAGAAGTTCGAGTTCCCCCTGGCGGCTAAGCCATAGCGCCGCGGCCGCGCCTCGTCAGCCATCTCATGGCTTATACCCCGATCATCGGCACACTGGGCTACATCCTTTCGCCGGATCGCCGATTTGTGCTGATGATTCATCGAAACGCGCGCCCTGATGACCAGGCCTTCGGCAAATACAACGGCCTGGGCGGCAAGATGGAACGCGATGAAGATGTCGCGGCGTGCATGAGGCGTGAGATCCGCGAAGAGGCCGGCATCGAGGTCGCTGGGATGCAGTTGCGCGGCACCCTCAGTTGGCCCGGTTTCGGCCTGAACGGCGAAGACTGGCTCGGCTTCGTCTTTTTGATCAGTGAGTTTGTCGGCGAGCCGGTTGCGCGCAATCGCGAAGGCACGCTGGTGTGGGTGCCGCTCCAGCGCCTGCTGGACTCCTGTTCGACCGACCCACAGACGCGCGACCGCGCCGCGCTCCCCATGTGGCCGGGCGACCGGCACTTCCTGCCGCTCGTCTTCGACGATGACCCCCGACCCTTCCACGGCGTGATGCCCTATGAAAACGGGCAGCCTGTGAGCTGGCATTACACGCGCTTTTGAGGCCGAGCGCGTTCGCCCCTCTCGGTTTAGGGCGCCACGCGCTACCTGGGGTGCAGCACCTTGACGATGTGTGCCGCGAATGCATCCACGTCTTCGGCTGGGGTATCCCACGCGTACATCCAGCGCACAATTGCACGTTCTTCATCCAAGTCGGCCCATTCGTAGAAGAAACTGTGCTTGCGCAGGGCAGCTAGTTGGCGCTTGGGCACGATGGCGAATACCGCGTTCGCCTGTACGGGATAGGCGATCTCGACCACATCGCGCACGCTCTCGGCCAGCCGGCGCGCCATGGCGTTGGCGTTGCACGCGTTGCGCCTCCACAAGTCGCCTGCCAGCAGCGCCTCGAACTGCGCGCTGATGAAGCGCATCTTGGAGGCCAGTTGCAAGGATTGTTTACGGATGAATTTGAAGTCGGCGATTGAGGCGCGCGACGGGAAGAAGATGACCGCCTCGCCGCCCAGCAGGCCATTCTTCGTGCCGCCGAACGACAACACGTCCACGCCCACATCGCGCGTGAAAGCACGGAAAGGCAGATCGAGCGCGACGGCTGCGTTGCAGATGCGCGCGCCGTCCATGTGCAGCAGCAGGCCGCGCGCATGCGCGTAGTCAGCCAGCGCCTTGATCTCATCCAGCGTGTACACCGTGCCAACTTGGAGCTTTGCGTGATCGAGATCACCTTCGGTTGGATGTGGTGCTCGTCGCCGAAGCCATGCATGTGCTGCCGCACATGTTCGACGGTGAGTTTGCCATCCGGCGTGTCGCAGGTGAGTAACTTGACGCCGGCGATCTTCTCGGGCGCGCCGCACTCGTCCCAATGGATGTGCGCGGTGGCCGAGCAAATGACCGCGTTGTAGCTGCGCGCGACGGCGGCCAAGCCGAGCACATTGGCCGCTGTGCCGTTGAACACGAAATAGACGGCGATGTCTTCGCCAAAATGACGCTTGAACGCATCAACCCGCGCGTTGCGCGTAGGGGGCGCTGCCGTAGGCCAGGACGTGGCCGTCATTGGCAGCGATGATCGCCTGGAGAATATCGGGGTGGACGCCGGCGTTGTTGTCGCTGGCAAAGCTGCGATGGATCATGCGCCGATTGTAAGCAGGCGCGCCGTCGTTACTTCTTCTTAGCAATTGGCGCAGTCCTGATGCTAAGCGCCTTCGTCCGCGTAGTTCGTCCTAGGTCTTAGGCCAACGTGGGGCGCGACGAGGCCGCATACCCGCAAAGAAATTCGGCTGTTTGAAGAAAATTTAAGGCGTCTATCTTGACTCAGCACGCGCGCAGTGCTATAAACCGCCGCTGTGCAACTAAACAGCTCGTACAGCCCATCGACCTTGAGGGGCTGTTTTGTTGCGTTTGGTGCTTGTCGAGCCGTTGTAATTCCAAATGGGTTGCTATCATGATCAGGTTGACCTTTCCCACGCGCGAGACGTTGCGCCGCCTGCCGTTTACATCGGCGGACGTTGCAGTCGTGCTCGGCGCACTTGCGCTCATCGTCGTCACAGCCTACGTGGGCAGCACGGCGCTAGTGCCCTTCCAGCCGCCGGAGGTGCTGCCCGAGCCGATCAGCCTGGACGTCGTGCATCTGCCTTATTACCTTGCGCGCAGCACGCTGCGTATGTTCATCGCGCTATTCTTCTCGTTGCTGTTCACGTTCACCTATGGCTATGTGGCAGCGCATAGTCCGCGCGCCGAGCGCGTGCTCATCCCGCTGTTGGATATTCTGCAGAGCGTGCCGGTGCTGGGCTTCTTGTCGGTCACAATAACTCTTTTCATCGCCTTGTTTCGTGGCAGCCTGCTGGGGTTGGAGGCGGCTTCGATCTTCGCCATCTTCACCAGCCAGGTGTGGAATATGACATTTTCGTTCTACCAGTCTTTGCGCACCATCCCGCGCGAGCAGCAGGAGATGGCCCGCATGTTTCGGCTGCCGCGCTGGCAATACTTCACCAAAGTCGAGGTGCCGAACTCGATGATCGGCCTGACGTGGAACACGATGATGAGCTTCGGCGGCGGCTGGTTCTTCGTCGCGGCAAGCGAGGCCATCAGCGTGCTCAACCAGGATTACCGCTTGCCCGGCATCGGCGCCTACGTGACCGAAGCGGCCGATCAGCAGGACGTCGGCGCGCTGGTTGCAGCCATCGTCGCCATGGGGATCATGATTGTGTTGGTGGATCAACTGGTGTGGCGGCCGATCATCGCCTGGGCGCAGAAGTTCCGCAACGAGCAAAGCGAAGCCAGTGAGATGCCGACATCGTGGGTGTTGAACCTCTGGCGCGCGGCGCGGCTGCCGTCGCTCATCAGCGAGGCGTTGCGTCCGGCGAGTGAGTTCATCAACCGCGCGCTCAGCGGCACGCTCTCGCCCAAGCCGAGGCAGCGTCTGTCTGGCAGGGGTGGGGCGCAACGGTGGGTGGAATGGGTCTATAACTCCCTGATCGCGGCGCTCGTCGCCGGCAGCGCTTTCGTGCTGATCCGGTTCATCCTCAGCGAGGTTGGCCTGATCGAGGTGGGCAACGCCTTCATGCTCGGGTTGATCACTATGGCGCGCGTCGCCGTGCTCACGGTGGTCGGCACGCTGATTTGGGTGCCGATCGGCGTGGCGATTGGCTTTAACCCGCGCCTGGCGCGGTTGATCCAGCCTGTCGCACAGTTCCTGTCGGCTTTCCCGGCCAATTTTCTCTTCCCCTTCGTCACGGTCGCCTTGATCGCGACAGGTATCAGCCTGGATGTGGGCAGCATCCTGCTGATGTCGCTGGGCGCACAATGGTATATCCTATTCAACGCCATCGCTGGCGCGCAGACCATCCCCAGCGACCTGCGCGAGATGGCGGCCAACATGGGGTTACGCGGCTGGAAGCTTTGGCGTCGGTTGATCATCCCCGGCATCTTCTCGGCTTGGGTAACGGGCGGCGTCACTGCCGCAGGCGGGGCATGGAACGCCAGCATCGTGGCCGAGGTGGTGTCGTGGGGCGATACTCATCTCGTGGCGACCGGACTGGGCGCATATATCGCGCGCGCAACCGAAGTCGGCGATTGGCCGCGCATCGCGCTCGGCGTCGCCGTGATGTCGTTGTTCGTCGTTGCGATCAACCGCCTGTTCTGGCGGCGGTTATACGTCCTGGCTGAAAGCAAATATGTCTTGTGAAAGGGGTATCGAAATGACGACACTGCCCATCAACGCTGCAGCGGCGGCGCGCGCGCGAGATGCTCACGACGACGCGCTGATTCGTGCTGTCAAGGTCTGCAAACACTTCGAGCTGCCGGGCAGCCGTAGCATCTTTACCGTGCTCGAAGACATCAACCTCGCCGTCAAGTCGGGTGAGATCGTGGCGCTGCTCGGCCGCAGCGGGAGTGGCAAAAGCACGCTGCTGCGCATCCTGGCCGGGCTCATCCCTGCATCGAGTGGCGACATATTCTCATCGGGTCGGCGCTTGACCGGTCCTAACCCCGATGTCGCGATGGTGTTCCAGTCGTTCGCATTACTGCCATGGTTGACGGTGCAGCAGAACGTCGAGCTGGGCCTGGAAGCCGTCGGCGTGCCGATGAAGGAGCGGCGGGCGCGCGCGCTCAAAGCGATTGACATGGTCGGGCTGGACGGCTTCGAGAGCGCTTATCCCAAAGAGCTGTCGGGCGGCATGCGCCAGCGGGTCGGCTTTGCACGGGCGTTTGTGAAGCAGCCGAAGGTGTTGTTCATGGATGAGCCGTTTAGCGCGTTGGACGTGCTGACTGCCGAGAACTTGCGCAGCGAGATCAGCGACCTGTGGGAGCGGGGCGACTTTCCGGCGCAGAGCGTGTTGATCGTCACGCACAACATTGAGGAGGCAGTGTACTTGGCCGATCGGGTGATCGTCCTCGGCGCGAACCCCGGTCGCGTGCGCGGCGAGGTGATGATTGACCTGCCGCGCCCTCGCAACCGCGGCGCACGCCGGTTCAAGGATCTAGTGGACGGCATCTACATCGTCATGACGAACCCCGACCGCGATCTAACCGCGGCAATGACCGGCATCCCACCGCGCCGCGAGACGCCATATTCTCCTCTGCCGCATGCCACCGCCGGCGGCATCAGCGGTCTGCTCGAGCTGCTCTACGAGCGGCCCGAGCTGCGCGACTTGCCCGAAGTGTCCAGCTCTTTGCAACTTTCGACGGATGATCTGCTGCCGATCGTTGACGCAGCGGTCATGTTAGGTCTGGCGGAGGTCAGACAGGGCGACATCACGCTCACCGACGCCGGCAGGGCGTTTGCCATAGCTGACATACAGACTAGTAAGGACATCTTCCGTGCGCAAGTGTTGGAGCGCGTGCCGACGGTGAAGATGATCTACACCACGCTAAAAGGGAAGCCAAACCGCTCGATGCGCGCCGGATTCTTTCTCGACATCCTGGACGAGCACTTCCCGCGTGAGGAGGCGCAACATCAATTCGAGACGGCGGTGGACTGGGGGCGCTATGCTGAGCTGTTTGAATACGACCGCAGCGAGGACCGGCTGTTCCTGCCGGTCGAGGCAAGCGAGTTGACGGACTAAGTCTGAATGCGGCGCGTCGCCATGTCGCCGGTGGGTCAATCTTTTGCGCTCATGCCGCCAGACGCCAGCCTACGCATGCAGCGAGCATGAGCGCGGCCATGGCGACGGAGCTTGAGCCGTCTCGCTCGCGGCAGGTGAATGCGGCCGTAGCCCACAGGCCGATCGGCATCGTCAGCGTGATTGCGACAGCGACGCTCGGCGGCAGCAGCGCCGCGCCGGCCAGCGCCCACGTCAGCGCGTAGGTCAGCGCGATCAGGAGGCGATGCAGGTGCAATGCGCGCTTGCCCAGCATGACGACCAGCGCGCGCTTGCCGGCGGACGCATCTGCGCGCCGATCGGCCCAGTGAACCCCGAGCAAATTCGCCATGGTAATGGTGAACACAGGCAGCAGGCCCAGTGCAGCATCCAGTGTGATCGCGTCGCGCTGCGTCGCAAACCCGAGCAGCGGGATCAGGATCGCGCCAAGCGCGGCGTTGGCGAGTTCCCCCAACCCGCGCCGCTCAAGCGCTAGCGGCGGCATGGAGTAGCACCATCCGCCAAGGAGGCCAAGCAAGAGGATGGCGAATGCAGCGGGCGATAGCCAGCCGAGTGTTGCGAACATGACGCCCGCGAGGAGTGCGCAAGCGGCGGCGATCAAGGCGGCGCGCAAGGCAAACGCCGGCGCAACCAAACCGGAAGGCAGCACGCCACTCCCGCCGGAGAACCATGTGCGCTGGCTCAGGGCGTCGGTGTCACGGTCGGCATATTCATCGGCGAAGTGCGCGCAAAGGTTGGCTGCCCGCAGCACGACCAAGCCGACGGCCGCCGATGACTATCGCGCCTCTCCGGTAGCATGTGCACCCATGAGCACGCCCGGCGCGTAGACCCGCACGCCTGCGGCCAGCATCTGTGGACGTGACATTCTGAACAGCGCGACGATATGCGTCTGCGCGTTGACACGGATGGGATCCATGGCAGGGCATGCTTACATCTGGATAATGGGATGTATGTCGAGCAAAAACGTCAGTTTGCGCATCCCTCAGGTGGGCGAGGCTGCGCCGGATTTCGAGGCGACGGACGTCGAAGGCCGCACCATTGTGCTGAGTCAGCATCCAAAGCCCGTCGCGCTGGTGTTCTTGCGCCACCTGGCCTGACACTACTGCATGATGCATCTGGTGCAGTTGCACCAGGCCCTCTACGAGCAGCACATTCATGCGCCGGTGTTGGCGTTTTCGTTTGCGTCGGCAAAGCGCTTCGTGCGCTGGATTGACCTTGCGCTTGAGGCCGAGATGCCGCGTGAGTGGCGGGCAAATACGCGCTTTATCGCCGACTCATCTCTGCGCATCTATCGCGCCTATGGTCTTGGCCGCAACTCGCCATTGCGGGTTTATAGCCCGCGCATCCTGCTGCGCTATGCGCTCCGCTGGTTGCGTGGGCATGGCATCCCGAAGGTCGTCGAGGATCCGTTGCAGCGCGGTGGCGACTGCGTTGTGGATGCACAAGGGCGCATTGCGCTCAGCCACGTCGGCGTGGATCAGGCCGGACCGGCCGCTGATAGCGCGCATCATCGCTGCGCTATCCGGCCGCAGCCTCTGATGCGCAGTGCGCCGACCGAGGAGGGTGGCGTAGCGGGACGCGCGCCAAATCTTGATGCCCGGTCTGGGCGAATTGATGAGCCGTGCAGGATTCGAACCTGCGACACGAGGATTAAAAGTCCCCTGCTCTGCCAGGCTGAGCTAACGGCCCTATATCAATCATACCGCGAGTTCGCCGGGCTTGGAAGGGCGTTATCGCGCTTGTGACGGTGTGACTGTTGCAAAAACAGTTGGCGGGTTGCTCAAACCAGGACGAGCGACATGCCTTCCTCGCTGCGCCGTGCTTACTGCGTGCTCCCGCAACCACTCAGGCCTACATTCCACGCGGCGACTTGCAGCCGCACGCGGGCTGCGCCTGCATCTGCCCGATCGCCTGCTCCGGCCGATTGTTTGTCTTTGGCGACCCTTCCGCCCATTGATCGAATGC
>CALHLE010000017.1 GCA_938034415.1 uncultured Anaerolineae bacterium
TGGGGCTGGCGCAGGAGCTGAAGCAGGCGCTCGCCACCTATACCGAAAGCGGCGGCACAGGGCGCACGGCGCTGGACCAGGGCGAGGCCGTGGCCGTGATGCTGGAGAAGTACGAGGTGTGCTGCGATCTCTTCCACGGCTTCGACCGGGGGAAGTGGGTGAGCGGCACGCCTCAGGAGCGGCTTTCGCTCCTCCCCGCCGCGCAGGAGCACGTGCTGGCGCAGGAAAACGGCAAAGATCGCCTGCTGAAGGCCGTGCAAGAGTTGTGTAAGGCGTTTGCCTTGGCTGTGCCACACGAGGAAGCGCTGCGTATCCGGGACGACGTCGCCTTCTTTCAGACGGTGCGGGCGAGCCTTGCCAAGCGGGCGCCTGGTGAAGTCAGAACCGAGGAGGAGCTTGACCATGCCATTCACCAGATCGTCTCCCGCGCCGTGGCCCCTGAGGGCGTCGTGGATATCTTCGCGGCAGCGGGCCTCAAGAAGCCCGACATCTCCATCCTCTCTGCGGAGTTCCTCGCCGAAGTGAAAAACATGCCTCACAAAAACCTCGCCGTGGAGTTGTTGCAGAAACTGCTCAAGGGGGAGATCAGCACCCGGCGCCGCAAGAACGTCGTACAGGCCCGCTCGTTCGCCGAGATGTTGGAACGGACCATCCGCCGTTACCAAAATCGCGCCATCGAAGCGGCGCAGGTGATCGAGGAGCTCCTCCAGCTCGCGAAGGACATGCGGGAAGCGAGCGCTCGGGGCGAGGCCCTGGGCCTGTCCGAGGACGAGCTCGCCTTCTACGATGCGCTCGAAACGAACGACAGCGCGGTCAAGGTGCTGGGCGACGAGACGCTCCGAAGGATCGCGCGCGAGCTGGTCGCCACCGTGCGCAACAACGTCACCATCGACTGGACCTTGCGCGAGAACGTCCGCGCGCAACTGCGCGTGCTCGTCAAGCGCATCCTGCGCAAGTACGGCTACCCGCCCGACAAGCAGGAGAAGGCGACGCAAACGGTGCTGGAGCAAGCGGAGGTGCTCTCGGCGGAATGGGCGGCGGGGTGAAAGGGATCTACCCCTACCCTGCCGCTCTTCTACCAAGACGACCTGCGCCGCCGGCTCATCCTCACACTCAACATGCCCCGGGGCGTCCGACACGTGTGGGATTCTGGCTAGACAACAGCTACGCCATGAGTGCGTGGGCGAAGAACGCCCCTCTTCGTGCTCTACATCTATCGTGGGATAGTGCGGAAGTATCGGCCCGATTTCCTGCTGCGCCTCAAGAACGGCGATGACCTCGTGCCGGAGACCAAGGGCCGGGATCCGGGCGAAACGGCGCTATCTGGACGAGCGGACGCAGGCGGTGAACGTCCGCGGCGGCTTTGGCCGTTGGCGATGGGCAGTCGTGCGACACCCTGGCGAGATTCGGGACGTGCTCATGCAACACGAGGAAGCGACGACAGGCGGCGCATAGCGGTTTATCGCCGGCCGGCTCGGCGATAATTGCGCGCCGTATGGCCACGCACATTCACATCCTCGGCATCTCCGGCAGCCTGCGGCGCGGATCGTTCAACACCGCGCTGCTGCGCAACGCGCAGGCCATGCTGCCCGAGGGCGCTTCGCTGGAGATCGCCGACTTGTCCGGCATTCCGCTCTTCAATCAGGACGACGAACACGCGCCGCCGGAGGCCGTGGTCGCGCTGAAGGCCAAGATCGCCGGCGCGGATGCGCTCTTGTTTGCCGTGCCGGAGTACAACCACTCGATCCCCGGCGTGCTGAAGAACGCGATTGACTGGGCGTCGCGCCCGGTCGCCGATCAACCCTTCAGCGGCAAACCGGCCGCCGTGATGGGCGCCGGCGGGCGCTTCGGCACCGCGCGGGCGCAACTGCACTTCCGGCAGATCGCGGCCTGCCTGAACATGCTGCTGCTGCCCAAGCCGGAGCTGATGATCCCGTCGGCGCAGCAGAAGTTCGACGCCGACGGCGCGTTGACCGATCCAGAAGCGCGCGAGCAACTCAAGGCGCTGGTGGATGCGCTGGTCGCGTGGGCGAGGAAGCTGAGGTAGCGCCGCCGTCGTCCTCCGCAAGGTATCCTCGGAGCACTTCCGGCGGCGGGAAGGTCATGCGAAAGCCGCTCACGGCGATCACCGCGATCGGCCTGAGGCGCGAGAGGTCGGGGAAGTATGCGCCGTCAACGCGCAGCGCGCGGGCGCGACACAAACGCGCCCAGCCTCGCGCCGTCGAGCGCGTGATCAACAAGTCGCCGCGCCGGGCCTGCGCCACGGTCAACGGCACGAGCGACGACGAGATCGGGAAGCGCGGCCCAAACGGCGCCAGCTTGGCGGAGAAGAACACCCGGCCGTCGAGCGCGGCGCTGAAGCATTCGCTGCCGTCGCCGCGCCGCTCGCGCGCGAACGATGCCATCTCCTTGGGGATGCCCCAGTTCTCGACGCCGCCGCGGACGCTGGCTTCGGTGCTCACGTAGATCTTGCTGATGGAGAACATGCGCCGCCCGCCGACGCGGAAGCGGCCGGGAATGAACAACAACTCGCGATACGGCCCGACGTTCGTCTGGCGATAGTCCACCAGCATCACCGCGCCGAGCGCGCTCGCCAGGCGCGCGCGCTGCCAATCGGCCATAAAGCCCTCGCGCTCGACGAACGCGCGCGAGAAGCGAAACAGCCAGATGAAGCCGTCGCCGGTCAACTGCCACGGGGGAGGGGCGATCACAGCGGTATGTTGCCGTGCTTCTTGGGCGGGTTGGCGTCGCGCTTGTTGCGCAGCATTTGCAGCGCGTTGATCAGGCGCGGGCGGGTGTCGTGCGGCTCGATGATGTCGTCAATGAAGCCGCGCTGCGCCGCGGTGTAGGGGCTGGTCACCTCTTCCTGATACTGGCGCACCAGCTCGGCCTTCTTCGCCGCCGGGTCTTCGGCGTTGGCGATCTCGCGCCGGTAGATGATGCTGACCGCGCCATCGGCGCCCATCACGGCCAGCTCGGCCGACGGCCAAGCCAGCACCAGGTCGCCGCGCGTCGCGCGCGGGCTGAGCACGCAATACGCGCCGCCGTAGGCCTTGCGCGTGATCACGCAGATCTTCGGCACGGTCGCCTCGCAGTAGGCGTAGAGCAGCTTGGCGCCGCTGCGGATGATGCCGCCGTGCTCCTGCGCCACGCCCGGCAAGAAGCCCGGCACGTCCTCGAAGGTGATGATGGGGATGTTGAAGCAATCGCAGAAGCGCACGAAGCGGGCCGCCTTCTCGCTGGCGTTGATGTCCAGCACGCCGGCCAGCACCGCCGGCTGGTTGGCGACGATGCCCACCGAATGGCCGCCCAGCCGCGCGAAGCCGATGATGATGTTGGTCGCGTAGTGCTCTTGCACTTCAAAGAACTTGCCGTCGTCCACGATCTTGGTAATCACCTCTTTCATGTCGTACGGCTTGTTCGGGTTGTCGGGCACGATGGTGTCCAGCGCGGCATCGGTGCGCAGGGGGTCGTCCTTGCTCTTCACGAACGGCGGCTCTTCCAAGTTGTTGCTGGGCAGATAGCTGAGCAGCACGCGGATGAGGTATAGGCAATCGCCCTCGCTTTCGGCGGCGAAGTGCGCCACGCCGCTCGTCGTGTTATGCACCAGCGCGCCGCCCAGTTGCTCGAACGTCACGTCCTCGTGGGTCACGGCTTTCACCACGTCCGGCCCGGTCAGGAACATGTAGCTAGTGTTCTTCACCATGAAGATGAAGTCGGTCAGCGCCGGCGAATACACCGCGCCGCCGGCGCACGGCCCCATGATCGCGCTGATCTGCGGGATCACGCCGCTGGCCATGGTGTTGCGCAGGAAGATGTCGCTGTAGCCGACCAGCGACATCAGCCCCTCCTGGATGCGCGCGCCGCCGCTATCGTTGATGCCGATCACCGGCGCGCCGTTCTTGAGCGCCATATCCTGAATTTTGACGATCTTGCCGGCGTGCGCCGCGCCCAGGCTGCCGCCCATCACGGTGAAGTCCTGCGAGAAGACATAGACCAGCCGCCCATCAATCGTACCCCAGCCGGTCACCACGCCATCGGTCAACCAGTGCTGACTGCTCATCCCGATCCCGCTGGGGCGGTTGGTGACGAAGGCGTCAATTTCGCGGAACGAGCCAGGGTCGAGCAGCAAGTCGAGCCGCTCGCGCGCGGTGAGCTTGCCCTTGGCGCGATGCGCTTTGATCTTGTCTTCGCCGCCGGCGACCAAGGTTTGCGCGCGCAGTTCGCGCAATTTGCGGATGCGAGGATCGGAAGAGTCGAGCATGGTGGTCAGATGATCAGATTCGGATGTTGGATTTTGGTGACGGATGCGCGTCGGGCCGGCGCACTGCAGACCGACGGTCTAGCCACAGCGCGGCCCCGCCGACGCACAGGATGGACAGTGCGCTCAGCAAGGCGCCAAAGCCGGCGCGCGCGTTCGCTTCGGACGAACGGGCAAACGCGAAGTGATTCAGCCAGAGATTGGCCTGATACAGCACAATAACTGCGATGGTAACACGCGCCGCCCGGCGGTGCGCGCGCGCCAGGCCAAGGGCGCAAGCGCCAAAGGCGATGGCCCAGGCGACGCTCGTGAGTGCGATGTAAGGCGCCGGCGCGACGGCCGGCAAATCCGGCAGCCGAGTGGCCTGCTGGGCGGCAAGGAGCGCGCGCGCGGCGTTAGCCAGTGCAAACAGCGCGGTTGCGACCACCAGGGCAAGCCTCATCGCCAAAGTTTAGCCTGCAAATGCCAACGCCGCGATTCGCTCGGCGACGACGGGCGCCCAGGCCAAGCCGTATGCGCCCAAGCCAAGAGCGTAAAGCACGTTGCCTTCGACATCCAGGCGGCCGACGCGCGGCGCGCCGTCGTCGGTGGTCGTCGTCACGCCTGTGATCCATCGGCTGGTCTGTTCGGGCTTGCCCAGGTCGAATCGCCTGAGGAAGCCGCGCAACGCTTCGGACGGGTCTTTGTCGGCGTCGCGCTCGCGCCAAAGCCACGCCGCGGCATGCAACTCGCCGTCTTTGCCCGGCATCAGCGCCCACCGCGCATCGTCAAAGAGCAGCGGCATGCTGGCGTAGGGATGGCCGGGCGCGCCGGCGGTATGCAGCGGCTGCGACGACCAGATCGCCCCGCGCGCGCCGCGCACCGAATCGGCCAGGTAGGGCGACAGCAGGCCGACATAGACGTTCGTCGCCAATACCACGCAATGCGCCTTGAGCGTGAGGGCTTTGCACAGCGCGTAGGTCATCTGGTCGCCACGCTCCAGCCTGAGCACCTCGGCGTGCTGGCGAATCGCAATGTTGGGATGGCGCAGCAGGTGGACGAGCAGCCGGTCAATGTCCACCAGCGCGCTGTCGTGCACCAGCAGGCCGCCCGCGAAGCCGGGGGGCAACTGGTCGCGCTGGGTCGTCCACTCCAGGCCGGCGTCTGGCGCAGCCTCGGCGAGTTGCCGCAAGGCCCGTTCGCCTTCGGGAGTGGTCGCCAGATGGAGCGTGCTGCACGATTGGAGCAGCGCGCCGTGCTGCGCGGCAAGGCGCTTGAGGCGCTGTAGCCCATATTTCGTCTCCTGGAGGTGCGCCATGTGGGGGCTGAGCGTCGCCAGGCCGAGCGCGCGGCGCGTTGCCGCTTGGCCGACGCGCCGGGCATCCACGACGCCGACGCGCGCGTTGCGCTCGGCGAGCTGCGCGGCGATCATCGCGCCGGTCAGGCCGGCGCCGATGACGAGTACATCGGGGGTGAAATCATCCATGACGCATCGAGGCTGCGATTATCGGCGATGATGACTGGCACGGCGCGCGAAACGAAAACCCGACTCGCGCGAGCCGGGTTTGGGCGACCGTCACTTCTTCGCGCCGGTCTTCTTCTTGGCCGGCGCGGCTTTCTTCGCCGGCCGGGGCGCGGCTGCTGCTTCAGCCGTCGGGTTCAACCAGCGATACACCTCCTCGGCGTGGCCTTCCGGCTTCACCTTCTCCCAGACGTGTTCCACTTTGCCGTCGGCGCCGATGACGAACGTGGTGCGCAGGATGCCCACGTACTTCTTGCCGTACATGCTCTTCTCGCCCCAAGCGCCGAACGCCTCGGCCACTTTGTGGTCGGTGTCGGCCAGCAAAGGGAAGTTCAGCGCGTGCTTGGCGGCGAACTTTTGCTTCGACTGCACATCCTGCGGGCTGACGCCATACACCGGCACGCCGAGCGACTCGAATTTGGGCAAGTAGTCGCGGAAGCCGCAGGCTTCTTTCGTGCAGCCCGGCGTGTCGTCGGCCGGATAGAAATACAGCACGTAGCGCCTGCCGAGCAGGTCGGACGACTTGACCGGGCCATTCTGAGACATCAACTCGAACTCAGGGACGGGATCGCCAACTTTCAACATAGCGCATCAATGCAGTTGCGCCGCGCCGTTGTAACTGGGCGGCGGCGCGATCATCGCCGGTTCAGGCGGATTGGGCTTAGCCCTCGCTTGGGCCGGGCGCGTGGCGCGCCGCTGCCGCAGGCCGGCGGCCAGGGCCTTGCCGCGCTCCACGGCCAGCGCGTAGATCGCCCTCAGCCCATCCTCGGTCAGCCGTTCGCCCGACCGGCTCCAACGATAGACGGCTTCGCCGATGGCGAACGTGCCGGCGAAGGCGATCGCCACCTTGGGCGCAACGCCTAGCCCCGGCAGCCAACCGACCGCCAGGCGCGCGACCTGCCGGAAGATGAGGCCGCCGCCGATCACGCCGGCGATCTGCGGCATGACATGTCTGAAATCCGGGGGCAGCCCCATCGCCAGCGCGATCTTGTAGGCCATGATGGCCTGGTTCTTCGTCAGGATGACGGTGTCGGCGACGGCGATCGGCAGGCCGGTGGCGGGGTTGATTTGCAATAGGCCGGAGCCCAGGCTATACGTGGCGTTGGCCGTGGCGACGTCTTCGATCAGCGCGCGGACTACCGGCGCGCGAAAGGCGGGCAGGTGACGCGCCAGCGCCAAGTCGTCAATCGCCTTGAGCTGGCGGATCGCTGCCGTCAGGCGCTCAATCGCCGTCTGCTCATCGAGTGCGCCGTCGTCGAGCGGCAGCGTCACGGCATGGCCAATGGCGGCGCTCTGCGCCGGCGGCGGCGCGGAGCGCTCTTGCGCAAAGCACATGAGCGCGGGCGTGTTCGACGCTTCCAGCGCGCGCTTCAGCCGCAGCGCTTCGTCGAGGAGCTGTGGGTCATCGCGCGCGACGATGACCACGACGTTCGCGCGCGAGATCGGCGCAGCATCAGTGATCGGCGCGCCGATCGCTGCGCGGTAGGGCGGCGTGTCGGCCGGCCGGTCGCCGCGATACATCAAGGCGGCCAGATGTTCGGCGAACTGCGCGTCGCGGCTGACGAACGCAATCAGAAAGGGCGTCTCCGCCGCGATGCGCGCCGGACGCACATCTATCTCGCGCAGCACGCCCAGGATTGCGCCGAACGGCCCAAGCGACGAGAGCGCGGAGAAGGGAGACCTAGCCATCCGCAATGACGAGAGAACCGGCGACTGAGGACGAATCTTCGCCTCTCGCGGCTCAGTTCAAGAGACCTTCGTCTCGCTGCCTTCGGCCTTCGTCTCGCTCGGCTTCTTTGGCTCGTCGCCTTCCAGGCCCTTGCGGAATTCGCGAATGCTCTTGCCCAGCTCACCGCCGATCTTGCCGATGCGGCCGACGCCGAACAGCAGGATGACGATGACCAAGATGATGATGATCTCGAACGGTCCGAGGTGTGGCATGCCTTTTACGCTCCTTTTTAGATCGCGCGTTGGCGCGATGATTCGAGTGCTCACCCTCCACCGCGATGGAGGTTAACGAAGATTATAAGCGCCGTGCAAGAGAAAGGGGCGGGGACAGGGGACGTTTCTGGCGATGGCAAGCGCAACAGGCACAAGCCAAGCGCTCCGCTGCCGACGACTAAACGACGGCCGCCCGCGCGATGGCAAATGCCAATAGGCCAACTGCCAGCCAGCCGTAGTTGTGGCGCGGCGAGCCCAGGATCAACGATGGTGCCCAGAGGGTTGCCAAGACAAACGCGCCGATGGGCTGGCGCGTGAGCGCGGCTATCAGCACAGCCAACGCATAGCCTGCGTTGCGCGTGCGCGGCGATCCCTTGCGAATGCCGGCGAATGCCACAGCGACGGCGACGCTGACCGGCCACACGTCCGGCGCAACCGGCGCAAAGGTCGCAGCGCCCAGCAGCATCGGAAGCCCGACCACGGTTGCGCCTTCCAGGATGGCGCTTGGAGCGCCGTCTCCGCGACAGGCAACGACGGCGACCTGGGCGAGGCAGATCGCGCCGATGGCCAACAGCGTCGCCGCCGGCCCCAGCGCCGCCGCCAGCACGATCATGATGGCCAGCCCGGTCGCCCCGAGGAGCAAGATTGCGCCGTAGCGCGGCAACAGTTCGCGTTCCAGCCAATTCACAAGCTGGCCGATGCGGAGCGATGCATATGCCGCGTCGGAATCCGGCCGGGTGTAGGGAAGCGCCTTGAGCGGCGCGCCTTGCGTCCAGCGTTGCCAGAGCGACAGGGGAGCAGACCAGTTCACGCCGGCGATCGTCCCCCACACGCTCACCCAGGCCAGGCTCAGCAACACGGCCATCGCCAGCGTCAACATCCAGCCGGGGCGCGCGAAGGCGACGCCGGAGGATATTGCGCCGCCGATCACGGCGACCGGCGCTAGCCATGTCGCTCCGGGCAGATGGGCCAACAGGGCGGACGCGGTGGAAGCGCGCGCTCCGTCTGGCGCATGAGCGGCGCACGCAGCCTGTTCCTGCCCGGAAGCGAAGCTCATGGCAGCGGTGTGGGGGCGACGGTTGGGATGGGCGTCGGCGCCGGCGTCTTCCCCGTGGTGAGGAACTCGATAGCCGCCTCGAGTTGCGGGTCTTTGCCGTCGCGCACGTCCTCCGGCGGGTTGCTCACAACGTAGTCGGGGGTGATGCCTACGCCGTGGATGGCGCGGTCGTTCGGCGTGTACCAGCGCTCAATGGTAATGCGCAACTGGCCGCCGTTGGAGAGCGTCTGCGGCGATTGCACCGACCCTTTGCCAAAGGTCTTTTCGCCGATCAGCGTGGCGCGCCCCCTGTCCTGCAGAGCGCCGGCGACGATCTCCGCCGCGCTGGCCGAGCCGCCGTTGACCAGCACCACCATCGGAATATCCTGCGCGATGCCGCGATCGGTCGTTGACGTGACCTTCTTGTTGCCGCGATAGTCGCGCTCGATGACGAACGTCCCCCGCTTCAGGAAGATGTCACCGACTTCCTTGGCTTGGCTGAGCAGCCCGCCGGGGTTGTCGCGCAGGTCGAGAATCAGCGCCTTGGGCTGTTTATCCAGGATCTCCTTCAAGTGCTTCTCCAGTTGCTTGCTGGCCGGCTGGCTGAAGTCGAACAAGCTGATGTAGCCGATCGAGCCATCGCCGACCATTCGGCTGGAGACGAGCGGGATCTCGATGCGCTCGCGCACCAGCGTTACCTGGAAGGGCCGCGAGCGGCCGGCGCGGCGCAGGGTGAGCGTCACCTCCGTGCCGCGCGGCCCGCGCACCATCGCTGCGACTTCGGTCGAGTTGAGGCCCTGCGTGCTGACGCCGTCCACCGCCTCGATGATGTCGCCGGGCAAGACGCCGCCGCGCTCGGCCGGCATCCCTGGAAAGGTGCGCACGATCTGAATGCTGCCCGACGGCGTTTGTTTCAGCGTGGCGCCGATGCCCTCGAACGCGCCGGTGATGTCTTCGTTCAACATCTTGGCGAAGCGCGGCTCGACATACTGCGTGAATTCATCGCCCAGCGCGTTGACCAGGCCTTTGATCGCGCCGTCGGTGAGCTGCGCGCTCGACGGCATCTCGCCATACCACTGCGCGCGCAGGCGGCCGATCACGTCCTTGATCAACGCAAAGTCCAACTCCGCTTGTCCGGCTGCGGCGTCGCTCGCGCCGGCGCTCGCGGCGATGTTGGTCGGCGGAAAGGGCGAAGCGCCCGTGAACAGCAGGCCGCCGGGGCGCGACAAGACGACGCCGGCGGTCATGCCGAGGATGAAAATCAGCGCGCCGATGAACATGCCGAGCAAGCCCAGCGCGATGTTTTTGACCGGGCTGCTGCCGGTCGAGTTCAATCGTTCCATGATCCACCTTACCTGACCTGTGATGCGTTTGTAATTGGGAGCGTCCGCTTCTACGAACCGCCGCCTCATCGCGCGGCGTCGCCCAATGCGCGGAGGGCGCGTTCGAGCTGCGCATCCGCGTCGCCGGTCACTTCGATGTCCGGCGTCAAGCCAACCCCATCCAGCTCGCGCCGCTCCGGCGTGAGCCACTTCGCCGACGTGACGCGCACCGCCGAGCCATCCGACAGCTCGAAGATCAACTGCACCGATCCTTTGCCGAAGGTCTTTTCGCCTATCAGCAAGCCGCGTCGGTGGTCTTGGATCGCGCCGGCGACGATCTCCGCTGCGCTGGCCGTGTTGCCATTTACCAAGACGGCGACGGGGTGGCCATCCGCCGGCTTGGCGCGTCCCTTTCGCACGCGATGGACGATTTCAAGGTGATCGCGCCGCTGCTCGATGGCGACGACGCCGTCGCCCAGAAATTCGCTCGCCACCTCAACTGCAGCGGCCAACGAACCTCCACCATTGTCGCGCAGGTCAATGAGATAGGCCTGAGAGTCTGCGGCGGACAGCGCGGCGAGCGCGCGCTTCACCTCTTCGCCCGTGCGTTCGGTGAAGTTGCGGATGCGCACGTAACCGATCGTCATCGGCGCGCTGCCCGTGGTCGTGGTGATCGCGCGCCATTCGACCGACTTCACCTCGATCATCTGGCGGATGATGGTGAACGTCAATCGCTCGCGTTGTGGGCCGCGCAGCACCTCGATCGTCACCGGCGCGCCGACCGCGCCGCGGATGCGCGCGACATCTTCGAGGTCGGCCGGCGAAGGCAGCGGCACGCCGTCTATGCCGACCAGGATGTCGCCCTCGCGCACGCCGGCCTTGGCCGCCGGCCCATCGGGCATGGGCGAGAGCACAATCTCCCCCCGTTCGTTGCGCGCGAAGCCGACGCCGATGCCGCCGAAGCTGCCGCGCATGTGATCGCGCTCCAGCGCGCGCGCCTGGGGTTCGACGAACGTCGTGTAGCGGTCGTTCAACGTCATCAGCGCGCCGCGCACGGCGCCGTACTCGCGCACCGTATCGCTGGGCACCACGCCGACGAAATGATCGCGCACGTATCCCCACGCCTCGTCGAGCAAGGCGTGCGGATTGCTGCCGTAGCGGTAGATGCGCTCGGTGCGCAGCTCAACCGGGGCGAGCAACATGCGACCCACGTATCCCGCGCCAACCATCATCGCGCTCCACACAAAGAAAGCGGCGATGACCAGTCCCTTCTCAATTCGACTCATTTGTCGCGATGTTGTCATAGTCCCAGGCTGCCTGCGCAGCGCTCTCCCTGAACACGAGATAATGCCCCCTATGGCCGAGGATATCCAGTTTTACGACAACCCGAACGGTCAGCCGTTCGATAAGCTCCCGAAACGCCCGCCGAGCGACGCGCGCATCACCGACTATCGCGTGATGCCCTGGCCGGATGGCACGCGCGTGACGGTAGAGATGGGCCTGACGCCGTTCAAGGAATTCCCCTCCATTGATGTGAGCATCCTGACCGAGGATGGCGAGGTGTTGCGCTATACCTCGTTGGTGGGCGCGATGGAGCGCCGGCCGGCGCCGACGATGTGGCTGCCGCGCGGCATCCCCAAGGGCACGCCGCTGGTCGCGTTGATCGAGGTGCTGGGCGACGAAGGGCCGCTCCAGACGGTGCGCGTGGCGTTCAACGTCGCCGGGCCGATCATCAAGCAAGCGGTGGAGCCATAGCGCCGAACCGATTACCCCGCCGTCCCGAATTGCGCGCGGCTGCTGCCGCGCCGTTGCGCTAATACCAAGCCGGTCGCCGCGCCGATGGGCTACCGGTACTCCAGCGCGCCCGGCGCTGCGCTCAGCCGCTCGACCGGCACACCCAGGGCGACCAGGATCACGCGCGCCACAGACGCGCCGAACAACTGCGCGAACGGCGTCTGCCGGCGATACTCGATCACGCGCGGCTCGCCGGTGATGCCCCCCCGCGACGCCGCCTCTTTGACCGCATCATCGAAGTAACCGAGCTGATCCACCAACTTGAGCGCATACGCCTGCCGGCCGGTGTAGATGCGCCCGTCGGCTAGTTGCTTCACCTGCTCGACCGTCATGCGCCGGTTGTCGGCGATGATCTTGACGAAGCTCTCGTAAGTCTCATCAATGACGGCCTGCCACAACTGGCGGGCCTCTTCGGTGAAGGGCGAGGTGGGGTTGCCGAAGTCCTTGAACTTGCCGGACTTGATGACCGTGCTCTTCAGGCCCAGCTTCTCATACAGCCCTTCGATGTTGGTGAACTCGCTGATGACGCCGATGCTGCCGGTGAGCGTATCGGGGTGCGCAACGATGTGGTCGGCGGCCATGCTGACGTAGTAGCCGCCCGACGCCGCCAGCGCGCCCATATACACCACCACCGGCTTGTTGGCCTGCTTCAGGGCATGGTAAATCTCGTCGCTGCCGATCACGCTGCCGCCCGGCGAGTCCACGCGCAGCAGGATCACCTTGACCTGTGGGTCGCTCGCCGCCGCTCGGATCAACTGGACGATGCTGCCCGAAGCCGCGACGGCCACAGGGCCGGTCAGGTCGAATTCCGGCGCCTCGCCGCTGACAATTGGGCCGTTGACGCTGATGACGGCCACCGCCGGGCCGGTGAGCGGGCCGGAGATGTGACGCGGCGCGATCGCCGTCGCGCTCGTCGCCATTGCGGGGTCGCCCAGCGAGCCGAGCGATGCGCCGAAGCCAACCAGCGTGGTCAACATTAAGCACGCGCACATGAAGATCGGCAGCGAAAATCCAACAAGCACGCCGATGAGCGTCCATGTCGCCGTGCGGTTGCTGGCAACGGCAACGGTCTTTTGTTCGGTCATTTTGCCTCCTTAGGCGTCTTTCCGCCGCGTTTGAATCGTCTCACGCGCCAGCCGACGACTAGGTTCAGTGTATCGGCCTTGCATGAGAGACGGGTTAAGTTTATCTTGGCGAAGCGACTGCGCGATTGCGCTCATCGGTAGATCAGCGGCAGATACAAGACCCTGTCGCCGGCGACCGTTAGCCACTGCGCCGTGACCGGCCCCCAGTTCCCCTCGGCGTCGCGCCCGCGCACGAACACCAGATGCCGGCCCACGCTCAGCCCCGTCGTGTCGAGCGAGCCGACCACTGCTTCGGTCGCGCTGTCGAAGGCGCCGTCTTGCGCGGCCAGCGCGATCGGCGCGCCGCCCAACCAGGGCGGCGTGGCTAAATACGCCTCCGCGGCAGCGATGGGTTGCGCCGACGGACGGCCGACGCTCTGCGCATGATTGCCCAGCGCGTCATCGTCAATCACCGCCGTCAGCGTGACCGTTTGCCCTTGCGTCACAAGGTTGCTACTCAACGTCACCGAGAGCGTCGTCGGGCCGAGCGAGAGCGCGTAGGGCTGTCGCGCGACCTTAGCGGCGTAAAGCAGCGCCGCGCGATTGAGCGGCCAGAAAACGTCATCCTGACACGCATAGTCGGGGGTGAAGCCGCCGCAGCTGCCGGCGAACGGCCCGATTTCAAAGGTGAAGCTGGGCACGCCCAACACGCCGTATGCCCAGTCGTCGGTCGTGCCGCTGGCCGAGTAGAGCAGCTCGGACGCCTGGCCGGTCGCGTAGCCGTTGAAGTAGCTCATCCTAAAGGCAAAGGCGCGCAGGCCGGCGTCGTTCGGCGCGCGCTGCGCGGGCGGGCAGGCGCCGAAGCATGAGGTCCATGCCCAGGGCAGCAAAACCAGGTCGCCGAAGGTGTGCAAGGTGACCATTGCGCCCGTAGCCGTCATCGGCGCGGCGTCGCTCAGCGCCGGGCCGCGTTGGTCGGCAAACAGGCCGCGCATCAGCGCTTCGAGCGCGTGCTGCTCCGGCTCCGACGCCGCGCTCGGGCCGAGGTAGGCCTGATCGCATGGGTGGGCGCCGACGCCGGAGACGCCCCACTGGAACGAGGCGTTGCGGTTGAGGTCCACGCCGGGCTGCCAAGAGCCGTAGCTCGGATGGCCGGGCGGGAAGCCACACGCGCCCTGTGCGTCGTTCAGGTTCTTGCGTTGCAGATAGGGCGCGCTGCCGCCCTGTTCGACGAGGCGCCGGCCGTCGGGGTTGGCGACCGGGATCACCCACATCTCGTGCCCGTCGAGCAGCCAAGTCACGTCGGGGTCGTGGCCGTATCCGTTCACCAGGAAGTCCATCCATCGCCAGGCGATCTCGCCGGCGCTCAACTCGCGGGCGTGGACAGCGGCGATCAGCAGAAAGCGCGGCTTATCGGTGTTCGGGTCGAGCTGACAATCGCCCGCGCGGCGCCGGGTGATGCAGATCGCCTTCAGGTCGTGGCCGTCGGGCCGGCCGGCCACCTTGCGCCATGAGTCGCCGTAGTCCACTACCTGCGCCAGGTCGGGCCGCGCGGCGGCAATGGCGTCCATGTGCGCTTCATACTCGGCCATGGTGCGATAGCCGCCGAAGTAGCCGTGAGCCGTGAGTGGCCCCAGGCGGGGAGCAAGCCGCGCGTGGATCGTAACGTCGAAGCCCCTGGCGCGTAAATCGGCCAGCGTCGCCGAGTCGCCCAGCACAAACCGCGCGTCCCCGTCGCGCGCTTCGAGCAAGTCGTAGCCGCTGCCGAGCAAGGCGAGGTCGTCGAGCGAGCGCGCGATGACGCGCAAGATAAAAAGTTCGGGCGTTGCTCGGCCGGATGCGCCCGCGCGGTCGCCGTCATCTGCGCTGGTGACAGCCGCTGTGGCAGACAGGCAACCGGCCACGACGAGCGCGAGCGCGAACACCAGCCGCTGCCATGTGTGGGTATGCGCAGGTGGTACGACCATCGCTCGTCGCGCAGCGTAGCCTCACCCTTGCCCTGCAGCCTTCGCCCAGGCGTCCTTCAAGCCGACTGCGCGGTTGAAGACCAGCCGCTCCGGCGTCGAGTCGGGGTCAACGACGAAGTAGCCGAGCCGCTCGAACTGGTAGTGCTTGCCGACGGGCGAGCCGGCCACGCTCGGCTCGGCGAAGCCCTGCACAACTTCCAGCGACTTCGGATTGAGGTAGGACAGGAAACTTTCGCCTTCTTCCACGTCATCGGGGTCTGGGCGGGTGAACAGATGGTCGTATAGCCGCGCTTCGATGGGCAAGGCATGGGCCGCGCTCACCCAGTGGATGGTCGCCTTCACCTTGCGCCCGTCGGGCGCGCTGCCGCCGCGCGTCGCCGGGTCGTAGGTGCAGCGCAACTCCACCACGTTGCCGGCGGCGTCTTTCACGACGCCCTCGCACTTGATGAAGTAGCCATAGCGCAGGCGCACCTCGCGGCCGGGCGCGAGCCGGTAGAACTTCGGCGGTGGGTTCTCCATGAAGTCATCCTGCTCGATGTAGAGCACGCGGCTAAAAGGCACGTGCCGCTCGCCGGCGGAAGGATCCTCGGGGTTATTGATGGCCGTCAGCATCTCGGTCTGCTCGGCGGGGTAGTTCTCGATCACCACGCGCAGCGGGCGCAGCACGGCCATCACGCGGTGCGCCGTCTTGTTTAGCTCGTTGCGCAGGCTGTGCTCGAGCATGGCGATGTCCACGACGCTGTTGGCTTTGGCGACGCCGATGCGGGCGCAGAAGTCGCGGATGGCTGAGGGCGTATAGCCGCGCCGGCGCAGGCCGCGCAGCGTGGGCATGCGCGGGTCGTCCCAGCCGCGCACGTGGCCCTCCTTCACCAACTGCAGCAGCTTGCGCTTGCTCAGCACGGTGTAGCTCAGGTTCAGCCGGGCAAACTCGATCTGTCGCGGCGCGAAAATCTCCAGCTCGCGCAGAAACCACTCGTAGAGCGGGCGATGATCCTCATACTCCAGCGAACACAGCGAGTGAGTGACGCCTTCGATGCTGTCGCTTTGGCCGTGGGCAAAGTCGTACATCGGATAGATGCACCATCGGTTCCCGGTGCGATGGTGGCTGGCACGGATGATGCGATACAGCACCGGGTCGCGCATGTTGAGGTTGCCGGAGGCCATGTCAATCTTAGCGCGCAACGTGCGGCTGCCTTCGGGGAACTCGCCGGCGCGCATGCGGGCGAACAGGTCGAGGTTCTCCTCCACGCTCCGGTTGCGCCAGGGGCTTTCCCGGCCTGGCTGGGTCAGCGTGCCGCGGTACTCGCGGATCTCGTCCGGCGAAAGGTCACAGACATATGCCTTGCCCTTCTTGATCAGCTTAACGGCATACTCGTAGAGTTGCTCAAAGTAGTCGCTGGCGAAGCACAAGCGATCCCACTGGTAACCTAGCCAGCGCACATCCTCAATGATCGCATCCACATACTCCTGCTCTTCTTTGGTCGGGTTGGTGTCGTCGAAGCGCAGGTTGCACGTGCCGCCGAACTCACGGGCAATCTCGAAGTCCACGGCCATCGCTTTGGCGTGGCCGATGTGCAGATAACCGTTCGGCTCCGGCGGGAAGCGCGTGCGAACGTAGGTGAAGCGGCCGGAGGCCAGGTCTTCGCGCACAGCGGTGCGGATGAAATCGGACGTTGCTTTGGCGGTGATCGGCTCGACGCTCATAGCGCAAACGGAGAGTATAGCCCGAAGCGCCCTTAACCTTGGCGCGCGTTCTCCCGCGCCTGCAGCTCGGCGCGCGCGATCTTGCCGGTGGGCGTCATCGGCATCTGGGCGATGATCTCCACCTCGCGCAGCGCGTTGCGCTCGCCGAGCAGCGCGCCGCAGTGCGCCAGCAACTCATCGGCTGTGGCGCTTGCGCCGGCGAAGCACTCGACGATGGCCTTGGGCACCTGGCCAGCCTGCGGATCGGGGCGACCAATGACGCAGGCGTAGCGCACGGCCGGATGGCGCAGCAGCGCCTCCTCCAGCGGGCGAGGGAAGATCGCCTGACCGTTCATCACAATGCGCTCGCTCATGCGGCCCAGGAGCGTCACATAGCCATCCGCGTCCATCACGCCGACGTCGCCGGTATGTAGCCAGCCGTTGCGCAACGCCTCGGCGGTCTTCTCCGGCAGGTTGTGATAGCCCAGCATCACGCCCCCGCGGATCAGCACCTCGCCCGGCGTCCCGCATGGCACAGGCGCGTCATGCGCGTCGGCGATGCGCACTTCGCGGTCGGGCAATTCCGGGCCGATTGCGCCGATGTGCGCGTCGTCTTCCAGGCGCGGGTAACCCATGGCGACGAATCCGCCCAGCTCGGATTGGCCGTAGGCCTCGATCAGCGGCACGCCCAGCTCGTCGCGATAGGCGCGCTTCAGCGCCACCGGCGCCGACGCGCCGCCGCACAGCACAAAGCGCAGCGTGTCCGGCTTCGATCCGCCGCGGCGGATGGCGTCCAGCAAGTCGCTGAGCAACAGCGGATTGGCGGCCAGATAGGTGACGCGCCGCTCGGCGATCTCGCGCAGCGCGTCCTCGGCCTGCCACTGCTTGCGCACGCCGACCTGGGCACAGCGGTGCATCGCAGGCAGCAGGTTCGCCACCAGGTGATACGAGCTGGCCAGCGATGTCGGCCCCAGCGAGACATCGTGGCGCGAAAGTTGTAGGCGCTCGGCGATGCAGTGCGTGGCGCGCGCGGTATAGCCGTGCGCCAGCACGGCGCCCTTGGGCGTCCCCGACGAGCCGGAGGTGTAAGAGAGATGCGCCGCGTCCATCGAGGAGACGGCGACGGCCGGCGGCTTGTATTGAGCGGCAAGCAGCTCGCCCCAGTCATGCGCGCCCTCGCGCGCGCCGTCGAAGCAGACGGCATGTTCAATCTCGGGCGCCGCCGGCAGCGCGGCCATGACCTGCGCGTGCAGATCGCCGGTGTAGATCACCACGCGCGGGTCGGCATCCTTAAAAAACCAGGCCAGGTTATTCGCCTGAAGCACGTTGATATGCGCCGAGATCGCGCCCAGCTTCCAGATGCCGAACATCGCCAGCACGTAGTCGAGGCCGTTGTGAGCGACGATGGCGACGCGATCTCCTTTGCGCACGCCTAAATCGGCCAACCCGCCGGCGACGCAATCGCTCAGGCGTTCTCCCTCGGCGTATGTGATGCTGCGCCGGCGATCGCTCCAATACACGAAAGTTTGGTCGGGGACGCGCCACGCCGCGCGACGCAAGATGTCGGGGAACGTCAGGTAGTCCATGCCGACATTCTAGCCAGCCTGCCCGGCATCGGTAAAACGCGCAGCGCGAGCCCGCGCGGCTGCCACGCCACGCGGCCAAGCGCTCAAAGGCAGCTTCCGGCGCGCGCGTTTACAATCCCACCCGTTAGAGCGCCCATCGAATCATCCTCCTTGCATTAGAACCATGAAACTGCTCGGCAAAGCGCTCGTCGCGCTGCTCGTCCTCGTCCTCATCGCGAGCGGGACCGGCGCCGCGAGCTTCCTCTATACGACGCGCCGCCCCTTCCCACAAACTGTTGGCAGCCTGCGCCTGCCCGGCCTGACGAGCAACGTCGAGGTGATCCGCGACGCATTCGGCGTGCCGCACATCTACGCCGATACGCCCGACGACCTCTTCCGCGCGCAGGGCTTCGTGCATGCGCAAGATCGCTTCTTTCAGATGGAGTTCTGGCGGCGCATCGGCCAGGGTCGTTTGGCCGAGCTGTTCGGCGCAGGCGCGCTTGAGCAGGACAAATTCATCCGCGCGCTCGGCTGGCATCGCGTCGCCGAGGCGGAAGTGCAGATGCTCGATCCAGACGTGCTGCGCGTGCTCCAGCGTTACGCCGACGGCGTGAATGCTTACATCTTGTCCAACGCCGACCGGCTCGGCGCCGAGTTCAGCGTGCTGGGCCTGATCGGCCGCCGCTGGTCGCCGGAGCCGTGGACGCCGGTGAACACCGTCACCTGGGGCAAGGCGATGAGCTACAACCTGGGCAGCAACTTGGATCAGGAACTGGCGCGGCTGAGGCTGATCGATCGCGGCGGCGAGGCTCTGGCCGAGGCGGTTATCCCGTCCTACCCCGAAGATATGCCGGTGATCGTCCGATCCGCGCGCGATGCGTCACGAGACGCAACGCCGCCCTTCCCCGCCCCCGGCGCAGGCGCGTCGAGCGCTGCCGACGAGCTGTATCGCGTCCACAAAGCCGTTCAGCGCGCCATCGGCCTGGCGCACGACCCCGGCATCGGCAGCAATAACTGGGTGGTGGCCGGCGCGCGCACCACGACCGGCCGTCCGCTGCTGGCCAACGATCCGCACCTCGGCATCCAGATGCCTTCGATCTGGTATATCAACGGGTTGCACTGCCGCGTGGTGAACGACGCCTGCCCGTATGACGTGGTCGGCGTCACCTTCCCTGGCGTACCTGGCGTGGTGCTCGGCCACAATGCGCGCATCGCCTGGGGCGTCACCAACGCCGGGCCGGACACGCAAGACCTCTTCGTCGAGCGCCCCAACCCCGACAACCCAGACGAGTTCGAGTTTCAGGGCAAGTTCGAGCCGGCGCGCATCCGCGAAGAACGCATCGTCGTCTCCGGCCAGGCCGAGCCGGTGGTGCTGCGGGTGCGCGAGACGCGCCATGGCCCTATCCTCAACGACGTGCTGGACGAAATCGCAGGCCGCGAGCCGCTGGCCTTGCAGTGGGCCGCCCTGAAGCCGGGGCAATTGTTCAAGGCCGTGTTGTTGATCAACCGCGCCCAGAACTGGGCGCAATTCCGCGAGGCGCTGCGCTACTGGGACACGCCGGCGCAGAACTTCGTCTATGCCGACGTGGATGGCAACATCGGCTACCAGTTGCCGGGCAACATCCCGGTGCGCCGCAACGGGGACGGCCGCGCGCCCGTCACCGGCTGGACCGGCGAGCATGAATGGGTTGGCAGCATCCCCTTCGATGAACTCCCGTCGGTCTTCAATCCCCCAGAGGGCTACATCGTCACCGCGAATAACGCGATCGTGGACGCGCGTCGCTACCCCTACTTGATCGCCCGCGATTGGGACTACGGCTACCGCGCCAAGCGCATCGAGCAGATGATCCTGGCCAAGGACAAGCTCAGCGTGGAAGACATGCGCGCCATGCACTTCGACGCCTATTCGCTGTTCGCCGATGAAGTGCTGGCGGCGCTCCAGGGCATGACGCTCGCGCTTGACGCGGGGACATCCGCAGCGCTATCCACGATGGCGCAATGGGATCGCGTGTGCAACGTCGAGTCCGCCGGCTGCGCGGTCTTCGAAGTGTTCTGGCGCGAGCTGTCGCGCGCCGTGTTCGCCGACGAGGTGGGCGAATCGCTCGCCGGTGATGTGCTCGCCAACGGCACGCACGCGCAGATCGCCTTGCGTAATGTCCTGGCCGATCCCGGCGCAGCCTGGTGGGATGACGTGACCACGCCCGAACGGGAGGCGCGCGAGCAAGTCGTCGCGCGCGCCCTGGAGCGCGCCGTTCGCGTTTTGGAAGCGCGGCTGGGACGCGATCGCGCGCGCTGGCGTTGGGGAGACTTGCACCGCGTCACGTTCGCTAATCAGACGCTCGGCCGGAGCGGTATTCCGCTTATCGAGGGCATCTTCAACCGTGGCCCATTTGCCGCGCCGGGGAGCATGGGGCTGGTCAACGCCGTCAGCGGCGACCCGCAGAACTTCACCGTGCGCTCCGGGCCTTCTTGGCGGGCGATCTACGACGTGGGCGATTGGGATCGATCGCTGGGGATTCACACCACCGGCCAGAGCGGCCATGCCTATCATCCCCATTATGACGACATGATCTCGCTGTGGTTGAAGGGCGAAAATCTCCTGCTGCCCTGGACGCGCCAGGTTGTGGAACGCAGCGCGCGGGAGACGTTGACACTGACGCCCTGAACATCGGCGCGTCGCTGCGCCCTTTGCTTCCGTATGGTCAGCCGCAAGCGTCAAGCAGCCGCCAAGCGGTATAATTTCCGCTGCGCGGGTATAGCTGAGTTGGCACAGCGTCTGCCTTCCAAGCAGAAGATCACGGGTTCGAGTCCCGTTGCCCGCTTGAGCCACAGGCGTTAAACTCCCGCTGTTCCTGTTTTGAGCAGCGGGAGTTTGTCTTATTCCTCCGCCTTCGGGGGTAGGTGAAGGCATCGCCTCCGCCTACTCGGCATGGCAAGCAGCAGGAGTTCATCCTATCAGGTGAAAGAGGAGTCAAACTAGGGAAAGAACGATGAAAGCGACCGTCACTGCCAGCCTACTGAACGTGCGCCTGAAGCCCAGCCTAGAAGGCGCGGTGATTGGGATGCTGCCGAAGGGCGCCGTCGTGGACGTGCTATCGGTGCAGAATGGCTGGGCCGCTGTGCCGTTGCAGGTCAGCGGCGTAGATCTGCGCTTCGGCCTCAACCAGAGCGATCGGCCCGTCAGCGTCTTCGTATCTGCGACCTGGCTGGAGTTCGAGAGCGAGCCGCTGCCGGAGCCTGGCCAGCCAACGCACACGACGTTCAAGCTCGGCATTCATGCCATGACCAACAGCACAGTAGCATTCGAGGAAGCGCGAAGGGGCTGCAAATTCTTCCTGTGCATGGACAACTTCGCCGGCGCCAGCCAGCTCAAGCGCGCCCATCCCGATGCCGTGGTCATGGTGCGTCGGTTCTTCGCGCACGGCGTGGTGCCCAGCGTCGAGCAGATCATCAACGGCCTGGAAGGCGCGACCGACAAGAATCTGATCTACACCGGCCTGAACGAGGCCGACCAGCTCGGCCAGGACGGCAACGACCTGCGCCGGCGCGCGCAGATTGACCTCGAAGTGGCGCGACGCATCAAGCAGGGCAGCGGCGCCACCTACGCCGCCGGCACATTCTCAATGGGGTGTCCCGATTTCACCAACCCGGAGACCTGCCAGATCATCCGCGAACTCTATGCCCCGGCCTACAACAGCGGCCTGATCGCCTTCGACATGCATCTCTACTCGCCCAACCCGCAGCACATTGATCAGCCTAACGAGTGGAAGTGGTTTGAGCGGCGCTGGGAATTCCTCTTCACCCGCTGCGGTTTCGACCCCACCGTGCGCGCCATCTACTGCTCCGAGTGCGGCCTCGACCAGAGCGGCGTGGGCGGCTTTAGGGCGCATGGCTATAGCCAGGAGAAGTTCCGCGACTGGTGCGACAAATACATCCGGCTACAAAGCGCGCCGCTGGTGGTGGACGGCAAGTCGTATCCGTCGCCGATCATCGGCGGCGCCATATTCCAGGCCAGCGACCACGACCGGTGGCAAGGCTACGAAATCAGCAACTATCTGCCCACCTTGCGCCAGTTCTACGGCGGCTTGCCCCTGCGCGTTGCGCCGGAAGAGCTGCCGCGCGCATCACGCAAGCCTGCGACGCAACGCCAGAAGCCGGCCGTTGCGTGATCCCGGCAATCGCGTGGCTATGTGCTGTTGCGAGGCCGACGTCATCGTCGGCCTAGAGCCGTTCCTCGGCCGAGAGCTTGCGGCGCTCGGCGCGCATGATGCGTACTTGGCGCGGCCGGGAGTGATCCGATTCTCCGCGCGCGCCTTGCGCCCGCTGCTGGGCTTGCAGACGGCGCTGTCGGTCTACCTGCTGCGGCGCTATGCGGTGCCGCGGCCCAGGGCGCTGCTCGGCGATCAACACCTGCGCGCCTTGTTCGCGCAGATTGACGCCGCGCTTGGCCTGGCGCCACGCGGCGCATACCGCACCTTCATGCTCGGCGCAGCCGGCGCCGGCTCAACGGTGATGACTCGCCTGAAGTCGGCAATCGCCCAGCACACCGGCCTGCGCGAGGTGAACGAGGAGGGCGACCTCCTGATCCGCATCCGGCCCGGCCGCGACCCCTCCCCTGCCCCTGGCGCTCAAGACAGAGAGACCTACCAAGAGGCAGCAGACGACGATGAACAGGCATCCGGCTGGGACGTGCTCGTGCGACTCTCGCCCAGGCCATTGGCCGCGCGGGCCTGGCGCGTCTGCAACATCGCCGGCTCGCTACAAGCGACCGTCGCGCACGCGATGGCGCTGTTGACCCGGCCGACGCCGGACGATGTCTACCTCAACCTGGGATGCGGCTCGGGCACATTGCTGATCGAGCGCGCGGCGGCCGGCCCAGCGCGCCGGCTGATCGGCTGCGATACCGACCGGCAAGCCCTGACTTGCGCGCAGGCAAACATCGCGGCCTACCGAGCAGGCGCGAAAAGCGAGCGCCATGAGTTCGAGTTGCACGAATGGGATATGCGCTGTTTGCCCTTGCCGGACGCGAGCGTGGATGCGATCACCGCCGATCTCCCCTTCGGCCATCGCGTCGGATCGCACGACGACAACCTCGCGCTCTACCCGGCGCTGCTGCGCGAGGCCGCGCGCGTAGCCAAATCGGGGGCGCGCTGCGTCTTCATCACGGCGGAGATGCGCTTAATGGAAAGCGCGCTCGCGCAGACGCCGTCGCCGTGGCTGCGCGATTCAACATTCCGCGTAAACTTGGGCGGGTTGCGACCGACCATCTTTGCGTTGAGGAGGGTGTGACATGCGATCGCACAGACGAATCTGGGTTGCTGTTGCGATCTGCGCGACTGCGCTATGCGCCTGCTCGGCGCCTCCCGCCATGCCGGTTGCGTCGCCGACCGCGCCGGCGCTTACGGCAACGCCCACGCCTCGGGTTGTTGATTCGCCGACCGCCACGCCCCGACCGGCTCGGCGGACGCCCACGCCCGATCGTCGGCCGGCTATTGCGTCGCCGGCCTGGTTTAACGACGCGACGTTATATCAGGTTTTCTTGCGCAGCTTCTACGATGCGGATGGCGACGGCATCGGCGACCTGCGGGGATTGCAGCAGAAGCTCGACTACATCCAGTCGCTAGGCGTCAACACGATCTGGCTGAACCCGCACTATCCCTCACTCACCTATCACGGCTACGACGTCGCCGACTACAAGGCGGTCAACCCTCAGTTCGGCACGCTCGACGATTTCACAGCGCTGATAAGCGAGATCAAGCGACGCGACATGCGCCTGATCGTGGACTTCGTCGCCAACCACACCTCGAAGGGCCATCCGTTCTTTCGGGACGCCTACGGTAATCCGGCGTCGCCCTACACCAAGTGGTTTCTGTTCAAGGACGCGAACAATCTCTCATACGATGGGTTCTACGGCATCGCCGACCTGCCGGAGTGGAATCACACCAATCGCGAAGTAAACGCCTATCTGATCGACGCAGCGGAGTTTTGGCTCGATTTGGGCGTGGACGGCTTGCGCGCCGATTACGCCCGTGGGGTTGAACGCTGGTTCTGGGAGGATTTGCGCAGGGCGGTAAAGGCCAAGCACCCAGACGCCGTATTGCTGGGCGAGGTGTGGGACGGTGAGCCGTCCACTTTGCAGCGCTACTTCGACGAGGGGTTCGACGCGCTCTTCGATTTCCCGTGGTATTTGCGCCTGTCGGGCGGTGAAAATGCGGTGGGCAAGGGCGTGCTGAACGGCGTCGTCGATCCGCTGCTGTTGCAGCCGGCCTATCGCGCGATGCTTAACTTGTATCCGCGCGGCGCGCAGATCGTGCGCTTCGCCTCCAACCACGACACGAACCGCATCGCCTCATCCGTCCAGGGTGACCCGGCGCGCATGCGGCTGGCCGCGGCCGTCTCCATCCTCACGCCGGGCATCCCGATCATCTACTACGGCGAGGAGATCGGCATGCGCGGCGTGAAAGGGCCGGGGCCGATCTACGACGAGTTTCGCCGCGAGCCGATGGACTGGTACGCCGGCGAGTCCGGCCCAGGCATGACCACCTGGTTCAAGCCGGCAAACCGCAACAACCGCCCCTATGACGGTGTCTCGGTCGAAGAGCAGGACGGCGACCCTAATTCGCTGCTGAACTATTACCGCGCCTTGATCCGGCTGCGCAACGAGCGAGCCGCCTTGCGCAGCGCCGACTTCCGCATGATGGACGCCGTGCCCAACTGCCCGACCTGCATGGGCCTTTGGCGCTGGGCCGGCAATGAGGTGATCGCGATGATTTTCAACTTCGGGGGAAAGGCGCAGCGGACGGCGCTCGATCCCGCGACAGCGCCGGCGACCATCGGCGCGCCGGAGCGATTCCTGCTGGGTGAGCCGCAACCACTCGACGCGCTGGAGATCGGGCCATGGGGAGCGCTCGTGATAAGCTGGCGGTGAGTCGTGGTCGCGCTGCTTCAACTCATCCCCGAATATCACCCGCGCGTGTGGGGCGGCCGGCGCCTACAGCCCGACGCCAACCAGCCCATCGGCGAGGCGTGGATCGTGCACGAGCACAACCGGATCGCCGGCGGGCGTTACGCCGGGCGCACGCTGGCCGAGCTAACCGCGGAGCTGGGTGCCGCGCTGCTCGGCGAAGCCGTCGTCGCCCACACCGGCAAGCGCTTCCCCTTGCTCATCAAGCTACTCGATTGCCACGACTGGCTTTCGATCCAAGTGCACCCCAACGACGCGCAGGCCATCGCACTGGAAGGGCCGGGGCACTTCGGCAAAACCGAGGCCTGGCACGTCTTGGAAGCCGCCCCCGGGGCGCAGTTGATCGTCGGCGTGAAACCGGGGGTTAAGCCCGAGGCGCTCCAACAAGCAATTCGCGACGGCCGCGTGCTCGAGTTGGTTCAGCGCCACGCCGCGCGCGCCGGCGACACCATCTTCATGCCTGCCGGCACGTTGCATGCGTTAGGGCCGGGGCTGCTGATCTACGAGGTGCAGCAAACGTCCGACATCACCTACCGCGTGTGGGACTGGAACCGGCCGGCCAGCGCCGGCCGCGCGCTGCACATTGAGCAATCGCTGGCCGTGACCGATCCCAGCGCCACCGGCCAGGTGCGCCCTCTGCGGCCGATGCTGGATACCGACGCGCAACAGCTCGTCGCGTGCCCCTACTTCACGCTGGACTTGCTCGCGTCCGAGGTCGAGACGCTCGCGCTTGACACGCAGGGACAGAGCTTTCATGCGCTCACCGTGATCGCCGGCCGCGTCGTTGTCGAAAGCGATACAGGCGATGTGACGCTGGACCGCTTCGAGAGCGTGATCGTGCCGGCGGCCAACCGGCTGTATCAGGTGCGTCCGCTCGCGCCGGCGCGCGTGCTGAAGGCCAGCGCGCAGTAGGGCGCAGCAGCGCGGCGCGTAGTCAGACGGATTCTGCGGCTTACTCTTTGACCCGTTCGATGTATTCGCCGGTGCGCGTATCTATCTTGAGCAAGTCGCCCTCTTTGACGAAGCTGGGCGCCTGAATCACAGCGCCAGTCTCTAACGTGACGTTCTTCAGCACGTTGGTCGCCGTGTCGCCGCGCACGGCCACATCGGCCTGCACCACCTTCAACGTGACGAAGGTAGGCAACTCCACACCGGCTATGTGCGAGCCATCGAGCACGAGCAAGTTCACCGTATCGTTCTCGCGCATAAACTGGGCGACGTCGCCCACCATGTCTTCATCCAGCGCAATCTGGTCGAAGGTCTCGGCATCCATGAAATGATACGTGTTGCCGTCCTTGTAGAGGAACTGGGCCGGGCGAACTTCAGATTGCACCACGTCAATATCGCTGCCGGCGCGCACGCGGTCTTCGATCACCTTGCCGTTGTTGATGTTCTTCAGCTTCATGCGCACCATGGCGCGCCAGTTGCCGGGCGCAATGTGTTGATACTCCAGGACGCGCCACACGTCGCCGTTGTAGCGGATGAGCATACCCCTGCGAAGGTCGGATGTCGTTGCCATGATCCACCTGCAAAATCAACCCTCCTGAGAAATTATGCCAGGAGGGCAAAACGATCTCGTCGCGCTGCGCATCGGCAGCAATTCGACATTTTACATGGGAAGAATGCCGATAGCGCGGACGCTCGAAGCGATAGCGATTTAGCCCGTCGCAGTAAGATTCGGTGGGCATGCTGCAACGCACCTTTCTGGCGCTCTCGCGCGCCGGCTGGGCGCAGGACCTGATCACACAGATGCCGGTTTCGCGACAGATGGCGCGGCGGTTCGTCTCCGGCGAGACCATCGGCGCCGCCATAGCCGCTGCGCGCGCGCTGAACGCAAAGGGCCTATTGGCGACGCTCGACTTCTTAGGCGAGAGCGTGACGAACGAAGCAGAAGCCCGGCGCGCCGCAGACGAATACCTGCGCGCCCTGGATGAAATTGCCGCCGGCGGCGTGCGCGCGAATGTATCGCTCAAGCTAACGCAGTTCGGGTTAGACCTGGACTACGACTTCTGCTTGCAGAATGTGCGTCGCGTGGCGACACATGCCCGTTCCTGCGGCAACTTCGTGCGCGTGGACATGGAAGGCACGCTGCATACCGATCGCACGCTGGCGCTTGTGCGCGCGCTACATAGTGAATGCGGCAACATCGGCGCCGTGATCCAGGCATATCTGTATCGCAGCGAGGCCGACTTGCTCGCGTTGGCCGACGCCGGCATCCGCATTCGGCTGTGTAAAGGCGCCTATCAGGAGCCGCCGGACAAAGCCTACCCCAACAAGGCCGACGTAGATGCCAACTACATCAAGCTGGCGCAGTTATTGCTGGATCGGTCGGCCAACGCCGAACGCAGCGACGACGGCCGCATACCGCCCCTCGCTGCGCTGGCCACGCATGACGAGAAGATGATCGCCGCAGCGCAAGCCTACGCCGAAGCGCATCACATCCCGCACGACCGATTTGAATTTCAAATGCTCTACGGCGTGCGGCGTGAGCTTCAAGAACGGCTTGCGGCCAAGGGCTACGCCGTCCGCATCTACGTGCCGTATGGGACGCATTGGTATCCCTATTTCATGCGGCGGTTGGCCGAACGGCCGGCCAACGTGTGGTTCTTTGTGAGGAGCACATTCGCGAAGTAGAGCCACTTCGGCCGGCCATCGCCGGTAGCGGCCTCGGCCACTTCGACCTGCACCGTCGCGGGGATCACGCTCTGCACGGCGACGCCCTCCGGCGCAATGACTTTAGGCGTAAGTTGATGCACGCCGACGCCCAGGCCGGTCGCATCCACCTCGACCCGCACCGAATCCCGGGTCAGGCTATTCAGCGTAGGTTGCGGCCCGGCCAACACGATGTCCACTGCCGGAGGCGACACTTTCACGCTCAGCGTTTCTGTGATGCCGATGACGATCGGGCGGCGGGACACGGTTAACGCGCCTTGCTGCGGCTCAATCCGCACCCGCACGAGCACGGTCATATTGTCGGCGATCGGCGAGACGTTCGGCGGCACGTTCAACCCCACGCGCTGCTCCACGTCCTGCGTCGCACCGGCAACCGAGACCTCCAGCGTGTCAATGAAGCCGGGCAGTTGCTGGATGGCGTCGCGCGGCCCGAAGACGGTCACCACCTGCGGCGAAACTGAAATGCTGGTGATCGCATAGCCTTCTGCCGGCTGGCCGGAGGGCCGCACGCGCACGGCGAGATCCTTGAAGTTGCTGCGCTGTTCCATCGGCACGCGGACGGCGGCGACGCTAGGGGTGATGCCCACATTCGGCACAAGGGCGTTGTCTTGGTCGCGCGCAATCAGCCGGACGGTCTGCTGCACCGAGGAGCGCGCGCCTTCCACGTTGATCACGGCATCCACGCTGGCCACGCGCGAGACAAGTTGTTGCGTGCCGGTGACGATTGCCTGAGTCGGTTCGACGCTGGGCAACTGCGCCTGGTAACCAATCGCCGGCACGCCCTCTACGATGACGCGGATTGGGACGCTGGCTTCGGCGATCTGTTCGATGGTGATGCTAGCGGTGAGCGGTCGGGAGGACAACAACATCGAGGGCGCCACTTTGATCGTCGGCTCGAGTTTGACGACATGTTCGCCTACGCCAAGCTGCGAGAGGTCCACCGGCACTTGCACGCCGCTGGCGCCAAGCGCCTCGAACGTGCTCTGGGGCGCGCGTATGCGCACCATCACCGTAGGTGGCAGCGTGCTGGCGGAGATGATCTGATCGGCCGACGGCGGAGAGACGATGACCACCGGCGCAGCGAGCGTGTTCTCCACAATCGGGTCTTGTTGTAAGGAACCCACCCCCCACGCGAATGTGGCCAGCAGCACCGCTAGGATCATCAGACTGACGTTGTTCGTCAACCAGCGCGCCATCGCTTGGGATTATAGGCAGGCCGGACACGGCGAGATGACATCTTGCCCATGGATGCGCGCCGGTTGCGAGCCGGACAAGCCGTCCTACAGCGCCTCAAAGTCGCAGGCAACGCATAGCGAAAGACGGATAGAATATCTGTTCTAGGGCGGCGATTCGCGACCGCGGCAAAACCTGAAGCACGCAAATTCAAGCATCATGGCGAAAGAAAACCTCTCTCCTGTCTGGGCGCGCGCTTTTGATATCCACATTGATCACGGCGAGGGCATATACCTATATGACAAGAGCGGCCGGCGCTACATGGACTTCACCTGCGGCATCGGCGTGACCAACACCGGCCACGCCCACCCGCGCATCGTGCGGGCGATCCAGGAACAGGCGGCTAAGCTCCTGCACGGTCAAATCGGCATCGGCATCGGCGACACAGTGCTTGAGCTGACCGACGAGCTGGCGAGCATCTGCCCGCCGCCGATAGACACGTTCTTTTTCAGCAACAGCGGCGCCGAGGCGGTTGAAGCGGCAGTTAAGCTGGCCAAACAGGCGACCGGCCGCACCAACGTCATCGTCTTTGAAGGCTCCTTCCACGGCCGCACGCACCTGACGATGGCCATGACGATGAGCAAGACCGGCTACCGGCTCAAGTATCAGCCGCTGCCCGCCGGCGTTTTTGCTGCGCCCTATGCGCACTGTTATCACTGCCCGGTAGCCAAGCGCACGATGAGCGCGGCGCAGCGCGCGGCGCTGAGCGCGAGCTGCCCGGATGGCGACGCATGTTGCGGCTACGCGCCCGACGCCGTGCGCTTCTTGCTGAAGACGCAGACGGCGCCGCAGGAAACCGCGGCGATCGTCGTCGAGCCGGTGCTGGGTGAGGGCGGCTATGTGGTGCCGCCGGCGTCGTTCCTGCGCGCGCTGCGGCAAATTTGCGACGAACATGGCATCCTGCTCATCTTCGACGAGGTGCAAACCGGCTTCGGGCGCACCGGCAAGTTCTTCGCGCTGGAGCACTTCGGCGTGACGCCTGATATCCTCGTCATGGCCAAGGGGCTGGCGTCGGGCATGCCGCTGAGCTGCGTCGCGGCGCGGCGCGAGATCATGGCCCGCTGGTCGCCGGGTTCGCATGGCGGCACTTACGGGCCGAACCTGGTATCGGCTGCGGCCGCCGTCGAAACCATCCGCGTGATGAAGGCCGAGAAGCTGCCGGAGAACAGCCTGGCGCGCGGCGACCAGTTGATGCGCGGCCTGCGCGCGCTGCAAAAAGACTTCCCGATCATCGGCGACGTGCGCGGCCTAGGGTGCATGGTCGCCACCGAGTTCGTGGATGCCGACACAGGCGAGCCGAACAAGCCGATCACGCAACAGATCGTGAAATATTGCGCCGATCGCAACCTGCTCCTGTTGACGTGCGGCTCGTATGAAAACGTGATTCGCTGGATCCCGCCGCTGGTGGTGAACGAACAGCAAATCGAGGAGGCGTTGCAAATCTTCGCCGCCGCGCTCGACCAGGCAACATGAGCGAATCCAAGAAGAGGCGCCAGGCTTCACATCACCGGCGTCGGCGCTGTTTTTGCGGTTGATGGTCTGATGCTGGCAGAACTGCGCGTGCGCGATTTCGCAATCATCGAGGCGCTCGACGTCGAGTTTGCGCCAGGGCTGAACGTGCTCACCGGCGAGACCGGCGCCGGCAAGTCCATCATCGTGGATTGCATTGCGCTGCTGTTGGGCGACCGCGCCGAGGCCAGCATGGTGCGCGCCGGCGCGCCGGCGGCCTGGGTCGAAGGCGTCTTCGTGTGTGACGGCGCGGCGCGCGCGCAAGTCGAGGCCGCGCTGGCAGAGCACGGCATCGAATGCGACGAACCCGGCCAACTGACGCTGGCCCGTGAGGTGCGCGCCAACGGTCGCTCGATCGCCCGGGTGAACGGACGGGCAGTAAGTCAGCACGCGCTGCGCGCGCTGGGCGAGCTGCTGGTGGACGTGCACGGCCAAAGCGAGCACCTCTCGCTGCTGCGGGTAAAAGAGCACGTGAACCTGCTCGACCGCTACGCCGGCGTGTGGGCGCTGCGCCAGCGCGTCGCGGCCAAAGTCGGCGAGCTGCGCGTCGTGCGCCGTCGGCTGGATGAGCTGCAACACGGCGAGCGCGAGCGCGCCCGGCGCATGGACATGCTCAAGTTCCAAATCGAAGAAATTCGCGCTGCCCGCCTCAAGCCCGGCGAAGAAGCAGCGCTGTTGGAGGAGCACACCCGACTAGCCAATGCCGAGGCGCTGGCCGCCTACGCCGACGAAGCGCACGCGGCGCTCTACGAGTCCGCCCGCGGCGCGCCGGCCGCGCTCGACTTGATCGCCCAGGCCTCGCGCGCCCTCGTCAACCTGGCGCGCTTCGACAGCCGGTTCGAGGAATACCATCAGTCGCTCGCGGAAGCGAACGCCATCATCGCCGAAGTCGCGCGCACGCTGCGCGACTATCGCGACGCGATCGAGTTCAACCCGCAGCGGTTGCAAAAGGTCGAAGACCGGCTCGAGCTGATCAAGAAGCTCAAGCGCAAGTATGGCGAGACGGTCGAGGCGGTGATCGCCTTCGCCGAGCAGGCCGAAGCCGAACTGAACCAGATCGAGCACAGCGCAGAACACATCGAGGCCCTACAACAGCAGGCCCAACAACTGGCGCGGGAAATCGCCGAGATCAGCGGCGAGCTTTCCCGAGCGCGACAGGAGGCGGCAGCGCGCCTCGCCCAGGGCGTCGAGGCGGAGTTACAAGACCTGCGCATGGGCGGCGCGCGCTTCGCCGTGCAGATCACGCCGCAGGAGCCGGACGCCACCGGCGCCGACCACGTCGAGTTCATGATCGCGCCGAACGTGGGCGAGGGGCTGAAGCCGCTGGCGAAGATCGCCTCAGGGGGCGAAACGGCGCGCCTGATGTTAGCGCTGAAAGCGACGCTTTCGTTGGCCGACAGCACGCCGACGCTGATCTTCGACGAGATTGACCAAGGCATCGGCGGGCGCGTCGGCACGGTCGTCGGACAAAAGCTCTGGCGTCTGGCGCGCGCCCATCAGGTGATCTGCATCACCCACTTACCCCAGCTCGCCAGCTTTGGCGACGCGCACTTCAAAGTCGAGAAAATCCAGCACGACGGGCGCACAACGACGGCGGTGCGTCTGCTCGACCGCAAGGCGCGCCTGGAGGAGTTGGCCCAGATGCTGGGCACAACCGGCAAAGCCGGCGCGGCCGGGGCCGCTCAGTTGCTCGATGAGGCCGAGCAGTGCAAGGCGACTGTCACGGAAGCGTGACCGTCACTTCTTACCGGCGCATCGCGCGCGACAAACTCACAATGTCGCCCAGGACGCCGCTCGCCGTCACTTCTTGCCCTGCGCCGCGCCCGCTCACGGCCAGGGGATTGTCGCTGAAGTAGCGCGTGTGAAAGACGACGATGCTGTCGCTGCTGCGGATGCCGCCCAGCTTGCTCTCCGGCGCAGCGCCCACCAGCCCAACGCGCAGTTTGCCATCGGCGATCTCGGCAGCGTAGCGGAGCTTGCGGCCGCCGACGGTCAGCTCGGCGGCGCGTTGCTTCATCGGTGCGTCGAGCGCATCGGCCTCGCGCAGAAATTCATCCACGCTCAAGGCATCCATCTCCGGCGGATACAGCGACTCGACGGCGACATCCCGCATCTCCAAGCGGTAGCCCAACATGCGCGCCAGGATAAGCGCCTTGCGCGCAGCGTCCAGGCCGCTCAGGTCTTGGCGCGGATCGGGTTCGGTATAGCCTTTCGCCTTTGCGTCGCGCACGGCCTGACCGAACGGCACGCCAGCCTCCAGTTGAGACGAAAGGAAGCCCAGCGTGCCGCTGAGCGAGCCTTCGATACGCAGGATGTCGTCGCCGCTGTCGAGCAGCGTGTTCAGCGTGCTGATGACGGGCAACGCCGCGCCGCAGGTCGTCTCCCAACGCGCGCGCGCGTCGGCGATGGCGTCCCACCAGCGCAGGTCGCCGGCCAGCGGAAGCTTGTTCGCCAACACCACGCCCATGCCACGCGCCTTCGCCTCCATCAGCCAGGGCACAGTGGCGACGGTTGCCGTCGTATCAACCACGATGGTATGCGCGGGGAGGGAATCCAGGGCCGGCGGTTGCGGGTCGTCGGCGAGACGTTCACCGCGCCCCTTGCGTTCGAGCAAATCGAGGATCGCTGCATCGGGCAAGCCGGACGGCGCCATAACGGACGAAGCGCTATCTGCGACGCCAACGATCACGAGGCGCAGCCGGTTGCGCTGCGCATGGCGAGCGCGCGCGGCGAGGATCTGCCGCGCCAGCGCGCGCCCCACGCCGCCGAAACCCAACAAGAACACGGGTTGAGAGTACAGGTCGCTCATTGCACAACGGCGCGAGTATAATTAAGTTCAGCAACGTCACAAAGAACACGATGTCCGACCCCAAGCGTCACCTCCACGCATGAGCGCCTGTTCGCATCGCGCGGCAATACGCCTGCGGCAATTTCCTCTCGCGCGACCGAATCCCTCCTCGACCCATGAGCGCTTACGGCGTGCCGCGCGCTCGCAGGCTGCGTGCGCTGCATTCCACACTTGCATTAGACAATGTCGGCTAAACCTCTGAAGTGGATACCCATCGGTGGGCTCGGCGAAGTAGGCAAGAACATGATGATGTTCGAGTACGGCGAGGACATCCTGCTCATAGACGCCGGCATCATGTTCCCCGAGTCCGATATGCTCGGCGTAGACGCCGTGATCCCAGACTATGGCTTTCTAAAGGAGAAACGCGGTCGAGTGCGCGCGCTCATCATCACGCACGGCCATGAGGATCACACCGGCGCAATTGCTCACGTCGTCCGCGACTTTCCCGGCGTGCCGATCTACACCTTGCCGCTCACGCGCGGCCTGCTCGAAGTCAAACTGAAGGATGCCAAGCTGCTCAACCAGACGAAGATTCACACCGTTGCCGCCGATGACGAAATCACCATCGGGCCGTTCAAGGTGGAATTCTTCCGCATGTGCCATAGCATCCCCGACAACGTGGGGTTAGGCATCACCACGCCGGCGGGATTGGTGGTGCACAGCGGCGACTTCAAGTTCGACCACACGCCGGTGGACGGCAAGCCATCGAACTTCGCCAAACTGGCCGAGTTCGCCGGACGCAACGTGCTGGCGCTGTTCGCGGACAGCACCAACGCCGAGATTGCCGGCACCACGCCCAGCGAGCGCGCCATCGAGCCGACGTTCGAGCACATCTTCCGCGATGCGGAAGGCCGCGTGATTGTGGCCACCTTCGCCTCGCTGGTCTCGCGCGTGCAACAGGTGGTGAACGTGTGCGACATCTACGGTCGCAAGCTCGCCCTGGCCGGCACCAGCATGATCGAGAACGTCAAAATGGCCCAGAAGATGGGCTACCTCGAGATCCCCGACGGCATGCTGATCCGGCTTGAGGAAGCCAACAAGATGAAGCCCGACAAAGTCGCCATCATGGCCACCGGCACACAAGGCGAACCGAGCGCGGTGCTCGGTCGAATGGCGGTGGGCAAACATCCGGTCCTCAACGTCATGCCCGGCGATACGATCGTCATGTCGGCGCACCCCATCCCCGGCAACGAGGAATACATCCACCGCATCATCAACCGCTTGTTTCAAAAGGGCGCGGAGGTGTTCTACGATCCGGTCGCCAAGGTGCACGTCTCCGGTCACGCCAGCCAGGAAGAGCAGAAGCTTTTGATGAGCTTGATCCGCCCCAAGTACTTCATCCCTGTGCATGGCGAGCTGCGCATGTTGAAGGCGCATGCGCGCCTGGCGCATGAGTTGGGCATCTCGCCCGATCGCACCTTCGTGGTCGAGAACGGCACGCCGATTGAGTTCGCCAACGGCGAGGCGCGAAAACTGGATCGCATCCCGGGCGGCTACGTGTTCGTGGATGGCAGCGGCGTGGGCGACATCGGCAAAGCGGTCATCCGCGACCGCGAGGCGCTGGCGCGCGACGGCTTCGTCATCGCCGTGATCCGACGCGACGCAGAAGGCCGGCTGGCCGAGAAGCCGGAGATCATCACCCGCGGCTTCGTCTACATGAAAGACTCCGAGCCGCTCTTACAGAGCATGTCCCAGGCCGTCGCCACGGCACTGCGCGACATCACCGGCGCGACCAGCGAAGGCGCGATCCGCGAACGGGCGACCGACGCGCTCAACCGGCTGATCTACAGCGAGACCAAGCGCCGGCCGATGATCGTCGCCGTCGTCGCTTGAACGCCGACAAGCTTCTATTCGCCCGCCCCTGCGCTCATGCCTTTGGGGAAGAGAACTACGCCGAGTCCGTTGCGGATGATCAGGTAGCGCGGCTGAGATGGGTTCGGCTCGATCTTGCGGCGCACGCGATGGATCAGCTCATGCAAGTTATCTCTGTGGCGCCGCGCGCCCCATACGGCCTGAATCACCGTCTCGTAATCGCACACGTCGTTGGCGCGTTGCATGAGATACTTCATCAGGCGGTACTCGGTGCGCGAGAGGAAAGCTGGCAGCCGCTTGCCGTCGCGCCACACCTCCGCGCCGGGACCGATCCATAAGCCGACCTGCGTAGCCGGCAACTCAGCCGGTTGGGCTGACAGCGCAGCGCGCAACGCGACATCAGCCCCATCCTCTGCCTGCATGGTGTCGCCAAGATAGCAAAACACAACGTCGAACGAATCGCCTATCCGGATACAGTCGCCGCTCGATAACTTGACCTTTTCTTTGTGCAGCAAACGGCCGTTCACGGTCGTGCCGTTGCGGCTGTAATCCTCTATGAACCATGCGCCATCCTCGAACACCAGGCGGGCATGTTCACGCGAAGCACGCAGGTCATCGGGGGGAAGCTGGATGTCGTGCGGGTCAAGTGCGCCGCGACCGATGCGCACAACGGGTGCGCGCAGGATATAGCGCTCATTAGAGCGCGTACTCGATAGCAACAGCGCCGTTTGCAGTGACGGAACGTGGCTCGACGACACGCTCATATGCCGTAATTCTACGTGCTTTCTAAGTTCGCGCAGGGCGTCTTGGCTGTGCTATAACCGCCCCATGCAGCAAGCCGACATTCTGCTCACCGGCGGGATCGTCATCACCATGGACGAAGCCTGCCATCAACACCCCAACGGCGCCGTCGCCATTCGCGGCGATACGATCGTCGCCGTCGGCGACGCCGACGCAATCGCGGCTGCCTACACCGCCAGCGAAGTGATTGACTGCTCAGGCTGCTGCATTATGCCCGGCCTGATCAACTGTCACACCCACACGCCGATGACGCTGCTGCGCGGTCTGGCCGACGACCTGCGACTGGACGTATGGCTATATGGTTACATGCTGCCGGTCGAGCGCAAGTTCGTCTCGCCGGAGTTCGTGGCGCTGGGCGCGCGCCTGGCTTGCGCCGAGATGATCCGCAGCGGGGTGACCTGCGTGAACGACATGTACTACTTCGAGGAGACCATCGCGCAGACCATTGCCGAGGTCGGCCTGCGGGCGCTGTGTTCGCAGACCATTATGCAGTTCCCCACGCCCGACGCATCCAGCGCGGATGAGAGTTTGGAGTTCACCGAAGCGTTCATCCGCAAGTGGAAGGGGCATCCGCTGATCACGCCGGTGATCGCGCCACATGCGCCCTACACCTGCAGCGGCCCGCTCATGCGCGCTTGCGCCGAGATCGCCATCAAATACGACGTGCCGTTGCACATTCACATTAGTGAGACCTTCCAAGAGGTAGAAGACAGCCGTCGCGAACACGGCATGCCGGTGGTCAACTGGGTCAAGAAGAACGGCGTGCTAGAGGCCAAGGTGATCGCCGCGCACTGCGTGGCCATAGACGCCGGTGAGATGCGCACGCTGCGCAACGCCGGCGCAACGGTAGCGCACAATCCCTCGGCCAACCTCAAGTTGGCCAGCGGCATCGCCAACGTCGCCCAGATGTTGAAGACCGGCCTCAACGTCGGCATCGGCACCGACGGCCCGGCCAGCAACAACGACCTCGACCACTTCGAGGAGATGCGGCTGGCAGCGCTGTTGGCTAAAGGCAGCACGCGCGATCCGGTCGCCGTGCCGGCGCGCACGGCGATGTTGATGGCGACGCGCATGGGCGCACACGCGCTGCACATCGGCCAGATCACCGGTTCCCTCGAAGTCGGCAAGCGCGCCGATGTCATCGTGCTGGAGCTGCGCCGGCTGCACAGCACGCCGCAGTATTCCAGCATCGCAGCCGGCAGCGACGCCATCTACACACAGATCGTGTATTCCAGCAAAGCCAGCGACGTGCGCGATGTGTTCGTGAACGGCAAGCCGCTGATGCGCAATCGCGCGCTGCTCACCCTGGACGAGGCTGCGATTGAAACCGAAGCCAACCGGCTGGCGCAACAGATCCACACCTTCCTCATGGCGCGCGAAAGCGATGTGCTGCGTAAGCTCGCGGCGATCGGCGGCGTGCAGCAAGAGGAATCGTTCGAGGTGCAGGTGAAAGCTCGCATCAGCGACCCGCAGCCGATTATCGAGGTGATCAACGGCGGCGAGATCAACGTGGTGCGCCACGTGCACTACCGCCAATACGACACCTACTTCTTCTTCCAGGACGAGCCATCACGCCTGCGCTATCGCGAAGACGAGCGCGTGGACGCGCACGGCAACGTGGTCGGCAGCCGTTACCGCCTGACGCTGGTGAGCGGCCAGAGCGAGCGCGAATACCCCCATTCCATCTTGCTCAGCCGCGTGCGCTTCATGTCGCCGGCCGATCGCAGCCTGCGCTTCTATCGCGAGTACTTCAAGCCAGCGCGCGAGGTGCAAGTTGAGAAGGATCGCCTGCGCTGGGAAGTGTTCTACGACGACGAGGAGCTGTTCATCAACATAGACCGCATGGTCAATCCGGCGCACGACGGCTACTTCCTGGAGATTAAAAGCCGCACCTGGAGCAAGCGCGATGCCGAGCGCAAAGCCGCTGTGATCGGTAAGCTACTGGCGCGCTTCGGCGTGAGCGACGACGCCGTGCTACGGCAGGAATACGTGCAGATTGCGCAGGCATGACTATCGGGCACGGCCATGACTGTCAGGCACGGCTATGATAGAGGTCGTAGTTGTAGTGGTTGTAAAGGAGGTTCAATGACTAAGCTAAACGAGGCACAGATTCAGGAACGGTTGGCGCAAGCCGAGGGCTGGCGCTTGAACGAGGCCGGCGAGATCACCAAGACCTACACCTTCAGCGGCTTTCCACAGTCGCTCATGTTTACCACCGCTGTAGGCGTGCTGGCCGAAGCGGCGCAGCACCACCCCGACATCACGATCAAGTGGAACAAGGTGACGCTGGCGCTGACCACGCATGACGCCGGCGGCCTGACCGACAAGGACTTTGACCTGGCCCGGCAGATTGACGCGCTGCCGCATTGAGCACATGTCATCAAGTGGGCGAAGGCACTGCCTTCGCCCATCCTGCCTGTCCGCCCGTTCGAACGCCCGCGCAGCGCAATTAATACGACTTCCCGATCAGCGCGCGCTCACGCACCTTTCTGCCGCTGACCACGCAGACCCATTCGCCTTCCGGCTGGTCAAGCGGGAAGTTTAAGCTCTTGGCCGTCAGCTCCTCGCGGATGCGCTCATCGTTCCTCGGGTTGTCCTCCAGCGGCGCAAGCGCCCAGCCGTCCTGCACAGCCTCCTTCACCTCGTCCCAGGTGAAGCACTCGCGGATGTTGCTGTTTTGGAACGCCTCCGCTTGCTGAAGCAGCGAGGCGTGGATCTCCGGCAACAAGGCATGGATGCGCTCGGCCAGGCCATCCTGCGATACGAACGCCTTGCCGGCCTTGCCGGGCGCGTCGCGTCGGGCCAGCGCCACGCTGTGGTTCGCCACGTCCTTCGGGCCGATCTCAACGCGCACCGGCACGCCGCGCATCTCCCAGTCGTTGAACTTGAAGCCCGGCGTCTCGTCGCGGTCGTCCAGCTTCACGCGCAGCCCCGATGCCTTGAGCGACTTGTAAAGTTGATCGGCGACGGGCATGACCTGCGACTTCTCCGCATCGTTTTTGAAGATCGGCACGATCACAACCTGAATCGGCGCGATCTTCGGCGGCAGGCGCAAGCCCTGGTCGTCGCCGTGCACCATGATCACCGCGCCGAGCAAGCGCCAGCTTAGGCCCCATGAGGTCGTCCAGCAATACTTCTCGGTGTTGTCGCGGTCCAGGTATTTGATCTCGAACGCCCGGGCGAAGTTCTGGCCGAGGTCGTGGCTGGTGCAGCTCTGCAGCGAACGCTTGTCGCCCATCATGCTTTCGATGGAGAAGGTGTTGATCGCGCCGGCGAAGCGCTCGTTAATGCTCTTGCGCCCGCGGAAGCCGGGCAGCGCGCAGTCCTCGCGCATGTGAGCGTAATACACATTGAGCATGCGCAGCACTTCTTCCAGCGCCTCTTCGTGGGTGGCGTGCGCGGTGTGCCCTTCTTGCCAGTAGAACTCCATCGTGCGCAGGAAGGGCTTCGTGCGTTTCTCCCAGCGCACCACGCTGTTCCAGCAGTTGATCAGCACCGGCAGATCGCGGTAGCTTTTGATCCACTGCGAATAGGAGTAGCCGATGATCGTCTCGCTGGTGGGCCGCACGACGAGCGGCTCCTCCAGCGCCTCGCCGCCGCCGTGGGTGACCACGGCCAGCTCCGGCGCGAACCCTTCAACGTGGTGCGCTTCCTTCTGCAGGAAGCTCATCGGGATGAACAGCGGGAAGGCAGCATTGACGTGACCGGTGTCTTTGAAGCGCTTATCCAAATAGTCGCGCATGTGCTCGTAGATCGTCCAACCATAGGGCTTGACGACGATGCAGCCGCGCACCGGTGCGTAGTCGGCCAAGTCCGCTTCGCGGATAATGTCGAGGTACCATTCCGAGAAGTCCTGAGAACGAGGGGTGATCTTTGCCATTTTGTGTTGACGACTGCCAAATGAAGGCGACAAAAGGAGAGCCGGGCACCCGTCGCGCAGGGCGCCGGAGTCAGACAGCAGGCGAGGCCGGGAATCGGACGGCCGGTGTCACTGAACTGTCCATGTGAGCCGCGGGAGATTATAGCGGTCACGCAGTCGTCGGGTCGAGCGCGTCGCGCAGCCCATCACCCAACAAGTTGAAGCCGAGCACGGCCAGGGCGATAGCCGCGCCGGCGAACACCGACGGCCAGGGATTGGTCTGAATGAAGCCGTAGGTTGAAGATAGGATGTTGCCCCACGACGGCGCCGGCGGCTGGATGCCGAGGCCGAGGTAGCTCAGCGCGGCCTCGATCAATATAGCGGCGGCGATGGTGAGCGAGGTTTGCACGACGAGCGGCGCGGCAATGTTGGGCAGAATGTGTCGCCACGTGATCGCAATCGGCGGCACGCCCAACGCGCGCGCCGCCTCGACGTACAACAATTCGCGCGTCGCCAGAGTTGAACTGCGCGCCAACCGGGCGAAGGTCGGCAAGTTGACAATCGCAATGGCCAGGATAACGTTGCTCAGCGCTGTACCCATCACCGCCAAGATGGCGATGGCCAGCAGCACTGCTGGGAAGGCCAGCAACACATCCATCAGGCTCATCAACAGCGTGTCCGCCCAACCGCCGCGGTAGCCAGCGACCAGTCCGATGATCACACCAATGACCAGCGAGCCGGCGACGGACAACACGCTCACCTGGAGCGACGGCATCGCGCCGTGCAGGATGCGGCTGAGCACATCGCGCCCGAAGTCGTCCGTGCCGAGGACATGCGCGGCGCTGGGGGGCTTCAGCCGCAAGCTCATTTTTTGCGCCGTGGGGCTGTAGGGCGAGAGCACCGGGCCGAGCACGGCCATTAGCACGAACAAAGTCACCAACGCCGCACCAATGATGAATTGTGGGCTGCGGATGGCGCGGTAGAGCGCACGGCGAAGGGGCGAATTCATCGAGCCGATAGCCTAATCCGTGGGTCAATCACGCTGTACAACACGTCTACTAGCAGGTTGATCAGGATAAAGATCACGGTGAACGTCAGCACAGTGCCCTGCACAATGGGGTAATCTCGGGTGGAGATGCCGTCGAAGACCAGACGACCTAGCCCAGGCAGAGCAAAGATCTGCTCGATGATGACTGCTCCGCCCAGCAAGCGCCCCACCTGGATGCCGATGACGGTGACGACTGGAATCAGCGCGTTGCGCATGGCATGCTTCATCACCGTCTTCGTCTGCGTGAGTCCTTTAGCGCGCGCGGTGCGGATGTAATCCTGCCCGAATACCTCCAGCAGCGATGAGCGCATGAAGCGCATGATAGTCGCACCCAACGGCAGCGCCAGACCCAGCGCCGGCAAGAGCAGATGACGCAGATTACCAGCCACGCTCTCGTGTAGCGGCACGTAGCCGATCGAGGGCAGCAAGCGCAGATGGAGCGAGAAGAGCAGCATAAGCAAAATCGCCAGCCAAAAGCCGGGAATGCTGATGCCCAGCAGTGAGATAATGCCGGCAACCGCATCGGCGGCCTTACCGCGATGCGTCGCAGCCAAGATGGCCGGCGGGACTCCTAGGATCAGCCCCAGCAGTAGCGATAGCGCGGTCAGCTCAATCGTCACCGGCAGGCGCTGTAGGATGGATTGACCAACCGGCATGCGTGTGCGGATGGATTGTCCAAAATCACCGCGCAGGACGTTGGATAGCCATTCGACGTATTGCACCGGCCAGGGACGATCCAAGCCATATAGCCGACGGATGCCCTCGACGTCTGCGCCGAGGGCATCCGTTCCGAGCATGACCAGGATGGGATCACCCGGAATCCAGCGCACCAGCCCAAACGTGAACAGGCTCACGCCGAGCACAACCGGGATGGCGACGAGCAAGCGATGGACGATATAGCGCGTCACGAATGCATTCGCCAAAGAGGGCGCAAGAGCGCTCCTATGGAGTTGCCCACATTACTTGTCAAGCCAGACCTGGCGGAAAGACGCATGCGAGCCGCTGAGATAATGCTCGTAGCCCTTGACGTATTTCTGCATCGCCTCGTATTCGTTCGCTGCGTATAGAAAGACCATCGGCGAATCCTCAAGCAGGATGCGCTGCGCTTCGCGGTAGATCTCAGCACGCTTGGCCTGATCGGTTTCCTGTGCGCCCTGGGCGATCAACTCATCGAACTTCGGATTGCTGTAGCTCATGAAGTTGTTCTGGCGCCCTGTGACGTAGGTGCCATCAAGCGGCGGGTGCGGATCGGCGAAGGCGCTGTATCCGCTGACGACCGCCTCAAAGTTCTTGTCTACGAGGTAGTCCTTCAGGAAGACGCTCCACTCCAGGGATTCAATCTCTAGGTTGATGCCGATCTCCTTAAGCTGCTCCTGGACGGCAATGCCGGCGTTGCCGAGGAAGCTATAGGTGGGCGTGTTCTTCAACTTGGCGGTGAAGCCGTTGGGATAGCCGGCCTCGGCCAGCAGTTGCTTCGCCTTCTCCAAGTCGCGTTTATAGACCGGTTCTTGCAGTCCTGGCCAAAAGGACGGCAGGAATGGCCCGGCATACAGTGGCGTGCCGGCGCCGTTCACAGCAGCCTGCAACACGGCCTCGCGATCCACCGCCCAGGCGATAGCCTGGCGCACCTTCGGATTGTCGAAGGGCTTGACCTTCGTGTTGAAGGCCAAGAAGCGCACGTTGTTGTTCCCTTCGCCAGTAATCACGATGTTGCTATCGCCACGCAGCAATTCCAGGTCCTTCGGTGGCGCATACTCGATGAAGTCCACAGCACCCGTGCGCACGGCAGTGCTGCGCGCGGTGTCATCGGGGATCGGCTGATAGATCACCTCGTCGAGCAGGGGCTGCCCAGGGATGAAGTAGTCCGGGTTCTTCTCAAGCACTGTGCGCGTGTTGGGCACCCACTCCTTGAGCTTGAACGGGCCGGTGCCGTCGGCCACGTTGTCCAGCTTGCCGCCGTTTGCCTCGATGAAATCTTTGTTGACAATAGCCATTGTGCGGTCGGCCAACACAGCGAGCAGCGGCGCGAATGGCTTGTCGGTCTTGATGATGACGGTGTAGTCATCCGGCGTCTCAATTGCGACGATGGGTGCCAGTTGCGAGCTGCGCGGCGACTTAACCTGC
>CALHLE010000018.1 GCA_938034415.1 uncultured Anaerolineae bacterium
TAGCCGATCATCAGCCCCAGCACCAGCAGCGTGATCGCACTGTGCACGCGGTGGGCGATCAGCATCACCAGCGAGAACACGGCAGCCGCGCCCAGCGACGCCGCGCTCACCAGCCCGAACTCGCCCAAGAAGGCCGCGCGACCGAAGACGCTGACGCTGGCTGCTGTGCCGCCCAGCACCACCAGCGCCACGCCCAGGCTCGCCCCGCTGCTGATGCCCAGCACAAACGGGTCGGCCAGCGGGTTACGAAAGAGCGTCTGCATCTGCAGGCCGGCCACGCTCAGCGCCGCGCCGGCCAGCAGCGCGGTAATGGCCTTGGGCAAACGAAAGAGCAGGATGATGGTCTGCCAGGTGTCTTTGCTTGCTTGGCCACCCAGCAGTATGCGCACCACCTCGTCGAGCGGGATGCGCACCGAGCCGATGGCCAGCGACAGCAGGAAGGCAAAGGCAGCGAAGGCGACCAACAACGCAAAGACGCCGCGCCGCATCCCCAGCGGAGGGAAGGGGTTGGCCGGCGCTTGCGCTCGGCCAACCCCGGTTGAGGGCAGGGATAGGTTCATTGCGTAGGCTCAGCGGGGATCTGCCGCCAGAACACCAGCTCGTGATCCGGCAGGAGTTCAGGGTGCAAGATCTTCACCAAGTCCGCCAGCAACAGGTCGGGATTGCCCACGCCGGTCTCCCAGTAATCGTTGCCGCCGTTTTCGTTCACGCGCTTGTCGTAGTTCCAGACGTTGCCGCTCTTGACGGCGGCCATCTCGGCGTAGCGCGGCTCCGCCTCCAGCACCGCCTTGATGCTGTCGTAGCGCTGGAAGCTGGTTAGCAGCCACACGTCGGCCTTAACGGCCTTGTCGTACACCTCCTCGAAGGTGAGCGAGAGGCTGCCGGCGCTGGTGTCGTCGGCGTAGAGATAAGCGCCGCCGGCGTCAATAACCAGCCTGGCAGCGTAGCTGCCGCCGCCCGGCACGCGCCACTTGTCCTTGCTGGCCATGCCGGAGATGACGGTAGGCTTGTTCGCGGCTGCCTTCGCCTTCTCCGCCACTTCTTGGTAGCGCCGCTTCATCTTCGCATACTCTTCCTGCGCTTTGGCCTCCTTGTTGAAGAAGAGCGCGGTGAACTTGATCCACTCGGCGCGGCCCAGCGGCGTGCCCTCCATGTATTCGGCGTTGATCACGGTGGGGATTTTGGCTTCCAGCAACTTGGGGTGCGCGTCAAACTTCGGATCGCCCACGCCGAAGGTCATCACTAAGTCGGGCTGGGCAGCGATGGTTTTCTCGACGTTCACCTCGGCGCCGCCGCCGATCTCGATCAATGCGCCGGCCTCGATGAGCGTGCGCACCTTAGGGTTGTTCACATACAGGAAACTATCCAGACCCAGCAGACGGTCGAGCAGGTCCAGCTTTTCCAGATGGGGAAGCTGGGTGGTGCTCATGGCGATCACATCCTTTGCCGGCGCTTCGATCACCAGCGCGTCGCCGACATCAGTCGGGGCCGGCGCGCCGCATTGCACGATGACATACTTGAATTGCTGCTCGGCGCCGCGCCAGGGATTGAGCACGGTGACGACCTTGTAGTGCTTGTGATACTCCACCACGAAGCCGGTGGCGTCCTCGATGGTGACCTTCTCCGGGAAGTAGTCCACATCGGGGCTGAAGCTCGTGATGCAGCCGTCGGTCAGGTTGGTAGTTGGAGCTTCGACAGCCGGTGTAGGCGCGGCGGTCGGCTGCGGCTCGGGCATGGCCGTTGGTTGAGGCGGCGTGGTCGGTTGAGCCGGCACAGCCGTCGGTGCAGCCGATTGAGGCTGCGCCGGGGCGACGTTGGGCGCCGGCGCAGCGCACGCCGTGAGCACGGCGACAAACGAAGCGAGTGCGAGTAAGCGAGAAAGCGCTTGATCGTTGATCTTCGCGTTCATGGTTGGTGTGTGGTTTGAACGATGCGCGCGTCAAGCACGCATCCGGCTAACGGTCAACGCAAACGAAAACCCCTGTCTTCCTCAGACAGGGGTGATGAGCCAATTCGACGAACCACACACCGTGCTCATGGTCCGTTGATCATGCTTCACCTCCTTGGTCCGAGAAGGTTGCGCAGTGCTGGTCGAGGCAAGCGTCCTGGCTCGCGCGCTCGCGTTGGCGCGCTTACAGTTGCGGCACAGCGCCGGACTTTCACCGGCTTCCACCTTTAAGCCCTAGCTTCCGAGCTTTTCAGCCTGCGCAGCGCGCAGGCATCGGGTCACCTCGACGTATTCACTTGGCGGAAGGATTATAGCAAGACAGGCGGCCACGCCAGGACATCCGCAGGAGCGCAGCTTCGTGTCCTGTGCTAATCTCAAGCCAAACTGTTGACTAGAGGAGCGTTCCATGTTGGATGTCGAAGCTGTGCTTGCCCAGATGACCCTGGAGGAGAAAGCCGCGCTGTGCATCGGCGCCACGGCGTGGGACACTTTGGCGGTGGAGCGACTCGGCGTGCCCGCGATCACCATGGCCGATGGCCCACACGGGCTGCGCCGCACCACAGACGCCAACCTGTTGCTCACCAAGAGCTTACCTGCCACGTGCTTTCCCACCGCCTCCTGCCTGGCTGCGACGTGGAACCCAGCCCTGCTTCAGCAGATGGGCGAGGCGCTGGCGGAAGAGGCCATCGCCTTACAGGTGGACGTGCTGCTTGGGCCGGGCGTCAACATGAAGCGCTCGCCGCTGTGTGGGCGCAACTTTGAGTACTTCTCGGAGGACCCGTTTTTGGCGGGCGAAATGGCAGTCGCGCTGATCAACGGCCTGCAAAGCCGAGGCGTCGGCGCGTGCGTGAAGCACTTCGCTGCCAACAACCAGGAGTTCCAGCGCATGGTCATCAGCGCCGAGGTGGACGAGCGCACCTTGCGCGAAATCTACCTGCCCGCTTTCGAGGCAGCCGTCAAGCGCGCCAAACCCTGGATGGTGATGTGCGCTTACAACAAGGTGAACGGCACGCTCGCCTCGGAGCACCGCCAGCTCCTCACCGACATCCTCAAGCAGGAGTGGGGGTTCGAGGGCGTAGTGGTGTCGGACTGGGGCGCGGTGCGCGACCGCGTCAAATCGCTGGCTGCCGGCCTAGATTTGGAGATGCCCGGCCCAAAGCCCTCGCATGCGCGCGCCGTGGTGGAGGCGGTGCGGGCCGGCCTTGTCGCAGAGGCAGCGCTCGACGACGCTGTGCGGCGTGTGCTGCGGCTGGCGGACAAAGCCCGGCGCACGCCTAAGGGCGGCGCCTTCGACGCCGAGGCGCATCACGCCCTGGCGCGACAAATCGCTGCCGAGGGCATGGTGCTGCTGAAGAACAACGGCGTGCTGCCGCTCAAAGGCGTTGCGAGCGTGGCGGTGATCGGCCGCTCCGCGCGCGAGCCGTATTTCCAAGGCGGCGGCAGCTCCAACGTCAACCCCACGCGCGTGGACGCGCCCTGGGATGCGCTGCGGCAGCACGGTGCGGCCATCCGCTGGGCATATGCCGAAGGTTACCCCGCCGACGGCGCGCTGCGCCAGGAGTTGATCGACGAGGCCGTCCGCGTCGCAGCCGAGGCAGAGGTCGCCCTGGTGTTTGCCGCGTTGCCGCCGCTCAGTGAGTCGGAGGGCTACGACCGCGCGAGCCTCGACCTGCCGCCTGCGCAGGTGGCCTTGATTCGGGCGATCGCTGCGGCCCAGCCGAACACGGTGGTGATCCTCAATAATGGCGCTCCTGTGGTGATGAGCGCGTGGATTGACAGCGTCGCCGCCGTGCTTGAGGCGTGGATGATGGGCCAAGCCGGCGCCGGCGCGATCGCCGACATCCTGTTCGGCAAGGTGAACCCCTCCGGCAAGCTGGCCGAGACCTTCCCGCTGCGCCTGGAGGATAACCCGGCGCACCTCAACTGGCCCGGCGAGGCGGGCAAGGTGCGCTACGGTGAAGGGCTGTATATCGGCTACCGCTACTACGACGCCAAAGCGCTGCCGGTGCTCTTCCCCTTCGGCTTTGGGCTTTCGTACACCACGTTTGCATACGCCAACCCGCGCGTCTCTGCCGCCACGTTCCGCGACGTGGATGGCGTGACCGTGTACGTGGACGTGACCAACACCGGCGCTATGGCCGGCAAGGAGATCGTGCAAGTGTACGTCTGCGACCGACAAGCGTCGCTGCCCAGGCCGCCGAAGGAGCTAAAAGGGTTCGCCAAAGTAGAACTCCAACCCGGCGAGACCCGGACGGTGGCCATCCCGCTGGACTTCCGCGCCTTCGCCTTTTACCACCCCAAATACCGCTGCTGGGTCACGGAGAGCGGCGAGTTCGACCTGCTGATCGGCGCCTCGTCGGCAGACATTCGCCACACCGTAACGGTTGCGCTGGAATCCACCGTGGCGCTGCCTTGCGCGCTGGACGCAGAGTCCACCGTCCGCGAGTGGTTAGCCGACCCGCGCGGGAAGGCCGTTTTCGGCCCGCTGTTCGAGCAGATGCGCCGCGAGATGGCGCGCGCGCTGGGCGCAGAAGCCGGCGGCGAGCCGATCGGCATGGACGCGCTGAACTTCATGCTGGACATGCCGCTGGTCACCGTGCTGGGCTTCCAGGAAGCCGCCCTGCCTGCGCCGGCCGAGGCAGTGGTGGCCAGCCTGCTCGCGAAGGTGCACGGCGGGGCGTAGATGTTGGCGCGCCGCGCGGCATGTGAAAGTGGCTGACATCGCGCAAGGCTACTGCGCCGGCGAGCGGGAGATTCACGCTATGCGCTAATCATTAGCGTTGCTCACGAAGATCGGCAAATGGCCCAGCGCGATGACGTTGTTCCAGCGAGCGCGGTCGCCCTCGGTGAAGATGGCCGCTTCGGCGATCACCTCTGCGCCGGCTTTCTGCATGATTAGCCGCATCCCCTGAAGCGTGCTGCCCGTGCTGATCACGTCGTCCACCAGCACCACTTTCCTGCCTCGGATAGCTTCGCGATCCTTTTCGTCGAGGAACAGGGTTTGCGGCTTGTTTGTGGTGATGGAGAGCGTCTCGGCGGAGAGCGCATCGCCCATGTAGGGTTTATGCGACTTGCGCAGCACGATGTAGGGCAGGCCGGATTCGACCGAGAGCGCATGGGCGAGGGGGATGCTTTTCGCTTCCGCCGTGACCAGATAGTCTGCTCCCATAGGCAACTGAGCGGCCAACGAGCGCGCCGCCGCCTGCACCAATTCGGTGTCGCCCAGGATGTTGAGCACCGCGATCTTCACGCCGGGCGCCACTTCCATCAATCGCAACCGGCGCTCCACGCCGGCCACGTTCACAGGGTAAAACTCATTGTCGCTCATAACACTTCGCCAACTGAGCGTGAAAGCTACCGACGGAATTATCCATCAGACAGACGATCGTCATCCTGCTCACGGTATGAGCAGCACTTTGCCGCGGGTTTGGCGCGCTTCCATGTAACGGTGGGCGTCGGCGGCCTCGCTCAGCGCAAACGCGCGATCTACCCGCACATGGAGCTGGCCGGCTGCCATCCATTGGAAGAGATCGCCGGCGCGCCCGAGCAACTCGGCGCGTGTGAGCGTGTAATGGCCCAGCGTCGGCCGGGTGAGGAAGAGCGACCCCTTCTGGCTGAGCACTTGTGGGTCAATCGGATCCACCATCCCGCTAGATTGGCCATACAGCACCATGTAGCCGCGCGGGCGCAGCACGTTCAGGCCCTTGAGGAAGGTCTCCTTGCCCACCGAGTCGTACACCACGTGCACGCCGGCGCCGTCGGTCAGGCGCTTCACCTCGGCTTCAAAGTCCTGCTCGCGATAGAGGATTACATCATCCGCGCCGGCAGCCTGGGCCAGCGCGGCCTTATCGGCTGCGCCAACAGTAGCAATGACCCGCGCCCCAAGCCGCTTAGCAATCTGGATGAGCAATTGGCCCACCCCGCCTGAGCCGGCGTGCACCAATGCCACGTCGCCCGGCTTCAGCGGATAGGTAGTGAGCGCCAGGTAATGCGCGGTCATGCCTTGTAGCATCACGGCGGCGGCCTGCTCAATGGACACGCTGGGGGGAATCGGCACCAGCCGGCTCACCGGCGCGATGGCGTACTCGGCATAAGCGCCGAGCGTCATCGCGTAGGCGACGCGATCGCCAGGCTTGAACTCGGTCACCCCTTCGCCCACCGCGTCTATCACGCCCGCCGCTTCCTGGCCGGGGGTAAACGGCAGCGGCACTTTGTACCAGCCGCGCCGCTGGTAGATGTCTATGAAATTCAAGCCGGCCGCGCCGACCTTCACGCGCGCCTCGCCCGGCCCCGGCTCCGGCGTCGGTACATCTTCATACGCCAATACATCCGCGTCGCCGTGTGCGTGCACTCGAATTGCTTTCATCGCAAAGTCGTCTCCTTCGCAGTTGTCGTGAACGCCACCTCGATCAGCTTATCAATTCGATCAGGCGCGCTACATCCTTCTTGAGATTGCGCCCGCGCGACGCCGCCGCCGGGTCCACCGGGCCGACGCAGGATGGGCAGCCGTGCTCGCACGGGCACTCGTGCACGCGCTGCGCCGCCATTGTCATCAACTCTGCGTGATGCGCCATTAGCTCATCGGCCAGCCCGACGCCGCCGGGGACCAGCTCATACAGGGTGATGGTCGGCAGGCGCGTGTGCGGGCTGGCAATGTCGAACGTCGCCGCGATGTCGCTCGGGTCGCACATGACGAATAACGGCGCCAGGTTGCCGAGTAAGTAGCACAGGCCGCCCAGCGCTTGATTCATCGGTTGCGCCGTCTCGATCTTGGCGTGACACGACGGGCACACCGTCATTAGGTTGTCCAAGTCGTTCGCTTGCAGGTAAAAGTCATTTTCGCCGCGCGCGTAGCCGAAGGTGCGAAACGGCCGGCGATGATGCACATGATGCTGCTGATGCGGGCTTTCGGGCTTGCCGCAGATCACGCAGCGATAGCCATCGCGCGCGCGGGCTGCGCAACGCTGCTGCTCCCAGTTCGGCCCATAATCGTTTGGCAGCCCGATGATGCCCTCTCGCGCCAATTGCCGACAAACGCCCTCTGGGATGGCGAACCAGTAGCCGGTGGTGAGCAGCTTTTGCGGCGGCAAATCCACATCGCCCCAGCCTAGCGTCTCGTGCGTGCTGAAGCGCACTTGCCGATAGCGGGCGACGGTGGTCGTGACCTCGATCTCGCCGCACGCCGGCGCGCAATGGCCGGCGGGCGACTGCGCCGAGCTAGGCCGGTCGAACTCGCGCAACACGATCACTTCGGACACGGCGCTGGCTTGCGTGTAATAGTCCACATCCACGCGACGCGCCACGGCGCGCCCCATCTCCCAGTCCAGCTCGGTCACCAAGTAAGGGGCGGCCTGGTGCAGATAGATCGCGCCCGGATGGACGCGCGCCGGAGCGGTGTGGCGTTCGGTCTCGCCGATCAGATTGCCCTGTTCATCCACGATGCTCACGCGCTCGCCTGCGCTGCGCAGACTCACCCGGTCGGCCGGATAGCCTTCGCCTACCCAGGTGTAGCGCGTCGCCGGCTGTTCGCCGTCTGCGTCCCTAAACAGCGGCAGCGCGCCGACGCCGCTGGCGTGCACCTCGCCCGCTTCGGCCAGCGCGTCGAGCAGCTCGCGCACGTCGGCGCTGCCGAATCGTTCGCCGCGGACGAACGGCAGCTCAAAAGTCGCGCAGACGACGTGATCCGTCAACACGCCGAGGCTGTCCGGCGCAATCCGCGCGTGCTCAGGAGACTGCCGGAAGAGATAGTCAGGATGGGCGGCCAGGTATTGATCGAGTGGGTCAGGGGTGGCAACCATGACGGCGACGCTGGGCCGCTGCCGCCGACCGGCGCGCCCCGCTTGCTGCCAGAAGCTGGCGATGCTGCCCGGATAGCCGAGCATTACGCAGGCATCCAACGCGCCGATGTCAATACCCAGCTCCAGCGCGTTGGTCGCGACCACGCCGCGCACGCGGCCGTCGCGTAGTCCCTGCTCAATGGCGCGCCGCTCCTCGGGCAGGTAGCCGCCGCGGTAGCCGCTGATCGGGAGCGGGGGCTGCGAAGCGGTGCTTTCTGACTCGCCGCCGGCGTTCGGCCTGATTGATCGCAGGTAGGCCAGCAAAATCTCGGCCTTGTTCCTCGACCGCGCGAAGCAGATCGTCTGTAGCCCCTCGCCGATGAGGCGCGCCGCGATGTCGCGGGCGACGAAATCGGCGCTGCGGCGTAGGCCAAACTGTGGGTCGGTCAACGGTGGGTTGACGATGATGACATGGCGCTCGCCGCGCGGACTGCCGTCGTCGTCCACCAGCGTCACCGGCGCTTCGATCAGGCGCTCAGCGTGTTCCTGAGGGTTCGCAATCGTCGCCGAAGCCAGGATGAACACCGGATTTGAGCCGTAGAACGCGCATAGGCGCTTCAGCCGGCGGATGACGTTGGCGACGTGGCTGCCGAAGACGCCGCGATAGGTATGCACTTCGTCAATGACGACGTAGCGCAGATGCTTAAAGAACGCCGCCCAGCGCGTGTGGTGCGGCAGGATGCCGACGTGCAGCATGTCGGCGTTGGTGATGAGCGCGCGCGCGTCGCGGCGGATCTCGGCGCGCATCGCCTGCGGCGTATCGCCGTCGTAGGTGTAGACGGCGGATGAGCGGCGATCGCCGACCGAACCGGTGATCTGCGCTCCGCAATCGTCCATCATCGCCCGCAAATGCGCGAGTTGGTCCTGCGCTAGCGCCTTGGTGGGGAACAGGCAGAGCGCCCGCGCGTTCGGATCACGCAGCAGCGCGTCCAGGATCGGCGCGTGAAAGCACAGCGACTTGCCGCCGGCGGCGTTCGCAACCACGATCACGTGCCTGCCCTGCGACGCCGCTTCGATCGCCTGCGCTTGGTGCGTGTAGGGCTGCTCGATGCCGCGCCGCTTGAGCATCTCGCGCAGGCGCGGATCGAGCGCGGCAGGGAATTCGGCGAATCGCGCGGGGCAGGCCGGCGCGCGCTGCCAATCGCACACGTCGCGCATGAATTCGCGGTCGGCGCGCAGGCGGGCGAGCACAGCGTTCACATCGGCCATGTCGGCGGCAATCGCGGCATGCATCGCTCGGCGACATTGTAACGCCCGCTCCCTATAATTGCTGCGAGAGATTTCGCATGCGCGCGCCGCTCGCACTGGTAGGCTGGCTGCTTTTAGCCGCATGTTCGGCCGGGCCGAGGGAAACACCGACGCTTGACCCCAGCGCAATGCAGACGCGCATCGCGCGCGAGCTGGCCGACATCCCGACGGCAGCACCGGCGCCCAGCCGCACGCCGCCGGTCAGTCCTGCGCCTGCGCCGGTCCAATCATCCACCGTCGCGCCTCCTACTCCCACACCTGCCACAATGCCAAGCCGGCAGCCTTCGCCAGCCGCCGGAGAGTACACCGTGCAACCCGGCGACACGCTATCGTCCATCGCCGTCAGGTTCGGCACATCCATCGCGGCGCTCCAGCTCCTCAACAACCTGGGCGACGCGCAAGTCGTCCGTTCCGGGCAAGTCCTGAAGCTGCCGGCGGACAAGCTTCACCCCGATGAAAGTCCCTGGTGGTTCGTCTACACAGTGCAACCCGGCGAGACGCTGAGCACAGTCGCAGCAAAGTTTCGCGTGCCGCTCGCCGACGTGTTGCGCGTGAACGCAGTGACCAACCCCAGCTTGGTGCGCGCAGGTCAGCAGTTGATCATCCCAGCCAACGGGCCGCGCGCAGGTCAGCCGCGTATACTAGCAGCCGTCCCCTTGGCATGGGGGGACACCCCTATATAGAGTCTCGTCCTTCGAGCGAGAACTGCCATGAAGAAATGTTTCATCCTGTGCGCGTCGCTGGCCCTGACAGCGGTCGGCGTCCTCGGCCCGAACCGGAGCGTGCGCGCCGCCTGGCCGGCGAATCCCCCGCGCGAGTATGTCGTGCAGCCAGGCGACACGTTGCTTGGCATTGCGCTCGCCTTTGGCGTGTCCATGGCCTCGATTCAGGCGTTCAACGACCTGCCAGACCCCAACGTGCTCCAGGCCGGGCAGAAGTTGAGAATTCCGGCGCAGCCGTTGCAAGCCGGCGAAGGCGCGCTCTCGACGCTCTACGTCGTCCGACCAGGCGACACACTTAGCGCCATCGCCGCGCGCTTTCAGCTCCGGGTCAGCGACTTAACCCGCGCAAACCGGATCACGGAAGACGCGATCATCCGCGTAGGCCAAAAACTGGTCATCCCGGCCGTGGGCGCAGCTCAAGCGGCGCGCGCCCCCGCTCCGGCCGTCGAACTGATCCCGCTCATCCCGGTCACGGCCTCCGCGCCGGCGGGCGAAACTACGCAGGCATCACCGGCAAGCCCCGAATTGGGCGCCGCGCCGACGGCATATCCCGTTGCGGAGATTGAAACGATGCGGGCGCGCCTGTTGGAGTTGTACAACCAGGCGCGCATTGCCAGTGGCGTCCCGCCGCTGGCTTATTCGTTCGTTTTACAGGCCGCCGCGCAGGCTCACGCCGAGGACTGCGCCGCGCGCGGCACGGGCAGCCACATCGGTTCGGACGGCTCGCGCGCCAGCCAGCGCATCGCCCGCGCCGGCTACCCCGGCCGCGTGACCGGCGAGAATTGGGCGTTCGCTCGCAGCGCCGACCAGGCCTTCGAGATGTGGTACACGAAAGAGATCCCCAGCCAAGGCCCGCATCTGCAGAACATCCTGTCGCCGCGCTACAAAGAAGTCGGCTTCGGCGTTGCGCCTGCGCGCAACGGCTTCTTCCTCATCGCCAACTTCGGCGGGTGAGTTTGCGCGCGCCCCACAACACCGCACATGAACCTCTCCGACTACCAACGCCTGTCGCGCCGCACGGCGCAATACCCATCCATCGGCCACGCGGTGATCTATCCGGCGCTCGGCCTGACCAACGAGGCCGGTGAAGTAGCCGGCAAGATCAAGAAAATCTTCCGCGACAAGGCCGGCGTCATCAGCGAGGCCGACCGCGAGGCGCTCAAGGCCGAGCTGGGCGATGTGCTGTGGTATTTGGCCCAGGTTTGCACTGAACTCAATCTGTCGCTGGAAGACGTGGCCCAGCACAACCTGGACAAGCTCGCCTCGCGCCAGGCGCGCGGCGCCATCGGCGGGGCAGGCGACGAGCGATGAACCCAGAACCGCAACCGCTATGAAGTCCTACCGCAAAGAAATCTGGATGAACGTCCCCAAGCGGCGCGCCTTCGTCAACATCACGCCGCAGGTCGAACAGGCGCTGCGCGAGAGCGGCATCCGCGAGGGGCTATGCCTGGTGAACAGCATGCACATCACCGCCTCGGTGTTCATCAACGACGACGAGAGCGGCCTGCACCACGACTTCGAGCGTTGGCTGGAGGAGCTGGCGCCGGAAGTCCCCGGCCCGTCGCGCTACCGACACAACCTGACCGGCGAGGATAACGCCGATGCGCACCTCAAGCGCCAAGTGATGGGGCGGGAAGTCGTCGTGGCCGTAACGGATGGCCGGCTGGACTTCGGCCCGTGGGAGCAGATCTTCTACGGCGAATTCGACGGCATGCGCCGCAAGCGCGTGCTGGTCAAGATCATCGGCGAGTAGCGCCGAACGCCGCGCACCTTTGCTTTTGCTACGGGCACAGTTTAGCCTGGTGCTCCTGAAAGGTCACCGAGAACTGATGTGAGCCGTCGCCGTTGCACGACGCGACGAAGTAGTAGAAGTTAGTCTGCGCCGGCTGAAGCACGGCTTGGATAGAGGACAGGCCGGGGTTGGCAATCGGCCCGGGCGGCAGGCCGGGGTTGGTGTAGGTGTTATAGCCGCCCGGATCCACGAACTTCAAGTCGTCCAGCGTCAGCCCTTTCTTCCACCACGTGCCTTGATCCGGCTGATAGCCCAGCGCATATTGCGTCGTCGGGTCGGCCTGCAGCGGTTGCCCTACCCGCAGGCGATTGAAGAACACGCTGGCGATGATCGGCCGTTCAGCCGGAATGACCGCCTCGCGCTCGACGATGGACGCCAGGGTTAGTAACTCGTGCGGGTTGCGCCCTTCAGCGCGCGCCTGCTCCAACAGCGGCGCCGCTTTGACGCCGAAGTTATCCAGCATGCGCAGGACGACATCTTGGGCTGTGGGGTTCTCCGGCAGGCGATACGTGTCCGGGAAGAGATAGCCCTCGAGCGTGGCGTCCGCGGGCAACCCGCGCAAGAAGGGATAGCCATACGCGCGGGCGCGGCTGGTCAGCCGGATGAACTCGTCGGCGCTTAAGCCGAGCTGTTGCTCCAGGAGCTGGGCGATCTCCTCGCGCCGCTTGCCTTCGGGGATGGTCACTTGAACCTCGCGGGCGGAGCTGCGCTGGAGGGCAAGCGCGATCTGCTCAATGTTCATATTGGGCCGCAGCGTGAATACGCCGGCGTTGATGGTCGCATCCAACCCTTTGACCCGCACATACAACCGGAACAGGTCGGGGTCCTTAATCAGGCCTTGTGCCTGTAGCTTGCGCCCGATCTCGGCCACGGACTCGCCGGGTGCGACTACGAACGTCTGCGGGGTGGGGTCGTTGCTGGCCGGGCGGCTCAGGTCATTGCTGCGCAGAAGGTCGAGATAGGTGCCGATCAGCCAGCGGTCCAGGCCGGTCATGCGCTGGGCATCAGGGATGCCGACGCCGCGAATGCGCTGCGTCCACGTCGTGCCGGCGAAGACCAGCAACGCCAGGGTCGCGGCGAAGACCCCTAGCTTCGAGATTGAGAATCGTGCTCTGTTCATAGCCTGTTGATGCTCGCGGCGATTAACGCGCGCCGCGCACGTGCTCATCGAGATAGCGCTGTAGGATGACTGCGGCCGCGATCGCGTCGTCGTGATCGGGTTGCTTGCGCCGCCGAACCTCGGCGAGCACCCGCCTGGCGTCCTGCGTCGTATAGCGCTCATCCACCCAGCGAATCGGCACACCGAGTCGCGCGCCCAGCACTTCGACAAACGCTTGCACGTGCCGAGCCTGCTCGCTGAGGTTGCCATCGGCGTGCAGCGGCAGGCCGACCACCACCTCATCGGCTTCATGCTCGGCGACCAACGCAACGACGCGCGCGACCGCGTCCTCGCGCTTGCGGTCTATCACGCACAGCGGCCGGGCGATCAGCTTTGTCACATCGCTCACCGCCGCGCCGATGCGGCGGTCGCCTATGTCGAGCGCAAGTGTCCTTGCCACAGAATTGAGAATTGAGAATGCAGAATTGAGAGTTGTTCCTTCTCAATTCATTCCCGTTCCACCTTCGTCTCGATGCGCAAGGTGACGAACGGCAGGCGGTTGACGAACTGCATCAACCAGTCGGGGCCGACTTCGATGCGCGGGTTGCGCTTGAGCGCGAAGTTTTGCAACAGCGCCGCCTGCGCGTCGGCCGGCGTCTTGCCGCGCACCAGCCGCCGGACGGCGTTCTCGTCAATCGCCGCGCCGGCCAAGCCGCGCGCCTCGACAAACAACAGCGTCTCATTGCCGGTGCCCTCTTCGGCCACCTCGCCGCGCCAAGCTTCTACGGAGAGCAGCTCGAAGTCCTCCGGGGTCTTCAACCGGAGCGCCTCGCGCGCTACGGTCTCCAGGTCGCGCGGCGATACGGCCAACCCGGCGACCTGCAGGCGCATGTTCAAGGTGACGCTGTCGGCCTGCTCAGTGACGAAGCGGTCGAACGTCTCATCCTGCCGCTCGGCAATGAACAGCGTCTCCGGGAGGACGATCAAGCCGTCGTTGACGACTTCGCGCTGCCGCTGCATCTTCTCGGCAGCTTGCTGGAGCAGCTCGTCGCGCAGCGCGCGGCGCAGCCGCCGATAGTCCTCTTCGGTCACGGCGGGCAAAATCACGTTGCCGCCGCCGCCCGTCGGGTCGGCATTGAACACGGTCACGGCCAGGGCCGGCACCCCCTCCACTTGGTTGATCTGGCCGGCGGCGACGTTGCCGTTTGGCCCGGCTTCGATCGCTTCGATTTCGACTTCCGCTCGACCGCCGGGCGGCACTTCCACGTCCTCCAGCGTGACGAAGCGCGCCGGCGCGCTCGTCGCCGTGGTGCGCACCACCGTATTGCGCGGCACAACGAAGGACGTGGCAAGCACGTTGGTGAAAGTCACCCGGCCGCGCGCTTTCGCGCTCGGGATGCTCTTCTTACCGGTGGCGTTCGTGCGCATCCGGCCTTCGACGATCACGTCAATGCGCGTCGCCGGAATTGTGCGCGCTGCCAGGTTGACCCGGTCGGCGCGGGTGTCCAGCGTGACCGGCACGATGGCGCTGATGCTCTGACTGGACGCGGTGAGCGTGACCTTGGCGCGGGGGAGCAGCATGAGGCCTGCTGCCGCCATCACAGTGAGGGTCACCAGCGACACAATGGCCCGGCCAACCATCAAAGAGCGGTTACGGCTGGGGAAGAAACGCTGCAGCGAATCCGGCGCAAACCGACGCGGCGGCGTTAGGCGGCGAATCGGCTCGATGCGCTCATCGGGCAGCCACTGCCGGTTGATCGCGTCGTTGACGCTGGCAAAGGCCACCAAGCCGACCTCACGCGCAGCCATGCGCTGATCGCGGTCGGGGTGGACGACCGCGACTTCGACGCCATAGTCCCGCGCAGCGCGGCGCACGCGCGCAAAGTCCAGCTCGCGCCAGCGCATGCCCGTGGGCATGACCAGGGCGACGCGATCCGCGTTGGCCCATTCGATGCGGTCGCACGCGCCAGGGGCATCATCGGCAGGGTCGAGCGTGACGATGCGTCCGATCATTGTGAGCAAGGTTTCGCCCAGATGAACGGGCTAGGCGAGGGGCAGCTCGGCCAGCAGCCGGCGCGCTCGATCGAGCGCTTCGCCCAGCTTGCCAGGGTCTTTGCCGCCGGCCTGCGCCAACGTGGGGCGGCCGCCTCCTCCGCCGCCGACGATCGGGGCGATTTCACGGATGAGCTTGCCGGCGTCCACGCCCCTCTTCGTCAAGTCCTGCGTGACCGAGACGAGCAGCGACGGCTTTTCGCCGATGATCGCGCCGAGCACGACCACGCCGCTGTGATACTTCTCGCGATACCAATCGCTCATCTCGCGCATCAACTCAGGCGTGTCGGCTTGAACCTGCGCGACGAGCACGCGCGCCCCGTTGCGCACTTCGGCCTGCGCCATCTGCTCGGCGAAGCGCACGCGCGCCAGCTCGCGCTGCGCCTGCTCCAGGCGCTTCTGTGCCTCATGAAGTTGGGCGGTGAGCTTGCCGGCTTGCTCGGCCAGGTGATCGGGCGTGGTGCCAAGCGCGCGCGCCGCCTCGCTCAACTGGCGCGCCTGTCGGCGGACATATTCGAGCGCGCTGCGCCCGGTGAGCGCTTCGATGCGGCGCACGCCGGCGCTCACCGCGCTCTCGCTGACGATGATCGCGCTGCCGATGTCGCCGGTCATTTGCACATGCGTGCCGCCGCATAGCTCCATGCTGAAGGGCTGTTCGCCGTCGCCGCCGATGCTCACCACGCGCACCACGTCGCCGTATTTCTCGCTGAAGAAGGCCAGCGCGCCGGCGGCAATGGCCTGCGCATAGGGCATGTATCGGGCCGTCACCGGCAGATTGTCCAGGATGGCGTCGTTGAGCATGTCGGCGACCTGGTCGAGTTCATCCCTGGTCAGCGGCGCGTTGTGCGAGAAGTCGAAGCGCAGGCGATCTGGCGCGACCAGCGAGCCTTGCTGGCTGACGTGATGGCCGAGGACCGCGCGCAGGCTGGTCTGCAGCAGGTGGGTGGCCGTGTGGTTGCGCATGATGGCCCAGCGGCGCGCTTCGTCCACCTGGGCGGTGCACGGGTCGCCGACGGCCGGCTCACCCCATTCCACCTGGCCCACATGCACGACCAACTCCGGCGACGGCCGGCGCGCGTCTTTGACGGCGACGCACCAGGCCGGCTCCTCTTCCGTCTGCGGGTCGGTGCGCGCGCAGATTAGGCCGGTGTCGCTGACTTGGCCGCCACTCTCGACGTAGAACGGCGTGGCGCGCAGCACGATCTCTACCGTCTCGCCCTTTACGGCGCGATCGGTCATCTCGCCGTCGCGCAGGATGGCAAGCACCTCGGTATCGCGGGTCAGCTCGCCGTATGGGTCATAGATCACGCCGCCTTCGGCCAACTTGCCGTCGGCGCGCAGCGTCTCGAAGGCTTCGCGATAGGCGCGCGCGGCGTCGTAATCGCCGGCGAACTTCTCCTGTCCGGCGGCGCGAGCGACCTCCTTGGCGCGTTCGCGGGCCGCCTGGAAGCCGGCCTCGTCCACGGTCAGGCCGCGCTCTCTGGCCACGTCGCGCGTGATCTCGAACGGCAGGCCGTAGGTGTCGTAGAGGCGAAAGGCGACGTCACCTGGGATCACGCGAGATGGCAGGCCGGCGACTTCTTGCTCAAGCCGCTCCAGCCCTTGGTCGAGCGTGCGGGCGAAGCGCTCCTCTTCGGTCTGGATGGTGCGCAGGATGTGATCGCGGCGATTGACCAGCTCGGTGTAATGCTCGCCCATTTTCTCGATCACCGCTTCGGCGACTTGATACAAGAACGGCTCGCGCAGGCCGAGCTGTCGCCCAAAGCGCATGGCGCGGCGCATGACCATGCGCAACACGTAGTTGCGGCCCTCGTTGCCGGGCAACACGCCATCGCCGATGAGGAACGCCGCCGCGCGCGCATGATCGGCGATCACGCGGTAGGCGACGAGATGTTCGCGGCGCTGCGCGTCGGTTTGGCGCGCCAACATCTGCACGCGATCCATCAGCGGCAGGAACAGATCGCTGTCGTAGTTGCTCTCGCCGCCCTGCAACAGGCGCACCAGGCGCTCGAAGCCCATGCCGGTATCCACGCCGGGCTTGGGCAGCGGCGTGAGCTTGCCGCTCTCGTCGCGGTCGAACTGCATGAACACCAGGTTCCACACCTCGACCGTGGTCTCGTTCGGGTCGTCGTCGTTGTTGACCCAGCGGGCGTCGTTATCTTCAAGCCTGCCGGTGAAGTAGTGGATCTCGCTGTTCGGCCCGCATGGGCCGGTCGGCCCCATGCTCCAAAAGTTGTCCTTCTCGCCGAAGCGCAAGATGCGCGACGCTTTGATGCCGACCTTCTGCCAGAGTTCATACGACTCGTCGTCGTCCTCGTAGATGGTGAACCATAGCCGCTCACGGGCAAAGCCATACTCGCGTTCCAGCAGCTCTAGGGCGAAGCGCATGGCGTCCGCTTTGAAGTAATCGCCGAACGAGAAGTTGCCCAGCATCTCGAAGAAGGTGTGGTGGCGCCGGCTCGGCCCGACGTTCTCCAGGTCGTTGTGCTTGCCGCTCACGCGCATCACCTTTTGGGCGGTCACCGCGCGCGTGTAATCGCGCTTCTCCAGGCCGAGGAACACGTTCTTGAACTGGTTCATCCCGGCGTTGGTGAAGAGGATGGTTTTGTCGCCGTATGGGATGAGCGACGACGACGGCACATGACGGTGGCCGTTGCGCACGAAGTAGTCTATGAACGTCTGGCGAACCTGATTGCTGAGCATGTTTACGGAATTATAAGGACGAAACTATCCCCCGCTGCGCAGAGGGGACAGCGATGCGCATATACATGCTATATACTACGCATCGGATTGGTCTCCCGAAGCACAGCGCGCGCGATCCTCGCGGGGCTGACGATCAGCCTAATCGCCGGCCTAATCATCGTCGCCGGCTCGGCGTTAGCGCCCTTCTTCATCGGCGGTGTGCTGGTCTACCTGCTGCTGCCGGTCGTCAACTGGCTAGACCACTGGATGCCGCGCTGGGCCGCCATTTTGCTGCTTTACGCCGCGGGGCTGCTCGTCGTGATCACGCTCCTGATTCTGCTGCTGCCGCCGCTGATCAGCCAGACCATCCGCCTCACAATTAACGTTGCGCGGCCGGATCAGTTGGAGCAGCTCATCACGCAAGTGGTGGACTGGTATCACACCAACGTCCCGGGGGAATTTCAATCTCCGCTAGAGCAGATTTTGCGCAGCAGCCTGCCCGGCATTCAAGCTAACCTGAGCACGCTGGCCACGACGACCGCGGCCTTCTTGCTGCGACAAATTCGGCAGGTCTTTAGCTGGTTATCTTTTGCCGTTGGCCTGTTGATTGTGCCGATTTGGTCATTCTATGTGTTGAACGACGCGCGCAAGGTACGCCTGTTCATCAATCGTCAGTTGCACTATCGCATCCGCGCGGATTTTTGGAACGTGTGGAGCATCCTCGACCGCGCGCTCAGCGCCTACATTCGCGGTCAGCTCCTCCTGGCGCTGATCATCGGCATTGCCGCCGCCATCAGCCTTTTGGCGATCAACTTGGTGCCGGGCATGAAGGTGGATTACATCCTGCCGCTGGCGCTGTGGGCCGGCGTTGCCGAGCTGGTGCCGATGATCGGCGCGACGCTAGGCGCGATCCCGGCCGTGATCGTCACCCTGTTCGTCGGGGGCTTGCCCTCAGCGCTGGCCGTGCTCATCGCTTTCACCATCGTCCAACTGGTCGAAAACAACTTGTTGGTGCCTCGCGTGATCGGCGACAGCGTAGGCGTGCATCCGGCCATCCTGATCATCATGCTGGTGATCTTCGGCAAGCTGTTCGGCTTGCTCGGCGTGATCGTGGCGGCGCCGGCCACCGCCGCCGCGCGCGACCTTTACCGCTACGCTTACCATCGGTTAAACAACCGCTCGCCTGCCGAAGCGCGCGCCTTGGTGCTGTCGCCGGCCAGGCTGGTCGCGCGGCCGGCCCGCCGGCCGGCTGCCGTAGCCCCAATGCGCGAGCGGCCGCTGCCGTAATGCGCATCCCCGAAGCAAGCGTGATACCATCACGCGGCAATGTGGTTCTTTCGCGCCCCCACCCTCGTTCATGGCGAAGATGCGCTGCAACACCTCGGCGAGTTACAAGGCAACCGTGCGCTGATCGTCACCGACCCCGTCATCCGACGGGCCGGCCTGCTGGAGCCTGTGCTGGCTGCGCTGGCCGCGACGGGCATGCAACTCGCAACGCACGACGACGTCGAGCCTGAACCATCGCTGGCGACCATCCAACGCGGCGCGCAGGTCATGCAGCAGTTCGCGCCCGATTGGATCATCGCCGTCGGCGGCGGCAGCGCTATGGACGCTGCCAAGGCGATGTGGGTGTGCTACGAAAACCCTGACGTTGACTTGGAGGCGCTCAGCCCACTGGAGCCGATCGCGCTGCGCCGCAAGGCGCGCCTGGTTGCCATCCCCACCACCGCCGGCACAGGCAGCGAGGCGACATGGGCCTTTGTCATCACCATCCCCGGCGACCCACCGCGCAAGCTGGGCAGCGGCCATCCGCTGGCCATGCCCGACCTAGCCATCGTGGATCCGCGCATGACGCGCACCGCCCCGCCCCGCGTCACCGCCGATAGCGGCATGGATGCGCTCACCCAGGCTATTGAGGGCTATCTCTCCACCTGGGCGAACGACTACACCGACGGGCTGTGCCTCGTCGCTGCTCGGTTGGCGCTGGACTACCTGGCGCGTGCCTATCGCAACCCCAACGACGCAGCAGCGCGGGAGAAGATGGCCAACTGCGCAGCCATCGGCGGGCTGGGCTACATCAACAGCATGGTCGGGCTGGCGCACTCGATGGGGCATGCGCTCGGCGCGATCTTCCACCTGCCGCACGGTCGCGCCGTCGGGCTGTGCCTGCCCTACGTCATCGCGTTCTACGCCAGCTCGGCGCGCCCAGCCGAGGTGAAGACGCGCTTCGTCGAGCTGGCCCGCTTTTGTGGGCTGCGCGGCGACGATGAGCGAGAAGCCGCACAGGCGCTGATCGAACGCATCCGCGCCCTGGCTGCCGAGATCGGCCAGCCGCTGACCATTGCCGAGGCCGGCATCGCGCCGGCCGATTTCGAGCGCCAGCTCAATGCGCTGGTGGACAACGCAATGAACGACACAGTGATCTTCGCCTCGCCGCGTCCGCCATCGGCCGACGAGTTGCGCGCGCTCTTCGCGTGCGCCTTTCACGGCAGGCCGGTCGAATTTTGATTGACGCAGACGATGCGCATTGCGCTGATCAGCTTTCACACCTCGCCGCTGGCGACGCTGGGCGGCAAAGACACCGGCGGCATGAACGTGCTCGTGCGCGAGGTCGCGCGCGAACTCGGCCGGCGCGGCATCGCCGCCGACGTTTTCACCCGCAGCCAGAGCGCGCAATCGCTGCGCATCGACCCGCGCCTTGGCCCGAACGTGCGCGTGATCAACGTGCCGGCCGGCCCTGAGTCGCCTGTGCCCAAGAGCGGCCTGCATCAATTCGTCCCCGCCTTCACGGAATGGATCTGCCGCTTCACGCATGAAGAATCGCGCCTGCACAACGCCTACGACGCGATTCACGCGCACTATTGGCTCTCCGGCCTGGTGGCCGAGGCGCTGCGCGCATGTTGGGGCGTGAAGTTCGCCATCACCTTCCACACGCTGGCCGAGCTGAAGAACCAAATCGCGCAGCGCGACCAGGAGCGGGAGAGCGAAATTCGATTGCGCAGCGAATGTCACTTGTGCAGCGTGGCCGACCGCATCACGGCCAACACCAGCGTCGAGAAGCAACAACTCGTGCGCTTCTACGGCGCCGGCTCCTCGCGCATCCGCATCGTCCCGCCCGGCGTAGATCTCTCGCGCTTCCATCCGATCGAACAAAGCTACGCCAAATCGGTTGTCGGTATCCCACCATCGCATCGCATGATCCTGTTCGCCGGACGCATCGAGCGGCTGAAGGGCATAGACACGCTGCTCAAAGCCATGGCGCTGCTGAAGGCCAAGCGCGACGACTGGGACTGGGACAACCTGTGCGTGGCCATCATCGGCGGTGATCCCAGCGCCGCCGGCCAACGCGAGAACGAGGAGATGGCCCGCCTGCACGAGCTGCGCAACGAACTCGGCTTGGGCGAGCTGGTGATCTTCCTTGGCGCGCGCGACCAGGACGTTCTGCAGTATTACTACGCCGCCGCCGAGATGCTGGTGATGCCGTCTCATTACGAGTCGTTCGGCATGGTCGCGCTCGAGGCGATGGCCTGCGGCACGCCGGTGATCGCGTCGGACGTGGGCGGGCTGAGCGTGCTGGTGCAACACAACAAGACCGGCCTGCGAGTGAAGGTAAATGATCCGGCAGAACTAGCCCGCGCCATCGAGAAGCTGATGGACGACGACGTTCGCCGCCGGCGCATGGGCCATGCCGCCTCATGTTACGCCGAAGCCTACGCTTGGCCGAAAGTCGTAGACAAGTTGCTAGGGGTGTATCGGGAGCTGGCGGAGACGGGCCGCTAACCGCCCGCAAGAGACCACGCTGCCTTCAGCGCTCCCGATTCAACTACAATCAGCCTATGCCAGTCCGCGGAATCAGCTACGTCGCCGTATGGTCGAAGGACCTAGCGGCGAACCGGCACGTCTTTGCGAACGTGCTGGAACTGCCCATCGCTTACGAAGACGAGGACATCGTCGTGTTTGAAACCGACGGCGCTCAACTCGTGTTGCAGCGCGCAACCGGCGCCGACGAGCGCCTCGACGGCACGATTCAATTCGGCTTCAACGTCACCGAACTAGAGTCGCTGACGCGGACTTTAGTCGAGGCAGGTCAGACCATCGAACTAGATCGCGAAGACCTGGGCATGAAGCAGCATGTCACCGTCCTGCGCCTGCCTTCCGGCCAATCGGTCGAATTCATCGGCGAGTAGCCCGGCTTAATCCTGCAAGATGTGCTCCAAGTCGGCGCGCGTCAGGCGATAGGGATGCCAACCCTGCAGGCGCGTCGCGCCCATGCGTTCGTAGAATTCGATCGCCGGCGTGTTCCAGTGCAACACTTGCCACTCCATCCGCCCACACCCCGCATCGCACGCCACTCTGGCGCAATGCTTGAACAGTGCAGCGCCGATCCGCTGCGAGCGGTACTCGGGCAGCACGAAGATATCTTCGAGATACAGCGATGGCAGCGCCAAGAAAGTCGAGTAGGTGAAGAACGTGATGGCGTAACCCACCGGCCGGCCATCCACCTCGGCCAGCCAGGCGTCGAATCGCGGCGACTCGCCGAACGCATCACGCTTCAGCCGTTGGCGCGCCGCCTCGTCCGGGCGCGGCAGCCGCTCATAATCGGCCAACGCGCATATTAGGTCACACAACACTTCGCCATCCACTGGCGTGGCCTTGCGAATTTTCACCGTCGCGCGCGCTTTGTGCGCCGACCCAGATGCGGGCCTCGTCATCCACACTCCTCCATACCACAAAAGGGCGCAGCGGAACCTAGAACCTATCGGGATTGTATCTGAGGGGTGTGATACAGTCGCGCGCGATGAGGACAAGGACGAAGCAGCGCACGCTCTGCTTAATCGCCTGCATGTTGACGCTCGCCGCGTGCGCCGACTTGCCCCGCATAGACCTGGGCGATCTCGTCAGCGTGGGCGAGATCGCGCGCCTGGCGGCCACGCCGGCCGTGGTCATGCCGGGGATCGCGCCCACCGCCGCGCCGCCGACAGTCTCGACGGCTGCGCGCGTCAAGCAGCGGACGAAAATTCGCGTCGGCATTCGCTACGACGCGCCGCCGCTGTCGCGCGTGAACGCTGATGGCGAACTGGAAGGCATGGATGTAGATTTGGCGCGCGAGTTCGCCCGCCGCTGGCTGGGCAGCGAGCGCAACGTCGAATTCGTGCAGGTCACGTCGCAATCCGCGCCGGGCAAAGTGAAGAACCGCGAGGTGGACCTGGCGCTCGGCGGCCTGATCCACACCCGATCGGCCGAAGCGGAGGTGGACTTCGGTCTGACGTATCTCTACGATGGCGAAGCGCTGCTGGTGCGGGCCGGCGAGTTTGCCGACTTCCCCAGCCTGGCGCGGCGCGCAGTCACGTATATAGACTTTCCCTCGGCCGTCGCGCTTGGCGATGCGCAGATCGCCGCAAACATCACCGTGTCGCTTCAGTCGCGCAACTCGTATCGCGCTGCGGTCAACGACTTGCTGGCCGGCGCGACCGATGCCGTGGCCGGCCGATGGCGGCGGCTGCGCGCCACAGCCGCCGGCAACCCGGCGCTCGCCATCGCCGCCGTGCTCACGGTTGAACCGGTCGCCATCATGCTGCCTCATAACGACTCAGACTGGGCCGACCTGGTCAACCTTACGCTGACGGCGATCGTCGCCGACGGCACCTTCAGCGCGCTCCACCAGAAGTGGTTCGGCACGTCGCCCGACCCGATCCAGACCATCGCCCAACCCGCTGCGCTGCAACTGGTCAGCCTGCCAGATTCGATCGCGCTGCGCGATGCACTGAGCGTGATCCGCCAATCGGGCGTCGTGCGCGTCGGCTTCGACCCGCAGGCGGCGCCGTTCTCGGTCGCCAACGCGAACGGCGAGCCGGCGGGCTATGAAGTCGAACTGGTGCGCGAGATGGCGCGCCGCTGGTTCGGCAACCCGGCGCAGGTGCAATTCACACCGCTGCCGGCAGATCAATTCGCCGCGGCGCTCGCCGACGGGAGGATCGAGATGGCCATCGGCGGCATCCGGCGCACCGGCACGAGCGAACGCGTCATGGACTTCAGCATCACCACGTTCATGTCGGCCAATACGCCGCTGGCAATCGCCTTGCCCGCAAATGATTCGGCTTGGAGAGACCTGGTAAACCTGACGTTGCAAGACATGCGGGCCGACGGCCAATACGCCCGCATCTTCGCCCGGTGGTTCCCCGATCAGCCCATCAACGAGATCGTGCGCTGGCCGGGCAGCGAGCCGAGGGTCGCATCGCTGCTGGCCGGCAACTGAGAGGCATCGCTCCGGCCCCTGGTGTATGAGCCGGCGGTGCAGCCGGGCATCCGGTTCGGTCGCAGTTGGCGCAGGTGACCGCCACGCACGGCATCACACCTTCTCCACGACCAACAGATGCGATAGCCCGAAGGCGCGCAACGGCGACGATTCGAGCCGATGCGCCGCAGCCCGCAAGGCCCGGCCGGCGGCGCCGGCGCGCGCGATGATGTTGTCGAAGCCCGGATACACCTGTGTGTGCAAGACCAGGCGCACGGGCGCGCCGTCGAACAGCGCGCGCAGTTGTCGCGACGTATAGGCGCGCACATGGGGCGCAAGCGCGTTGCGAATCGCGTCCGGCAACCAGTTCACCAACGGCTTGTTGCCGAAATGATATTGGCCGCGCCAGTAGATGCCGTGCGTCTCGAAGGGATACAGCCGGTTGGGCGCAAAAATCACCGCCCGGCCGCCGGGGCGCAACACGCGCGCAATTTCGCGGCAAGCAGCGCGGTCATCCTCCACGTGTTCGAGCACCTCATTGCTGAACACCACGTCGAACGCGTTATCCGCAAACGGCAGCCGCTCGGCCGCGGCAGCCAGCAGCCCCGCCACCCCCGCCGCGCGACCGGTCTGCAGCCGCTCGATTTCGATATCGAAGCCGAACACGTGCGGCGTGTAGCGGCGAATCTCGCGCATATAGGCGCCGATGCCGCAACCGAACTCCAGCACGCGCTTGCCGGCTAACGGCGCCGCTGCGTTCAGCATAGCCAGCCTGCGCTCCTGGCCCGCGCGCCACACGAACGATGGATTGCCGCGTTCGGCAGCTTTCGCAATCAAGGCGCGCAAGGCATCAGACGATTCGCCCATCGGTGTCCGAAGATTGTAACGGCGCTTCGGCCCGGCGACTGGAGCAGACGTCCGCCACCCTATAATCCACTCAAGATGAACATCTCCCTGGACGGCAAAGTCGTCGCCATCGCCGGCGCGGCCGGCGGCCTTGGCCCAACGGTCGTCGCAGCGTTCGCGCGCGCCGGCGCTGTGCTGTCGTTGGTTGACCGAGACGCATCTAAGCTCGACGCGCTCATCGCGTCGCTCGGCGCGCCGCCGGGAAAGCACCACTGGGCTACAGCGGACCTGCTGGACGCGGGACAGACGCGCGCGTGGGCGGAGCAGATCCAACAACGACATGGGCGCGTGGATGCCGTGCTCCACCTCGTCGGCGGCTACCGCGGCGGGCAAAAGATCGCTCAGTTCCCCGACGACGACTGGGCGCTGCTGAAGCAGCTCTTGATCGAGACGACGTGGAACGTCATGCGCGCCTTTGTCGAGCCGCTCAAAGCCAGCCGCGGCCGCTTCATCCTAGTCTCCTCGCCGCAGGCCCAAAAGCCCTCACACGCGAACGCCGCCTATGCAGCCTGCAAGGCGGCCAGCGAGGCGCTTACCCTGGCTCTGGCCGACGAATTGCAGGGCAGCGGCGCGACCGCCAATATCATCGTCGTCAACGCCATCCTCACGCCGCAGATGCGCGCCGAGAGGCCCGACGCCGACTACGCGCAGTTCACCACGGCTGAGGACATTGCCAGCGCGATGTTGTATCTGTGCTCCGACGCCGCAGCCAACATGAACGGCCAACGGCTGTCGCTCTTCGGCGCCCGATGAAGTTCCTCGACCGCGTGACGTTGCTCATCCGCTCAACCGTGAGCGGCGCCTTTCGCGGAGGCGCGGCCCAAGCATCATCCAACCGGCGCCGCGACCGGTTGCTGGATGAAGCGCGAGCGCAAGTGGAGAGCCTGCGCAGGGACTTGGCCGAGGCAGAAAAGCGCGGGGACGAGGCCATAGCCGGCCGGCTGAGGGGTGAGATCGCCAAACTCCAGCGCTTGTTAGATGAAGTAGAAGCGCATCAGAAGCGCGAACAGCTACAGCCGCGCTCGTCTCCGGCGCCTCAGCCATCGTCGCCTCCGAACGTGGCTCAGGCCGAGGAGAGCCAGGCCATGCCGGATGCGCAGCTCGACGAGACGCGGATCGCCGATCAGCTTCGCAAGCTGCGCGAAGGGCGATGAACGCTCAGTCTATGCGATACCCCACCCCGCGCACGGTTTGCAGGTGCTCGGGGCGCGAAGGGTCTTTTTCGATCTTCTCGCGCAGCCAGCGCACATGCACATCCACTGTGCGCACGTCGCCGTCGAAGTCGTAGCCCCACACTTGCGTGATGAGAAATTCGCGCGAGAGCACGGCGCCTTTGTTGCGCATGAGCGTGGCGAGCAGCTCGAACTCTTTGTGACTGAGCTTGATCTCCTTATCGCCCAGGAAGACGCGCCGCGAGACCAGGTCGAGCTGCACGTCGCCGGCCCGCAGCAGGCTCTCCGTGCGCTTGGGCGTACGCCGCAAGGCGGCTCGGATGCGCGCGGTCAGCTCGGGCAAGCTGAACGGCTTCACCACGTAATCGTCGGCGCCATTGTCCAACCCGATCACGCGATCGATCTCGCCGGCGCGCGCAGTCAGCAGGATGATCGCCATGTCCGATTCGCGCCGCAAGATGCGACACAGCGACAGACCGTCCAGGCCGGGCAGCATCACGTCCAACACGCAAATATCCGGCTGCTCGCGCCGCGCGATTTCTAAACCGTCATCGCCACTGGTGGCCGTGATGACCGTGTAGCCCTCGCTCTCCAGGTGCCTGGCCAGCAAATCGAGCAGGATCGTTTCGTCTTCGACAATCAGAACCTTGGGCATATCTGCGTCACTGTCACATGCGCAAACGCCGGTCGGCGACTCAACTCGGCTGCGCGACGACGACACGTCACTCGGTCGGACCGGGCTTGTAATCCCCTAGCTCCGCAGTCACGGCGAAGATCACGCGTTCGCACAAGTTAGTCGCCCTATCGGCGATGCGCTCCAAGTTATGCGCAACCCAGAGCAAATACGTTGATTGCGCAATTGTCTTCGCGTCTTGCATCATGAAGGTCAACAGCTCGCGCAGAACCTGCACGTATAGGTCGTCCACTTCTTGATCGCGCGCGACGATAGCCTTCGCGGCCTCGGCATCCATCTGCACGAACGCATCCAGCGCACTGCGAATCATTTCGCTAGCGATCTCTTGCATGCGTGGGATGTCAATGAGCGGTTTGACCAGTGGCTCGTCGCCAATTCGAATAGCGATGGAAGCGATGCCGCTGGCATGATCGGCGATGCGCTCCAGCTCGCTGGCCATGTGAATGGCAGCGACAATGTAACGCAGGTCTTTCGCCGCCGGCTGTTGCGTCGCAATTGCACGCACGCACTCAGACTCGACCTGATAACGCAGCGCGTTGATGTGCTGATCCGCCTCGACGACTTGGTGCGCCAGCGACAGATCACGATCCTTGAGCGCGCGAACAGAATTGGCGATTTGATCTCCGACGAGGCTACCCATGCGGAGAATGTCATTGCGAATTTCGGCGATGTCGTGATCTAGCGCCGAGCGAGTGCGTGGAGCACTTGACATGTTAGCTCACCTGTATAGACACATCCCGTTAAGCAAAAGTTAACAAAAGGAGAAGGAAAAGTAAAGCGGCAAACACAGAGGGCTTAACTTGAAATTCACGCCGACTTCACACCATCGCGCTATGTTTCACCGCGGAATGACCAGACAACTCCTTGATGAGACGATCGCCTACCTGAGGAAGGAGCTGACGAGCATTCATCACGACTTGACCTGGGCAGACGGGGCGCAAGCCGAATCCTTCCGCGTGCGACAAATCCGCCTGCTCGCGGAGCTGGATCGCCTGGAAGCGCTGCGACGGACGATGGCCGCGCCGGTCGCAATGCGCAACCCTGCATCCTCAATATATTCCGCCGGCGGCATTCCGGCCGAATGATAAAACAAAGAGCAAACTCCCTGCGCTAAGGAGTTTGTTCTTTTTTGCCCCTACGCAGATTCGAACTGCGATCTACGGCTCCGGAGGCCGGCGCTCTATCCATTGAGCTATAGGGGCACGGCTTATCCTCAACCCCGATTGTAGCAGCGGTTGAGCGCGCGTTCAATAGCGCTGGCTATAATCTGCGGCGCTTACAACGCACCATGTCACTGGTAGTCCTCAAATTTGGCGGCACGTCCGTCGGCGACGGCGCCGCAATCCGCCAAACCGCACAGATCGTCCGCGATGCGACCACGCGCTGGGACCATGTGGTCGTCGTGACATCCGCGATGGGCAAATCGGCCGACCCGCGCGACGCGCTCAAAGTGACCGACCTGCTGCTCAACGCGGCCCGATCGGCCGCCGCCGGCGACGGCGAGAGTTACCCGCGCGCCCGCCGCATGTTGGCCGACAAGCACCACGCCGCAATCGAGGCGACCGTCGGCAACGCCGACGAGCGCCAACGCATCGGCGAGGAAATTGACCAACTGCTCAGCGGCTTCGAGATGCTGTGCGCCAGCGTGCGCGTGCTGGGCGAAGTCACCCCGCGCGCGCTCGACGCCATCGCCGGCCTGGGCGAACGCATGGCCGCCCGCATCCTGGCCGGCGCCCTCCGCAGCGTCGGCGTGATGGCCGAGCCGCTCGACGCCACCGAATTCATCATCACCACCGACCGTTACCAATCGGCTGCGCCGCTGATGGGCCCCACGCGCGAGCGGACGACCGCGCGATTGATGCCGTTGTTGCAGGCCGGCGTGACGCCGGTCGTGACCGGCTTCATCGGCGCCACGCTATCCGGCGTGCCCACCACGCTCGGGCGCGGCGGCAGCGACTACAGCGCCAGCATCCTCGCCGCAGCGCTGAACGCCGACGAGGTCTACAACTACACCGACGTGGACGGCGTCTTGTCCGCCGACCCGCGCATCGTGCCGGACGCGCGCACCATCGAGGTGCTGACCGCGCAAGAGATGAGCGAACTGGCTTACTTCGGCGCATCGGTGCTGCATCCGATGACGATTGCGCCGCTGGTGGAAAAGAACATCCCGCTGCGCGTGAAGAACACCTTTAACCCGACGCACCCGGGCACGCTCATCGTGCACCGCAGCGACCTCGCGCCGAGCGACAGCGTGATCAAGGCCGTGACTGCCATCAAGGACGTGAGCATGATGACCGTGTCGGGCGGCGGGCTGAAAGGCGTGCCGGGCATCGCCGGGCGGACATTCATGGCCGTGGCGCGCACCCACACCAGCGTGCTGATGATCTCGCAAGCGTCATCCGAGCAAAATATCTGCTTCGTCATTCCCAAGGCCGCCGCGCCGAGCGTGGCCGCCGAACTGAGCGCCGAATTCCGCCAAGAAATGGAACACGGCGAGATCAACCCGATCGAGACGTTCGACCAGGCATCCATCATCACCGCCGTCGGGATGGGCATCAGCGAGACGCCCGGCGTCAGCGGCCGCGTGTTCAGCGCGCTGGGCGCGCAGAACATCAACGTGTTCGCCATCGCGCAGGGGTCTTCCGAATGCGCGATCAGCTTGATTGTGGCCGCCGACCGTTGCGACGAAGCCGTGCGCGCCGTGCACGCGTTGACCAAAAGCTAAACATCGGAGAAGGAGTTCGCACCCATGATCAACTGGAAAGCCCTACTGGCTGAATTCATCGGCACATTTGCGCTGGTTTTTATCGGTTCGGGGGCGGTGTGGTTTGCTAAAACCGCGCCCGGCTATGCGGCAGGTCCGGTCCTGCCCGCCCTGGGTCATGGCCTCGCCGTGATTTTCGCCGCCTACTCAATCGGCAAAGTCAGCGGCGCGCATCTGAATCCGGCGGTGACGACTGCCATCGCCATCACCGGCAACATGGACTGGGTCAAAGCCGCAACATACATCGTCGCGCAAGTCATCGCCGGCCTGGTCGCGGCGCTGGCGCTGAACGCCATTCTGTCGCCTGCGGCGCAAGGCGGCGCTGCGGCTAACTTCTTCGGCGCGTTCAGCTACAACACGGCCGTCACCAACTCCATCGGCGCGCTGTTCACCGAGGCGATCTTGACGTTCTTCCTGGCTTTTGTGGCGGTGATGGGCGCGGCTTATGGCAAAGCGGGCGATTTCGCCGGCCTGGCCATCGGCCTGACGTTGGCCATGGTGATCCTGGGCGGAGGCGGCATCAGCGAGGCCGGCGTGAATCCGGCGCGCTCAATCGGCCCGGCGATCGTGGCCGGCAGGTTGGACAACATCTGGATTTACATCATCGGTCCCATGCTTGGCGCGGCAGCCGCTGCCGCAATCGCGCGCTACGGGCTTGACCCGAACGCGCCGCCGCGCACGCCCCCCGCGCGCAACACCGGCCGGCGCTGAGTCCCCTCAAACCCGTCGCGCAACAGCCGCAAAGGCGCACAGACCTGCGATACACTTGGCTGCGCGCCTTTGCGGCCGTTTTTTCGTCATGAAGAAGTCCTTCGTCGCGCTCGTTGGCCGCCCGAACGTCGGCAAGAGCACCTTGTTCAACAGGCTGATCGGCGAACGCCTGTCGGTGGTGGACGACCGCCCCGGCACCACGCGCGACCGCATCCAGGCGCCGGTCACATGGCGCGGCGTCGAGTTCACCCTGGTGGACACCGGCGGCATTGAGCCGCTGGAGCCGCTGCGCAGCAAGGACAAGCCGGCGCTTGCCGAAGCGTCGGCGGACTTCGTGCGCGAGATTCGCGAACAGGCCGAGATCGCCATCGCCGAGGCCGATGTGCTCGTGTTCACCGTGGACGCGCAGGCCGGGCTGACGGCAGCCGACGAAGCCGTGGCCGAGATCCTGCGCAGGCTGGTCGGCCAACGCCAGCGCCAGGGCAAATCCACGCCGCCCATCATCATCGCCGCGAGCAAGGCCGAGGCGCAGGCCCCGCGCGACGCTAGCGTCGAGTTTTACAAGCTCGGCCTGGGCGAGGTCTATCCCGTCAGCGGCATCCACGGCCATGGTGTTGGCGACCTGCTCGACGCCATCGTTGCGGCCATCCCGCCTCAGCCGGCGGAGGAAGCCGCGCCGGACGAATCGGTCAAGATCGCGCTGGTGGGCCGCCCCAACGTCGGCAAGTCCTCACTGTTCAATTGTCTCATCGGCGCGGAACGGGTGATCGTGAGCGATGTGCCGGGCACCACGCGCGACGCCATTGACACGCGCATCGAGTTCGTGGAAGCGGAGGCCGACGAGGCGATCCGCGACGATTCAAGCATCACGCCCCACCCGACGCGGGTGACCCCCATCACCCTGATAGACACCGCCGGCATCCGCAAGCGCGGCAGCATCACCCCCGGCGTGGAGAAGTGGAGCGTGCTGCGCGCGTTCAAGGCGGTTGAGCGCAGCGATGTGGCGTTGCTGCTGCTCGACGCAACCGAAGGCGTGGTCGCCCAGGACGAACACATCGCCGGCTACATCCTCGACGAGAACAAGGGCGTGGTCGTCGTGGTCAACAAGTGGGATCTGATCGAGAGCGCGGAGAAGGTGGCCCGCACGGCGCAGCCGGTGGAAGGGCTGGGCCTGCTGACGGCCAAGATGCAGGACTTCCTGAAGCTAGTCCAGGACAGGCTGAACTTCATGGCCTATGTGCCGGTGCTGTTCGTCAGCGCCAAGACCGGCTTTCGCACCGACCACATCTTGCCGACCGCCCTGCGCGTGAACGAGGCGCGCGCCATGCGCATCTCGACCAGCGACCTGATGCGCATTGTGCGCGAAGCCAGCGAACGGCACGCTCCGCCGACGCGCGCCGGCAGACGCCTGAAGATTTACATGGCCGCGCAGGTGGGGGTCAACCCGCCCACCTTCGTCTTCCACGTCAACGACGCGCAACTGGTGCACTTCACCTACGAGCGCTTCCTGGAGAACCGCCTGCGCGAAGCCTTCACCTTCCTCGGCACGCCGATCCGGCTGATCTTCCGCGGGCGGCGGGATGAGCGCTAGGTGAAGCCCGGCAATCCGAACGCGCCGAGCGCGGCCACGATGGCCGGCCCGATCGCCAGCGCGGGCAGGTAGTTGGCCAGCCGAATCTGCTTCAGGTCGAGCAGGGTGAGGCCGATGCCGATGATGAGCAGCGCGCCGGTGGCCGACAGCACAGCTAGCATCGGCGGGGTCAACCAGCCCTGGAGCTGGCCGGCCAGCAGGGCGATGCCCCCCTGCACCACGACGATGGTGATGACGGAGAAGCCCACCCCGACCCCCAGCGACGCCGCAAAGGCCAGCGCGGCGAAGCCGTCGAGCGTGCTCTTGATGGCCAGCAGCGAGTAGTCCCCCCGCAGGCCATCCTGGATCGAGCCGAGGATGGTCATCGGCCCGACGCAGAACACCAGGCTGGCGGCGACGTAGCCGCGAATAAAGCGCGCGGTGCGCTCGGCGTCCTCGCTCTTGGCGAAGCGCCGCTCCAGCGCCGCGCCGAAGCGATGCAGCGCCCCGTCAATGTCCATCCACTCGCCGACCACGCCGCCGATGAGAATACTCAACAGGATGACGATGAACTTGAACGGCGCGTTCTGCTGGTCGGCCATCGCGTCCACGATGTTGAGGACGGCGTAGCCGACGGTGCTTAGGCCCAGGCCGGTGAGCACCGTCTCGCGCATCCGCGCCGGCAGGCGGTTGCCCAGCGCGACGCCCAGCGCCGCGCCGATCAGCACCGTGACGACGTTCAGGAATGTGCCGACCATCGTTGCGAGGGGTGCGCGCTAATCCTTCACCTCTCTCACCCGCAGCTCCGCCTGGTCGAGGAGCTGCGCGCAGTGCGCGACTAACCGTTGGCCGTGCGCGTAGAGTTCCAGCGATTGATCGAGGGGCAATTCGCCGCGTTCGAGCTGCGCCACAATTGCCTCCAGTTGTTGAAAGGCCTGCTCGAACGTGAGTTGCGCGATGCTCGCTTCGGCGGTCTCCTTTTTGGCCATGCGCGAATGTTACTGCATAGCACGGGGAAGCTGAGGATGCGCTGCGCGCATAGCAGGATGACCGCAACGGCTGGAAGCCGACGCGCATCACGCTACAATCCAGTTGTCCAGGAGGGTGGATGCGCCCCGGTGGGCGTCCTGGTCTTCAAAACCAGTGGCAGGTTGCTCAGCAAGCTGCGGTGAGTTCGACTCTCATCCGCCCTCGTAGCGCGGCTCCTCGCCGGCGCAACGGGCGACGGTTGACCCCGGCGCTCAATCGGCGAATTCGTCTACGCCCTCGTCCTCCTCGCCGGCCTCTGGCTTGGTCGTCGGCGCAAACTTGACGGCTTGGCCGCTGGCGATGGACTCGCGCACTTGCGCTTCGATCTTGGCGGCGACTTCGGGGTGCTCGGCCAGGTAGGCTTTGGCGTTTTCGCGTCCTTGGCCGATGCGCGCGCCGTCGTATATGAAAAACGTGCCGCGCTTCTCGACGATGTTCATGCTGGTGGCCACGTCTAGCATGTCGCCGAGCGTGCTGATGCCCTCGTTATACATGATGTCGAACTCGGCCTCCTTAAAGGGCGGCGCGACCTTGTTCTTGGTCACGCGCACGCGGGTGCGGCTGCCGGTCACTTCCCCGCCCGACTTGATGGCTTGCACTCGGCGCACGTCCAGGCGCACCGAGGCGTAGAAACGCAGCGCCATGCCGCCGGTCGTGGTCTCCGGGTTGCCGAACATCACGCCGATCTTCTGGCGGAGCTGGTTGGTGAAGATGATGGCCGTGTTGGTCTGCTTGATCACGCCGGCCAGCCGTCGGAGCGCCTTGCTCATCAGCCGCGCCTGGACGCCGGGCTGCAAGTCGGTGATCTCGCCTTCGATCTCGGCCTTCGGCACCAGCGCGGCCACCGAGTCAATGACGACGACGTCAATCGCGTTCGAGCGGATGAGCTGCTCGGCGATGTCGAACGCCTGCTCGCCCGTGTCGGGCTGTGAGATGAGCAGATCGTTCACGTTCACGCCGCAGCGCGCCGCGTAGGCCGGATCAAGGGCGTGCTCCATGTCAATGTAGGCCGCGATGCCGCCGCGCTTCTGCGCCTGCGCCACGATGTGCTGGCAGATTGTGGTTTTGCCCGAAGATTCAGGGCCGTAGATCTCGGTGATTCGCCCGCGCGGGATGCCGCCGACGCCCAGCGCGATGTCCAACGCCAGGCTGCCGGTCGGAATGACATCCACGTTCATCTGGGATGCTTCCCCCAGGCGCATGACCGCGCCGTCGCCGTGAGCCTTGAGGATCGAGGCGAGCGCGATGTCGAGCGCCTTCTTCTTCGCGTCTGCTGCCATTTCTCTTCTCCTGGGAGCGCCGCCGGGTGTTCACCAACCTGGGCCGGCTGCTCGAACAACTGTTCTAATTATATTGCGTTCGCATCGGTGAGCAAGTCGCTTCGCGCGAACGGCGCGCTAACGCACCACCAACTGCTCGCGCTCCGGCCCCACGCTGACCATCGTCACCCGAACGCCGGCCAGCGCCTCAATCCGGGCGATGTAGGCGCGCGCTTCCGCCGGCAAGTCCTCGAAGCTGCGTGCGGATGTGACATCGTCCTTCCACCCCGGCAGCTCTTCGTAGATCGGCCGGCACTGCGCCAGGATTTCGCTATCCTGCGGGAAATCCTCCAGTTGCGCACCGTGATATGCGTAAGCCACGCAGATGCGCAGCGGGGCCAGGCCGGTGAGGATGTCCAGCTTGGTGAGCGCCAGCTCGGTCAGGCCGTTCATTTGCGCGGCGTAGCGCAGCGCCACGCCGTCGAACCATCCCACGCGACGCGGCCGGCCGGTGGTCGCGCCGTATTCGTCCCAGGGGTTCGCGCCAGTGCCGCGCAAGCGCTGCGCCGGCTCGCCATCCAGTTCGGTGACGAACGGCCCTGCGCCGACGCGCGTGCAAAACGCCTTGGCCATGCCGACGACGCGCGTGATCGCTTGGGCCGGCACGCCTAGGCCGGTCAACACGCCGCCGATGGTCGCGCTAGACGACGTGACGAACGGATACGTGCCGTGGTCAATATCGAGCATGACGGCTTGCGCGCCTTCGGCCAACACGCGCTTGCCCTGCGCCAGGGCGCGATTCAGCGTGCGGAAGGTGTTGGCTAGATAGGGCGCGACGTGCCGCGCCGCCTCGGCGTATTGGTCGGCAGCCGCCTGGGCGTCGAGCGGCGGACGCCCATATTCGCGCTCCAGCGCGCGATTGACGCGCTGGGTGTGCTCATACACGGCCTCGGCGAATCGCCCGGGATCGCGCATCAGCCCTGCGCGCAGCCCCAGGCGCGCCGCCTTGTCGCTGTAGGCAAAACCAATGCCGCGCTGGGTGGTGCCGATGCCGCCTCGCGTCGCTTCGCGCGCGGCGTCGAGCGCGATATGCCCCGGCAGGATGACGTGCGCAGCCTCGCTGATCTGCAGGTTCTCCGGCGTGACCGGAAATCCGGCGGCGACGATCTCATCGCGCTCTTTCAGGAAGTGGATCGGGTTGAGCACGACGCCGTTGCCGATGATGTTCAGGCAGCGTTCGCGGAAGATGCCGGCCGGCAGCAGGTGCAACTTGAACACCCGCGAACCGATGGTGATGGTATGGCCGGCGTTGTCGCCGCCGTTGAAGCGCGCAACAATATCAGCATCCGCCGCCAACGCATCGGTGATCCGGCCTTTGCCTTCGTCGCCCCACTGGGCGCCGAGTAAGACGGTGATAGACATAGGGTCGTGCCTTTCGCCTTGTATCTGGCCTCTGGTCTCTCCTGTCGTATCAAGCCGGCGGGCGCCGCGCCTCCAGCTCGGCCAGGCCGGCCTCGACTTCGTCACGCGGCAGGCCGCCGAGAAGCAACTCGTGATCCTTGAGCCGCAGCAATCGCTCGTAAAACGCCACACCCGCTTCGAGCAGCGATTCATCCTCCGGCGCAGCCTCGAGCAGGCTATACAGGTCGTCCTCGGCGTCGGCGAAGCGATGAATGCGCTCATGATAGCGGAACAGGCGCTCGCGCGTCGCGAACGGCACATCGAAATGCGCCAATTTCTCGATCAGCGCATCCATCCGCGCGATGTCGTCTTTGGCGACGCCGAAAGGCTGCCGCAGCAGCGCCTCGAGCAGCACGTTCGCCGCCTTCACGTAGTAGGCTTGCGCCGCATCATATTCGCCGGCCAGGGCGTGCCAGTCGCCGTCGGCGCTCAACAATCCACTGAGCGCCACGCTTTTATTCATGTCGCCGACCTGGGCCAGGCCGGTTGCCAGGATCAGGTAGTCGTCGGGCGCGTCGCGGACGAATTGCGGCTCCATGCCCAACAGCTCGCGGTAGGCCAGGTCGAGTTGCTCGCGGGCCTCCGCGCGCTTGTCCTCGGTGAGCAGTTGCTTGAGCGCGAGCAAGAACTCGCCAAACTGCTCGATCATGCGTTTGATGTAGTCCTGCGAATAGCGCATGGCAGTCACTTTAGGCCGTTGAGCGCGGCGAAGGCGGCGATCAAGTCTTCGACCGGCGCTTCCGGCGCCGGACATGGGCCGAGCGGATCTTCGACATCAGCGAGGTTGCCCTGCATGATGCGCAGCGCGTTCAGCACGCCGTAGCTGAGGGCCTGCAAGTCGTAGCCGCCCTCGAGCACGACGACCATCCTGCCGCCGCACAGCTCATCGCTCAGCTCACAGAGCACGCGCATCATGCGCGCGAAGCCGGCCAGCGAGACGCGCATGTGCGCCAGGGGGTCGCGCCAATGCGCATCAAAGCCGGCTGAGACCAGCAGCAGGTTAGGGGCAAACCGCCGCGCGGCCGGGATGAGGATCTCGTCGAAGACCAGCGCATACCCAAAGTCGCCCGTCTCCGGCGGCAGCGGCACGTTGATCGTCGCCCCGCGCCCCGCGCCCTTGCCGCGTTCATCGGCGGCGCCGCTGCCGGGGTACACCCAGCCGTACTCGTGGATCGAGACATAGAGCACGCGCGGGTCGTCGTAAAAGAGGGCCTGCGTGCCGTTGCCGTGATGCACATCGAAGTCCACGATCATCACGCGTTCCGGCCGGGTGTTGCGCTGGTTGCGCACGGCCGAAGGCGACCAGGCGTAGTCGTGTTCCGCGTCAATGTCGCCCAGCGCGTGCTTGGCCGCAAACGCGATGTTGTTGAACAGGCAAAATCCCTCTCCGTGGTCGGCGAAAGCGTGATGCCCCGGCGGGCGCACCAGCGCGAAGGCGCGTCGCACCTTGCCTTTCATGACGGCCTCGGTTGCGGCGAGGCTGGCGCCCACAGCCATGGCCGCGGCGTTGAAAGATTCGGCCACGATATAGGTGTCGGGGTTGAGCGCGCCGCGACCGCGCTCGCTGAATGCGTATACCTGCGAGACGTAGCGCGGCGAATGCAGCGCGGTCAATTGCTCAAAAGTGGCTGCTCCGAACGGCAGCGCTTCCAAAGAGGCCAGCGCACCTCGCTCGCGCAGCAGGTCCATGATCGCCCGCAAGCGTCCGGCGTGCTCCGGATGTCCGGGCAAGTCATGCGCCAGGAAGGCAGGATCGTAGAGATAGCCGACCGCAGACATGGCAATCACTTACCGAGGCTCACGAGCGAGCGGCGCCGTTTGGCCGGGTCCTGCAGCACCGCCACCACCAACAAGCTGCCGATGATCAAAATGACGGCGTTGGCCAGAAAAGGCCCGGCGCGATCCCAATCGTAGAGCACGCCCATTACCAAAGGGCCGAACACCTGTCCCATGGATTGCGCCAAGGTGTATAAGCCGAAGCCGATGCCGCGCTGCTTGCCGCCGGTCATGTCGGCGACCATCGCTTGCTCGGCCGGCACAGCCGCAGCATAACAGGCCGCCTCAAGCGTTGCAAAGAGCATAAGCGCCGCAATCGCCAAGTTGACGGTGGGGAAGACCATGCTCAAGAAGGGGATGGTGAGCGAAAACAGGCCGCTTGTCGTCAGGCCGACGACCATCGGCGGCTTGCGCCCGACGCGATCCGCAACCTGACCCAGGCGCGAGGGCAGAAACGCCCAGATCAGCGCCGCCGGGATGTAGGCCATCGCAATCAGCAGCAGGTTCTGCGTAAGGTGATCTTGGATGAAGGTCAGGATGAACGGCGCCAGACCATAAGATGAAGCGGTGGTCAGCATGACGATCGCCATCAAGACATACAACTGCGGGTCTATCTTCTGCCGAGCCGCTTCCTCGCGCTCCGCCTCGATCAAGGCGTATTTGCGCGTCTCCGGCACAGTGCGCACCGCTAGGATGAAGGCGAGCAGCGCCCCAAGCGCATACACGACGAAGATCACCGACCACACCGTTTGATTCAATCGCAACCCATGGGTAGGGTCGAAACCGAACAGCAGCAGGATGGGGACGGCGATCAACCCGCCGAACAACCCGCCTCGGTATTGTGCCTCCTCGGTGTAGCCAAAGCTGGAGCCACGGCCGCTCTGCCGCGCCAGATCCGCCGTAATCGTGTATGAGGAGAGCAGCATCGTGCCCAGCCCAAAGCCCTGAACGGTGCGCGCAAGGAAGAGCATGGCCACTGCAAATGACGCATCCGCCTGAATCGCAATTCCGCCCAGCCGGAAGCTGAACTCGCGGGCGAAGATGAACAACACCATCGCCAGCAGCAAAATGCCGACGCCCAGGCACAAAAAGAACCGGCGGCCGTAGAGGTCCATGCTACGCCCGATGATCGGTCGGGCGATGGCCATCATGAACGCCGGGATGGCGAACAGCAGGCCCTTCTCCAGGCCGCTGGCATTGAAGTTGCTCGAATAGATCGGCAGCGCAACGACCAACGCAGAAGTCGCAAGCGAGGCCAAACGGATCACGGTCTGCAGCCGATGTAGGTTACGGCGCGCTTCCAGCAGGTGAAGGGGCGCCTTTACGGCATCATGGACTGTCGCAAGCCCATTCTGCGCGCTCTCGATAGTCTGCTGCATTAGGCGTGAATTGTAACCGCATCGGCCGGGTTAAGATGAATCGGCCGGCCCGTAAGCTCGCAGGCCCAGTCGGCAGCCGCTGTACGGACTCGCATGGACGCTTTAGCAACTGCGTTCGTCTAAAATAGCGAGTGTGGCGCTACGAAGGCTCGGCTGGCGCGCGTTCGCCGCGGCGCTTCTCGTGGGAATCCCTGCCTGCGGCAATCCTCCTCCAAGCGGCCTCAAGCCGATGGTGGCAATCGTGACCCCGCCGGACGGAGCGCGCTACGAACCCGGCGAAACGATCCCGCTTACGGTCGCCGCCGTCGCCAGCCGAAACGTCATCCGCGTTGAAATTATGCTCGACGATCAGATCGTCGCCACGCAGGCGAATCCGCAGCCGTCGCTCACCTTCTCCACGCGCATCACGTATGTGCCGCGCGCGCAAGGTCGGCTCCAACTGAGCGCGGTGGCTGTGGATGCCGCCGGCGTCGCCAGCGAGCCGTATGCGATCACGCTCATCGTCGGCCAGGAGACGCCCGCCGCCCTGCCGCCAATTGAGACCACGCCGGTCGTCGGCGCGGGCGGGTGCGTCCTCACGGCGGCGTTCGTCACAGACGTCAGCATCCCCGACGGCACATCAATCGCCGCCGGCGCGACCTTCATCAAGACCTGGCGCATGCGCAACACCAGCAGCTGCGATTGGGGCGAAGGCTACAGCATCGCCTTCTTCTCCGATACGCCCATGCACCCGACCGGCCGCGAGCCGATCCGGCCGACGCCGAGCAACGGCGTGATAGATATCAGCGTGCCGTTGACCGCGCCGACGCAGCCTGGCGTTTACACAACCACCTGGCGCCTGAAAGACCCGAGTGGGCGGTTCTTCGGCAACCGCGTGTTCGCCGTGATCCGCGTGCCATGAACAGCCCCACTGACGCACCATCACCGCGCGTACACGCGCACCTGCCACAGGACGCCGGCGCTGCGGTGAAACCGCAAACGCAGGCCGCCGCGCTCGACGACGGCATCCAACTCCGCGAGGCGATGGACGTAGAACAGCAGCGAATCGCGGCGCAGGCGCTCGAACAGGTTGATACACCACACGCCGGCGCGCGTCCACCACGCATCGCGCGGGAAGACTAGGCCAAGCACGCGCTGCGCTCGCGCAGCAGCCGCGCCGACTAACTGCGGCATGTCAGGATAGCAGCAGATCACCCGGTCGAGCGTGACGATGTCGGCCGGCGCGACCGCGTCGGCCAGCGCGACGAAGTCGCCGTGTAGATACGTCACGCGATCGGCGTGGCCCAGTCGCTCGGCTTCTCGGCGCGCAGCCGCCAAAAAGGCGCTCGAGCCGTCCACATCCACTGCCGAGCGCGCGCCGGCTTTCAACAGTTCGTGATGCGCTGCGCCCACCCCTCCGCCGATGTCGAGCAGCTTCGCGCCGGCGACCGGCGTCGCCTCCTGAATGGCCTGCAAGAGCAGGCGCGTCGCCCGGGCCGGCCCGTGCTTGCGATAGTGCTCCAGGTCGTCCTCGGCATACGAGGCGTCGAAGACGCGCTCGAACGCCCGGCAACTTGATCCCGCGCAACACTTCATCCCCGCTCCTCCTCAGCGCAATGACCGACCGAGCAGACGGCGATGTTCGGCGCGAAGTCATCGCGCATCGCCTGCGGGATGCGCCGAGGCGCGCCGGTGCGCACATCGGCGCACACGCCCAGCACGTTGATGCGCGCGAGCAGCGCGCCGTCGGATAGGCGCGTCACGGTGAAGTGACGCATGGCCGTCGCGCGCTTGACCTCGGACAACCAGGCGACAATTTCGATCTCGTCGTCGAACAGGGCTGGCCGCAGGTGCTCGATCCACATGCGGCGGTAGAAAATGCCGACGCCGGCTCCGGCCATGCGCGTGACCGGCCAGCGATAATGCGCGATGCACTGCATGCCGCACTCCTCGGCCCATTCGGCGTAGATGGCGTTGTTCACATGGCCGGCCGAGTCGCACTCGCGCCATTGCACTCGCCGGCGCAGGCGATACGCGCCCTCGGGCGGGGGCGGCGCGGACGGGAACTTCTCGCGACCAAGGCATCGTTCGGACAAGCCTTCGGGGAAGAAGGCGCGGATCAGCTCATCCGGTATCGCGGCAGGCTTCTGCGTCGCCGCATCGAGAAAAGCCCAATCCGTAGTCGCCCTGGCGATGAGCGCGCCCGTCGTCGTCGAGCGCAGCTCGTAGGCGCGGCGCGAGGTGACGCGCCGGAAGTCGGCCACCCAGGTCTTCACCGCGATCGTGTCGCCGTACTGCGCCGGCCGAATGTACTCGATGTCTGTGGCGCGCGCATACCAAACGCGCCCCATCTGCGCATAGCGCTGCGGGTCGTAGCCGGCAGCCGCCGACGCCTCAAAGGCCGCCTCTTGCATGTAGCGCAGATAGTTGGCGTTGTTGACGTGGCCATACAAGTCGCATTCGTAGAAGCGCACCTTGAAGGCGCTGGTATGGACGAGCGGCATGAGTGCAATAATAGCCCCAGTTGCGACAACCATGCCTGCGCCTGAGTTCATGCGCGCTTATCCCAACGGCCGACCCGCCCTCCCCGCGCCGCCCAGCATCGCGCGCCAGTTGATCGAACACTGGCTCGCGCGGCGGGCAGAATGAACGCCTATGCCGACCGCGATGGCCCGGCGGGCAGCCTGACGCATCTTCATTCGGCAACGCAAAATACAGCTCGGTGTGGATAACCTCCTCGGCCTCTTGTTCGTCTTCCTATGGGCTTCAGCCTCAACGGCTGCCAAATACGGCTTTCAGTCCCAGCCGCCATTGACGGTGCTCAGCGCGCGTTTTGTCATCGCCGCGGCCATGCTGCTGGCCTGGAGCTACGGGATTCGCCGCAACAGCGCGTTGCCGAGCGGCAAGCAGTGGGGGCAGCTCGCTATCATCGGCCTGACCAACAGCACGCTTTTTCTGGGCGCGGCCTGGTTGTCGCTGCGCGAGGTGTCGGTCGGCCTGTATAGCCTGTTCCTGGCGACCATGCCCTTCCTGGTCGCCGTCCTGTCGCGCGTCTGGCTTGGCCGCCGAGTGACGCGCAACGAATGGCTGGGCATCGCTGTAGCCGCCGCCGGCTTGATCATCGTCGCTGCGCCATCGCTGGCGGCCAGCGCAGCCACCTGGCAGGGGCTGGGGTTGATCGCTATCGCCATGGTGAGCCAAGCCATGGGCAGCGTCTATCTCAAACGGACGGCGCTGACCCTGCCCAGCGCCATCATCAACGCATGGCAATTGGTCTTTGGGCTTATCTTCCTGCTGCCCTTCGCCGTCGCGCTGAACGGCGACGCCGTCTTGCAGGTCACGCCGGAGCTGGTCGGCGGGCTGGCGTGGTCCATCCTGATGGTGTCCGTGATTGCCAATGCGCTGATGTTCGCGTTGCAGAAGCGCGACCCGTTGCGCGCCAGCGTGTGGTTGTTGCTGGCGCCGGCGTTTTCGTACTGGCAAGCGGCGCTGGTGCTGGGCGAGCCGATTCGCGCATTCGACGTAGGCGGCGCGGCGCTGGTGGTCGCCGGCCTGGTCATCTCCGGCGTGATGGATGTGAGGCGCGCCCCGGCCGGTCAACGCGCGTCGCCGCCCAGGTAGGCATCGCGCACCTCCGGGCTGCCGAGCAGATCGCGCGCTGCGCCCTCCAGCACGATGTGGCCATTCTGGAGCACATAGCCACGGTCGGCAATTTGTAGGGCCAGGTTGGCGTTCTGCTCCACCATGAACACCGTCACGCCCTGCTGATTGATGTGCTGGATCAGGTCGAGCACGCGGTCCACGAACAAGGGCGAAAGCCCCATCGTCGGCTCGTCCATGCAGATCAACTTAGGCCGCCCCATCAGCGCGCGCGCCATGGCCAGCATCTGCTGCTCGCCGCCGCTGAGCACGCCGGCGCGCTGGTTCAGCCGCTGGCGCAGGCGGGGGAAGCGTTCGAGCATCTGTTCGTAGTCGCGCCGGACTTCCTCACGGTCGGCGCGCGTATATGCGCCCATCAGCAGATTCTCGCGCACGGTCATCTCGGGGAAGATGCGGCGCGATTCCGGCACCGACCCGATGCCGCGTCGGATGATCTGCGGCGTCGGCAGGCCGGTGATCGGTTGGCCGTCGAACAGCACGCGGCCGGCGCGCGGCTTGACCAGGCCCAGGATCACCTTCATCGTCGTGCTCTTGCCGCTGGCGTTGCCGCCCAACAAGCATACGATCTCACCCCGGCAGACGTGCAGATTCAAGCCGAAGTGCACCTGCAACGCGCCGTAGAAGGTCTGAATGCCCTCAAGCCGGAGCAAGGCGGACGAGGACGCTTGCGGCGTCGCCTGCGCCGTTGGCATTGTGGGGAGCGCAAGCAGGTCGTTCATCAGCTCACCGAAGCGGGGCGCGCCTGCGGCCGGCCGGCGCGCCGATCGTCTTCGCCGGCCGGCTGCGCGTCCCGCGCATCGCCGACCTGACGCTTGTGGCCCAGGTAGGCTTCGATCACCTTCGGGTCGTCGCGCACGCTTTGGGGCGCGCCTTCGGCGATCTTGCGCCCGTCGTCCATAACGATGACGCGATCGGAAAGCTGCATCACCAGCGATAGCTTGTGCTCGATCAACAAAATGGTCAGGCCGCGTCCCTTGAGGGCGCGGATGAATTCGAGCACCTCGGCGGTCTCGGTCGGATTCATGCCGGCGGTTGGCTCGTCCAACAAGAGCAGCCGCGGGCGCAGCGCCAACGCGCGGGCGATCTCGGTGCGCCGACGGTTGGCGTAGGAGAGGCTGTAGGCCGGCTGGTCGGCGCGCGGCAGCAGTCGGTCGCCGAACAACGCCAGCACTTCGCGCGCTTCCTCGCGCAGCCGCCGACGCTCCTCGCGCCAGGCCGGCGGCTGGATCAGCGCCAGCGCCAACTCGGCCATCATGCCCAGCACCGGCGCGCGCAAGCGATGCGCCGCCTGGCGCGTGTGCGCGCCGATGAGCACGTTATCTAGCACGCTCAGATTGCCGAACACGCGCCCGTGCTGAAAGGTGCGCGCGATTCCCAACGCGGCCAGCTCCTCCGGCGGCAGACCGGTGATCGGGCGCCCATCCAACAGCACCTGACCGCCATCCGGCTTGTCCAGGCCGGTGATCAGGTTGAACAACGTAGTCTTGCCTGCGCCGTTCGGCCCGATCACGCTCACCGTCTCGCCTGCCTCGACGGTCAAATCTACGCCGTCCACCGCGACGACCCCGCCGAATTCGCGGCGCAGGCCACGGACTTCTAACAGCGCCATGCCATGCCTCACACCGTCCCCAGCAACCCCTGCGGGCGGAAGCGCACCAATAAGAGCAGCACGACGCCGTAGAGCAAATAGCGCGCGTCGGCCAGCGGGCGGAACAGCTCCGGCAGCGCCGTCAGCGCGATGGCGCCGACGACCGCGCCGCTCATGTTGCCCATCCCGCCCAGGATCACCATCGTCAGACCCAGGATCGAAGTCGTCGCCGCGAAGGTCTCGTTATTGATGTATGAGTACATGTGCGCGGTGAACGCCCCGCTTAGCCCGGCGATCAATCCGCCGGCGATGAACGCCAGCGCCTTATAACGGTGCAGCGAGACGCCGAAAGCGCGCGCCGCGACCTCGTCTTCGCGCATCGCGCGCCACGTGCGGCCCAGGTGCGACTGCGTCAGCCGCCATTGGAAGAGCGCGGCGACGACCAGCATCGCCAAGGCAAACCAGTAGATCGGCGCCGTCTCGACAATCGGCAGGCCGAACAACGACAGCGGCGGGATGTTGCTCAGGCCCAACACGCCGTTGGTCAACCCTTCCCAGTTGAGGATGATCTGATTGATCACCTCGCCGATGCCCAGCGTGGCCAGCGCGACGTACTGGTTGCGCAGGCGGAAGACCGGCCACATGAGCAGCGTGCCCAGCGCAGCCGCAATGGCCGCGCCGGCGAGCAACGATAGCTCCAGCGGCCAACCCAGGCGCATGGCCAACAGGGCCGAGGCATAGCCGCCGATGGCCAGGAAGCCCGCCTGGCCAAGCGACATCTGCCCCGCCGTGCCGGTGACCAGCGTGATGCTCAACGCCAGCATGGCAAACAGCCAGGCGTTGGTGAAGATTTGCAAGAGGTAGGGGTTGGATGAGATGAAGGGCAAGAGGGCAGCAGCGACCAGCCCGCCGATGGCCACAAACCACGGGATGCGCACCGGCTTGCTGTTCGCCACGAACGTGCCGGTGAGCGGCTCAGGGGGCATCGCGCGCTGCGCGCCGAACAGGCCGGTCGGCCGCAGCACTAGCACGCCGATGAGGATGACGAAGGTGAACAGGTTGCGGTAGGTCGAGCCAAACAGCGCGACGCCAAACGTCTCGATCAAGCCCAGCAGCAAGCCGCCGATTACAGCGCCGGGCACGCTGCCCAGCCCGCCCAGCAGGTTGGCCGCAAAGCCCTTGACCATCGCGCCGTAGCTCATGGTCGGATAGACCGAGGTGAAGTACATGCCGATCATCACGCCGCCGATGCCGCCCAGCACCGACGCAACTGCGAACGCGAGCGCGTTGATCGCGTTCACGTCCACGCCCATCTGTTGCGCCGCCTCGCGGTCCTGCGCCGTCGCGCGCAGCGCCCAGCCCAGCCGCGTGAAGCGCAGAAAGGCGAACAACGCCGCCGCGATGGTGATCGTGATGGCCGCGATGAGCGCGTCGAGCGCGCCGATGCTGACCCCACCCAGCATGACGCGCGTCGCCGGCAGCGGGCTGGGGAACGACTGCGGATTGGGCGAGAAGATGAGCTGCACCAACTGGTCAAGCGCAAAGCTGATGCCGATGGTGGCCAGCAACGGCGCGATGCGCGCTTCGCTCTGCAGCCGGCGCAGGCCGAAGCGCTCGATCAGCACGCCGAGCACCCCGCAGACTACGGCGACGACGATGAACGTCGGGCCGAGCGACCAACCCAACCCGGTCACGCATACCCATCCCACGTATGCGCCGATCATGTACACCGAGCCATGGGCAAAGTTGATCAGGTTGGCCACGCCGAAGATGAGGGCGAGGCCAATGGCGATCAGCGCATAGATGTTGCCGATGACCAATCCGTTGACGAGCTGGTCGGCGAACGCGCGCAAGGTGAACTCGGGCATGGGTGGTCAGGCCGGCAACGGCAACTCGGCGGCGCGGCGCAGGGCGTGCAAGTTGGCCGCAGGCGCATCCATGTTCACGCCGCAGCCCGGCGACAGCAAAAAGCGGCGTCCGCCGGTGGCGCGAATGGCGCGTTGCGCTTCGGCAATGACATCATCGGGCGCGCCGGTCTGCAACGTGCTCAGCTCATCCACCCCGCCGATCAGCGCGCGCTGCGTTAAACCCTGCGCCGCGCCTACAGTAGGGTTACCCTGGTTGAGCGTTGCCCAGTTGATAGCGTGCACCGGATAGTCCATCACCGCGTCGAAGTACACCTCGGGGCCGCACACGTGCAGCAGGTTAAACGGCGCACCTTGCACGGCCTGGAGCACGCGCAAGTCGTAAGGGCGGCCAAAGCAGGCATATTCTGCCTCCGTGAGCACGCCCCGGCGGGCGAGCTTGACGATGGCGAAGAAGATGCCGCTGGCCCCAGCATCCACGGCCGCAGCGGCATAGCCGGCCAGCGCGTCGGCGATCACGCTCAGCGCGTGGTGAACGCCCTGCGGATTCTCGGCGATGGCGCGCCGGATGCCGTCGTACTGCGCCTGGATCAACTGGCCGGCGTCATGCTGATCCGCGCGCGCCATTAGGAACGCCAGCACCGACAGCGGCGAGAACACCGTCTGCACAAAGTGCGCGTCGCCGATGCCCGCTTTCACGCGGCGCACCAGGTCGAGATGTTCGGCGAAGGCGCCGCCTCTAGGATCCACCGGCGCCAGCTTGTCTAGGTCGGCCGGCGAGCGAATCGGCCCATCCACCAGCCTGGGGAAAACCGAGGTGTAGTCGCCGAAATCGTAGCGGTTGCCCCACGCTTCGGCGTAGTATGTCGCACGCGGGTTCAACTTCAGCCAGTCCCAGTCGAACTCGCGGAAGTGGGCTAGGCTAGCAGCCGCCAGTCGCTCGGCAGAGACTTCCTCGGGCACGAAATGCCGCCAGGCCGACACCGGCACGCGATCCACGGGTTCGCCTTTGAGCGCGGCTTCCACGCGCTCGCGCTTGCTCATGCGCATGATGCTCGATCTCCTCGAGGGGGTCAAAAATCCTGGGTCGGCGAAGATGTCGCCTTCGCCGACCCAACCGCTCCCTTGACAAAGCGCGCCGGGTCATTGCCCGGCTTGCTTGCTGCCATCCCAGGTGACGAACTTGCCGTCTTTGACGATCAAGTCCACGAACTGCGGGTTGGCCACGCGGCGCGTCTCGGGGTTGAAGGTCACTTTGCCGTAGATCACGCTGGGCACATCCTTGATCTGGGTGAAGGCGTCCCGGATGGCTCGGCGATCCGGCCCGGCGACTTCGATCAGCGCGGCGACGATGTTCATCGTGTCGTAGGCGTGCGCGGCGAAGAAGTCGGGTTCTTCGTTGTATTTAGCGCGATAGGCCTGCACGAACGCCTGCACGGTGGGGCGCGGGTCTTCGGGCGAGAACTGGCCGCGGATGTATACGCCCTCCACTGCGGCGCCGCCGAGGCGCAGGAAGTCGGGCGAGTGCAGCGACGACGCGCCGACGATGGGCACCTTCAAGTCGGTCGTGGCCAACTGCTGTACGATCTGCGCGCCATCAGCCTGATACGAGATCAGCACGATGCCGTCGGGCTTAGCGTCGCGCACGCGCGTCAACGCCGAGCGGAAATCTTTCTCGTCGGGCAGATACGCTTCGGCTGCGACGATCTCTGCGCCGATCTTCTTGGCATGTTGCTGGAATAGGTCATAGGTGGCCTTGCCCCAGTCGGTGTTCAGGTAGAACACGGCTAGCCGGTTCAGGCCCAGCGTGTTGTGGGCGAATTCCGCCAGCGCCGGCGATAGGTCGGCCTGCGTCGCCGAGTTGCTCCACATGTAGTCGCCGCCCTTGGTGAAATCCGGGTGCGAGTTGGTGAAGCCAAACTGCACCAGGCCGGCCCGCTGATAGATCGGCGAAGCCGCCATCGAGGCTGGGCTGCTGAAATCGCCCAGCTCAATCACAATGCGTGGGTCGGCGACGAATTTTTGCGCGACGACGACGGACTGCTTGGGGTCGCTCTGGGAATCCTCGAAGATGTATTCCAGCTTGCGCCCGCGCACGCCGCCCTTGCCGTTGATGGCATCGAGCGCCAGGTCGAAGCCCTTCTTCCACTGCACGCCGTAGCGCGCATTGGGGCCGGTGAGCGGGCCGCTCACGCCGATGTAGATCGGTTCGCCGGAAGCCGCGGGCTGAGCCGGGGCGGATTGGCCGGGCGGATTAGCCGCCGGCGGCGGCTGCACGGCGCAGGCCGATGCAGCTATCGCTAACCCTACCAGGACGCCCGGGATGGCAAGTTTGCTGCTGCGCATAGCAACGAACGGACGAGACAAGCGATTCATAGAAACCTCATATTCAAAGATAACAGCGCCGAAGGCGCACTCCGGCGCCGACGACAAATAGACCTGAATTTAGAGCGCAGTGAACGCGCGCTGTAACGGCGAGAACGTGATAGACGAGGACGGAGAAGGTGCGCGGGCTAGCGGCGCGCGTCAGCTTCAAGCCGGCCAGCCCGCGCGGTACACAAGCACGCCATCCCAATCCGGCGGAGACGCGGCGAATAGAGCGTGCATCGTGGTCGCATAGCAAGGAGTGGATACATGGGCGTCGCTCGGTCTATTGCGCGAATGTTAACGAGGTGCGCCGTACTTGTCAATGGCCGCCCACCGGCGGCAGGCGCGGCATCGGCAGCGCCGCCGCGCAAGCGGCTGGAGCTGAAAGGCCGACGTTACCAGCGCGTTTCCATGAACCGCCAGCCCGGTTGGACTTTCTGCATCTCGGCCTCGTCGTTGCGCCTGGTCAGGCCACACTTGACGTAGTTCGCGTGCAGCTTGGCCAGCATGTCGCGGTCGAGTTCGATCCCCAGTCCGGGCGCATCGCCGACGACCAAACTGCCGTCGTCGAACTGCAGGCGTCCGCCGACGACTACTTCCTCATATTGCTAGGGATAGTGGATGGTGGTGCGCATGTGTTCACGGTCGCCGCTGGTCGCGTCGCCGAAGTGCGCCTCCTATGTCGCGCGCAAGCGCATTCAAGCGGAACGGATCGCTGCCCACGACCAAGTGGCACACGCCCTCCAAGTCGGCCAGCACATCTGCGCCGCCCAGCAGTGCGCTCACGCCAGCGATGTTGTCGTCGCTCGCCACCTCGACGACGACGCGCAAGGCGTATGGCGCGTTACAGGCCGGCCGCGTTCAGCAGCAGCGGGTCGGAGATGGCGATCGGGGTAACGCGGAAATCGGCCATGCGCATGATGCGCCGGTTTTAGCACATCCTGCGTCGCCTCAAAAGCAAGCAGCCCGACGCCGAAGCGAGCGAGCTGCAATGGTGACGACAGGACTTGAACCTGTGACCCAGGGCTTATGAGTCCCCTGCTCTACCGACTGAGCTACGTCACCAAGTAAGAGGCTTCTTTAATTTTACCATCGCCCCTCAACGCGCAAGATGCGTGGGGTGTATTTCTGGCGAGGGGCAGGCTGAAAAGATGGGAGAAAGCGCGCGCCGGCGATCACCGGTCGCTGCGGGCCAGCCGGCGCTCGATGCGCGATTGGATGGCCTGCAACAGGATGGTCATCAGCCAGTAGAACGCCGCTGCGATCAGCAGCGTCTCCATCGAGTGGAAGTACTGCTGGCCCACCTTCTGCGCGCGCCAGAGCAGCTCTTGCACGCCGATGACCGAGACCAGCGCCGAGTCCTTGGTCATGGCGATGAACTCGTTGCCAACCGGCGGGATGACGACGCGGAACGCCTGCGGCAAGATGATCAGCCGCATGGTTTGCCATGGCGACATGCCCAGCGCGTATGCCGCTTCGCTCTGGCCTTTGCTGATGGACTGGATGCCGGCGCGGAAGGTCTCGGTCATGTAGGCCCCGTAGTTGATCGCCAGCGCCAGGATGCCGGTGGGGACGGCGGGCAGCAAGAGCAGACTGCTGACAAAGGGATATTGCTGCTCGAAACCGGGGATGAGCTTGTTGAGCTGCTGGTTGATCTGCGGCAAGCCGAAGAACAGCAAGAAGATCTGGATCAGGAACGGCGTCCCTCGGATGAGCGAGACGTAGAACGTCGCAACGCCGTAAGCGATGGGGTTCTTCGACAGCCGGCCCAACGCGCCGAAGAACGCGAAGACGATCGCCAGCGTGATCGAGGCGATGGAGATGAACAGCGTCATCGCAATGCCCACGCGAAAGGCGTCATCTGTGCCAGCGCCGTACACGATGAACCCCCACCATTCACCTATGAAAGCCGTGTCCAGCCGGATGGCAGCTAGGAAGGCGAGGATGCAGGCGAATATAGCGACCCAGACGAGCGCAACCTGCGCTTTGAAAGAGAGCGCCGCGCGAGGGGGACGCGGCTCATTGCCCGCAGGAGAGGTAGGAAGCGAAGTAGCCATGCGATCGGTCTGCTACGGCGTCAAGCGCGATCCACGTGTTAAGAACCCAGGACTCGCCTTTGTGAAATCCTGGGTTCTCAACACACGAGACCGGGATCGGCTTCTGCGACGAAGCGCCCGGCACGCCGGGGTTCACTTCGTCAGCTTGGTCAGGTCGAAGCCGTCATAGTGCTTCTTGGAGAGGGCCGACAGCGTGCCGTCGGCGTGCATGTCTTCCACAATCTTGCTCAGCGCCGCCAGGAACTTGGCATTGGGCTGCGCGGCTTTGTCAATGCTGATGCCAATCCGATCGGCAAACACGGTGGGGCCGACCGTCACGACCGGCGCGCCCTTTTTGATCGCGTCGGCCAGCACATTGGCCGCCGTCAACACAGCGTCGTAGTCCTTGCGGCCGGCTTGCATAGACTGGATGCACTCCAGGTCGGTCTTCACCATCGCCACCTTCACATTCTTCGGCGGGGGGACGACCTCGCCTTCCATCTGAAGGGTGCCTTTGAGATATTCCTCGTAGACGGTGGACTCGCCCACGCAGACCACCCGGCCCTCCAGCGCGCTGAGGTCCTGGATGGCGTCCTTCAGGTCGGCGCGCGCGCCGAATTGAGCGGCGGTGTAGTAATACGGCGGCGTGAAGTCCAGCACCTTCTGGCGTTCGGGGGTGATGGTCATGCTGCCGATGCTCACGTCCCAGCGGCCGGCCCAGTTGCCGGCCGTGATCGCGCTCCAGTCTGGGGTGACGAACTCCACCTTGACCCCGAGCCGCCGGCCCACTTCATACGCCACGTCAATATCGAAGCCGGTCCAGGTCTTGGTCTTCTCGTCGAAATAGCTCTGCGGCGCATAGTTCGCGTCGGTGCTCACGCGCATCACGCCGCGCTCCTGGATGATGTCGAGCAGGTCTTTCTGGCCGGCGGCCGGCGCCGCTGTAGCAGACGGCGCAGGAGGCGGCGCCGCGCAAGCGCTCAACATCGCAGCAACTAGACAAGCAACCGGCAGAATGCGCATGTGTTTCATTGCTCTTCCCTCTTCGCCGTTAGGATGGTTGACCGCGCGAGATTGTAGCGCTGCGAGGAAGAGACGCAAGCAACCCAAAGCGCATAGGGGGCTAGACGAGCGGGGCAACGCTCATAACCAGAGCCTCTGTGCACTTCGTACAGCACGCCTCTGGCATGCGCCCTCAGTAGAAATACTCGATGGGCCAGCCGCGCTGTCGCGCATAGCGCTTCAGCATCCGATCAGGATTGACGACCACTGGATGGCCGACGGCATCCAGCAGCGCGCGATCGGAGTACGAGTCGGTGTAGAACGTGCATGCGCTCAACGGCACGCCGCGCTCGGCAGCGATGCGCTCGCCCCAGATGCGCTTGCCCTCGCCATAGCACGGCTCGCCCACAATCCCGCCGGTGAACTTGCCGTTGGCGATCTCTAGCTCGGTGCAACGATAGGGGATGCGCAGATGGCGCGCGACCGGCTCAACGGCGAACTGCGTCGAGGCTGAAAGCAGCACGACGTAATCCCCCTGCTGCTCGTGCGCCCGCAGACGGGCGAGCGCTTTTGGAGCGACGTGGGGGAGCACGTCTTCCTCCACCCACCGGTCGCACAATTGCTTCATCGCTACCGCATCGCCGTCGCGAACGCGCCGGCTCAGGCGCGCCATCGCCCTTGGGAAGTTGAGCAGGTTCAGCGAGTATTGCAAGCTGATCAACATGACGCTGATCAACTCGCGCGTGGATATCATGTTGCGCCGCCACAGATATTTGACGTAGAGTGTGCCGCTGCTCACATCCAGCAGCGTCTTGTCCATGTCGAAGAAGACAACACCCATAACTCTTTGACGAGTAGCGCTCAGCCAGGCACCCGCGCCCTCTGTTCAAACAGCCCCGCGCTAATCTCCAAATAACCCGGTCTCTAACTTCTCGCCGCGACGATAGGGCGGATAGGCGCGCGCGAAATACTCGAAGCCCTGATTGCGTCGAAAGAGGAAACGCGCGATCCGGCTGCCCCTCGCCAGCGGTTGTTGGCTGGCATGGCAATCCGACGCGGCTTGCTTGATGCGCAAGTAGCGCCGTGTGTCTATTCGCGTCGTGATCGGCACATCCCATGAGGCGATCTGCACCAGGTCAATATCCTTGTTGCGACCAAAGCGGCGTGGGTCTTGCCGGAGCAACGGCATGATCCGCACGCCCCACTTGAGCAGGCGCTTGGGGAACACGGTGAAATACAGCCGCGGCGCCGGCGCATCTTGCTTGACCACCGACCACAAGCCGTTAGGCTCCAGCTTCCACTCGATGCCGTACAACTGCTCGTAGGCGCGCATGGTGGCCTGGTGCAGCTTGATGTGGTCGGGGTGACCGTAGCCGCCGTATTGGTCATGCGTGATGATCGCGTCGGGATGCAAGCGCTCGATGAAGTCGGCGATGCGCCCGGCCACCTCATCCAGCGGCGCGGCGCACAGCGTCCCTTCCGCGCCGTTGCCAGCCGCGCCGGCCATGCCGCTGTCGCGGTAGCCCAGGAAGTGCACCCCGGCCAGGCGCAGTTCCTTCGCTGCGCACGCCAGCTCCGCCGTGCGCAGTTCGGCAACGTCGGCATAGCCGTTCAAGCGCTCGGCGTCCACTGTGCCGGACTCACCGCGCGTGCCGCACAGGTAATGCACGGCCGCACCGCGATGCGCATATTTGGCCAATGTGCCGCCCGGGCCGAACGACTCATCGTCGGGATGAGCGAGGATGACAAGCAACGTAGCCATAGCTGCCGGGGCGAGCGCATCAATAGACCCGAACCACGCCGTCGGCAACCTGCCTTTGCCCGTCGTGTGTGACGTGCGCGATCACCTGCACCGCCTCTATCACTTCGTCGCACGAGACGTAGCAATGCGTCACGGCGCGGATGCGGCGCGGGCCGGTCGGCAGCATCTTCACCCGCTCGGCGGCTGCGCGCCGGCACAACTCGGCAGCGTCGAACGGCAAAGCCGGATCGAGGTCGAAATACACCATGTTGGTCTTCACCCCGGCCAGGTTGACGTGCAGCCCCTCGACCCGGGCGATGCCCTCGGCCAGGACGCGCGCGTTGGTGTGGTCCTCGCGCAGGCGCTCGACCATCTGCTCCAGAGCGATGATGCCGGCTGCGGCGATCACGCCGGCCTGGCGCATGCCGCCGCCCAGCGCCTTGCGCCGTTTGTGCGCGATGCGAATGAACTCCCGCGACCCGCATAGCACGCTGCCGACCGGGCCGCTCAACCCTTTGCTCAGGCAAAACGTCACGCTATCGGCGCACTGCGCTAGGGCTTTCACATCTACGTTCTGCGCAACGGCAGCGTTGAAGATGCGTGCGCCGTCAATGTGCAGCTTCAACCCGCGCGCATGGGCGAGATCGGCGACCTGGCGCGTGTATTCCGGGGTGAGATAGGCGCCGCCCATGCGATTGTGCGTGTTCTCCAGCGCAACCACGCGGGCCGGCGCAAAGTGCGCGTCGTCGGGGCGAATGGCCGCCTCGATGTCCTCTAGCCGGAGCGAGCCATCCGGCTGGTTGGGGACGACATACGGCAAGACGCCGCCGATGACGGCGAGTCCGCCGGCCTCATTAGTGTAAACGTGCGACCCATCGCCGACGATCGCCGCGTCGCCGCGTCCGCAATGCGCCAGCAGCGCCGTCAGGTTGCCCATCGTGCCGCTGCTGACCAGCAGCGCCGCCTCGTGGCCCAGCTTCTCGGCAGCCAACTCTTGCAGGGTATTGACGGTGGGGTCTTCGCCGAACACGTCGTCGCCCACTTTGGCAGCCGCCATCGCCTCGCGCATGGCTGGCGTGGGCACGGTCAACGTGTCGGATCGCAGGTCAATGAAGCCGTTGAGCGCCATGTGCGGATTCTATCGCGCTCGCGATGTGGCGACGGGATAGCTCCTACTGCGCATCTGCGCTACACTTCGAGCCGCGAGGTGAACGATGCGGTGGATTCGCGCCTGGAGTGATCAGGTCATCGAGTCGCCGGCGCTGGCTTGGTCGGCGTTCGGCGCTTGTGTGTTCGCGTTCGTTTTCGGCACGGCCGGCTGGTATGGGAGCTTCTTCGGCGAGGTCAACGCGCCCCTGTGGGCCTATCCATTCATCCCCGATTGCCCGTTGGCGGCGCTCATGTTCGGCGTCGCGCTCCTCCTGATGCACATGAAACGCGCCGGCAACCTGATCAACCAGCTCGCGGCGGTGTTCTGCATCAAATACGGCGTGTGGACGATGTCGTTCTGGGCGCTGTATTGGGCGCGCACCGGCGACATCGAACTGAGCGGCATATTCAGCGGGCCGGTGATGTTTGCCACGCACCTCGGGCTGACGATCATGGGGCTGCTGCTGTTGCAGTATGTGCAGCCGAGCACGCGCGATGCGTTGATCACGTTGGGCTGGTTTGTGCTGAGCGACATTGTGGATTACGCGCCGATCGCCGTCGGCCGGCTGGGCGGCTATGGCTACTACCCACCGCTGCCGTGGGTCAACGGCGACCCGGCGGCGCTTGTGCCGGCCATGATGTGGAACGCCGTCGCTATGACTTGGGTGTTGAACGGCGCGTTGTTGATCTGGGCGCTGGCCCGCCGCCATTCAACGCCGAAGCGGTCTGCGGCAGCGCGCGCCTCGGCAAGGTAAGGCCAAACGGCGGCCTAAGCAGTCCGGCGTTCGATCTGCGCGCCGATGGCGCGCAGCTTCTCCTCGAAGCGCTCGTAACCGCGGTCGATCTGCTGCACGTTCTGGATCACGCTCACGTCCTCGGCGCACAGCGCAGCGATCACCAGCGCGACGCCGGCGCGGATGTCTGGGCTTTGCACGCGCTCGCCGCGCAGCCGGCTCGGCCCCTGCACCACACAGCGGTGCGGGTCGCACAGCACAATGCGCGCCCCCATGCTGATGAGCTTGTCCACCCAGTATAGGCGGCTCTCATACATCTTCTCGTGAAACAGCACGCTGCCCTCGGCCTGCGTGGCGGCGACAATGGCCGAGCTGATGGCATCGGCGGGGAAGGCCGGCCAGGGGTTATCGTCAATTTTCGGCATGTAGCCGTCAAACTCCGGCTCGACGACCAGGCGTTGGTTGCCCGGCACGAAGACATCCGCGCCGTGCGTCTCGAAGCGGATGCCGAGCCGGCGCAGCGCCAAGCGCGTCATACCCAAGTGTTGCGGGTCGGCGTTGCGAATCCACAGCCCCTGTTCATCGGCACAGAGCGCGCCGATGACGATGAAACTGGTCACTTCGATATTGTCGGCGCCCAGGGTGAACTCCGCCCCGCCCAGCCGGTCGCAGCCATGGATCACCAGCGTATTCGAGCCGATGTGCTCGATGTGCGCTCCCATGCGGTTCAAGCAGTGACACAGGTCTTGCACGTGCGGCTCGCTAGCGGCATTGCGCAGCACTGTGACGCCTTTCGCCAGCGCCGCTGCCATGATGGCATTCTCGGTCGCCGTTACGCTGGCTTCGTCGAGCAGAATATCGGCGCCGGTCAGGCCGGAAGTGCTGATCTGAAACTCGCCGTTGACGCTGATGCTCGCGCCCAGGGCATGGAAAGCGAGGAAATGGGTGTCGAGCCGGCGGCGGCCGATCACGTCGCCGCCCGGCGGCGGCAGGTTGATGCCGCCGACGCGCCCCAGCATCGGGCCGGCCAGCAGGATGCTGGCGCGAATCTCTCGGCACAAGTCGCGACTCAGCGCGCGAGCGTTTACGTCGGCTGCGTGCAAGCGCAGGCTATTCGGCGCTATCCACTCGACCGACACGCCGAGCGTCTGCAACAGGCGCGCCATGACTTCCACGTCACGGATGCGCGGCACGTTATGCAGGATCAGCGGCTCTTCGGTGAGCAGGCTGGCAGCCAGCAGCGGCAGCGCGGCATTTTTGTTGCCGGAAGCGACGACCTCGCCATGCAAGCGGGCGCCGCCGTGGATGACGAACTCCGAATTCATATCAGTCAGGCTACATGCTGCGTCGGATGCGAACTGGCGCGACAAAAAAGCGCCGCTTGTCATCTTCAACGACAAGCGGCATCAAGGAGAATCGGCGCTAGAGCACCAGGCTCCAGGGATTCTCGAGCAGGCGCTTGATCTCGTTGATGAACTGCGCGCCCTCGGCGCCGTCGGTCAGGCGGTGATCGCCGGAGAGCGTCATGTTCATCATGGTGCGGATCACGATCTCCCCGTCGCGCACCACCGGCGTCGGCATCGCCGTCGCCACCGCCAAGATGCCGGCGTCGGGCTGGTTGACAATGGCAATGAAGTTCTCCACGTTATACATGCCCAGGTTGCTAATGGTGAACGTCTGCCCACCTGTATCGCCCGGCTGCATCTTGTTGCTCCGCGCGCGCTCGACCAGCGCGGCCATCTCCTGGCTGATCTGCTTGAGCGTCTTCTTGTCGGTGTCGCGCACGGTGACCGTGACCAGACCGCCCTCGACCGTTACGGCGCTGGCGACGTGCACGTCATCGCGCCTCTCGATGCCCTCCGGCGTGAACGCGGCGTTCATGTTAGGGAAGCGGCGCAGCGCCAGCGCCACGGCGCGGATGACCATGTCGTTCACCGAGACCTTGATCCCTTCCGGCTTTAGCGACTCGTTGATCTGCGCGCGCAAGGCCAGCGCGGCGTCCATCTCCACGGCGACGGTGATGTAAAAGTGCGGGACTTGCTGCTTGCTGGCGACCATGCGCGCCGCGATGGTCTGGCGCATGCGGGTAAGCGGTTGCGCAACGCCGGCCGCGACGGGCGGCGCGGACACCTGGGTAACCGGCGCGGGTTGCGGCGCCGGCTCGGGCGTCTTGACGACCGGGCTGACCGGCTCAGACTTGGGCGGCGGCACAAACGCCTCGACGTCGGCCTTGGTGATGCGGCCGTCCGGGCCGGTGCCCTTCACATAGCGCAGGTCAATGCCGCGCTCCTCGGCTAAGCGACGAGCGACCGGCGTCGCAATGATTCGGCCTTCGTTGACAACTTGCGGCGCAACGACGGCCGGCGGCGTCCGAGGTTCGGCTTGCGCCGCCCCGTTCGACTTCGGCGCATCCGGCGCAGGTTGAGACTCCGGCTGTGGTGGAACAGATGGCTGCGCGCCCTCAATAGGTTCATCCGGGGCAGCGATGATGCCGATGACCTGACCGACGGGGACTTTTTGGCCGGCCTGCGCGAGGATCTTGCGCAACACGCCGCTGCTGAACGACTCAATCTGAATTGTCGTCTTGTCGGTTTCGATCTCCGCAATGGGCTCGCCTTTCGCTACGGGATCGCCCTCTTTCTTCAACCAGGCGGCGATCGTGCCCTCGGTCATGTCGAACCCCATTTGGGGCATGGTGATTTGTGTAGCCATGTTGGAACTTTTAGTATTGCTTCTGTAGCATCGCGTGCACGGCAGCAACCACGTCCTCGGCGAACGGCAACGTCGCGCGTTCTAGATTTTTGGCGTAGGGCATCGGCACTTCCAGGCCGGCCACGCGCGCAATCGGCGCGTCCAAGTCGTTGAATGCCATCTCCTGCAGCGATGCTGCAATCTCCGCGCCCAGGCCGGCCGTGCGCCAGCCTTCTTCGACCACAATCACGCGGTTGGTCTTGTGAACCGACTCCAGCGCCAATGACAGGTCGAGCGGACGCAAGGTGCGTAAGTCTACGATCTCCACGTCTACGCCTTCTTCAGCCAGGACGCGCGCCGCCTTGAGGCTCTCCATCGTCATGCGCCCCCACGTCACCAGGGTCACATCCTTGCCCCGCCGCTTATAGTCCGATACGCCGATGGGGATCAAATATTCCTCATCCGGCACTTCGCCGCGCGTGCCGTAGAGCTGGAGGTGTTCCAAGAAGACGACTGGGTCATCGTCGCGGATGCTGGTCTTCAGCAGCCCTTTCGCATCGTAGGGCGTGGACGGCGCGACGACCTTCAGGCCAGGGACGTGAGCGAACCAGGCGTCGAAATTTTGCGAGTGCGTCGCGGCCGTGCGGCCATGGCCGTTGGGCGTGCGGATGACCATCGGCACTTTGATCTGGCCGTTGAACATGTGGCTTTGCTTGGCGGCATGGTTGACGATCTGATCCCAGGCGACCAGCGTGAAGTTGACGGTCATGATCTCGCACACCGGGCGCATGCCGCCCATGGCCGCGCCGATGCCCACGCCGATGATCGCTTCCTCGGCGATGGGGGTGTCGCGCACACGTCCGGGGAATTCTTTGGCCAGGCCGGACGTGACGCCGTATGCGCCGCCGCCGGCATAGGCCACCACGTCCTCGCCCCAGATCACAACGGTGGGGTCGCGCTGCATCTCTTCGCGCAGCGCGCGCTTCAGCGCCTCACGATAGGTAATTTCTGCCATGTCTCACGCATGTTTGCCGTTCGCAGGAACGCTTTTGGCAATCGTGGGCGGGCGGATGAGCGAGCCGGCGATTTGCATGTTGCGAACGGGCTGCTGATAGATGTAATCGTAGAGCGTATCTAGCGCAGGTTCAGGGCTTTTGTCGGCAAACTCGATGGCATCCTCAACTTCTTGCTCAACGCTCTTTTGGATGTCGTCCAGGTCCTTCGGCGTCACCAGGTTGCGCTTCAACAACACCTCGGTCGCGAAGCGGGTGATCGGGTCGCGCTCCTTCCACCGCGCGATCTCGGCCTTGTCGCGCTGCACGTCGGGATCGGCCATCGAATGGCCGCGATAGCGGTAGGTGACCACATCGAGGAAGGAAGGGCCTTCCCCTCTGCGCGCGCGCTCCGCTGCGCGACACACCGCTTCGCGCACTGCCATCACGTCCATGCCATCCACCTGTTCGGCGTACATGTTGTAGCCGGCAGCTTTCTGGATCATCGGCACGGCGCTGTGCACGTCGTAGTGCGTCCCCATAGCGTACTGGTTGTTCTCGACCATGAAGATGATCGGCAGATTCCACAACTTCGCCCAGTTCATAGCGGCGTGGAAAGTGCCGATGTTAGTCGAGCCGTCGCCCATCGAGCATAGCGTCACCCGGCCCGTCTTGAGATACTGCGCCGCCGCGGCCAAGCCGGCAGCCAGCGGCAAGTGGCCGCCGACGATGGCGTAGCCGCCCCAGAAGCGGTTCCGCACGTCCACGAGGTGCATCGAGCCGCCGCGCCCGCCGGTGGTGCCCGTCGCGCGCCCGAATAGCTCGGCCATCACCGCGCGCGCGGACGAACCGCGCGCCAGCGCCCAGCCGTGATCGCGGTAGTTGACCACCACATCGTCGTCGGGATGCAACGCCGAAACCGCCCCCACCGCGACCGCCTCTTGTCCGTTGTACAGGTGCAAAAAGCCGGCAATCTTAGCTTTAGCATACATCTCTGCGGCGCGATCCTCAAACACGCGGATGAGGACCATTTGCCGGTAGAGTGCGACCAGATTCTCTTTATCCATTGCTTCTCCGTAACACGTTTCTCCCCGATGTGCGCCGAGCCGACCCGCGCGCCTGCCGAATTCCTACCGGACTGAGCGCGGTCAGGACGTTTACAGGTAAGCGGAAGCGCTCACTCGCCGCCATGGGTAGAACACCACATCGCCGCCGATGATTCATCGCAGCGCGGCAACACAGGTGCGCTCAAGCAAAGATGAACAGCACAGGTTCAGCGCGTGGGTATTTTACGCATACTCATAGGCCAACCTCCTCAGGCAGCGCAGGGCCATCGGCTCGTTCAGCCTTTCGCCAGCGTCACGTTGCTCACCCCGGCCAGGGCATTTTCATACAGGCTGAGCACGAATAACAGCGATGATAGGCGATTCAGATATCGCACCAACTCCACGTTCTCCACCAGACCATCGTGCACGAGATGCACGACCAGGCGTTCCGCGCGACGAACGACGGTGCGCGCCAGGTCGAGGTAAGCGCCCGGCAGTGAATCGCCCGGCACGACGAATTCTTTGGGGAGCTGGATCAACGCGGTGATGGCGTCAGTCTGCTCTTCCAGCCAGGCTACGCGCTGCGCGTCTATTTTGCGGAATTGAGGCGCCGTCTGCTGAGTAGCAGCCAACTCGGCCATCAGATGATATAGATCGCGCTGGGCCGCGAGCAACAACGCGCGCGTGCGTTCGCTCTGCGCCGCAGCGCGGGCGATGCCAATCGCGGCGCTGGATTCGTCCACCGTGCCGTATGCCTCCGGCTGCGGCATATACTTGGCAACGCGCCCTTCACCAAGCAAGCTGGTAAAGCCATCATCCCCGGTGCGCGTGTAAAACTGACTTGTCATGGTCGTGCCATTATAGGGGTTGGGCTACCGGTATAATTTTGCCGTGTTGCCTCACGCGTCGCTGAGATACGCCGCCGGCCTGCTCGCTTTGCTCATCGTCTCCGGCTGTTCAGGCGCAGTGAGCAATCAGACGCCGACGCCGCCCCCCACGGTCGCCTTGCCCACCCCACGGCCCACGCTTACCCCACGGCCCACGCCGACGCTCGCCGCCGCGACGCCGCCGGCACCCAGTCAACCGGCTGCCACGCCCACGCCGGTGATCTACATCGTGCAAGCCGGCGACACGCTGATCCCGATTGCGAATCGCTTCGGCGTGAGCGTCGCCGATCTGATCGCCGCCAACGGCAACCTCGACGCTACCCGTTTGCAGATTGGGCAGCGATTGATCATCCCGCAGTTGCGACAGTCGGCCCCGTCGGACGGCTCACTCATCCCCTCGCCGACGCCGGTGCCTTATGAGATACGCGGCTTGAACTCCGTCCGCTCACCGGCGGGCAGCCTGGATGTGATGGGTGAGGTGTTCAACCCCGGGCCAACGGGTATGGGTAACGTGAAGGTGCTGGCGACGCTCCAAGACGACGCCGGCAACGCGCTGCAGAGCGCCGTCGCTTCTGTTCCCCTCAGCGTCGTCCCGGTCAACCAGACCTCGCCATTCCGCGTGTTGTTCACCGACCCACCGCAGGGCTTCACCAAGTTCGTTGTGACGCCGCTGCGCGCAGAAGCCGTAGACCCCCGTGCGCTCATCGTACCGCTCGCCGTCAGAAACGTCGTCGGCCGGCCCAACGGACCGCAGTTCCGCGTCACCGGCGAGATTGCTAACACAACCGCTGAGACGGCCAGACAGGCGCGGCTGCTGGTGACGATTTATGACGCTGAGCGGCGCGTCGTGGGATACCGTTATTTCACACTCAGCGAAGCTCCCCTGGATCCTAACGGGGTCTTGCCTTTTGATGTGCTGCTGACCACGGCCACGCCCAACGTGGCCAGCTTTGCCGTATACGCCGAAGGCGCGCGGTGACGGCGGCTGATGGGCGGGCCTGCGCCGGCGATTCACGAATGCCCACGCACAACCAGCGCTTCCGGGTCGGCCTCGATCAGCGCTCTCGCCCGGCGCTTCACCGGCAGATGCTCGCCCTCGTCATCGTCCAAGGCCAGCAACAGCACCGGCGACAGGCTGGGCGAGCGCAGGAAGATCGGCGCGTTGGCCGCTACCAACGGTCGCGCTACGACGCCGCCAAATCCGACAAAGACGTTGACGGCGTGCGCCGCCGCCAGGTCGCTCGCCCCATCGCCCACCAACATCGCACGACAGCCGCGTTCGCGCAAGCTGCGGATGACCTCGGCCTTGCCATGCTGCGACGTGAGCGGCGATTCTTCGTACATCAGATACGACTCGTCGGGGTTGCCGACCTCACTGCAGCGCTGATAATCCCACCAGCGTCCGCTCAACTGGTTATAGGACAAGCCGACGGCATGAATCCGCTCGCGCGGCAGCCCCAGCCATAGGCCGAAGCCAACGACGGCATCGGCCAAGCCGCCGCTGATGATGAACACCTTGCGCCCCAGCGCGTGCAGCGCGGCGATCGTCTCGCGCGCATCGGGCGTGACGGTGCGCTTGTAGGCTTCCTCGATGGCGCGCAGGTCGGCGCGCGTCGGCGCGAGCAAACGCAGCCGCTCAGCATACACCTCCTGCAGCGGAATGCGCCCATCCATTGCGGCGCTGGTGAGCGCGGCGATGCGCGCTTCCACGCCTTTGAGCCGCGCCAGCTCGTCAATGCCCTCAATCGTTGAAAGGGTGCTATCGCAATCGAAGAACACCTCGTCCACCGGCAGAGGACGGCGCTTCAACATGCGGTTGATTGTAGGCGCGAGCACGCTATCATCGGCGGCATCCATGCTGGCCAAAGTCTATTCGTGCGCCATCCTTGGGCTAGAGGGCCACATCGTCGAGGTCGAAGTGGACAGCGGGCGCGGTTTGGCGATGTTTACGCTGGTCGGATTGCCCGATGCGGCGGTGAAGGAAAGCAGCGAGCGCGTCCGCGCCGCGATCCGCAATAGCGGCCTGCACTTCCCCACCAACCGCATCACGGTCAACCTTGCCCCGGCCGACCTGAAGAAAATCGGCCCCAGCTACGATTTGCCGATTGCGCTGGGCCTGTTGATCGCGTCGGAGCAACTCGCTCCCGGCTGCCTGGACGGCGCGATGGTGATGGGCGAGTTGGCGCTGGACGGCGCCGTCCGACACGTGCGCGGCGTCTTGCCGGCTGCGGCCTTCGCGCAGGCGCAGGGCTTTCGCCGCATCTTCGTGCCGGCTGCCGACGCCGGCGAGGCCGCCCTGATCAACGGCATTGAGGTCATCGCCGTTGAATCGCTGGGGCAACTAGTCAGCGGACTGAACGGGGCGACGCCGCTGGTGGTTGCGGCGCCAAGCCTGCCGACGCGTCCGTCCGCAGCGCCGACCGCGCCTTCACCGATCACCGATTTCGCCGAGATCAAGGGCCAAGAAACGGCCAAGCGCGCCTTGGAGGTCGCCGCCGCAGGCGGGCACAACGTGCTGATGATCGGCTCGCCTGGGGCTGGCAAAACGCTGTTGGCGCGCGCTTTGCCCGGCATCCTGCCCGATCTGACGCTCGAAGAGGCGCTCGACATCACGCGCATCTACAGCGTGGCCGACATGCTGCCGACGGATGTGCCACTGATCCAACAACGCCCCTTTCGCGCACCGCATCACACCATCAGCCATGCCGGCATGATCGGCGGCGGCAAGCTGCCACGGCCGGGCGAGGTCTCGCTGGCGCATCGCGGCGTGCTCTTCCTGGACGAGCTGCCCGAATTCGACGCGCGCACGCTGGAGGTGCTGCGCCAGCCGATGGAGGATAAGGTCGTGACGATCGCGCGCGCCTCCGGCGCGCTCACCTTCCCCGCCAACTTCCAGCTCGTCGCGGCGATGAACCCTTGCAAGTGCGGCTGGTATGGCGACCCAATCAAGCCGTGCACATGCACGCCGGCGCAGATCAGCGCCTACCAAAAGAAGATCAGCGGCCCGTTGCTCGACCGGATAGACATCCATTTAGAGGTCACCCGTGTGAACTTCGAGAAGCTCAGCGACCTGCGTCCGGGCGAGCCATCGGCAACGATTCGCGCCCGCGTGCAGGCAGCGCGCGACCGCCAGGCGCATCGCTTCCGTGGCACACCGCTAACCTGCAATGCCGACATGAGTGTGGGCGACCTGCGGCGCTATTGCGAACTCGACGAAGCCGGGCGTAGCCTGATGAAAGCTGCCATGAACCAGTTGCAAATGAGCGCGCGCGCCTTCCACCGCGTGCTCAAGTTGGCGCGCACCATCGCCGACTTGGCCGGCAGCGATCGGATCGCCACGGTGCATCTTGCAGAAGCATTGCAGTATCGCCCGCGCAGGCAAGCGTAAGCTTAGCGCCTCGCGTCGGCGACGAGCGGATGCGAATGCTACAATCCCGCCGTGATTGCCAAGCACCTCCATACGCTTGAGCTTCCCAAGATTCTCGATCGCCTGGCGACATACTGCTCGTTCTCTGCCAGCGTCGCGCTGGCGCGCGCGCTAGAGCCGGCGACGGAGCCTGCGGAAGTGGAGCGCCGGCTGGCCGAGACCGCTGAGGCGCGCGATGTGCTTGGCAAAAACGACCAGCTCGGCATCGGCGGCGCGCGTGACGTGCGCGAAGCCGCGCGGCTGGCCGCCCGCGGCGGCGTGCTGGAACCGCGGACCTTCCTGGAAATCCGCGACACATTGTTGAGCGGACGCAACATCCAGCGCGCCCTATCGCGCTTCGGCGCGCTTTACCCGCAACTCACCGCCATCGTTAATGCCATTGAGCCGAACGGCGCGCTGGTTGCCGAGATCAACCGCTGCGTTGATGATAACGGCGAGGTGCGCGACACGGCCTCGCCGGATTTAGCTGCCATCCGCCGCGCGGTGCGCATGGCGCACGACCGGCTGCTGGCTAAGTTGCAACGCCTGGTCAGCGACCCGAGCAACGCGCCATATCTGCAAGAAGCGCTTGTCACGCAGCGCAACGGCCGCTACGTCATCCCGGTCAAGGCCGACTTCAAAGGGCGCATCCCCGGAGTCGTGCATGACCAAAGCGCCAGCGGCATGACGCTATTCATCGAGCCGCTGGCCACGTTGGAGCTCAATAATGAGTGGCGCGAGCTGCAACTGGCCGAAGAGCACGAGGTGCGCCGCGTGCTGACGGCACTGTCCGGCTGGGTTGGCGCAGAAGCCGATAGCATTGCGCGCACGGTCGAGGCCATCGCTCGTTTCGACCTCGCGTTGGCCAAAGCGAAATACGCCGAGGCGACGCGCAGCGTGAAGCCACAGATTATTATTGATGGATGGATCGCCGGAGGGGGGTGGAACGGAACCGGCGAACCGGCGAACCAGGAGGACGCCGGTGAGTCGCGCCCATCTGGTTCGCGCATCGCCATCATGCAGGCGAGGCATCCGCTGCTGAACCCCGACACGGTGACGCCGATTGACGTGGCGCTGCCGGAGGGCGTCCGCATCCTGGTCATCACCGGGCCGAACACGGGCGGCAAGACCGTCGCGCTCAAGACGATCGGCCTGCTGGCGCTCATGGCGCAGTGCGGCCTGCACATCCCTTGCGCGCAGGCGCGCCTGCCGGTCTTCGAGGCGGTCTACGCCGACATCGGCGACGAGCAGTCCATTGAACAGAGCCTCTCGACGTTCAGCGCGCACCTGACCAACCTGCGCGGGTTCCTCGAACATGTGAACGGGCGCGCGTTGGTATTGCTGGACGAATTGGGCGCCGGCACCGATCCGGCGGAGGGCGCTGCGCTGGCGCGCGCGATCCTGGAACACCTGCTCCAAACCGGCGCCATCTGCGTCGTCGCCACGCACTATCCCGAACTCAAAGCCTGGGCATCGCTGACGCCGGGCGCAGCGAACGCCAACGTCGCTTTCGATTACGAGACGCTGCGGCCACTCTACAAGTTGTCCATTGGGCTGCCCGGCCGGTCCAATGCATTCGCTATCGCACAACGGCTGGGCATACCCGACGCGATCGTGTCCGCGGCGAGGCGCTACTTGGATGCCAACGTCGCGCGGGCGGAAGACATGCTGGCCGAGATTGCCCGGCTACAGCAGCAGGCCGAGCGCGCGCTGGAAGCGGCGCGCCAATCGCAGCGCGAGGCGGAGGCCAACGCCGAGCGCATCCGCGCCCGCTTGAACGCCATCGAGGACGAGCGCAGGGCAGTGATTGAGCAGGCGCGCGAAGAGGCCCGACGCGAGACCGAGCAGTTGAGGGCCGAAGTGCGCCGCCTGCACAACCGCATCGTCGCCGCCGGAGGTTCGCTCGATGAGGCGAAGCGCATCAAGCAAGAGGTGGAGAAACTGGCCGAAGCAGCGTCGGCGCACACACCAAAGCCGGCGCCGCGCGAGCCACAGCGCCAACGCGCCATCCAGGTCGGCGATGCGGTGCGCATTCAGTCGCTCGGTGCCGTTGCCCAGGTGATTGCCGTCAATGGCGAAGAGGCCGATGTGCAGATCGGGCGCATGCACATGCGCGCGCGGCTGAGCGACCTGGAACGCATCAGCGCGGGCGAACGGCTGCGCCAGGCCCAGTGCGAGTCGCGCGACGAAGTCCTCTCGCTGCCGCGCGTCCCCGCCCCGCCGCTCGAACTCGACCTGCGCGGCCTGACGACCGAGGAAGGGGTGACGCGCGTGCGCGACTACCTCGACCGCGCCGCGCGCGCCGGCCTGCCGTTCGTGCGCTTGATCCATGGCAAAGGCACGGGTGCCCTCCGGCGCGCCATCCGCGACGCGATCAAAGCGGATCCGGCCGTCCAGTCGTTCGAGACCGGCCTGGAGGGCGAAGGCGGCGACGGCGTGACGGTGGTCAGGTTGAAGGTAATGTGATGGCGCGACCCAAGCGCGACATGCGACCCTTATAACGATGGCTTATCTTCTGTCTGTCGGCACAGCGCTGCCCCCCTACGCCGTAACGCAGGAAGAGGCTGCGGCGTTCTCGTTGCGCCACTTCGAGGGCAAACTTGCGCGCCACAGCCAGTTGATGACCATCTTCGCCAACGCGCGCATCGCCAAGCGCCACTTCGTCGCCCCGCTCGAATGGTTCTCCACGCCCGATCACAGCCTCAAGGAGCGCAACGACCTCTACCTGAGCAGCGCCGAGGCGCTAGGCGCGGCGGCTGCGCAACAAGCGCTCGACCGAGCCGGCGTTTCGCCGCGCGAGGTGGATTTCGTCGTCTTTGTCTCGACTACTGGGCTGGCCACGCCGAGCATGGATGCGCGCCTGATCGCCAAACTCGCCATGCGCCCCACCACTAAACGGCTGCCGGTGTGGGGGCTGGGCTGCGCCGGCGGCGTCGCCGGACTAGCCCGCGCCGCCGAATTCGTGCGCGCCTTCCCCGACAAACTGGCGCTGCTGGTCTCGGTGGAGACGTGCAGCATCACCTTCCAGTTTCACGACTTCTCGAAGAAGAACTTTGTGGCTACGGCTATCTTCGCCGACGGCGCAGCGGCTGCCGTGATAGGCGGCGAGGCATGGGCGCGGCGCAGCGTGCCGGCGGGGCGCGCCGCGCTGCAGTACGTCGCTTCCCATTCATACCTCTTCCCCAATTCGGAGCACGTGATGGGATGGGATGTCGTGGACACCGGCCTATCGGTGGTCTTCGCGCCGGAGATTCCGGCCCGCATCGCGCGCGACATGCGGCCGGTGCTGGGCGAATTCCTGGACGAATGTCGGCTTGACCTGAGCGACTTATCGCACTATGTGCTTCACCCCGGCGGGGCGCGCGTAATCGAAGCCTACCGCGAAGCGTTCGGGTTAAGCGAAATCGCCTTGCAGTCGTCAAGCGACGTGCTCTGCGAATATGGCAACATGAGTTCGCCAACGGTGCTCTTCGTGCTGGAGCGCGCACTAAGCACGCATCGCATTGCCGCAGGTCAGTATGTCCTGATGGGCGCGCTGGGGCCGGGCTTTAGCTCGGAGCTGGCTTTGTTGAGAAGCGCCGTCTTGTGATGATGTCATGGAACACTCCCGTCTGATTCGCATTGCGTTGATCCTGCTGATCATCGCGCTGCTGTTATTCATCATCGAGCGCGCGTGGACGTTCGCGCAGTTCCTCGGCGGCGTGCTCTCGACCCTGGTGGCGGCGTGGTTCGTGGCCTTTCTCATCAAGCCGCTCGTCGTCCAACTGCAGACGGGCATCATTCCCTCGCTGGTGACCGAGTGGCTGGAGCAGCGCTATCCGACCTTTCCGGCGGACAAGCTTCGGCTGATCCGGCTGCCGATGTCGGTCGCCATTGTCGTTGCGTATCTCATCTTTCTCGTCGCCCTCATCGGCGGCGTGACCATCGCCACGGCGACGATCATCCCGCAAGCCGCCGACTTGCTCAGCCGCATTCCGGGCTTTGCCGCAACCTTGCCCGAGCAACTGGCCGAATTCTGGGCCGGCTTCGCGGCGCGCTTCGGGCTTGATCCCGCCGCGCTGGAGCAGTTCATCGCCAGCCAGGACATTCCCGGTGCCGTGACGCAGGCGGCGGGCATCGCCGCGACGCAGGTGCTGAACGTCGCCGCGTTTACAGCCGGCTTCATCGGCCAATTCTTCTTGGTGCTCATCCTCAGCCTATACATCGTGGTTGAGGATCGCCTGCTCGTCCGCCAGCTCTTCATGGTGCTGCCACGGCGCACCCATGAGACGGCGCAAGCCATGCTGACGGCGATAGACCGCGCCTTTAGCGGCTATCTGCGCGGCCAGTTCATCGGCGCGGTGTTGCGCGGCTTGTTCACGCTCATCGTCTTCGGCCTGTTCCAGCTTAAGTTCGGCGTAGTCGTGGCGATTGTCTTCGCGTTGTCGTCCTTCGTGCCGCTGATCGGCGGGCCGATCGGCATTGCGTTTGCGGCCATCGTGGTGCTGATCGTCAATTCGGACGCCGTGCTGCCGGTCATGCTGCTCATGTTCGCCTTCGACCAGTTCGTCGCCTATGGCGTCATGCCGCGCTTGATGAAAGACTTAGTCGGCGTGCCCGGCCTGGTTGCGCTGCTGGCCATTAGCGTCGGCGTGCGATTGCTCGGCTTCTGGGGCGTGATCTTCGGCGTGCCGTTCATCGGCGCAGTATATGCGCTGGTCTTCGATTTCTATCTGCCGCGACGCGGCAAAGCCAAAGGCGCGCCGGAGGAGATTGAGCTGCCGGAGAGCTTGGGCGAGTCGCCGACGCCGCAGCCGTCGCGCGCCGCCCGACCGCCGACGCGCAAGCGCGAAGAGCCGGCGGCGCCGACGCTCAAGCGCTCGCCGTGAGCGCGCGCCACATCGGGTATGCTCAGGGTGAGTTGTTAGTCTGCTGCTGATGGACGGGAGAGACGAGATGAATCTGTTCAACCCGCGCAAAGAGCGCGAAAACGAGCTTAAGATGATGGGCCGGCTGCCGCCGGGCCAGTCGCTGACCGAGAAGTTCCCCGTGCTGCACTACGGGCCGGTGCCGCATTACGACATGAGCCGGTGGACCTTCAGCATCTACGGCGAGGTCGAAACGCCTAAGCAGTGGACGTGGGAGGAGTTTCTCAAGCTGCCCATGCGCGAGATCACCATGGACATCCACTGCGTCACGCGATGGAGCAAGTTCGACACAAAGTGGAAAGGGGTATGGCTGCCGGACTTGATCGAGCAGGGCATCATCAAACTCAAACCCACCGCCCGCTTCGTGATCGAGCACTGCGAGTATGGCTTCACCACGAACCTTGACTTGCAACACTTCATGAAGCCCACGACGCTGCTGGCGATCGAATACGACGGCAAGCCGCTCGATCCCGATCACGGCTACCCCCTGCGCGTGGTGGTGGGCGCGACCAAAGAGAACGCCAAAGACCCAGACACGCGCTATTTCTGGAAGGGCGGCAAGTGGCTGCGCGCCCTGGAATTCACTCAGACCGACCGCCCCGGCTTCTGGGAACAGGCGGGCTATCACAACATCGCCCGCGTGTGGCTAGAGGAGCGCTTCGAGGGCCAATGGTGAAATGATGAGCTTCCGAAGTTCTGAAAACTTCGGAAGCGTTTTTAACCCTGCCTTTACAGAAAGCCGGCACACTACACGTCCGATGCAAGCCGAGAACGAAGAGAACGCCGCAACCGAGATTCCCCTCGAGCAACCCACCAACGATCGTCGTGAGATCATCGGCTGGGCGATGTATGACTGGGCCAACAGCGCCTTCAGCACCACCGTAGGCACTGTGTTTCTGGGGCCGTATTTGGCCTCGCTGGCCGACGCAGCGGCAAAGGCCAGCCCCGATGGCCAGGCGCGCTTCTTCGGCCTGCCGGTCGCGCCGGACTCGTTCTTGCCCTATTGCATCGCATTCTCGGTCGTGCTGCAGGCTGGCTTCTTGCCCATCCTGGGCGCCATCGCCGACTATTCCCATCGCCGCAAACAAATGTTGCAACGCTTCGCGATCATCGGCGGCCTGGCGACGACGCTGCTGTTCTTTGTGCAGGGCGACCTGTGGTGGCTGGGCGGCGTGCTGTTTATCATCGCCAACTTATGCTTCGGCGCGGCTATCGTCTTCTACAATGCCTATCTGCCCGACATCGCCGGCGAGGAAGCGCGCGACCGCGTGTCGTCCTTCGGCTGGGCAATGGGCTATCTCGGCGGCGGGGTGTTGCTCGTCTTCAACCTGCTCCTCTTCTTGCTGCGCGACCGCCTCGGCCTGGATAGCGGCCTGGCCGTGCGCATCAACCTGGCCTCGGCAGGCCTGTGGTGGCTGGGCTGGTCGGTTTGGACGTGGCTCACCTTGCGCCCGCGCCATCGCGCGCGCCAGCTCCCGCCCGGTCGAGGCATCCTGCGCGTCGCATTCGATCAGCTCGGCGAGACGATGGAGACGCCCCCGCGCACAGTGGCCGGCCTGTTGCTCTCGCCGCTGCTCGTGTTCATCCTCTTCCCGCTGGTCTCGGCGCTGAGTTTGCCCCTCGAGGCAATTTTCATCGCGGTCGTCGGCCCGCTCATCATGATCGGCGTCTTCCTATGGCGCAAGTCGCGCAGCCTGCCGCAGACCGCCAAGTTCCTGCTCGCCTACCTCATCTACAACGACGGCATCCAGACGGTGATCGGCGTAGCGGCGCTGTTCGCCGCAGCGCCGGTCATTCGCGGCGGCCTAGGCATCCCGGTCGAACGGCTCACGCTGCTGATCTTAATGATCCAGTTCGTCGCGTTCTTCGGCGCCCTGTTCTTCGGCGCGCTGGCCGGCCGCGTCGGCGGCAAGCGCGCCCTCGTCGCCAGCCTGGTCATTTGGAGCAGCGTGGTGATCTACGCCTTCCTGGGGATGCGTGACTACAGCCCTTCAGCGCTGGGCATCCCGCGCGCCGAGCTGGAGTTCTGGATCCTCGGCGCGATGATCGCCACCGTGCTCGGTGGCAGCCAGGCGCTCAGCCGCAGCTTATTCGCGCAGATGATCCCGAAGGACAAGGAAGCTGAGTTCTTCTCGATCTATGAGATCAGCGAACGCGGCACATCGTGGATGGGGCCCTTCCTGTTCGGCTTCGTCAATCAAGTCGTCGGCAACTTGCGCCCGGCCATCCTGTCCGTAGTGATCTTCTTCGTGGTCGGCCTGGCTATCCTGTTGACCGTGAACGTGGCGCGCGCGATCGCGGAAGCCGGGCGACGCGAAGAGGGACAGGCGCGTCGCATCGTCACCGAGGAGCGGCCGGCGCAATTGACGGCTTGACCCGCGCATAAAATCGGCGCGTGCGATCTATCCCTCATGACCACCCGCTGGCGCGGGCGCTTGCGCGCCATGTGGCCGGCGAAGTGCGCTTCGACACGCCGACCCGCCTCATCTACAGCACCGACGCCAGCAACTACCAGATGTTGCCGCTGGGCGTGGTGCTACCGAAGACCACGGATGACGTGATTGCAACGGTAGCGCTATGCGCAGAGCACGGCGCGCCGATCACCCCGCGCGGCGGCGGCAGTAGCTTGTGCGGCTCATCCATCGGCCCAGGCGTCATCATTGACTTCACCAAGCACATGGACGCGCTGCTCGACCTAGACGTGAGCGGGCGCGCTGTCCGCGTGCAGCCGGGCATGGTGCTGGGGCAGTTGAACAAACGCCTGGCACCATATGGGCTGCAGTTCGGCCCCGACCCAGCCAGCGCCGAACGCGCCGCTGTCGGCGGCGTCATCGGCGCGAATGCGACCGGCGCGCATTCCATCCGCTATGGCATGACCGCCGACAACGTCGCCGCGCTCACAGCGGTGCTGGCCGATGGGACGCCGGCGGAGTTCGGCCCGGCGCAATTCGCCGCTGCGCTTCGGCAAGCGGGCACGGAGCACAGCACTGCGCCTGCGACCTTGCGCGACCAGGTGATTCAGATCGTTCGGCGCTGGGAAGAAGCGATCCGCCGCGACTTCCCCAAAGTGTGGCGACGCGCCAGCGGCTACAACTTGGACTACGTAGCCGAGATGCTGGCCTACGATCCGGCCCGGCCAACGGCCTGCTTGACCGAAGCGAACGCCCGGCGACAGGGCGAGAACTTGGAGAATCATTTGCGACAGGTCAGCCGACTGAACTTGGCGCCGCTGTTCGCCGGGGCGGAGGGCACATTAGGCGTCGTGGTCGAAGCCACGCTGCGCCTGTTCCCCAAGCCCAAGCGCGCGGCGCTGGTCATCGCCGCGTTCAATGGGCTGGTCGAGGCGATGCGCGCGGTGCCGGCGCTGCTCACGACGAATCCTGCGGCCATCGAGCTGATCGGCGGCATGTTCATCCGCATCGCGCGCGAGCTGCCGGAGTGTCGCGGGCGGGTTGGATGGCTGGACGGCCAGGCCACGCCGGAGGGGCTGCTGGTCGTCGAATTCGACGGCGAGAGCGAGGCCGACGTGCGCGCCGGCGTCGAGCGCCTCCGGCAACTGGTCGCGCGCGAGCATCTGCCCTGCGCGTTGCGCCCGCTGTTCGACCCGGCAGCGCAGGCCGACGTGTGGTATGTGCGCAAGATCGGCCTGAACGTGCTGACGAGCATCCGCAGCCAGGCCAAGCCGATCAGCGTCGTGGAGGACGTAGCGGTGCCGGTGGAACGGCTGGCCGAATACGTCGAGCGGCTGAGCGCGATCTTCGCCGCGCATGACACCGAGGGCGCGTTCTACGCCCACGCCAGCGCCGGCGTATTGCACGTGAGGCCGCTGGTCAATCTGCGCGCGTCGCGCGGCGTGGCCCAGCTCAAAGGCATTGCCCGCGACGCGCTGGCGCTCTGCCGCGAGTTGGGCGGGGCGATGAGCGGCGAACACGGCGACGGCTACGAGCGCTCGCATCAGAACGAAGCGCTCTTCGGTCCGGATGTCTATCAGGCGTTCTGCGCGCTCAAAGACGCCTTCGACCCGCGCGGGCTGCTCAACCCCGGCAAGAAGGTGCGCGCTGTCGAGATGGAATCGCATCTGCGCTATGGCCCAGACTACGCCGCCCGCTCCCTGCCCACCACCTTCGCCTTTCGCCGAGACGGTGGCTTTGCGGGGCTGGTAGAGCAGTGCAACGGCAACGGCGTATGCCGCAAGCTGGAAGGCGGCGTGATGTGCCCGTCGTATCGCGCCACGCGCGAGGAGATGCACAGCACCCGCGGGCGGGCCAATCTGCTGCGCGAATTCCTCTCGACGAAGGCCATTGCGCGCGCGACCGACGGCGCTTCATCACTCGCGCCACATCAACTCCTCCCCAAGCCCTCGCCGGATGAGGTGAAGGCGGCCCTCGACCTATGCCTGAGCTGCAAGGCCTGCGCCACCGAGTGCGCCGCCGGCGTGGATATGAGCAAGCTGAAGAGCGAATTCCTGGCGCACTTTTACGAAACCCGCGGCCTGCCGCTGCGCGCATGGCTGCTGGGGAGGATCGCGTCATTCGCGCCCCTCGCGTCGGCGCTCGCGCCGGTTTCCAACTGGCTGGTGAATCGCGCGCTCAGCAAGCGCCTACTGCGCATCGCGCCCGAACGCGCGCTGCCGGCGTTTCAACGCCAAACATTTGACCGTTGGTGGGCGCGCGCGGCTCGTGCGCGACAATCGAACACGCCCCGGCCACAGGTAGTGCTGTTCGTGGACACCTTCTCGCGCTACAACCACCCCCACGTTGCCATTGCTGCGGTGCAAGTGCTGGAAGCGGCCGGTTGCGCGGTGATCGTGCCGCCCTGGCGGTGCTGCGGCCGGCCGCTCCTCTCGCAGGGCCAACCGAGGGCGATGTTGTCCTGGGCGCGCTTCAACTTGGCGCAGCTCGCGCCGCTGGCCCGCCAGGGCGTGCCCATCCTCGGCATTGAGCCGAGCTGCATCAGCGCGCTGCGCGACGACTATCCCGATCTGCTCCCGGGCGAGGACGCCGAAATCGTGGCGCAAATGACGCAGAGCGTCGAGGAGTTCCTCGTTGCGCAGGGCGTATCCTTCCCTGCGCCGCAAAACGACGAAAGGCCAAGGCTACTGCTACACGGCCACTGCCATCAAAAGGCGCTGTGGGGCACGCGCGCGACGCGCATGCTTTTGACATCCGTCGGCTATGATGTGCACGAGGTGGATTCGACATGCTGCGGAATGGCCGGCGCGTTCGGCTACGAGGCGGAACACTACGCGCTGTCGCAGCAGATCGGCGAGCTGGCGCTGTTGCCGGCCGTGCGGGCGGCCAGCGCCGAGACACTGATCGTCGCGCCGGGCACCTCGTGCCGAGAGCAGATCGCGCACTTCACCGGCCGCACCGCGCTCCACCCGGTCGAGGTGGTCGCCCGGCACTTGATGTAACGCCGACGCCGTTTGAAAGCGCAAGGCGCGCGCCTAGGACGCACGACCGTTTGTGATAAACTTCTCAAGCGAAAATCGAACGGTGAGACAATATGCCGCGTCTCATCGAGCTAAATAAACCATGAATGATTTTCTCCCGGTCTTCATCTTGTTGTTCCTGGCCACGGCGCTGGCGGTCCTGGTCATCTTCATCTCAATCCTGTTCGGGCCGCGCCGCCGCGCGAATAACCCGATGAAGATTCAGCCATACGAGAGCGGCATGCGCGCCATCGGCCAAGGCCAACGACGCTTCCCGGTGCGCTTCTACCTGATCGCTGTGCTCTTCATCCTGTTCGATATCGAGGTCATCTTCTTCTATCCCTGGGCGGTGGCGTTCCGACAGTTGGGCTGGTTCGGGCTGATTGAGATGCTGATCTTCGTCGGCATCCTGTTAGTGGGTTACTTTTGGATTTGGAAGAAGGGCGCGTTGGAGTGGGAGACCATGGACAAATGAGGCGTTGAGGGTCGCGCAAAGGCAACTTTCGCGCTCCTCGGCGACAAAGGGAGTTTGAGAATGGGACTGGAACAGAAACTAGGCGACATGGGCATCGTCACCACCTCGCTGGAGAAGGTGGTGAACTGGGCGCGGTCGAACGCTATTTGGCCGATGCTGTTCGGCCTAGCGTGCTGCGCAATCGAGATGATGAGCGCACAGGCGCCGCGCTACGACTTGTCACGATTCGGCATGGAGTTGATGCGGGCCAGCCCGCGCCAAAGCGACCTGATGATCGTCGCCGGCCGGGTGAGCCGCAAGATGGCGCCGGTGCTGCGCAATCTCTACGACCAAATGCCCGACCCCAAGTGGGTGATCGCGATGGGCGATTGCGCCTCGTGCGGCGGCGTGTTCAACAACTACGCCATCGTACAGGGCGTGGATGAGATCGTGCCGGTGGACGTATATGTGGCCGGCTGCCCCCCGCGTCCGGAGACGCTCATTGACGGCATCATGAAGCTGCAAGAGAAGATTCGGCGCGAGCCGCTGAAGAAGTGGCAGTAAGCCGCAACCACGCGCCACGCTAGAAGGCGCGGCGCAATACCGAATATGCGACTATGGATCACCCTCTAAGTGAACTGCTCAAGTCCGCGCTGGGCGACGCGATCAGCCAAGTCACCCTCTTTCGCGACGAGGTGACGTTGCACACATCCCGCGAACGCATCCTCGACGTGCTGACCCACCTGCGCGACGTGCAGCAGTTCGACATGCTAACCGACGAGACGTGCGTGGATTACTACCCACGCGAGCCGCGCTTCGGCATCCTCTACCAGTTGTACTCAATCCCGCGCAACCTTCGCGTGCGCGTCAAGGTGATGCTGAGCGAATATGACGCCAGCCTCCCGTCCGCCGTGCCGGTGTATCGCAACGCAAACTGGCTGGAGCGCGAGATCTACGACTTGTTCGGGATCCACTTTGAAGGCCACCCCGACCTGCGCCGCATCCTGCTGCCGCCGGATTACCCCGGCCATCCGCTGCGCAAAGAGGTGCCGATCGCCGTGGAAGAAAACGCTTTCTCGTTCAACCGCGCGCGCATTGACGCCGCCAAACCCTACGCGACCGAATAAAGCCCAGAGGCGAAGGCCAAGCGCAACGGCCGCCGCCGTCAGCGCTCAGTTCAGTTTCTTGAAACTAACATGACGATAGCAGAACCCCCGATTCGAGTTGAGGACGCCCCACACAACGCGGTGCGCGTGGAGGACGTCCAACTCGACATCACCCTGGAGCAGTTGAAGAAGCTAGTCAGCCCGCGCGCGCTGACCGGCGAAACCATGCTGCTCAACATGGGCCCGCAACACCCTAGCACGCACGGCGTGCTCCGGCTGCTGCTCGAGCTGGACGGCGAGACCATCGTCAGTTGCATCCCCGACATCGGTTACCTGCATACCGGCATCGAGAAGACCGCCGAAGGCAAGACCTATCTCAAGGCCATCCCGCTCACCGACCGCACCGACTACCTGGCCCCGATGAGCAACAACCTGGCCTTCTGCGGCGCCGTGGAGAAGCTGGTGGGCATTGACGTGCCGATCCGCGCGCAGTATCTGCGCGTGATCCTGATGGAGCTGACGCGCATGAACAGCCATTTGGTATGGCTGGGCACACACGCGCTGGACATCGGCGCGATGAGCATGTTTCTCTATTGCATGCGCGAACGGGAGATGATCCTCGACATCTACGAAGCCGTCAGCGGCGCGCGCATGATGAGCAGCTACATCCGCCCCGGCGGCCTGTGGCGCGATGTGCCGGCGCACTTCCCGCAGTTGGTGCAGCGCGTGCTCGACGTCTTCCCCAGGCGCATCCTGGAGTACGAGAAATTGTTGAAGGAGAACCCGCTGTGGAAGGAGCGCACCGTCGGCATCGGCAAGATCAGCGCCCAAGACGCCATCGCCTGGGGCATGACCGGGCCATGCCTGCGCGGCAGCGGCGTAAATTACGATGTGCGAAAGGCGCAGCCGTACTCGAGTTACGACCACTTCGAGTTCAGCGTGCCAGTGGGCAGCAACGGGGACGTCTACGATCGCTACAAGTGCCGGATGGAGGAGTTCAATCAGTCGCTCAAGATCATCAAGCAAGCGATGGACCGCCTGCCGCCCGGCCCGGTGATGACCGACGATCGCAAGGTGGCCCCGCCACCCAAGCACGAGATCGCCTACTCGATGGAATCGCTGATCCATCACTTCAAGCTGTGGACCGAGGGCTTTCGAGCGCCTGAAGGCGAAGTGTATTTCGCCGTCGAGAGCGGCAAGGGCGAGTATGGCGTGCTGCTCAGCGGCGACGGCTCGCCCAAGCCGCGTCGCGTGCACTTCCGCGCGCCGTCGTTCCACAACCTACAGCCGCTGGGCGAGATCAGCAAGGGCGCGCTGCTGGCCGACATCGTCGCCATCATCGGCTCGATTGACATCGTTTTAGGCGATGTAGACCGGTGACGCCGGTCACAACAAATCGCCCCATGTTCAACTGCCGAACTGTAAGAGAGTGAAGATGCTGAGAGAAAAGCGAGCCGCCGACATCGCGCAGGTGCTGGCCAAGTACCCGCCTGAGCGTAAGCGCAGCGCCGTCATGCCGCTGCTATACATCGCACAAGAGGAATACGGCTATTGCAGCGACGAGGCCATCCGCGAAGTGGCTGAGATCATCGGCTGCGACCCGACCGAGGTGAAGAGCATCGTCGGCTTCTACACCATGTTCTATGAGCAGCCGGTCGGCCGGTATGTGATTGACGTGTGCGACGACCTGCCCTGCGCGTTGCGCGGCGCAGATAAGTTCGTGACCTACTGCGAGAAAAGGCTGGGCATCCGCGCTGGGCAGACCACCCCCGACGGCAAGTTCACCTTGAACACCGTGATGTGCATCGCGGCGTGCGACCGCGCGCCGGTGGCGCAGGTGAACCGCGAGTACCGCTACGAACTCACCGAAGAATCGTTCGACCGGATGCTCGATGAGCTTTCGCAGAGCTAGACGTGGGACTGACTTTTATTGAGGGCGTGGTGACCGGCCCAACCGGCAAGCAAGCCCGCGTGAACTTTTTAGTGGACAGCGGCGCAACCTACACATTGTTGCCCGACGCCGTGTGGCGCGCTTTGGAGCTGCAACCGAAGCGCCAGATGACGTTCACGCTGGCCGATGGCACGACCGTCCGCCGGCCGATCTCGGAAGCGCATATCGCGCTGGCCGGCGAGGACGGCACCAGCCCGGTCATCCTGGGCGAGCCGGGCGACGAAGCGCTTCTCGGCGCAGTAACGCTCGAAGTGCTAGGGTTGATCTTGAATCCGTTCAAGCGCTCGCTGCAACCCATGCGAGCGATGTTAGCTTAGTGTGATGGATGGAGTGAAGGGGTATGTCTGGATTTTACGGGACGAAGAATAAGACGATGGAGCGGCACGTGCTGCTGCGCGACGTTGACGTGCCGAATATTCGCGAGTATGACGTGTATGTCGCCAACGACGGTTACGCCGCCTGGAAGAAGGCGCTGACGACGATGAAGCCGGACGAAGTGATCAACGTCGTCAAGGACAGCGGCCTGCGCGGTCGCGGCGGCGCAGGCTTCCCGGCCGGCGTGAAGTGGAGCTTTATCCCCAAGGATATCTTCCCCAAGTATGTCGTAGTCAACGGCGACGAGAGTGAGGCCGGCACGTTCAAGGATCACCAGATCATTGACGGCAACCCGCACCAGCTCATCGAGGGCGTGGCGCTTTGCGCGTATGCGGTGCAGGCCAACACGAGCTACATTTACCTGCGCGGCGAGTTCTACGAGCCGGCCAAGACGCTGCAACGCGCAATAGACGAAGCCTACGCCCATGGCATGCTCGGCAAGAACGTGCTCGGCAGCGGCTTCGACCTGGACATTCACATCCACCTGGGCGCCGGCGCATACATCTGCGGCGAAGAGACGGCGCTGCTGTCGTCACTGGAAGGCCAGCTCGGTCAGCCGCGCCTGCGCCCCCCGTTCCCGGCCGTGCAAGGCTTATACGCCAAGCCGACGGTGATCAACAACGTCGAGACGCTAGCCAATGTGCCTCCCATCGTGCTGCACGGGGCGCAATGGTATCGCCAGTACGGCACAGAGAAAAGCCCCGGCACGAAGATCTTTTGCGTGAGCGGGCGCGTGAACAAGCCGGGCAACTATGAGCTGCCGCTGGGCAAATACACCATCCGCGAGTTGATCGAGATGGCCGGCGGAACGATGGACGGTCGGCCGGTGAAGGGTGTGCTGCCTGCCGGCTCGTCCGCGCCGATCCTGCCGGCCAACCTGCTCGACACCAAGCTGGACTACGAGAGCGTGCAGGCGGCCGGCTCGATCCTCGGCTCGGCTTCCTTCGTCATCCTGGACGACACGGTGGACATCGTCTGGGCGGCGCGCAAGATGGTGCGCTTCTTCAAGCATGAGAGCTGCGGCAAGTGCACGCCCTGCCGCGAAGGCACCTACTGGGCGCTCAAGCTCTACGACAAAATCCTCTCTGGTCACGGCACGTTGGCGGACGTGGACATGATCGGCGAGGTGGCCGGGCAGATGGCCGGCAAGTGCTTCTGCTTGCTGGGCGAATTCGCCACGTCGCCGATGCAAAGCACACTCAAGCACTTCCGGGCGGAGTACGAAGCGTTCATCGCCAACCATCAAGGCGGCAAGATGAACGGCTACACCGACGAGTTGATCCGCGAGGGCGTGCTCGCCGGGCCTGAGGGCGTCATCACCCGTCACTGATTGACCTATGCCGGCTTTCGGAAGACGACCTGAGCCACGCGCCGCTGTGGACGCAAAGCGGGCATGCGCAGCGTGCCTGGCCGCAGCGCTCATGATGCTGGCCGAGTGCCTGCCGGCGCATGCAGCGGAGAAAATCGTCACGCCGATCGGCAAGATCACAAGCGAATACAAAGGCAAGTTCGTCACCGTCCAGGGCGTCATTCAGAGCGAGCGCCGGTTCAAATCCGGCATGCGCTATAAGCTCGGCGACGACACCGGCCAGATCACGCTGGTGCTGTTCGACCGCGAGTCGAAACAAGCGCCGGGGCCGGATCGCCTGATCGAGGGCGCAACGGTCAACGTCACCGGCAAGGTGGACTTCTTCAAAAAGGAAGCGCAGATCGTGCCGGTGCGTGGAACAGATGTAGTGATCGTGAAACCCGCGCCGCCGGTTGCGTCACTGGCTATCGGCGCCATCAGCGCCGACAACGTGGGACAAACGGTGGCCGTGCAGGGCGTCGTCGTCGAAGCAGCCAATTTCTCCGCCGGCTTCAAGCTACGGCTGGGCGACGACACTGGCCAGATCACGGTCACGCTCTTTGAGAGCGTGTTCGATGCGCTGGCCAAGCCCGAACAGATCAACGTCGGCGCGACGCTAAGCGTGACGGGTGAAGTAAACACCTTCGGCGGCAGCTTGGAGATCACGCCAGGCTCGGCAAGCCGAATTCGCGTCGTGGCTGCGTCGCCGCCGCGCGATGTGCGACATTACCTGTTGTGCAACATCAGCGGCAACGACCACAACGCGCTCGTGCGGGTGATCGGCGAAGTCGCCAACCTTCAACCGTTCGACAAAGGCATTGAGGTGTTGCTCATGGACGAGACCGGCGCGCAACGCCTACGGCTGTATCAGGTGGTGGCGAAGCGCGTGAACCTGAAAGTCGGCGACGAGATTGAAGCAATCGGACGCGTGAAAGCGTCGAGGACCAGAGGCATCGCCATCGAAGTGGCGTTGCCCAGCGATGTGCAAGTGAAACGATGAGGTATGGCTGATTTAGTGAATTTGACGATTGACGGCGTGCCTGTGTCGGTGCCCAAGGGCACGCTGGTGGTGGATGCGGCAAAGAAGATCGAGAACGACATCCCGGTGTTTTGCTACCACCCCAAGCTCAAGCCGGTGGGCATGTGCCGCATGTGCCTAGTGGATATCGGCATGCCAAAGATAGACCCGGCGACCAAACAGCCGGTGCGCGATGAGCAAGGCAACGTGGTGATTGCCTTCATGCCCAAATTGACGACGGCCTGCACCACGCCGGTCAGCGAGGGCATGGTCGTCCGCACGGCGACCGAGCAGGTGCGCGCCGCGCGCGAAGACATCCTAGAATTTCTGCTCACCTCCCACCCGCTCGATTGCCCAATTTGCGACAAAGGCGGCGAGTGCCCGTTGCAGAATTTGACGCTGGGCTTCGGTCCCAGCGTCAGCCGCTTCGACTACGATGCCAAGTTCCACAACGAGAAGCATGTGCCGCTCGGCGATTTGATCTACCTCGACCGCGAACGCTGCATCCAATGCTCACGCTGCATCCGCTTCCAGGATGAGATCGCCGACGACCACGTGCTGCAGTTCCACGACCGCGGGCGGGGTATGGAGATCATCACCTTCAGCGACCCGCCGTTCGACTCGTACTTCGGCGGCAACACAACCGACATCTGTCCGGTGGGCGCGCTGACTACAGCAGACTTCCGCTTCAAGGCCAGGCCGTGGGAGTTAGCCAGCACGCAGAGCTTATGCACGCACTGCCCGGTCGGTTGCAACATCACGCTGAATACCCGGCTGGAGACAAAGTCCGGCGGCTACGAGATCAAGCGCGTCATGCCGCGCCAGAACGAACAAGTCAACGAAATCTGGATTTGCGACAAAGGGCGCTATGTGCATCACTTCACCCGCGCCGAAGATCGCCTGCGTCAGCCGATGGTCCGGCGCGACGGCCGGCTGGTCGAGGCGACGTGGGAGCAGGCCTTGCAGTTGGTGGGCGAGCGGTTGAAGGCTGCAGGGACAAGCGTGGCCGCCGTCGTCGGCGACCGGATTGCCAATGAGGACGCCTACCTTGTGGCCAAGCTCGTGCGCGCGCTGAACGGCGCGATCGGCATGTCGCCGTCCGTGCCGGCACACTACGCGGATGTGGCGCGCGCCTTTGGCGTGGGCGCGCATGCCAACCTCGCCCACCTGGGCAAGGGCGACGTGATCCTCGTGGTGAACGGCGACGTGGAAGAGCAAGCGCCGGTGTGGTTCTTGCGTTTGCGTCAAGCCGTAGTGGATCGCGGCGCGGCGCTGGTCATCGCTCATTCGCGCAGCACCAAGATGCATCGTTACGCGCGGGCGATTCATCGCTACGAACCCGGCTATGCCGCCCGGTGGGTCGCCGACCGGAGCGAGGAACTCATCGCGAAAGAATCGTTGAAAGACGCCCGCAACTTGCTGATCGTCTTCGGCGATGAGCAGCTCGACGGCCCCAGCGCGCGCGCGTTGGCGCAGGGCCTGGCGAACTTGCTGATCGCCACCGGCCACGCAGGCAAGGCCGATAGCGGTTTGTTGCCGCTCTACCCCCATGCTAACACGCAAGGCGTCTTCGACGTGATCGCGGGCGCCGACCGCGCAGCCGCGTCCAACGGCGCGAACGGCAAGGTTGGGGCCGATCTTCGATCTCCTATCTGCGATTCGCGATTCGAGGTGGCCTGGTTGATTGGTGTGGGCGACGCAAGCGACGCGCCGTCCGCCGGGTTCACCGTCGTTCAGGAGCTGTTCATGACGGCGCTGGCGAAGCAGGCCGATGTGGTGCTGCCGGCGCTGAGCTTCGCCGAACGCGAGGGCACGTTCACCAGCGGCGACCGGCGCGTGCAGCGCTTCTACCGCGCGCTTCCCCCGTTGGGCGAAGCCCGGCCGGATTGGTGGATAGCCCAAGAGATCGCCAAACGGCTCGGCCACAGTTGGGGCTTCCAGGGGCCCGCGCACATCTTCGCTGACCTGGCGCACAGCATCCCGCACTACAGCGGGCTGTCCTACGAGGTGATTAGCAAGAGCGAGCCGCAATGGCCGCCGATGGGACGCGGCGACCTGTACTATGGCGGCACGGTGTACGACAACACCGGCGGGCTGGGCGCGCGCTACGCCAGCGACGCCGAGCGCGACCCGGCCGGTGTGCGTCCATACGACGGGGCCGCGCCTGAGCCGACCATCGCCGGCTTGGAGCGTCGGCCGCGACCGCTGTACCGCGATGGCGAACTCATCCGCCGCAGCGCTGTGCTCGCGTCGCACATCGTCCCAGCGCAGGAGGTTGCCTAGGGAGATTCGACATCCTTCGCCACGCCTACGCAACCGGCGCGCGGCGGAGGATGAAAGCGGAGGAACACGAAACAGAAGCATGCCCGTTCTACTCGAAGCCACCTTGAAGTCGGTTGTGCTGATCTTCGTGCTGCTGACCGGCTTTGCCTACCTTACGCTCACGGAGCGCAAGGTGTTGGCGCGCTTGCAGGCGCGCATCGGCCCGAACCGCGCCGGCCCGCTGGGATTGCTCCAACCGGTGGCCGACGGCCTCAAGCTCATCTTTAAGGAGAGCATCACCCCGGCCGGAGTGGATAAACCGATCTACTTCCTCGCCCCTGTGCTCGTCGCAGTGCCGGCGATCATCGTGTTTGCTGTGATTCCGGTCGGCAAAGGGCCGGCCTTCCAACTTGCTAGTGAGATCAACGTCGGCGCGCTTTACATCGTCGGCGTGATGGGCGTAGCTGTATATGGCATCACGCTGGCCGGCTGGGCATCGAACAACAAATACGCCGCGCTGGGCGGTTTGCGCGCCTCGGCGCAGGTGATCTCATACGAGCTAGGCATGGGTTTGTCCATCGTCGCCGTCGTCTTGATGGCGTCGAGCGCGAGCCTGGCCGACATCGTCGAAGCGCAAATGCCCGGCAATATCCTGGGCTGGTTCATCTTCCGCCAACCGGTCGCGGCGGCGATCTTCGCAATCACCGCCATGGCCGAATTGGCCCGCGCGCCGTTCGACTTGGTCGAAGCCGAGCAAGAACTGACGGCCGGCTTCATGACCGAATACAGCGGCATGAAGTTCGCGCTGTTCTTCATGGGCGAATATGTCAAGATGATCGCCGTCAGCGCGCTGTTCGCCACGTTCTTCCTGGGCGGCTGGAGCGGGCCGTTTGTGGATCAGGCGCCGATCCTCTCGGTCGTGTATTTCACGATCAAAGTCGTCGCCTGTCTGCTGCTGATGATCTGGACGCGCGCGACGCTGCCGCGCATGCGCTACGACCGGCTGATGGGCTTTGGCTGGAAGGTGCTTACGCCGGTGGCGATTGCCAACGTGATCGTGACGGCGTTCTTGATCGCGCTGGGCGTGCCCGGCTATCAGTAATATCTCGTCAGGTCGTCACCTCACCGATAGCCTGAATCCCGATTGCCAAGCAATTTGAACACAAGAGATGGGTTTGAAAGAAGTGCTTACCCGCATCGTAGTCGGCTTCGCGACGGTGCTGAAGACCGTGACGCGCAGGCCGGTGACGATTCAATATCCCGAACAGCAGAAGCCGATGTCGGCGCGCTTCCGTGGGCGTCATCACCTCAAGCGTTATGAAGACGGCCTGGAGCGCTGCATCGGTTGCGCGTTGTGCGCAGCGGCCTGTCCGGCCGATGCGATCTACGTCGAAGCGGGCGAGAACACCGACGAAGAACGCTACTCGCCGGGCGAACGCTACGCCAAGACGTATGAGATCAACATGCTGCGCTGCATCTTCTGCGGCTACTGCGAAGACGCCTGCCCGACGAACGCGATCGTGCTGGAGCCGATTGAGTTCCCAACCGGCTACACGCGCGAGAGCATGATCTACACCAAAGAGATGCTGCTCGAATCGCCGCCGATCAACGTGCCGGCCACGCCGCAGCGCACGCCGCCGGGCAAATACGACCGCGCCATCCTGCCCTTTCCGCCCATTGACGAAAGCCAATGAACCCCGATCTACCCGTCCTCATCGTGCTCGGCGCTGTGAGCGTCGCTTCGGCGCTGGGGTTGTTGCTCAGTCGCAATGCCATCTACGCCGCGCTGTTCCTGGTGCTGAACTTCGGCGTCGGGGCGGTGATCTACCTCGTCTTGAACGCGCCGTTCATCGCCGTGGTTCAGGTGAGCGTATATGCCGGAGCGATCATGGTGCTCTTCCTATTCGTCATCATGCTGCTGGGCGCGGAGCGGCTCAGCCCAGGCGAGAATCCGCCGGGGATGTCCTTTCAACGGCCGCTGGCAATCGCGCTTGGCGGCGTGCTGTTGGGCCTGGCGCTCTACGTGCTGTTCGTTCGGCAACCACCCACGACGGCGACAGCGCTGGCCGACTCCAGCCCGATGGCCGTCGGCTTGTCGCTGTTCGGCCCATACCTCTTCCCTTTTGAAGTCGTGTCCATCCTGCTGCTGGTCGCAATGGTCGGCGCAGTGGTGCTGACGCGGAACAGGTAAGCGCCGATCGCGCGCGACGCTTGACTAGTTCGCAGGACGACATCACGCCAAAGGACTCTCATGGACTCAACAACCTTCGTCGCCTTTCTTTCGTCTATTTTGTTCACCATCGGCGCGCTGGGCGTGTTGCTGCGCCGGAGCGCGCTGTTGATTTTCATGTCGGTCGAGCTGATGCTCAACGCGGCGAACCTCGCCTTCGTCGCATTCGCCCATCGCTGGGCGCAGCTCGACGGGCAGATTTTTGTATTCTTCGTGATGGCGGTCGCCGCAGCCGAAGTGGCCGTTGGTCTGGCGCTCATCGTCACGATCTTTCGCACCAAGCGCAGCACAAACGTGGATGACCTGGCCGCGCTGAAAGGATAGAGGGAGCTGTCACCACATGGAGCTATTCATTCTTTCTCCAATCCTGTTCCCGCTGCTCGGCTTGCTGATTAACGCGATCTGGGGCCGGCGCATGAGCGAACGCGCCATCGGCGGGGTAGCTACGCTGGCCGCGGCGGCCGCGTTCGTCGTGAGCGTGATAATGCTGGGCCAGTTGACCGCTGCGGAAGACGCTCGCCTAACGGCGACCATCGCGCCGTGGATCACCGCCGGCGCGCTCAACGTGTCGTTCGGCTTCCTGGTGGACCGGCTCAGCATCGTCATCATGCTGATCGTCACCGGCATCGGCGCGTTGATCCACATGTTCAGCGTCGGCTACATGCGCGGGGACGCGCGCTTCCAGCGTTACTTCATCTACCTTAACCTGTTCTTGGCATCCATGCTGGTGCTGGTCATGGCCGACAATTTCCTGGTGCTGTTCATGGGCTGGGAGTTGGTCGGCTTGTGCTCGTACCTGCTCATCGGCTTCTGGTTCAAGAACCTCAAGAACGCCGAGGCCGGCCGCAAAGCGTTCGTCGTCAACCGCATCGGCGACGTCGGCTTCGTGCTGGGCATTTTGCTGATCTTCGTCACGTTCGGCAGCCTGAGCTTCGCCGAGGTGTTCGGTCAAGCCAAAGCGCGGGGCGAGGCGCTGGCCGGCGCCATCGGCTGGATCACCTTGCTGCTGTTCATCGGCGCGACGGGCAAGAGCGCGCAGATCCCGCTGTTCGTTTGGTTGCCCGATGCCATGGCCGGCCCCACCCCGGTCTCCGCGCTCATCCACGCCGCGACGATGGTGACGGCCGGCGTGTATATGATGGCGCGCGCCAGCGCGCTATACGCGCTTGCGCCGGCCACGCAGGCCGTCGTCGCCCTCGTCGGCGCGTTGACGGCGTTCGTCGCCGGCACGAGCGCGCTGCGCCAGCTCGACATCAAGAAGGTGCTGGCCTACTCCACGGTGTCGCAGCTGGGGTACATGATGCTCGGGCTCGGTGTGGGCGCATGGCTGCCGGCGGTGTTCCACATCTTCACGCACGCGTTCTTTAAGTGCTGCTTGTTCCTCGCGGCCGGGTCAATTTCGCATTCAGGGTCGCACCACTCGTTCGACATGAAGAAAGACATGGGCGGGCTGTGGCGAAAGATGCCGATCACGGCCGGTACATGGATGATCTCCACCGCAGCGTTGTGCGGCATTCCGTTCTTCTCGGGCTTCTT
>CALHLE010000019.1 GCA_938034415.1 uncultured Anaerolineae bacterium
GCAAGAGCGCGCCGGCGAACGCGGCGAGCAACCAGCCGGTCGCCCCGACGCTGAGCTGGACGACCAGCGCCGGCGCGAGCGGCTACGAGGTGTGCGTCGGCCTGCAGCCGAGCGATTGCTCGGTGACGGGCGGCTGGGTGAGCGCTAGCGGCGTGAGCTACGCGCTGAGCGGGCTGAGCTACGACACCACCTACTTCTGGCAGGTGCGCGCCGTGAACAACGACGGCGTGACGCTGGCCGACGGCGGCGTGTGGTGGACGTTCACCACCGGCAACGAGCCGGCGGCAGTGGCGGCCGGCCGCGCCTTCAGCAAGACCCTGCCGCCGCATCTGGCAACCGGCATGACGACGGCGATGCTGAGCTGGACGGCCAGCAGCGGCGCGAACTACTACCTGGTGTGCGTGGGCACGAGCATCGGCCTGTGCGACGCCAGCGGCGGCTGGGTGAACGTCGGCAACACCACGAGCTGGACGGTAGCGTCGCCGCTGCAGAGTGCCACCACCTACTGGTGGCAGGTGCGCGCGGTAGGCTCCGGCTTCGACATCCAGGCGGACGATGGGCAGTGGTGGGCCTTCACCACGGCCAACGACCCGAACTCGCCGCTGGGCGCCTTCGGCAAGAGCGCGCCGACCCACACGGCCACCGGCGTGGCGACCGACACATTGCTGGGCTGGACGGCGGCGACCGGCGCACAGCGCTACACCGTGTGCGTGGGCACGCAGCCGGGCCTGTGCGACGTGATGAGCCACGTCGAAGTGCTCAGCCCGACCACCAGCCTGGCGCTGGCCAACGCGCAGGCCGGGCGCACCTACTGGTGGCAGGTGTGGGCGCACGACGGCAGCGGGGCGTTCCTGCAGGCCGACGCCGGGCAGTGGTGGGCCTTCACCACGGCCAACGACACGGGCAGCGGCCCGGCGGACTTCCAGAAGGTGGTGCCGATCAGCGGCACGCTGGTTGGGAACAGCCCGCTGCTGAACTGGACGGCCAGCAGCGGCGCGGTCGGCTACTTCGTGTGCGTGGGCAGCGCGTGGGGCCTGTGCGACGTGGCGAACAACGCGGCGACGACCGGCCTGAGCCGCGCGCTGAGCGGCCTGGCGCCCGGCAGCTACTGGTGGCAGGTCACGGCGGTGGACGCCGAGGGCGACACCACGCAGGCCGACGGCGGCGTGCGCTGGCAGTTCACCGTGGCCAACAACCTGCTGGGGGCGAACCTGGACAACGTGGACACGCGCAAGGAAGTCACGCCGACGCAGGTGCGCATCGGCGACCTGGTGAGCTACACGATGGTGCTGAGCAACAGCGGCGGGGTTTCGGCGACGGTGCGCGTGTCGGACACGCTGGCGGCGGCGCTGACGCTGGTGAGCGCGACGCCGGGCTACGCGCAGAGCGGGCAGACGCTGGTGTGGGAGAACGTGGTGGTGCCGGCGGGCGAGACGACCGTGCTGACGATTACCGCGCAGGTTAACAGCAACGCGCTGAGCAACCCGACGGTGAACAACAGCGTGGTGATCAGCAGCTACGACGACGGCGAGCCGCCGATCGTGCGCAACGCCGACCCGGTGGATGTGGAGGCGTATCGCGCCTTCCTGCCGATTGTGGGGAAGCCGGCCTTTGCCTTCGTGCCGGTTGTGGTTGTCGAACCGTGACCCCCACCCCTTACCCCTCCCCCATGAAGGGGGAGGCGGTAAGGATGACGGGGGTGAGAAAGTGGGTGGGCGGAGGCAACTGCCTTCGCCCACCTGATTTGTCTGTTACGTTGGGCGCTTTGCCAGCATAGTTGCACGACGAGCGTCGCTTGGCACCGGCCGCGGCGCTGTGCAAATTGTTGCGCTTGCCCCTTGCAGGAGAGGATGCCACGAGGGGCTACCCACCCCCTACCTTAAAGCCGAGGCCCCGCGAAAGCCCCCGAGTCAGTTTGCGCTACAATCCAATTTCGCATGGCGCTATTCGGCGAGCGACTCCTGGACCTAGAGCGAATCAAACGAGACGTCACAACCGGCCCGATCGGCTTGTATGTCTCGATGTGCTTCGCCTATGCCATGCTCTGTGCCCTGATCGCCGCCAGCACCGTCAATGAGCTGATCGAAGACGGTCGGCACTTTCTTCAGGCGCCGCGGCTGGATGTGCATCTGGAATTCAAAGCGCTGATCGTGCTGTTTCATGAGCAGCTTGGCTATCAGGCGTTGCCGTCGGCGGATTTCATCCCTGAGACGGCAAAGCTTGACCGCGTGATCGGCTTCATTCCCCTGTGCATGAAGAGCGCCTGGCCTGGGCCGGCCGCCGTCCCCCGCGCGCCCTAATCGCTGCTCGCTCTGCAACCTCAAGCGGCGTCAGGTGTTTCCCCAATGGCCTGATCACGCCGCAGACGATCAACCCTGAGACAGTTTGTGGCCTTGTCGGCCAAGCTGTCGCCTTTGTAATGCCTACGGGATTTGAGGTAACGCTAAATGGAGCAAGCAGTGATCAGCAACAACCATCATGCACAGCCCACGCCGCGCGTCGTTATCACCGGCATGGGCGCAATTACGCCTCTAGGGCACGACGTGCAAACGACCTGGGACGCCATCACGGCGGGCACGCCTGGCGCCGGCTACATCACCCTCTTCGACCACAGCCAGCTTGATGTGCATATCGCCGCCGAAGTCAAAAACTTCGATCCGGTCGCGCACTTCGGCGCTAAAGATGCGCGACGGCTCGACCGGGTTTCGCAGCTTGCGCTTGTCGCGACCAAGCAGGCGCTTGAGGACGCCCAGCTCACCATCACCGAGGACAACACTTATGATATCGCCGTCGTCGTCGGCAGCGGCATCGGCGGCATCACGACGCTGCTCAACGAGCATCAGGTCATGATGACAAAAGGCCATCGGCGCATCAGCCCATTCACCGTGCCGATGATGTTGCCCGACACGGCCACCGGCCAGATTGCCATTCACTTCGGCATTCGCGGCCCGAACTTGTGCATCGTGACGGCGTGCGCCAGCGGCGTCAACGCCCTGGGCGAGGCGTTCGAGATGATCCGCGCCGGACGCGCGAAGGTCGCCATCACCGGTGGCTGCGAGGCGCCGATCAACCCGTTCTCGATGTCGGCCTTCAACAATATGGGCGCACTGTCCTCTTATAATGACGAGCCGGAGCGCGCCAGCCGGCCGTTTGACAAGACGCGCAACGGCTTCGTCACCGGCGAAGGCGCAGCCATGCTGGTGATCGAATCGCTGGATCATGCGCGGGCGCGCGGCGCGCGCATCTATGCCGAGATACTTGGCTACGGCTGCACCGACGACGCCTTCCACATCACCGCGCCTGACACGCGCGGGCCGGCGATGGCGATGCGCATCGCGCTGCAACAGGCCAACTTGCAGCCCAGCCAGATTGACTATCTCAATGCGCATGGCACGAGCACGCCGCTGAACGACGTGAATGAAACCCGCGCGATTAAAGATGTGTTCGGGGAGATAGCCTATGACCTACACATCAGCTCGACCAAATCCATGACCGGGCACTCGTTCGGCGCCGTCGGTGCGATTGAGGCGGCGATCTGCGTCAAGGCCATCAACGACGACATCGTTCCGCCCACCATCAACTACGTCCATCCCGACCCGGAGTGCGACTTGAACTACACGCCGAACGTCGCTGTGCGTAAGCCCATCCGAACCGCGATGTCGAACTCGTTCGGCTTCGGCGGCCACAACGGGTGCATCATCTTTGCCGAGTTCAACGATTGACAATCACAGCGCGGCCGGACGCGCCGAAGTCGCGGCGTCCGGCGGCCGATTCCTGAGATGAGATATGCGCACATCACCGGCTGGGGCAAATACGTGCCTCAGCGCGTCTTGACCAATGACGAGCTGGCGCAGATGGTCGAGACGTCGGACGGCTGGATCCGCGACCGCACCGGCATCGCCGAGCGACGCATTGCCGGCCCGAACGAAACCACGGCCAGCATGGGCATCGCTGCAGCCATCGAGGCCCTAGACGTGGCGGGCGTGAGCGGCAGCCAGCTCGATCTGATCATCGTGGCGACGACGACGCCGGAACATCTCTTCCCGTCAACGGCCTGCCTCATCCAAGACGCGCTTGGCGCAAGCCGCGCCGGCGCATTCGACCTGAGCGCGGCCTGCTCCGGCTTCGTATACGGCCTGAGCATGGGCGCCGACGCGATCAAGGCGGGCAGCGCAAACACCGTGCTGGTGATCGGCTCGGAGACGCTCTCGCGCATCGTGAACTGGAAGGATCGCAACACTTGTGTGCTGTTCGGCGACGGTGCCGGTGCGGTGGTGCTGCAAGGCAGCGACCAGCCCGGCGGCGTCCTTTCCACGCTGCTGCGCGCCGACGGCTCCGGGGGCGAGTTGCTCATCGTCCCGGCCGGCGGCAGCAAACATCCGCTTACGGCCGAGGCGTTGGCGTGCAACCTACACACCATCCAAATGAACGGACGGGAGGTCTTTCGCTTCGCCACGCGCGTGATGGAGCGCGCCACGCGTGAGGTGATCTACAAGGCCGGATGGACGACCGACCAGGTGGACATCTTCGTGCCGCATCAGGCGAACCTGCGCATCATCGAGCTGGCCGCCAAGTCGCTCGGCGTGCCGCTGGACAAGTTCTACTGCAATATCGCACGCTACGGCAACACCAGCGCGGCCTCGATCCCGATTGCGCTGGCCGAAGCGGCGGGCAGCGGCGTGCTGCGCCCCAAGGATCGCGTCGTCATGGTCGGGTTCGGCGCAGGGTTGACCTGGGCAGCAGCCGCTATGGAGTGGAGCGAACCGCGGCCGGCGCGCCGCTCGCAAAAGACGCTCCACCGCATCGGCTACGGCGTAGCCAGCGTGCGCTCGCGCGCCCTGCGCCTGTTCCGGCGCGTCGAAGATCGCATCTTCGGCACGCTGGACTCCACCTTTCACCCACCACCGCGCGAGCTACCGAGCAAAGGCGCAAACGGGCGTGAACCCATGCCTGCCCCAACCCCAAAGCCGGAAACGACCGCGATGAACGGCTCAGCTCAGGCCGAAACTAACCCTGCAGGGAGCGGCAACAGCGACTAACGCTTTGGAAAGGATCGGACGCCGCTTGTTGCAAAGCGGCGTCCGATCGTCACGAGAGGAGGGGGAGGATGCTTGCTGCGCTGTAGTGTAGCCAGCCGCTTATCCCTCGGCATCCGACGATGCGGGGAAATAGCGACTGGTCAAATGGCCAGTCCGCCAACTGACCAATGGACAGGCGCACCCAGGCGCGCGCGCGCCTAGACTACATAGCGCAATGTCCGGTTTGGTCGTCGAACCTGTGCGCGTCCTGCTGGCGGATGATCAGGAGAAGGTCCGCTCTGCGCTGCGCCTGCTGATCGAGCAAGAGCTGGGCTTTTTCGTGGTGGGCGAGGCCGGCGCAGCCGACGAGCTGCTGCACAGCATCCTCAAGACTTATCCGCAGATCGTGTTGCTGGACTGGGAACTCCCCGGGCTACCCGAAGCCCACAAGCTTGACGCGCTGCGCCTGCTGGACCCACACCTTAAGATCATCGCGCTGAGCGGCGCGCCGGAAGCGCGCCGATCCGCCTTGGCCGAGGGTGTAGACGGCTTCATTAGCAAATCGGAGCCGCCGGACAGCATTTTGAAGGCTTTATACTTTGTGCACAGCAAAGTATGACGCCTGCTCCCGCAGCGCTGAACCTCGCCGACCTGCTGCGCATCATTGTAGATGCCGTCATCGTGTTCGATGGCGAACAGCGCATCCTGTTCTTCAACCGCGGCGCCGAGGCCATCTTCGGCTACACCCCCGAGGAAGTGCTGGGCCAGCCGCTGGATATCTTGCTGCCCGAGCGATTCGTCGCCATCCACCGCCGACACTTCGATGAATTTGCCGCTTCGCCGGTCGCGTCACGATCCATGGGCGAACGGCGGCCGATCTACGCGCGGCACAAAGATGGCCGGGAGTTTCCCGCCGAGGCCGCCATCGCCAAGCTGAACCGCGATGGCGAGCTTTCGTTCGTCATCATTATGCGCGACATCACGCAGCGGCAACGCGCGGAAGACGAGCTGCGCGTGCAGGCTCAGCAAGCGGCCGTCGCCGCAGAGCGCAGCCGACTGGCGCGCGACCTGCACGACGCCGTTACCCAGACGCTGTTCTCGGTCAGCGTGATCGCCGATGTGCTGCCGCGCATCTGGGAGCGCAACCCAGAAGAAGGGCGTCGCCGCTTGAATGAGCTGCGCCAGCTCAGCCGAGGCGCATTAGCCGAGATGCGCACGCTGCTGCTGGAGCTGCGCCCATCCGCGCTGATGGAGGCCAACCTCGGCGACTTATTGCGCCAGCTCGCCGCCTCGATCAACAGCCGGTCGGGCGTAGAAGTGGACGTGCAAATCGAGGGCGACGCCGAGCTGTCGCCCGATGTGAAAGTCTCGCTCTACCGCATCGCGCAGGAGGCGCTGAACAACGTCGCCAAACACAGCAATGCAGACCACGCGCGCGTTGTATTGCGCACGCATTCGAGCGGCGGTGCTTCGAACGGCACGGTGTCGCTAGTGATTTCCGACGACGGTTGCGGCTTCGACACGAAGATCAGCAAGCCCACTCACATCGGCCTGGACATCATGAACGAGCGCGCCGCAGCCATCGGCGCGCGCCTGACGATTCACAGCGAAGTCGGCGCGGGGACAACCGTGCAGGTCGAACTGGGAAATGGGGCGCAAGGGGCAAACAATAGTTCAGCAGTTTCTCGTACAATATAAGCGTGAGTAGCGACGAGAAGATGATCCGAGTTTTGATCGTTGACGACCACCCGATGGTGCGCAGTGGGCTGAAAGCCCTACTGTCTGCCTACGATGACCTCGAGCTCGCCGGCGAGGCGTCCAATGGCGCGGAAGCTGTGCGCATGTGCGCGCGCTTGAAGCCCGATGTGGTGCTGATGGACCTGGTGATGCCGGAGATGGACGGCGCTGCGGCGACTCAGATGATCCGCGAGCAGAATCCGAACATACAGGTCGTCGTGCTCACCAGCTTCAAGGAGGATGAGCTTGTGCAGGGCGCGCTGCGCGCCGGCGCAATCGGTTACTTGCTGAAGAACGTCTCCGCAGACGAGCTGGCCAGCGCCATCCGCGCCGCGCACGCCGGCCGACCGACGCTCGCGCCAGAGGCGACCCAGGCGCTCATCCATGCGACCACTCAGCCGCCGGCCGTGGGCAGCGACCTGACCGAGCGCGAACGCGAGGTGCTTGCCTTGATGGTGCAAGGGCTGAGCAACCACGACATCGCCTCGAAGCTGTATGTTAGCCAGTCCACCGTCAAGTTCCACGTCAGCAGCATCCTCTCGAAGCTATACGTGAACAACCGCACCGAGGCTGTCGCGTTGGCAATCAAGCAAAAGCTGGTGTAGCCACCGGACGCACTCCCGCTTTCACAGCACGATTACCGGCTGCGCTTGAAGCGCCGTGCCCGTCAGATCGTATTCCAGTGCGCCCGTGATCTGGACGGGCGCCATCTCGCCTACGGGCAACATGCCTTCGATGATCACCAGCCCATCCACCTCCGGCGCATCGCGGTAGGTGCGACCGACGCTGATCGCTTGTTCCGGATCGTTGCCTTCGATCAGCGCAGTGAGCGTTGTGCCGACGAAGCGCTGGTTTTTGACCAACGAGATCTGCTGCTGCCGACGCATCAGCGCATCGCGGCGCGCCTCGGCCACGTCGGCAGGCACTTGGTTGGGCATCCGACCGCTGGGGGTGTTGGCTTCGAACGAATAGGTGAAAACGCCGACGCGGTCAAACTGCATCTCCTCCACAAACCGGATGAGCGCGTCGAACTCGGCGTCGGTCTCGCCAGGGAAACCGACGATGAAGGTGGTGCGCACGGCCAAATCGGGAATAGCGGCGCGCATCTTGCCGATCGTCCGATACACCCACTCGATATTGCTGGGCCGACGCATCCGGCGCAGCGTGTCGGGATGCGCATGCTGCAGCGGCATATCCAAGTACTTCACCACTTTGTCGTTCGTGGCCATCACCTCGATGAGGCGATCGGTGACGGCGCCGGGGTAAGCGTACATCAGCCGCACCCAGTCGAGCTGCGGCGCAGCGCGGGTGATGTCGGTGATCAGGTGCGCCAGGCCGTCGCGCAGGCCAATGTCGTTGCCGTAATCGGTCAGGTCTTGCGCGATCAGGATCAGCTCGCGCACGCCGCGCTGCGCCAGACGACGGGCCTCATCTACGATCAGCGCCGGCGGGCGGGACTTCAGCGTGCCTTTGATCGTCGGGATGGTGCAGAAAGCGCAGGGCCGGCGACAACCGTCGGCGATTTTGAGATATGCGCTCGCGCCTTGCCGGGCCGCGCGAAGCGCGCCGCGCTCGTCGTCGCCGACGGTCGTCGCTTCGTCCGGCAGGTGGAACAACGGCTCCGGTCGGGCGCGCTCGCGCAGGCGTTCGATGAACGCGACGATGTCCATCCAGCGGCGCGTGCCGATCACGCCGTCCAGCCCCGGCACGGTTTCGGCCAACTTGGCCCCCCACAACTGCGCCAGACAACCGGCGGCAATCAGCAGTTGGCCGCGCCGCTTGCGCGCGGCGAGTTCGCGCAAGTGGCGAACCGACTCTTCGCGCGCGGGGCCGATGAAGCCGCAGGTGTTGACGATCAGCACATCTGCCCGGCGCGCGTCTTCGACGCCGCGGTAGCCGGACGCATCGAGCAATTGGGCGATGCTGTCCGAGTCCACGGTGTTCTTGGCGCAGCCGAGCGACAGCAGGTAGTACGACTTCTTCACGTTGCGGATGGCTATGGGACGCCTGCGCTCCACGTCTTGACCACCGTCTCGTTGCGCGCGCCGAGGGGGCCAAGGCGAACATTGTTGAGGATAATGTCGAACGCGCCGGCGTTGCCGGTCTCGACCTGGATATTTTGATTGGCGTTGAAAGGAATGCCGGGACCGATGGGCGGGATGCCCTCGAACACGACACTGCCATCCACCTTTACGCGCACCCAGGCGCGCTCGCGCGCGTCGAGGGCGAGCTGTAAGCCGCCGCCAGGAGCGGGTTGCGCCGGCGCGATCGGTTCGGCCGCTTCGTTGGCCGCCGGCGCAGGTTGATCGGCAGCCGCCGGCAGGCGCGTCGGCTGTGGCGCGAAGATCGTCACCTGCGGCACAAACGCCGGCTCATCGGACGGCGCTGCTTGTGTTTGGGACGGGAGGATTGCGTTGATCCATTCTCCCGCCGCCGGCGCGACGATGAGGACGAAGAAGACCAGGACGCCGGCTACGGCAAGCGCGCCCAGCCCGTAGGGCAAGTAGCGCTCGACCCACGAAGGCCGAGGCATGGCGCTAAACAGCGGCTTCGGCCCGCGCGCGCTTATCTTGTTCGGGTCATACGCGGCAAACGGCCCGCGGATGTCCTTCAGGCGGAAGGAAGAACCACTGGCGCGAAGCGGACGGGCAACGGTCATAACTACAGCCCTGCCTGTAGTGCCGTCACGGCGCACAACGGCCTGCTGCAACGAAGCCTGAACGCCCTCCGTCAGCGCGCTCTCGGATGCGGCATCGGCGCGCGCTGCGTCGGCCGCGCGTGGTTCAGGCAGCGCGACTTGCGTGAATCGGGATACCGGTTTATGCCGAACCGGCGGGGGCGGCGCAGGGTCGCGCAACATGAGCACCGGCACGCCCACTTCCTCCTCGAAGAGCTTGAGCGCGGCCTCGGGGTCGAGGCCGAGATAGCGCGCGTAGTTCTTGACAAAGCCTCGCCCTGGCGGGCCATCGGGAAGCTGTGCAAAATCGCCCGTTTCGATCGCCTCCAAATACTTGCGCCGGATTTTGGTGACGTATTCGGCTTCGTCGAGGGTGATCCCACGGGCAGTGCGCGCATCATGCATGCGCCGAGCCAACTCAGACGGCATTTGCAAGATTCTAACATGCCCCTTTTCACAACGGCTTTAGGCTTTGGCGCATTTTGCCCTTGCAGGCGCGCATGCAAACCAGGACGTTTGTGATAGACTGAGCGACCAACGCTAGGCTATGCGTCGGCACCCCTCTCTGTCGAGGACCGTCCGACGCGCGCCAGATTGCGCGATTCTTCTACGAGGAGGTGGAACTAGCCCAGTCCTGACATCCCGTTGTTCCGCGCCTATTTCGCATTATGCGTTTCATCGAAGCCGCAGTGGCTCTGCATCATCTGCAAAAGTTGAGTTTCTGTGACCAAACCAAGAGGAGAAAGTTACGAATGTCCAATCAACCCTTGATTCCTAAGAGAATCGCTGCATTGCTGGCGACTTTCGCCGCGCTATCTCTGCTGGCCGCCGCGTGCGCGCCCGCAGCCCCGGCTGCTCCCGCCGCACCCGCCGAACAGCCTGCCGCGCCGGCGCAACCGGCCGCCCCCGCCGAACAGCCCGCTGCGCCGACCAGCGAGGTCAAGGATTTCATCACCTGGTATCAGTACGACGAGAAGAACGAAGACCCCAAGTCCGATGAGCGCGTGGGCAACGAATACCTGCGCAAGACCATCCCGCTATTCAACGAGGCCTTCAAGGGCAAGTGGCGCTGGGTCAACCAACCGCAACCGTTCGACAAGATGGCCACCAGCCTGGTTGCCGCAGTGCAGGCCGGCGGCGAAGTGCCCGACCTGATGCAGGCCAGCGATGCCTCCATCATCCCGTTTATCAAGAACGGCACGGTGCAAGACCTCACCGACTGGATCAAAGCACAGCCGTGGTTTGCCGATCTCGACCCTTCGGCGGTGGCGGCTTGCACAGGACCCGACGGTCGGATCTACTGCGTGCCGGTGGCGATGACTCCCCAGATCGTGTTTGCCTGGAAGGATTACTTCCCTGATGGTTATCCCAAGACGCCGGAGGAGTTCAAGCAAGCGGCCGAGGCGTTGAAGGCCAAGGGCGTTGCGGCGATCACCTATTTCGGCTCGACGGCGTTCGATGGCGAGGGCACCCCGCGCTTCACCAACACGTTGATCAAGTCGTTCGGCGGCACCTTCGACGACGGTCAGGGCAACATGAAGCTCAACACGCCCGAGAACGTGGCAGCCATCGAGTTCTTGCGCGAGATCATCGCAGCCGGCTACGTGCATCCGCGCACGTGGGACGGCACCACCACCCCATTTATCGAGGAAGAGCCGATGAAGACGGCCGAGGCCGCCTCGTTCCCAACCGGCATCTTCGGCTACCGCTACGTAAATCCGCTGAAGGCGCCGAGCGGCAAGGAATACAACAAAGGCAACGAGGAGGACATGCTGGACGCCATTACGGCCGGGGATGTCATCATCGCCCCGTTCTTCGCGCCTGCGGGCAAAAAGCCCGGCTGCGGCACAGGCGTGACGGGATTCGTCATCCCGACCGGCGCGAAGAACGTGGAAGCCGCCTATGACTACATCAATTGGGTGATGAGCAAGGAGCAGAACCCAGACTGGGTGCTTGGTCCGGGCGGTGGCTTCCCCGCGCTGCGCTCGATGTTGCCGGAGATCGAGGCGCGCGCGCCGGTCGCCAAGGCTTTCTACGAACAGGCTGCGGCGGCCGTGGCAGCCAGCGAATGCCGGCCGTGGTATGGCACGCTCGAGCGCCGCGATGAGGCCAAGAAGATCATCCAGAGCGTGGTCTACAAGCTGACCAAGGAAGACCCGACGGCCGACATCGCCGCGACGCTGAAGGCGGCCGAAGAGGAATACAACAAGGGCAACTAGCCCTTCGCTCTTCTGAATCTCTGGTGCGCAGGAGACACGGCACGGACTTGCCCCTGCGCACCAGCTCATCCATACAATGGCAACACAGGCGCAGGCCGCGAACACAACGACCCGCACCACAAGCAGGCGAATCCGACAAGGGAGTTTCTTCAACCAGACGCTTCCCTTCTGGCTGCTGCTGCCGACGCTGCTCATCATCGCGGCTATCCAGTTCTATCCTGGCTTCTATTCCATCTGGCTGAGCTTTCAGGAGCGCCAGGGGGCGGTCTGGAATTTCGTCGGTCTGCGCAATTTCGAGCGCATGTTCGGCAGCGCTGCGTTCCGCGAGAGCGTCGGCCACACAGCGGTGTTCCTCATCGGCTACATCGTGGTGACCATGGCCGCGTCGCTGATCATCGCGCTGTTGCTCAATCGCAAGCTCAAGCTGGGGGGCGTTTACATCTCGCTGATCTTCATTCCATGGGTGATCGCCGACGTGATTGCCGGCCTAGTATTTGGCTTGCTCGTCGTGCCCGATTACGGCCTGCTCTCGCCGATTCTGTCGAACCCGACCCTGTTCCCGCCGAACGGCCTGTCCATACCGTCCGACCCTGCGCCGCGGCCGTGGATCCAGGGCTTCCCCTTCCCGCCGGCGCCGGCCATGTACTACCTGATCCTGGCCACATCGTGGCGCGCGCTGCCGTTTGTCACGCTGCTGATCCTGGCCGCACTTAAAACCGTGCCGCAGGAGATCGTCGAGAGCGCGCGAATGGACGGCGCATCGGGCGCGCAGGTGCTGCGCTTCATCACACTGCCGCTCATCTTGCCCACGCTGGTCGTCGCGCTGTTCAACCTGATGCTGGGCGGCATGAACGGCATCGGCCTGGTGTTCACCCTCACCCGCGGCGGACCCGGCACAGCGACCGAGGTGCTCAGCTTCCTGCTCTATACCATCGGTTTCGGCCGGCTTGAGTTTGGCCGCGCGGCTGCCCTGTCGGTGTTCATCGCCGCGATCAACCTAGCGTTAATCATGCTTACGCTGCGTGTCTCGCGCACCGAGGAGCGCGTCGCCTGATGCAAGCCAGCCTCCCTTCATCCCAAGGCTACGCGGCGCGCAAGCGGCTGCAGCCATGGCTGACCAACGGCGCGATGATCGTCATCATCGCATTGCTGATGCTGCCGATCGCGCTCACGCTCAGCACGTCGTTCAAGCGCGAGCGCGACGTGCTGCGTAAACCGCCGGTGCTCGTCCCCTGCGACGGGCCAGATGGCCGTTTTAGCCTGTCGGAATGCCGTTTCGACATTGAAGGCTACGAGCGGGTGATCGCGCCGCGCTCCAATCCCAATTCGCTCCTGGGCTTCAGCCTGACCGGCCGCATGTTCAGCACCTACGTGCCGAACACTCTGCTCTACGCTTTCGCCTCCTCCGCGTTGGTGTTTGTGTTCTCCGGCCTGGCCGGCTACGCCTTCTCGCGCTACCGTTTCTGCGGCCGACGCGCGCTGATGGTCGCCATCCTCGCCATCACCGGCATTCCATTGCTGACGAACCTGCTGGCCTTGTATCAGATGGCGGTGGATTTGCGCAAGGCCGGCATCCCCGGCTACGACGAGCGCATGTTCATCATCGCGGTCTACGTCGGCTTCCAGTTGCCCTTCAGCGTGTGGATCGTCAAGGGCTTCTTCGACACCATCCCGCGCGAGCTGGAAGAAGCAGCATTCATTGACGGCTGCACGCCGATCGGCGCGCTATGGCGCATCGTCGTGCCGTTGGCCATGCCCGGCCTGCTGGCGGCCTTCTTGCTATGCTTTGTCAACGTATGGAACGAGTTCATCGCCGGCTATTTGCTGATTACCAAGCGCGACCTGCGCACGGTGATGTTCGGCATGTACGACTTCCTCAGCCAGAACATCATCAATTACCAGGTGGTGGCTGCGGCCTGCGTGCTGATTGCCGCGCCGGTGGTGATCCTCTTCTTGTTCACGCGCAAGACGTTCTTCCAGGCGCTGACCGAGGGCGCCATCAAAGGCTGAAGCGTTGCGCGACGCGACAGACCTTAAATTGGCTTTGGGGATAGGCGCCCCAGGATATGCCAGCCGCGCCGTAGGGGGCGCGCATAGGGTATGGTGAAATGGTGTGGTGAAATAGACGGCCATGACCCGAATCATCTTCATGGGCACGCCGGCTTTTGCCGTGCCGTCGCTGGCTGCCCTCATTGAGGCCCAATACGAGATCGCTGCCGTCGTCACCCAGCCGGATGCGCCCGCCGGCCGGGGCCGTCAACTCAAACCCTCGCCGGTCAAAGTGCTGGCTCAACAGCACGGGTTAAACATCCTTCAACCCGCCTCGCTCAAGCCTGTAGAAGTCGTCGAAACATTGCGCGCGCTCGAGCCAGACGTGATCGTCGTCGCGGCCTTCGGGCAAATTCTGCGCCAGGACGTGCTCGATCTGCCCAGGCATCACTGCCTGAACGTGCATGCGTCGCTGCTGCCGCGTTGGCGCGGCGCATCGCCGGTCAGCGCTGCCATCGCCGCCGGCGACATCGTCACCGGCGTCACCATCATGCTGATGGAAGCCGGGCTGGACTCTGGGCCGATCCTCGCGCAGCGCGAAGAACCCATCCTCCCAACGGACACGACCGGCACACTCACCGAACGCCTGGCGCGGATTGGCGCGGCGCTGCTGATCGAGACGCTGCCGAAATGGCTGGCCGGCGCGATCACGCCCAAGAAACAAGACGAGTCGCTCGTCACACTGGCGGGTCGTCTCAAGAAGGAAGACGGCAAACTGGACTGGTCGCGCAGCGCAGCGGAGCTGGAACGACACGTGCGCGCGATGTCGCCCTGGCCCTCAGCGTTCACCACATGGCAGGGACGGCAGTTGAAGGTGTTGCGCGCCGAGCCGGCCGCTATCGAGCAGAAAAGCCAATTGCCAAACGGCACGGTGCTCACCGCGCGCGATCATGTTTACGTGCAGTGCGGCGATGGCGAGATGCTGCGCTTGCTCGAGGTGCAGCTCGAAGGCAAACGCGCAATGGAGGCTGGGGAATTCGCGCGTGGCCATCCGCATTTGGCCGGCAACATACTCGGCGAGCGATAGCAGCAAACCGACTCCTCCCCACGCTCTGCGTGACACAGTTGCCGGCGCATGATCCCTCTTGCTTGTAGTGAACGCGCGTAACTGAAACAGCATCTGCCGGCGTCCAAAATCTCAACGCGCGATTTAAGGCTTCGTTAAGCTTTGCGGTATATTAGGCTACAAGCTTGCTTGGGAAGTGAATATCGGGTTGCGATTGCGCAACAAAAGGAGCATCTTGAGTGAAATCCTGATCCTTAACACCCAAGCCGAGTATGTCGAACAGTGCGCCGCCTTGCAGCCGATATGCTATCCCACCTTGGCCAAAGAAGAACAGTTCACGGCGGAGCACTTTCTCAGCCATATTCGGCTGTTCCCCGAAGGCCAATTCATGGCGATTGACCGCGAGACCGGTCGCGTCGTCGGCACCACCGCGGGCTTCCTCACCTGGTACGATCATATAGACCAGGAACACTTCCAGCATCACAAATTCATTGACGCCATCGCCGGCGGATGGCTAACCAATCACAACCCACGCGGCAACTATTACTACGGCGTGGATATGTGTGTGCATCCGGACTATCGCGGGCGCGGGATCGCGCGCAGGTTGCACGACGCGCGCAAAGCGCTGTGCCGACGGCTGAACCTAAAAGGTCAGGTTATCGGCGGCATGATCCCCGGCTTTGCCGACTACAAGCATGTGATGACGGCGCACGAGTATGTGCGCTATGTGCAAGCCGGATTGCTCTACGACAGCACGCTGACCACCCAACTGCGCAACGGCTTTGTGCTCCGCGGCATGTTGCAAAACTACCTGGATGACCCTCCGACCGACGGCTGGTCTACGCTGCTGGAATGGCGCAATCCCGACTATGTAGAACTCAGCCAGCCTGCGCCGCATATGCCACCAGGCGCATCGCAACCCCCATCAGCAGCCGATCACCTTCCCGGGGTTCATCCGTAATCGCAGCCCAGATTCACAATTCCGCGCAAAGCCTGTAAAATTCCAATCGTGAAAGGCAAAGAACGAGACAAGTAGCCCTTCGCAGAGGCGCACAGAGAGCAGCGCGAGTCGGTGAGAGTGCTGCGCGTGGAGCGAAGGTCGAATGGACTCGGGAGCCGCAAGCTGAACAGAGCGCCAGAACGCGCTCCCAGTAAGTGAGCCGGAGCCGCCACCGTTACAAGGCGGAGCGAATGATGGTTCGCGCAAAAGGGGCGGCTAGATCGGCCGCCCGAAGCAGGGTGGCACCACGAGCAACGCCTCTCGTCCCTCAGGATGAGAGGCGTTTTTGTTTGCATGGAGTTCTGACCGATGGGACAACTGACGATCACCCCCTCACTTGAAGGGATGCGCGCGCTGAGCGAGCGCGGCAATCTAATTCCAATCTACGCCGAACTGCCGTCCGACCTGGATACGCCGGTCTCGCTCTTCCTGCGGCTGGCCGGCGATGACCCTGCCTTCCTGTTGGAGAGCGTCTCCGGCGGCGAGCAGGTCGCGCGTTACTCGTTCATCGGCGTGCACCTGCGCGAGGCGCTGGTGTTCCGCGATGGCCGACTCTACCGCCATACGCTCACCCCGGACGGCCTGACGGCGCAGCCTTTCCCCGCCAGCGAAGGCGACCTGCTGGACCATCTGCGCCGCGAGATGGCCAAGTATCGCTTTGTGCCGTCATCGCAATTGCCGCGCTTCTGCGGTGGGTTGGTCGGTTACACCGGCTACGATGTAGTGCGGCAGTTCGAGCGCCTGCCGGCGGACGCCGCTGATGTGCTGCGCCTCCCCGACGCCGCTTACTTGCTGGCCGACACGCTGGTCGCATTCGATCACGCCCGCCACCGGCTGCTGATCATTGCCAATGCCTACCTAGACGGCGCGCCCACCCTGGTCGAAGCTTACGAAGATGCCGTAGCGCGCATTAAGACGATCCACGCGCGGCTGGGCGCGCCGATGGCTACGCTCAAGCCGAATCCGCAGGCCGTTTGCACGCCGCCGCGCGCGAACAAGTCGCAGGCGGAGTTCGAGCAGATGGTGCGCACGGCCAAGGAGCATATTCAGGCCGGTGACATCTTCCAGGTGGTGTTATCGCGGCGGATCGAGCGGCGCACGACGGCTCACCCATTCGCCATCTACCGTGCGCTGCGCATGTTGAATCCATCGCCGTGGATGTTCTACTTCAACTTCGATGGGCTTCTGGCGGAGAATCTGAAGCTGATCGGCGCGTCGCCGGAGATGCATGCGCGCTTCGAGAACGGCATCGCCAGCGTTCGGCCCATCGCCGGCACGCGGCGGCGCGGTTCGAATGAGCACGAGGACGCGGCACTGGCAAAAGAGCTGCTGTCAGATCCAAAAGAGCGCGCCGAACACGTCATGCTCGTAGATTTGGGACGCAACGACATCGGCCGCGTCGCGCAATACGGCACGGTGCGCGTGCCAGAATTGATGGTCGTCGAGCACTACTCGCATGTGATGCACATCGTCAGCCTGGTGGAAGGCAAGGTGCGCGACGGGCTGGACGCCTTTGACGTGTTGCGCGCCACCTTTCCCGCCGGCACCCTCAGCGGCGCGCCTAAAGTGCGCGCAATGGAAATCATCGAAGCGTTAGAGGGCGAACGCCGGGGCATCTATGGCGGATGTGTGGGCTACTTCTCGTTCAACGGTCAGATGGACACTTGCATCGGCATCCGCACCATCGTGATGCGCGACGACATATGCTACGTGCAGGCCGGGGCCGGCATCGTCGCCGACAGCGATCCCACTGCGGAGTTTCACGAAACGCACAACAAAGCTCGCGCGCTGATGATCGCTATTGACGAAGCCGAGAATCAGTAGGCAGAGTAGGCAGAGATAGAAAGCCAGTCTCTCATCCCAACCTCAAACGGTGAAATCCGATGATCATTGTCATCGATAATTACGATTCGTTCACCTACAACCTGGTGCAATACCTGGGTGAGCTAGGCGCAGCATTGCGCGTCTTCCGCAACGACCAGGTGACGCTCGATCAGCTCAGAGCGCTCAAGCCGAGGGGATTCGTGATCTCGCCGGGGCCGGGCACGCCGCAGAAGGACAGCGGCATCAGCAACGACGTGCTGCGCGAGTTTAGCGGCCAGGTGCCTATCCTCGGCGTGTGCCTAGGGCAGCAGTGCATGGGATATGTGTTCGGCGGCAGCGTCGTCCGTGCGCCGCGGCTGATGCACGGCAAAACATCGCTCATCCACCACAACGGGCGCGACCTGTTCCGCGGCCTGCCCAACCCGTTCGAGGCAACGCGCTACCACTCGCTGATCGTAGAAGAGCCGCTGCCGCCGGCGCTCGAGGTCACCGCGTTTACCGCAGAAGGCGAAGTGATGGGCCTGCGCCATAAGCAGCATCCCACCTTCGGCGTGCAGTTCCATCCGGAGAGCATCCTGACCCAGAACGGCAAACAGATCATCGCCAACTTCCTCGCCATGATATGAGCGCAAGGATGACCAGCGCCCCATCACGGCTGGCCTGAAATCGGGCATGATAAAGTTGGCAGCGACCATGCGACGATTGACCTGCGGCGAGCTGGCCTATTACCAGTTCGACGCCTTGCGCGAGGCGAGCGTCAACCACGGCATCTTCACCCGCCTGGGCGGCGTGAGCCAGGGGCCATGGGCATCGCTGAACATGAGCTGCACTACCGGCGATGCGGCCGAGCCGGTGCGCGAAAATCGCCGACGCGCGTTCTCGGCCCTGGGTCTGACGCCGGAGCGGGCGCTGACCTCGTGGATGGTGCACGGCAATGCGGTGCGCGTGGTCTCAAGCGACGATTTGCGCGTCCCAAGCGCGAATGAGGCGCGCGCCGATGCCCTGATCACCCAGGCGCGCGGCTTGGCCTTGACGTTGCGCTTTGCCGACTGCGTGCCGGCGCTGTTCTGCGATCCGGTGAAAGGCGCGATTGGCATCGCCCATGCCGGCTGGCGCGGCATCGTCAACGGTGTGCTGGTGGCGACGGTGCGCGCGATGCAGCGCGCGTTCGGCTCGCATCCCCAGGACATCATCGTCGGCATTGGCCCATGCATCGGCCCAGATAAGTTCGAGGTGGGCGAGGATGTCGCCGCGCAGATCCAGGCGGCGGTGCCTGCGCCGGTTGTCCTCAGCGATGAAGGGAAGGGGCGGCGCGTGGAAGCGCACCCCGTTGCCCCGTCGTCCGGCGCGGGCGCCGCCGGCAAACGCAACCCGCGCGTGGACCTCTGGACGGCGGCGCGCGCGCAACTGGAAGGCGCCGGCGTCGGGCATGTCGAAGTCGCCGCCATATGCACGGCCAGCAACACCCGCGAATGGTTCAGCCACCGCGCCGAGCAGGGCAAGACCGGCCGCTTCGGCGCGATCATCGCGTTGGATTGACCGTCGCGCCCACGCGTCCGGCGCGCAGCGTCACTCGCCGTAGATCTCGCGGGGATCCACTGGCGTCAGCCGAGGGATGAAGCGCGGCACAGCCTTCAAGTAGCGCTCATACTGCGCGCCGAAGCGCTGGCGCAGCTCGCGCTCCTCCAGCCGCAACTGCATCGTCAACTGCGCGATGTAGATGACGAGCGTCAACGCCAAGAACCAATTCTGGGTGAGCAGCGCCGTGCTTGCGATCAGGGTCATGTCGGTGACGTATAGCGGGTTGCGCACGTAGCGATAGGGGCCGGAGACCACCAAGCGTTGCGGCACGTCGTAGCGCTCGGCCATTTCCCCCGGCGGGAAGAGCGCCGGCACGAACAACAGGCGCTTCCAGCCCATCTGCCCGGCAGCCCACACGCCGATCAGGACCGAGATGAGCACGCCCACGCCGCCGATCGCCTGTAACCAGACCGGGCCGGCCCACGTCCAGTTCAGCCAGGCCGGCGCAAAGGCGATCAGCAGCAGCGCCGTGCCGATCCACATCAGCCCGACCTCGACGAGATACCAGCCGAGCAGGCCGCGTTGCCTCACCCACGCGCGCCAGCGTTCGAGCATCGGGTATGTACACAGGTCAATCACCACCATGCCTAGGTAGAACGCGGCCACGTAGATCGGCAGCAGGGTCCAGCGGCCGACCAGCGCGTCGCCGACGACGCAGACGACGAACGACAGCAGCCATAGCCACGACGGGCCGTGGTGCCACTGCGCGCGGACAGTGGTCGGTGTTTTTGAAGAGGGGGTGTGCGCAGCCATATCGTGATTGTAAGGAAGAACGCCAATTTAGGGGACGAGCGCGCGTCGCACTTCCTCGTAGATCGGCAGCGGCTCCAGCGACGGCGTCACGAAGGTGAAATGGTCGCGGTAGCCGCGCGCCGGCGCCGGCAGCTTGAACACCCAGAACGCGACGCAGCGCACCCACGGCCAGTGCGCCTGAGCGTAGTCGAGCGCGCGAAGGGTGTATTCGATGCGCTGCGCCGGCGTCACCCCGTTCACCCAGTTCACGTCGTCGTTCCAGCCGGCCTCGGTGACGTAGATGGGTGAATCGTCGCCGTGGGCCAACATGATCGCGCGCAGCAGCTCGACGCGCCGAAAGTTGATCGCCTCCGGCGCAGGAGGCGCTTCCGGCGGCATCGTTGTGCCGTAAGTGTGCGCGGCGAGCGCGTCCCATGGGCGACCAGAGCCGGCCAGCGCGACATACATCTCTTCCAGGTATTCCAGGTCGCTGAGCGCCACGTCGCGGTTGCGCTCGGTCGTCGGCGCAAGCGCGCCGGCCAGCACGACCGCAGCGGGGTTGGCTTGTTTGATGGCAGGATAGACAACGCGCAATAGCGCCACGTAGGCCGCCGGGTCCACGCGGCGCATGCCCCATTCGTTCTGCAGATTCGGCTCGTTCCAGATGATGAAGTGCGCAATGCGGCCCTCGAAGTGCGCCGCGAAAGCAGCGGCGAAGTCGGCGAACGCGCCGTAGTGCTGCGGGTCCAGATGGGTGAACGTGGAGTTCGGCGGGCGCGCCCACTCGGGCGTGAAGCCCAGCCGGGCGATCACCGTCAGCCCTTGCCGATTGGCGTGATCCACGATGCGATCTGCGCCGGCGAAGTCGCGCCGACCCTTCGCCTTCTCGTAGTAGGCCCAAGGGAAGAATTCGACGATCCACGGCGCGCCCATCTCCCGCGCCATTTCCATCCCCCGTTTTATCTTCCAGGCTTCGGCCTCCTCGACGAAGCGCGTGTGCAGGCCGGCCAGCGCGTTGCGCGTGGCCACGCGCTGTTGCGGGCCGAGCATGACCGGTAACTGCGGCGGACGCACCTGCAGCAGCAGCCAAGCTAGCCCAATCAACGCCAAAGCCGGGACGAAGCGGCGGGGAGACATCAGGTCTGGGTCACGAGAGGTTGTCCATCGCGAATCCAACAGCAGCCGGATTGCCAACTACGGATTACAGATTACCATCCTTGGCATGGACTATGAACTAGAGCTGATCGCCGATTATGCCTGCGAGTGCGGCGAAGGGCCGTTGTGGCATCCGATGGAGAAGCGCGTGTATTGGCTGGACATCGTGAACCCGCGCATGTTCTGGTACGAGCCGGCCACCGGCCGGCACGCGCAGTTCGATGTCGGTCGCGTCGTCGGCGGGTTCACCATTCAGGCGGATGGGGCGCTCCTGCTGTTCATGGATCGCGGCTCGGTGGCGACGTGGAAGAACGGCCAACTGCGCATGGTGATCGAGGAACTGCCCGAAGAGCGCGAGACGCGCTTCAACGACGTGTTCGCCGATTCGCGCGGACGGGTGTTCTGCGGCACGATGCCCACCCGTGACCGGCTCGGCCGGCTATACCGCCTCGACCACGACGGCTCGATTCACAAGCTGCTCGACGGCATCCGTTGCTCGAACGGCATGGGGCTGACGCTCGACCGCAAACGCTTGTACTACACCGATAGCGAAGCCTACACGATCTACCTGTTCGACTACGACGAAGAAACAGGCCAGTTGAGCAACCGGCGCGTCTTCGTCGAGCATGGGCCGGAAGACGGCCTGCCGGACGGCATGACGGTGGACGCCCAGGGCAACGTGTGGTCGGCCCACTGGGATGGCGGTTGCCTGATCCGCTACGACCGCGACGGCAACGAGACGCTGCGCATTCCCTTCCTTGCCAAGAAGGTGTCATCGGTGACTTTCGGCGGCGACGATTATCGCGACATGTATGTCACCACCGCAGGCGGGAACGATAAGGCAGAAGAGGGACAAGGCGCCGGCGCACTGTTCCGCTTGCGCATCCCCGGCGTGCGGGGCTTGCCGGAGTATCTCTCGCGCATTCTGCTCTAGATGTCACGGCGCAGGCGGCAGCGCCGTGGTGGATTGCAGCGTGAATTCTTCGCCGTAGATGATCTCGACGCCGCCCAGCGAGAGCACGTCGCCGGCTTCGAGTGTGCACTGCTTGATCGGGTAGCCGTTCAGGCGCGTGCCGCCGCTGCTGTTCAAATCCACCGCCAGGAAGCGCGCCAGGTCGTGTTGCCAGCGTAGCTCGAGGTGGTGGCGCGACACGCGGCGGTCGTCCACGATCACATCGTTGTCGTGCGCGCGCCCTATGCGCACCAGCGTTGCGTTCAAGCCGATCTGCCGCTGCCCGTCCACGATGAGGAAGGGTCGGCGCGGCAACGAGACGGCCAGCGACGGCGTGGCCGAGGTGTCGGCCTGCGGCAGGTTGGACGCGATCCAGCGCGCCTTCACCTGCAAATGATGCGGCGGTATGTTTGGCGCGCCCCACAGCAGCACGCGCGGCGGCGCATCCAGGCGCAGGCCCATCTGCAGCATAATCTGCCGCACTTGCTCCGAGAGTTCGTCGGCGAGGCGCGGCCGGTTGGCCTCGAGCGTGCGCAAGTCGTCCTCGTTCAGCGTCACCCAGAAGTGGTTGGGAGCCGCCGGTGTGGCGCTGCCGGCCTGCGCGTCCTCGATGGCGCGAACGATGGCGCGCAGCACCGCGTTCGCTTCCAGCTTGCCGCCGAGCGCGCGCGCCAGCGATGCCTCGATCAACTGTTGGGCGAGATCTTCAAATCGGTGCATGAGCATAGCGGTGAGCGATGAACGCCCCCTATCATCGCATATCATTATCATCATGAAATCGAATGAGGCGGTAGCCGCGCCGTTTCACATCAGCCGCGCTGTGTCGGGGCTGCTGCGCAGCATGCGCCCTCAGCAGTGGACTAAGAACATCTTTATCTTCGCGGCGCTCGTGTTCGACGGCAAGCTATTCCAGCCCATCCCCCTCGCTAATACGCTCATCGGCTTCGCCGTGTTGTGTTTGCTGTCGTCGGCGGTGTATCTGATCAACGATTGCGCCGACGTGAACGCGGACCGCGCCCATCCGGTCAAGCGCAACCGCCCGATTGCACGCGGCGATGTGCCGATCCCGCTCGCCGTTGCATGGGCTGTCCTACTGACCGTCGTTTCGCTCGCCGTCGCGTTCGCTGTGAATCTTGTGTTCGGCGTTATCGCGCTGGTCTATCTGGCCACATCCACGCTCTACACGTTCAAGGTTAAGCGCATTGTGATCCTGGATGTGATCTTCCTGGCCGCCGGCTTCGTCCTGCGCGTGGCAGCCGGCACGCCCCTCGTGGACGCCGAGCGTTTCTCGCCCTGGCTCTACACCTGCATGGCGCTGCTGGCGCTGTTGATCGGTTTTGGCAAGCGGCGCGCCGAGCTGGTTGAGCTGGGCGGGCGCTCGACGACGCGCGCTTCGCTCGACCATTACTCCTTGCCGTTGCTCGACCAGATTATCGCGATCGTCACCAGCGCGCTGATCGTGTCCTATACCTTCTACACGTTCTTTGCGCCGCAGTTGCCGCCCAATCACGCCATGATGCTGACCATCCCCTTTGTGGCATATGCCCTATTTCGCTACTTGTATCTGGTGCACGTGAAAGGCGAAGGCGGCGCGCCCGACGAACTGGCGCTGAAAGACCGCCCATTACAGGTGACGTTTGTGCTGTGGGCGCTAGTGGCGATCGCCGTGCTCTATATGAGCTAGGTGCGAGCGGCCGAATCGGCGCGCCCGCGTCAGATGCCCAGCGCCTCGCGTATTGCGAGCGGTGAATCGCCGATGATGCCGTGCACGCCGCTTGTAGCAGCGCGAACGATGTCGGCGCGCTCGTTGACCGTCCACGTGTTCACCCGTTTGCCTTGCGCCTTCAGCTTCGCCACGAACGCCGGCGTGATCAGGCCGATGTCGGGATGGCGAAACTCGTGCGGCACGAGGGGCGCCATCCACACCTCGCGCAGGTGAACCGGCATACCATGGTGATACAGGATGCCGCGTGGGATGTCGGGCGCCAATTGCGCCAGCCGGCGCACCGCCAGCGGGTTGAACGAGGAGAACAGCACGCGATCTTCGCAGCCGTGTCGCCTGACCACCTCGACCACCAAGCGCTCCAGCCCGTCGAAGGGCGTGGCATAGTTTTTGACCTCGATGTTTAGCAGGAAGGGGCGAGGTGCGCCGGCGGTGGCGGTGATCACCTCATCGAGCGTCGGGATGCGCTCGCCGTTGCCCGCGTCCAGCCTGCGCAACGCAGCCAGCGACAGGGCGCGCACCCGGCCCTCGCCGTCCGTCGTGCGGTTCACCGTGTCGTCGTGAATGACAACCACTTCGCCGGTTGCGCAGCGCATCACGTCCAATTCGACGCCATCGGCGCCTTGCGCCTGGGCCAGCATGAACGCGGCGAGCGTGTTCTCCGGCGCATGCGCGCTGGCCCCCCGGTGGCCGATGATGAGCGGGCGACCGGCTTGATTGAGCCAGTGATTCATCGCCGGCATTTTACTTTTCAATCGTTGAGCGTCATCGCGCCCGACGTAATACGGGTTAAGATTGATGCGATGGCCGAACTTGTCGTGCCCGAAGATGGGATGACCATCACCCGCGACACGGTGCTGCGGCCGGGCGTGTACTATCTGCCCAACGGGCTGTGTATCGCCAAAGATGGCGTGACGCTGGACGGCAACGGTGCGCTGATCATCGGCGACGACTTCAAGGGGCGCGGCGTGCAGGTGGATCAGCGCGTCAGCGTGACGATCAAGAACCTGCGCGTCGAGCGCTTCTATCACGGCATCTGGGTGAACGCCAGCGCTAACGTGCACATCCTGAACAACTGCGTGACGCGCACGCATGAGCTGCCCGCGCCGGACACCTTCCTGGACGTATGGCTGCCCCGCGAGCAAGCCTACGGCGGCGGCATCTTCCTCTCCGGCGTCATAGACTCGTTCGTCACCGGCAACGACGCGCGCCACCAGCAAAACGGCATCTTGCTCTACGGGTGCAATCGCGTTGAGGTTTCCCGTAACGATGCTTCGCACAACAGCGGTTATGGCATCCTGCTGTTCGAGTCGTCCGAGAACCTCGTCGAGGACAACACGGCCGACTTCTGCTGCCGCGTGTACGCCGCCGACTCCGGCGGCGAACGCTACCACAACGGCGCCGACGCCGCCGCGTTGGTGATCATGTGCAGCTCGTCCAAGAACATCATCCGGAAAAACCGGCTGCGCAGCAGCGGCGACGGGGTGTTCCTGGGCGGCTTTCACAAAGACCAGGTCAAAGTGCCTTGTAACGACAACCTCTTCGAGCACAACGACGGCAGCTTCAGCCCGAACATCGCTTTTGAGGCGACGTTCTCGCAGCGCAACGTCTTTCGCAACAACCGCGCTGAAAACTGCGCCTATGGCTTCTGGCTGGGCTGGTCGAGCGAGACCACGGTCGAGGGGAACTCGATCAAAGGCAATCGCATCGCCGGCGTGGCCATCGAGCATGGCCACCACAACACCATCGCCGGCAACATCTTCGAGCGCAACGGCGCGGGCGTGCAGCTCTGGGTGAACGCCGACGCCCAGCGTCGGACTGAACTCTTCCGCGAGTTTTACCCCGAACATGCCGATAGCTACGAGACGCACATCGTCGGCAACACGTTCATCCACAACGACTTTGCCATCCGCGCCTGGACCGAGCGCGACGCACGCTACGCCGGCCCGCGCTGTCACCACTTCAACGTCCATGGCAATAAGCTGCGCGACAACCGCGTCGGCGTGCAATTTGAGCGCGTGCGCGATAGCCTGATCCAAGACAACGAGATCCGCGCCAACCTCGAAGCCGGCATCAAGCTGATCGGCTGCCGGGATGTCAACGTGAGCGGCAATCAGATGGATTGAGGCGATCTAGGGGATGTAGCCGGCGAGCGGGGAGCGGCTCACGCCCCAGCTTCGTGAAACTCCGGCTACGCAAACCGCGCCTCGCTCAGCCCGCGCAGGCGTTCGGCGGCTTGTTCCGGCGTGAGGTCGCGCTGCGGTTGCGCCAGCAGCTCGTAGCCCACCATGAACTTGCGCACCGTGGCGCTGCGCAACAGCGGCGGGTAGAAGTGCAGATGCATCTGCCATTCCTCGTGCGGCTCGCCGTCGTAAGGCGCTTGATGCACGCCCATCGTGTAGGGGAAGGCGACCTCAAACAGGTTGTCGTAGCGCGTGGTCAAGCGCTTGAGCGCATCGGCCAATGCGTCGCGTTCCGGCTCGGTCAGCTCGACGATCCGGCGCACGTGGCGCTTCGGCAAAATCATCGTCTCGAACGGCCAAATCGCCCAGAACGGGACGAGGCAGACGAAGTGGGCGTTCTCGAAGATGATGCGCTCGCCGGCCGTTCGCTCGAGCGCTAGGTAATCGAGCAAAAGCGGAAGGCCTGCCGGCTGTCCGTCGCAGTTACGCCGCCCCAGCAGGTAATTCAACTGCCCGCGCGTTTCTTTCGCGATCTCCGTGGGGATGTGGCGCGTGGCCCACAGTTGGCCGTGCGGATGTGGGTTGCTTGCGCCCATCATCTCGCCCTTGTTCTCGAAAAGCTGAATGTAGGCGATGTCGTCGCGCGCGCCGAGTTCCTCGCATTGCGCCGCCCAAGCGTCCACCACGGCGCGGATCTGGGCAACCGGCAGCTCGGCCAGCGTCAGGTCATGGCGCGGGGAGAAGCAAATCACGCGACAGACGCCAGTTTCCAACTGCGAACGGAGGATGGGGGACTGAGCGCTTGATTCCTCGACGCCAGGCGCTGCGCGCGGCGTCTCGAGGAGGGCGGGGAAGTCGTTGTCGAACACATAGACGCCCGTGTAGGGCGGGTTGACTGCGCCGTTGGCTCGCGTGTTGCCCGGGCACAGGTAGCACGCCGGGTCGTATTCGGGCCGGCGCGCCTGCGCCAACTTCTCCACGGCGCCCAGCCACGGGCGCGTCGCGCGCTGCGGCGAAACCAGAATCCACTCGTCGGTGAGCGGGTTGTAGCGACGATGCGGCAGCGACCGATCCATGCGTTGCATTGTCGCGCAGTCCTTCGGGTGGACAAGCCGGACTAGGTGTGACCCTATCTCGGTTGGAAGTCGTCCCCCAGGATGACCAACGCGTCGAGCGGGCTGTTCGGGTCGGAGATGGTGACCACGCTCGTCAGCGGCAGCCCCAGCTCGGCGGCCAGTCGCCGGCCCATGTCCGGCTTGCCCCGATAGTCCACGATGACCGTGCGCGAGTAACGCGCGGGCGCGTCGGCGATGCCCTCGACGATGAAACCGCGACCTTCGAGGTAGGCCTTCGTCCCCGCCGCAAGCCCCGCGCGCAGTGTGCCATTTTGGATGGCGATGCGAATCGGGCCGGCCGGAGCCGACGCCTCCATCGGCGCTGAGGCCGGCGGGTTGTAGAACCATTCGCGCAGCTCGCGCACCCGCTCCCGGATCGGGATAAGGACGCTGCCGCCCTGCGGCGTCGTCCATGGCTGCACCGCCGTCTCGTCAATCGCTACGCGCGCGATGCGGTCGTCGGGTATGTCCTTGACCATCAGGGCGAGCTGGACGATCTCGACCGTGTCCAGGTCGGTCTGGATGGTGCCGCTCAGCGCTTGGAGGATTTGTGGGATCCGCGGCAGCACTTTGGTGGCGGCGTCGGTTGTGCGCAGCTTTTCGCGCAGGGCGAACACGATCTGTTGCTGTCGGCGCATGCGGTCGAAGTCGCTCGCGCCGTGTCGCGTGCGCGCGTACTTCAGGGCCGTGCGGCCGTCCAGCACATGCCAGCCGGCCGGCAACGCGAATGGCTCGTAGCCGTAGGCGTCGTCGGGATAAGTCGGATCGTAGATGTCGCGATCGTTGTAAATCTCCACACCGCCCAACAGGTCAATCAGCGCGGTGAGTGCTGTGAAGTTCACACGCACGTAGTGATGGATGGGGATGCCGAGGTTGTATTCCACCGCGCGCATCGCATACTCGGGTCCGCCGTAGACGTGCGCTGTGTTGATGCGATCTTGCCCGCGATCCGGCAACGGCACATACAGGTCGCGCGGGATGCTCAGGATGCCTGCCGCGCGCTCAAGCGGATCAAGCGTCAGTAAGATGATCGTGTCGGCGCGGGCGAAATTGGGGTCTTCTCCAGGCCGCTGGTCTATGCCTAACAACAGCACGGTGATGCGTTCCTGGCCTTGCCACACCCCAATCGCCGACAGGTCGAGGGGCGGCGCTGAATCGCTGCCGTTGACCACTTGCTCCATGCGCTGCGACAGATCGCTTGCCACGCGCAAGGCCAGCAAGCCGACGGCCGGCAGCACTAACAGCGCAGCTCCTAAGACGATGAGTACGGCGAACCAGTTTAAGCGTCTGCGCCGTCGGGGTGAAGAGAGGTTCGAGGTCATGTCCGGGTTAAGGCGAATGACGCATCGCTCGGCTCGCCATTCTACGCAAGGTTTTTTGCGCTCTCCGCCGCCAGCGCGGCGAGATGTAACGACCCTGCGACGCAGATGACATCGTTGCGCTCTGCGCGCGCGAGCGTTTGCCGAACGGCCGATGAAACCGCTGATGCGGTAGACACCCGACGGAGCGCTTCTTGGCCAAACTGCGCGCTGCTGCGAGGACAAGACGAATCGATCGCTTGCCATGTGGCGAGGAGTTGCTCAGAGGGCACGGCGCGGTGCGTATCTATATTGGTGAATGTGAGCGATGCGGCGACGTGCGCGGCTTCCTGGATGATGCCGCGCACGTCCTTGTCGCGTAGCGCGCCGATGATGAAGTGGATGCGCCGGTCGGGGAAGTATTCCCGAAGCGAGGCGCACAGTTGGCTCATCGAGTATGGCGTGTGCGCGCCGTCGGCGATAATCAGCGGGTCGCGGCGCAGCACTTCAAACCGCCCCGGCCAGCGCAGGCCGGCGAAACCCTGCCGGAGGGCGGCGCTGCTGATGCGGTAGCCTTGTGCACGCAGCGCACGCAGGGCCGTGAGCGCTGTCGCTGCATTTTCGAGCTGGTAGCGACCCAATAATGGACAGAACAGCGGCGCGTGGCCGTCTGTCTCGGCGGATGCTTGGTCGGCGCATGCGCCTTTCATCTGAACGCGCAACCACTGCCCGCTCTCGCCGGCGGTTGTCCCAATGGCGATGCCGGCGCATGTCACCGAGCAACATGCCTCGGCGAAGTAAAGCCTGTCGCAGGCGCCCAGCCGGCGCGCCTCATCCTGAATAGCGCGCTTGACTTCGTCTGGCTGCGGCGCGATGACTCCGACGCCGTCGGCGCGCAGGACGCCGGCTTTTGCATGCGCGATTTCCGCCAGCGTGCGGCCCAACATCTGCGTATGCTCGAGGCTGATGTTGGTAATGACCGAGACGATCGGTTCGGCCAAGTTGACGGCGTCGTGCCGTCCGCCGATGCCGATCTCCATCACCGCAATGTCCACTGCTTGCGCCTCGAACCAGCGATAGGCCATCGCTGTGAACGCTTCAAAGCGCGTCGGCAAGCCCAGTTCGGGGCGGTCCCAGGTTTCGACGATGTGCGCGACCTGCGCGGCATATGTGGCGAACTGCGCTTCTGCCATCTGCGCCGGATGGCCATGCTGGCTGACGACGAAGCGCTCTAGCGGCGAGAGCAGGTGAGGGCCGGTGAAGACGCCGACGCGATAGCCGGCCGCGCTGAGCGCCGCCGAGAGCATCATGGCGGTGCTGCCTTTGCCCTTCGACCCAGCGACAAGGACGCATCGCGTGGTCGCCGTCGGAGCGCCCCCTAGCCGCTTGAGCAAGTGGCGCGCTCGGGCGATGCCGTGCTGGAAAGCGTAGGCGTGCGTATGCTGAGGGGTGCCCACGCGATCTAAGGCGTGGATGTATGCGACGGCGGACGCGAAGTCCATGATGGGAGCAGGCAAAGGGCGCTGCCGTTGCTTACCCAAAGAAGCCTTTCGGGTAGGTTCTTAGATCGGTGGCCAAGGGATGTTGCGGTCGAAGCGATTGGGGCTGGGGAAGTGCCTGATCTTGATCAAACCGTCCAGTCGCCTGATGAATGCGCGAACCTCTGCGTCGTCCAGCAACTTGTACAGCGCTTTGCTCAGAGGCTGATCCGGTTGGAGCTGCGCACGAAGGCGCTTGAGATCCTCCAGCATCTGCGGTTGGATCGGCTGGCCGGCGAAGTCCCAGATCACCGTGCGCAGCTTGTAATCGGCGTTGAAGGTAATGCCGTGATCAATGGCCCACACGTGGCCGTTCTTGTCGCGCAGACAATGGCCGCTCTTGCGGTCGGCATTGTTGGTGATCAGGTCAAATAGCGCCATGCGCTGGAGTTGCTCGCAGCACGTCGCGTCTTCGCGGAAGGTGAAGAAGTGCTGGTCGGCGTCGTTGTCTATGAACAACTGCACCGAGCCGAATCCATGGGGGCCGCTGCGCAGCACAGTCGGCGGCACGAGCTGCCAACCGAGCGCCTCGCTCACCAAGTAGGCGGCATACTCGCGCAGACACAGCGTGCCGGTCGGAAAGTCCCACAACGGCGCTTCACCTCGCCTGGGCTTGTACACGGCCAGGAGCGAGGTCTGCGCTTCTTCGGCGCGCGAGGCGTCTGGATCCTTGACCTCGACCAGGAAGGTGTAGTTCGACCCCCAAGGCATCAGGCCCAGCGATTCCATCTCGCCTTCGCTCAAGATTCGCAGCACTTGCTGCGCCGGGAGTGAATTGCTCATCGTTCATCAATCAGCGTCATGAATCATGAATCGTGATTCATGAATCGTGCATTGATGATTCATGACGGTCAACCGTTGGCTTATGCAAAGACGATCTCATCGGCATGGCCGTTGCGGCGCGGGCAGAACCCCTGGACGTTCCCATCCGGATCCATCGGCTTGCCGCACAAAGGACAGATCGGGCGGCCCTTGGCGACGACCTCCATGCCGTGCCGGCTAAGGGCGTCTATCTGCGCGCGAGAGCAGAACAGGCGAATCGTGGTTGCTTCTTCTTGGTCTACGTCTTCCGGCAACAGCTCGGTCAAGACCAGGACGATGAGATCGTTCTCCTCATCATATCCCAGGCCCATTTGGCCGACGCGAAAGGCCGGCGTGAATGGCTGTTCCAGTTCCATATCCATGTTTAGGCGGACGAAGTTCGCCCCTTTGGGGTATTTGATCCGTAGCTCCTCCAGCCACTGCTGTAAAGCCAGGCACAGAGCTGAGACCTGCTCCTTCTCGCAGATAAGCGTGACCAGTTCGGGCCCCTTGCGCGCTTGGATGTAGAACGTGCGTTGACCTGGCTCGCCGATCGCGCCAACGGTCACGCGGGAGACAGGGTTCAGGTCTATCGCGCGGTTAGGCATACGCAAAGATTCTACTATGTGTTACCATCATTCCCAGCATTCATCCGGTTTTATCTAGGCTTTATCTTGCAACGTGAAGACGGAATCATCTATCCTGTTCGGGCTGCGCATCTGCGGCGCAGTAGTCTGCGGCCTCGTCGGCTGGTCGCTCGGCGATGTGTTCAGCGTTTACTTTCCATCGCCGCTGAATAACTATGTCATCGCGCATGTCATGACGATGACGGCGCTTGGGCTCATCGGCGCGCTGCTGTTCCCGGTGGCGTTCGGGCGGCCGCTCACGCAACTCTATCACCGCATCATCAGCCTGAGCGCGTCGCAAATCATTGCCAGTTTCATGGGCCTGGGCGCCGGGTTGTTGCTGGCGGCGCTGTTGGCCTTCCCGCTGGCGCGCTTGCCGGAGCCGTTCGGCCCGGTGTTGCCCTTTCTGGCGGCGGTTGGCTTTGGCACGCTCGGCCTTGGCATCATGAGCCTGCGCTATCGCGAGCTGTTCCAAATTCTCAACATCAAGCTGCCGGCGAGCAAGCCGGAGGAGTTGCCCATCCTGATGCGAGAGCCGCTGCTGCTCGACACCAGCGTGATCATTGATGGGCGCATCGCCGATGTGAGCAACGCCGGCTTCTTGCGCGGCGAGGTGATCGTGCCGCGATTTGTGCTGAACGAGCTGCAGTTCGTCGCGGATTCGGCCGATGCCATGCGCCGGGCGCGCGGGCGGCGCGGGCTGGAGGTGCTCAAGCGCCTGCAGAAGGAATCGCCCTGGCCGGTGAGGATCGTGGATGATGATCCGCCCGAAGCGCAACGTGTGGACGAGAAGCTGATCGTGCTGGCCAAGCAATGGAACTGTCCGATTGTGACCAATGACTACAACCTCAACAAGGTTGCGTCGTTGCAAGGCGTGACCGTGCTCAACATCAACGAGCTGGCCAATGCCGTGAAGACGGTCGTGCTGCCGGGCGAATCGCTGCACATTCAGATCATCCAACCCGGCCGCGAGGTCGGCCAGGGGGTGGGCTACCTTGAGGACGGCACGATGGTGGTCGTCGAAGAAGGCCAGGCGTATCTCGACCGATCCATCGAGGTGAGCGTGACCAAAGTGCTGCAGACTGCCGCCGGCCGCATGATTTTCGCCCGGCCGCTCCCCAGCGGGCGGGAGACGGTCGGCGCTAGACTCTCGGCCTCCGAATCGCGAATCCCCTCAGACTATCGCTGATCGCTGCCAATCATGAGCTTAGTCATCTACAACGTACTCAAGCGAGAAAAGGAACCCTTTCGCCCCGTCCTCGAAGGCCACGTGTTCATGTACGTGTGCGGCCCGACGGTGTACGACCACGCCCATCTCGGTCATGCCAAGACCTACGTCGCCTTCGACGTAGTGGTGCGCTGGCTGCGCTATAGCGGCTACAAGGTGCGCTATGTGCAAAACATCACCGACGTCGGGCATATGCTGGACGATGGCGAAGATCGCATTTTGCGGGGCGCCCGGCGCGAGCGCGTTGAGCCGATGGAGCTGGTCGAGCGCTACATGCGCTCGTACTTCGAGGACATGGATGCGTTGGGGGTGGTGCGGCCCGATATCTCGCCGCGCGCCAGCGCGCACATCCCCGAGCAGATCGAGATGATCCAAACGCTCATCGAGAAGGGACATGCCTACGTGGTGAACGGCTCGGTGTACTTCAGCGTCGAGTCCGACCCGGACTACGGCAAGTTGAGCGGCCGGCGCATCGAGGAGATGGAGGCCGGCAAGCGCGTGGCTATCCGCGAAGAGAAGCGCCACCCGATGGACTTCGCGCTGTGGGTGAAAGCGCCGGAGAATCACATCTTGCAGTGGCCTTCGCCATGGGGACGTGGCTATCCCGGCTGGCACATCGAGTGCTCGGCGATGAGCACCAAATACCTCGGCAAGACGTTCGACATCCACGGCGGCGGCATAGACAACATCTTCCCGCACAACGAAGCGGAGATCGCCCAGAGTGAATGTGCGCACGGGGTGCCCTTCGCCAACTATTGGATGCTCACCGGCTCGCTGCTGGTGAACGGCGTGAAGATGAGCAAGTCGCTGGGCAACTTCGTCACCATCAAAGATGCGCTCAAGACATACCGGCCCGAGGCGCTGCGCTACTTCATCCTGTCGGGCAAATACAGCAGCCCGGCCGACTACAGCGCCGAGGCGCTGAAAGCGGCCAGCAAAGGGGTGGAGCGCATCCACACCGCCGTCCGGCGCGTGCGCGATGCGTTGAAGCATGCGCCGGAGGATGGCGACTCGGCGACGCGCGGCCAATTGCTGGACATGCTCGACCAGACGCGCATGTTGTTCACCAGCGCGATGAACGACGACTTCAACTCGCCGCTGGCCCTTTCGGCCTTGTTCGACATGAGCAAGGAGATCAACAACGCCATCAGCAGCGGCATTGCGACCAGGCGGGTGCTGGAGCAGGCCGACGCCATCTACCGCGAGCTGGCCGGCGACGTGTTGGGGGTTGTGCGCGAGGATGCCGCATCGCGCGATGCGGCCAGCGCCGAGCGCGAGGCAGCGCTGGTCGAGATGCTGATCGAGATGCGCAACGAGGCGCGCAAGGCGAAGGACTATGCGCGGGCCGACGCCATCCGCAATCGGCTCGCCCAGCTCGGCGTTGTGCTGGAAGACGGGCCGAAGGGCACCAGTTGGCGGATCGCCGCCTAGCCCAGCCTAGGTGCGGGTGATTCCGACTCTCACACTCGGCGGCGCGGGTCGAGCGCGTCGCGCAGCCCATCGCCCAGCAGGTTGAAGCCGAGCACGGTGATCATGATGGCAATGCCGGGGAAGAATACCAGGTGCGGCGCGTTGAACACGCTATTGCGCTCCTCGCCCAACATCAGGCCCCATTCCGGCGTGGGGGGCTGCGCGCCCAGCCCAAGGAACGACAGGCCGGCCGCGTCGAGGATGGCCGTGGCGATGCCCAGCGTTCCGACGACGATCACCGGCGTGAGCGAGTTGGGCAGGATGCGCGCAAAGAGAATGTGCAAGGATGATGCGCCGAGCGCACGCGACGCAGCGATGTAGTCCATCTCCTTCACGCTCAACACGCTGGAGCGAACGACGCGCGCGTAGATCGGGATGGAGACGATGGCGACCGCCAGCAGCGTGTTGATCAGCCCTGGGCCGAGCACGCTGACGATGGCGATGGCCAGCAGCAGGCTAGGGAAGGCGAGCAGCACATCCATCGCCCGCATGATCAGGTTGTCGGCCCAGCCGCCGGCGTAACCGGCCACTGCGCCCAGCAACGTGCCGATCAGGATTGCCGCGCCGGTGGTCAGAAAGCCGATCTGGAGCGAGAGGCGCGAGCCATACACCACGCGCGAGAACAGGTCGCGGAAGTTGCCGTCCAATCCCATCAGCAACTGTGGCTTGTCGCGGTCGCAGCCCAGCAGGTGGATGCACGGCGGGCTGCGACGGCGCAGCCCGGCCTGGCGGATCTGTTGGTCGTAGGCGTAGGGCGCGATCAGATCGGCAAAGATGGCGATCAGCGCCAGCATGGAGATGATGACCAGGCCAACCTGGGCCGACCGGTTGTGCAACAGCCGGCGCATCGTCCGGGCGAACGGCGACTGCGCGCGAAGCCGGCCGGCCTCTCTTGCGCGCGCCGTCGCGGGGGAGACGGAGATAGACTCTTGCGCCATGATGAGGGTTCAGCTCACGCGGATGCGTGGGTTCAGGTAAGCGTAGCTCACATCCACGATCAGATTCACCACGACGAAGATGACGGCGATGAGCACGGTGAACGCTTGCACCACCGGGTAGTCTCGCGCGATGATGGCGTCCACGATCTGTGTGCCCACGCCGGGCAGGCTGAACACCGTCTCGGTCAACACTGCGCCGGAGAGCAGGCCGCCGATCTGCAGGCCGATGATGGTGACGATGGGAACCAGGGCGTTGCGCAGCGCATGTTTGAGGATGACCATGCGCTCGGCGAGTCCTTTCGCGCGCGCGACGCGCACGTAGTCCTGCGTGAGCGCGTCGAGCATTGCCCCGCGCGTCATGCGGGCGATGATGGCCAGCGAGATCGTGCCCACTGCCACGGCCGGCAGGATCAGATGCCGAAGCGCATCCGCAAAGATGTCGAACTTGCCCTGAATCAGCGAACTGAGCAGCACCGAGTTGGAGATTAGCAAAATGACGAAGCGTTGCAATCCCTGTGCGTCTTCCATCCCCCACACCTTCAACAACGAAGGCAAGTCGGCGCCGGCGGTTAGCCGACCCGAAGGCGGCAGTTGGAGCGGCGTGCCCTTCAGCGCCAGCGCGAAGACATAGGCCAGCATCAAGCCCAGCCAGAACACCGGCATCGAGACGCCGATGTTGGCAAAGATCATCGCGCCGACATCTACCGCCGTGTTGTGACGCACGGCGCTAACCACCCCTAGCGCAATCCCCAAGACGGAAGCGAATAGCATGGCGAACAAGGTCAGCTCCATCGTCATCGGCAGGCGTTCGGCCAACACGTCCGTCACCGGTCGGCCATTCTTGATGGAGACGCCGAAATCGCCCTGCAACACGTTGCCGACGTAGCGCGCGAATTGCACGGGGATCGGGTCGTTCAGGCCGAAGCGCTCACGAAAAGCGTTGCACTTCTCTTCGGTAGCCCGCTCGCCCAGCATAGATTTGCACGGATCGCCGGGGATCAGCCGCACCAGCACAAACGTGACCAGGAGGATGCCGAGCATCACCGGCAGCAGGAGCAGCAGGCGGCGCACAAGGAAGCGGGCCATGGGCGAGTGAAGCGTTTTGGGGCAGCTTATCCCGGTCTGTGTCAGGCCAGTCGGGGCGGTTGTGACGCCCCGACTGGCCTGGCTGACTCAACCGAATCTGAGGGGCTACTGGGCGTTCAGGAACGAGCCGAAGTAGGCAGTCCAATACTCGAAGTTGCCGGTGCGACCTTTGTGGTTGGCGTTCTTGGCGTCCCACTGCGCGGCCATGGTGGCGACCACGTCGTTGGCGTCGAGCGTGGCACCGTTGTGGAACTTGACGCCCGGGCGCAGCTTGAAAGTCCACTCGGTGAGGTCGGCGTTGGACTCGTAGCTCTCGGCCAACGCCGGCTCGACTTCGGCCGTGCCCAGCTTGAAGCGCAGCAGGGTCTCGTAGATCTGCGCGCAGGCGGTGAACGTCTCGCCGTCGCTCTCGTCGGCGCAGTTCAGGCTGATCGGCTCGGCGTTCTGGACGTAAACGAACCTGTCGCGCGGTGGCGCCATCACGGCGAAGACCAGCGCGCTGACCGGGTTGGCATGTGCGCCCTCGACATCGGCGCGGAAGGCCAGCGCCGAACCCCCATGCGCAACGGGGATCATCGGCACATACTTCTTGAGCAGCTCGTTGACCTTGTCGTAGGCAGCCTGACGCTTGGCCAGGTCGGCGGTAGAGGCGCCCTCCCGGAGCAACGCCACGATGTCGTCGTAAGGCTTGCCGTATTGCTTGTTCTCCGGGCCGAAGTGATAGTCCAGGAAGTTTGTAGCGTCGGGGTAGTCTGCGCCCCAGCCCAACAGGTAGAAGGCCTCCTTGCCGGCCGTCACCGAGTCGAGGAACGCGCCGGACTCTTTGACCTCGATCTTGACGTTGACGCCGATCTCCTTGAGTTGCGCCTGAATCTCCTGCGCCACGATGCCGGGGTTGGGGAGATATCCGCGCACGACATCGCGGTAAGTCAGCGTCACCTCCAGGTTCTCCTTTCCGGCCTCTTTCAGCAGCGCCTTGGCCTTCTCCGGGTTGTACTCGTGCCAGGGCACGTTGGGCGACGCTCCCACGGCGAAGCTGGTCGGCACAAAGCTGGTAGCGACAACCGAGCCACGCGGATAGTAATCGTCTACAATGCGCTGGCGGTCAATGCCGTAGGCGAACGCCAGGCGCACCCGGTCATCGTCGAACGGCGGGATGGTGTTGTTGAAGCCGATGTAGAAGATGTTAGCCGCCGGAACTTCGATGAGCTTTAGGTTGGCGTCTTTCTCGACCGTCTCGAAGTCGTCCGGCCCAACGTTCGACATCCCATCGGCGTTGCCGGACTGCAGCTCAAGCAGGCGCTGCGCCGCTTCCTTCGACCAGCGCAACACGGCGGTGGGCGTCTTGGCTTTCTCGCCCCAGTAATCGGCAAAGGCTTCGTAGGTGATGCTCTCGCCCCGCTTCCACTCCTTCAGCTTGTAGGGGCCGGTGCCGACCGGGTTCTCGCTGATCTTGTTGCTGTCGCCGCCGGTTTCGTTCAGGTAGCGGCGTCGAGGATGGCGAACGAGTCGCCGGCGATCTTGTAGGGGAAGGCCGGGTCAGGCGAGCAAAGGGTGAATTTGACGGTCAGCTCATCCACGGCTTCGATCGCCTTCATCGTGCCGCCATAGTCGCAGTTAGGCGCTTCGACCTTCATCAGCTTGCGCATCGCGGGCGGCGCAGGCGCCTCGGTCGCTGCCGTCGCCGCAGTGGGCGCCGGCACTTCGGTCGGCGCTGCCGTCGGCGCAGCCGGCGCGGCTGGGGCGCAGGCCGCTAACAGCATCGCAGTTGCTGCTGCTATAGACAGCACGGGCAGAAAGCGGTTCTTGGTGTTCATCTCTCCTCCTTGCACATTAATTCAGAAGAATCCATGCGCTCAGGCCGCAGTCGTTTCTTGTCGGCCGCGCCCAGGCGAATATGAGAGTGAGATTATAGGCCGCAGGGCGCATCTAGATAAAATCGAATTGCGCGCTCATCCGACGTGTCGGCGCAGACTACGCGGTGTTAAACATGCTGAGATAGAACATCATTCGGTATGGCAAGGGTCTGGATTCCTTCGTTGTTGCGCAGCTTAACGGGCGGCCTGGCTGAGGTGCAGGCTGAAGGGGCGACTGTGCGCCAAGTGATCGCGGATCTCGATCGGCGCTACCCAGGGATCGCGGCGCGGCTGATCGAAGCGGATCACGATCGCCTGAAGCCCAATCTGACATTGGTGGTGGACGGCGTGAACAGCAAACAGGGGTTGCGCCATCCGGTGTCTGAGACGAGCGAGATTCACTTTGTCCCGGCGATGAGCGGCGGCAGTCAAGCGGGGGGAGGGGAAAATCGTGTGGGTGCGGGTGCAACTGCGCGGCGCGCGTGAGATACTTTTCGGCAAGGCCAGATCGGTTGACGCGCCGGATGCAGAGCGCGCTGCGCGTGCGCCATGTCGGTTGCAGGTCGGTGGGCCGCCAGTCGTCGAGGAGACAGTCGCGTTGCCGAATCCCCATCGCGGTCGCGCGGCCGTGATGCTGGTCCTGGCGATAGTCATCAGCGTCGCCGTTATCCTGCTGAGTGCGCGATTCCGAGATGCGCTGATCGCCTTCGGACAACTCGGCCTGCTGGGATTGTTCGTGCTGAGCGTGGTGGGCAATGCGACAGTGCTCATTCCTGCGCCGGCTTTCGTCGTCGCGTGCGCGGCGGCCCCGATATACGGCGTGCTCGCAACCGGCCTGGTTGCGGGCGTGGGATCGGCCGTAGGCGAGATGACCGGCTACATGGCCGGCTATGGCGGCACGGCCGTGTTGCCGCAGGGCAAGCTCTATCAGCGCATGCACGACTTGATGGAGCGCTTCGGGCCGTTCATGATCTTCGCGATGGCGCTCTTCCCCAATCCGATTTTCGACGTGGGCGGCCTGGTCGCCGGCGTTCTCAAGATGCACCCGCTTGCCTTCTTCCTGGCTACCGCCGCCGGCAAAGCCATGCGCCTGACGCTGGTTGCGCTGGCGTGCAATGGCGGGTTGCCGCTTCTGATGCAGTTCATTGACCTACAACAGGCGCCGTAAAGCGGCGTTCGCTATTGCCATCTTCGCCTTCATGATCGCGCCACAATCCAAATCCCATCGCCTCTCCGATCCCATTGCGGTTTGCGGCGACCGCGTCTATGCCATCTGTAATCAGCACGGCTTGTGCCCCGACCCCGAAGGCGGCCACGTGCCCGGCGAGATGTGGGGCGTGTGGGATCACCCGATCAAGCTGCTCGACGGTTTCTGGTTCGGCATCGGCGACGCGCCGCAAGACGCCCCGCGCTGGTTGAACGAGGCGCAGGAATGTCGCGCATATCCGGCTCACGTCGAGTTCGAGTATCGCCTTGGCGCGCTCACCATCATCCGTCAAGATTGCGCCCCGGATGGCGTCGAAGGGATGCTCGTCACGCTTACCGTCCAAGCGGCCCAGCCGTTCGATGTGTCGCTGCATGCGCTCTTTCGCTCGGACCTGCGGCCGGCCTGGTTGGGCGAACGCGCCGGCATGCGCGACGGCCAGGACGACGCCGAACTGGTGGACGCCTCGGCGCGTTGCGTCTTCACCGACGGGGCTAACCCGTGGACGTGTGTGGTGGGCGCCGACCTGGCGCCGAGCGAGGCATCCACCGGCGATCTCTGGGCCGTCGAGCGCACGCAGGGCCAGGGCATCTCAGCGCATTTCGTCTACCGGCTGCGCGCCGAGGCCCCGCTGGATGACGGCGGCTATGCCCGAAAGATTCACTTCGCAATCGCCGGCTCGGCGGCATCGCGCGATGAAGCTCTGGCGACGCATCGCCGTCTGCTTGCGCGCCACGAAGCCCTGCGCGCAGCTAAACAGGCGCAATGCAGCGCCATCCTCGAAACCAGCCAGCTCATCACGCCCGATGCGCCCTTGAATCAGGCTGCGGCCTGGTCGAAGCTGATCAACCAGATGTTTGCGCGCGAGGTGCCGGGCATTGGGCGCGGCGTGGGCGCGGGGCTGCCGGAGTATCCGTGGTGGTTTGGCATAGACCCGGCTTACGCGACGCTGCCGATGTTGCAGAGCGGGCAGTTCGAGCTGGTGCGCGACACGCTGCGCCTGCTCAAGGCGCAGAGCGAACGCCACAACCCAGACGAGCCGGGCCGCGTCCTCCACGAACTCAGCACGACCGATGTCGTGTTCAACGCCGGCAACATGGTCGAGACGCCGGCTTTCACCCGCGCCGTGCACCAATACTGGTTGTGGACGGGCGACGCCGACTTCTTGTGCGAGATGTATCCCTTCTGCCGGGCCGGGCTGCTGGATTACGCGCTCGGTCGGCACGACCCCGACGGCGATCTATGCCCCAGCGGGCGCAGCATCGTCGAGACGGTGGAGATGCACGCCGGCTTCGAGACCCTCGACGTCGCGGCATACACCTGGGACGCGCTGGTTCGCCTCGCCGACATGGCGCGGATCGTCCACCCCTACGGCGACTCACACGGTCTGCCGGACCTGGCCGACAAAGCAGCCGCGCTCGCGCGGTGCATTCGCGAGTCGTGGTGGCTGGAAGAAGAGGGGCTATTTGCCGACGTGCGCGCCAGCGTGCAAGAGGTGGAGCGCGCCCTCGCCGAGCTGGAACAAAAGGCGCGCGAGGAGGAATGGCTGGAGCTGGGACAAGACCACTTCGCTGCGGCGCGCCGACGCTTTGCGCCTTACCTGGCTCGCTACGCCGACGCGCCGCGCGACGTTGATCTGCCTTGGCTGCTCCGCCACTGGGTGACCTTGTGCCCGCTCGAGGTGGGCTTGGCGACGTCGTACCAGGCGCGTCGCGTCCTCGATCGCTTGCAGAGCGAGGAGTTCAGCAACGCCTGGGGCATTTATCTGCATCCCGAACGGCACGATGTGATGAGCATTACGACTGGCTTGCTGGCGCTGGCCGCCGCGCGCTACGGCTACGCGGACGAGGCGCTCGCCATCGTGAATAAGCTGACGCGCGCGTTCTCCTATCGCACGCCCGGCGCGGTGAGCGAGGCGTTGCCCGCCGATTGGTGCTTCTTGCAACTGTGGTCGAACGTGGGGCTGGTGTCGCCGGCAATCGAGTGCTTCCTCGGCATCCAGCCTCGCGCTGCCGATCGCGTCATCACGATCGTCCCTAATCTGCCTTCCGCGTGGGATTGGGCCGAGGTGAAGCGGCTGCGCGTCGGCAACGCGCACTTCGACATTCGCATCGAACGCGCCGGCGCGGGTTATCGCGCACAGGTGGCCGGTGACGACGGCTGGCAGGTCAACCTGTCCCCTGGAGTACGACGCTGATGCTGCTCGACCCCAACCATCTTGACAGCTAGGCGATGCTCAAAGTCAGCGCCAATAGACGCTGTCCGGTTCACGAAGACGGCCCAACCCCCTTGCAGCGATACCGCTTAGAGGAGCTTTCATCGCCCTGCACACCAGCCGCATCAAGATAGCCCGCGCGAGTTCACCTCGCCTGCGCGTTAAACCTGGTTAACTCCGCCCCGCAAGCCTGGTCAAACGTTGCCCTTGACCACGTGTGTTGCCCTTCGCCTGTGCGCTGGGTATAAGTTTCGACAGTTGAGCAGGGATCATGCTGCTTGAGGATCAAAGACGCTAGAAGTGAACAGGAGAAGTTGAGATGAAGAGACGCAAAGCTCTGATAATGCCCATCGCCGGCGCGCTGGCGGTGGCTTCGTTGAGTCTGACGCAGCCCGTGCCAACGGCAGCGCAGACGAAGATAGTCAACGTGTATTCGGCGCGACACTACGGCGCGCTCGAGAAGGTCTTCGCCGAGTTCTCGCGCGAGACCGGCATTCAGGTTCGCCTGTCCAACGCCTCGACGCAGGCGCTGCTGGAGCGGCTGCGCGCCGAGGGGCCGCAGACGCCGGCCGACGTGTTCTTCGTGATTGACGTCGGCACCTTGCAAACCGCGGCTGAGGAGGGGCTGTTGCAGCCGATTCAATCCGATGTGTTGAACACCGTCATCCCGGCCGAGCTGCGCGACCCCCAGGGTCGCTGGTATGCGCTCTCACTGCGCTATCGCACGCTCATGTATAACCCCGCCAAGGTCAAGCCCGAAGAACTTTCCACCTATGAAGCGCTGGCCGACCGCAAGTGGCGCGGGCGGCTGTGCATGCGCCCGGCGACGCACATTTACACCGTCTCGCTGGTCGCCAGCATGATCGCCAACATCGGCGAGCGGCAGACCGAGCGCGTGTTGCGCGGTTGGATGGCCAATCGCCCGACCTTCATTGATAGCGATAGCCGCATTCTGGACACCATCGCCGCCGGCAAGTGCGACGTCGGCATTACCAATCATTACTACCTCGGCAACAAGCTGAAGTCCGATCCGAAATTCCCGGTGAAGCTATTCTGGGCCAACCAGAAGGATCGCGGCGTGCACGTCAACCTCTCCGGCGCCGGCGTGACGGCGAACGCGCCCAACCGAGAGCACGCCATCCGGTTGCTCGAATGGCTCGCCACGCGCGGTCAAGACCCGGGCGTAGCCGGCCTGCCCGGCGGCAACAGCGAGTATCCGGTCAATCCTTCCGCCCAACCGGCCGAGGTGTTGAGAGGATTTGGCTCGTTCAAGGCCGATCTGGCCTCGCTGCCACAATACGGGCCTTTGCAGGTGCAGGCGATCAAGCTGCTTGAGCGAGTCGGTTACAAATGACTCCCCACGCCTTGCCGGCGTGATCTTCTTTCGGGCAGGGTCGGGTTGCATGCTTGACCCTGCCTGACGCCGTAGGATCACCCGTCCTGGAAGTTTCAATTTGGAACGCGCGAGTACACTCCCCTGGCTAGGGCGCATCGCAGCGGTTAGCCGGCGACGGCCGGCCTTCGACGCCGGCGCGTTGGCCGCAGCGATCCCCGCCTTTTTGGTCCTGTTGCCGTTGATCGGCCTGGCGCTGACCTGGCTGCACCTAGACGGCGAAATTTGGGCGCATCTGTGGCGCACGCTGCTGCCGGAGATGCTGCTGAACACGACGCTGCTGATGCTGGGCGTCGGCGCGACCACGCTGGCGCTGGGCACGGCGCTGGCCTGGCTGGTCACGACCTACACGTTTCCCGGCGTGAAGCTGATCGAGTGGCTGTTGGTCTTGCCTATTGCCATCCCCGGCTACATCCTGGGCTACGTCTCCATGTCGCTGTTCGACTACGCCGGCCCCATCCAAACGCAACTCCGCGCCTGGTTGGGGCCGGACTTTGAGCTGTTCGAGTTCCGCTCGTTGCCCGGCGCGATTTTCGTGCTCAGCCTGACGCTCTACCCCTATGTGTATCTGCTGGCGCGGGCGGCGTTCCGCGAGCAATCGGCGGCGCAGCGCGATGCTGCGCGCGCCGCCGGCCTGAGCGATCGCGCGGTCTTCTGGCGCGTGGCGTTGCCTTTGGCGCGACCGTCGCTGGCCGCAGGCGTGGCGCTGGCGCTGATGGAAACGCTGACCGATTTCGCCGTGGTGCGCTACTTCAACGTCGTCACGCTGAGCGAAGGCGTCGTGCGGCTATGGATCATCCAAATGGATCGCGACGCTGCGGTGCAACTGGCGTCGCTGCTCATGGTGATCGCGCTGGGCGTCGTGCTGGTGGAGCGCCGATTGCGCAGCCGCGCGCGCTATTACCAACTCGGCAGTCACGCGCGGCCGATCGCGCCCATTCGTCTGTCCGGCCCGCGCGCGGCCGCTGTGCTGGTCGGGCTGCTTGCGCTGTTGTTTGTGGCGTTCGGGCTGCCGGTCGCCCAACTTATGCAATGGGCTGTTGCCGAGATAGCGAGCGCCGAGCCAGGCACGCTCGACGCGACGTTCGGCCAATACCTGCTCAACACGCTGGCCCTGTCGCTGGGCGCGGCGCTGCTCGTCGTCGCCGTGGCGCTGGGGATGGCCTATGCGCTGCGCCCACGAGGCGCGCAGGCCGAGGCCGACGCCGTCCCCCGCTTCCTTGCGCGCCTGGCTACGCTGGGCTACGCGATGCCAGGCGCCGTAGTCGCGCTGGGTGTGTTGCTGGCGCTGGCGCCGCTCAACGAGACTGTGCTGGGCTGGACCGGCGGCGCCGTGCTGCTGAGCGCCTCGGTGATCGGGCTGCTCTATGCCTACCTGGTGCGCTTCCTGGCCATCGGCTTCAGCAGCGTCGAAGCCAGCCTGGAGAAGGTGACGCCGAACATGGAGATGGCGGCGCGCAGCTTGGGCGCTGCGCCGGCGCGTGTGCTGGCGCGCGTTCATCTGCCCTTGATGCGCGCGGGCGTCTTGACCGCCCTGTTGCTCGTGTTCGTGGATACGCTCAAGGAGCTGCCGGTCACCATGTTCCTGCGCCCGTTTGGCATGGAAACTTTGTCGGTGTGGACATATATGCTGGCCTCGGAGTCGGCCTGGCAAGCGGCGGCTGTGCCGGCGCTGACCATCGTCCTGGCCAGCGTCGGGCCGGCGTTGCTGCTCATTCGTCTCTCGCGCTCCGGCGCGCAGAACAACTGGGAAACGCGCCTATGACGCCGGCCTTGCGCGTCTGCAACGTCTCAAAGCGCTTCGGGGCCAAAGACGCATATGCGGTTTACCGGGCATCACTCGAGGTCGAACTCGGTCAGATCGTAGTACTGCTTGGCCCCAGCGGCTGCGGCAAAACGACCCTGCTGCGCCTGATCAACGGGCTGGAGACGCCGGAGCCTGACCCAGGGGCATCCATCGCCATTGGCGACCAGACGGTGTTCGGGCCGGGGGTGAACACGCCGCCGGAGAAGCGCGGCGTTGGGATGGTCTTTCAAGACTACGCGCTCTTCCCCCACATGACCGTAGTCGCCAACGTCGCCTTCGGGTTGCGCGGCCTGGACAGGGCAGAAGCCTTGGCCCGAGCGATGGCAACGCTCGATCAAGTGCAGTTGAGCGGTCTGGCCCAGCGCTACCCCCACGAGCTTTCCGGCGGGCAACAGCAGCGCGTCGCGCTGGCGCGCGCGCTGGCGCCGCAGCCGCAATTGCTCTTGCTGGACGAGCCGTTCTCCAACCTCGACCATGCGCTGCGCGTCGCGCTGCGCGAGGAAGTGCGCGGCGTGCTGAAGCGCAGCGGCGTCGCAGCCTTGTTCGTCACACACGACCGCGAAGAGGCGCTCAGCATGGCCGACGCGCTGGCGGTCATGCAATACGGACGCATCGTGCAGACGGGGACGCCGCGCCAACTCTATGCGCATCCAGCATCGCCGTTCGTGGCGCGCTTCCTCGGCGAGGCGAACTTTTTGCCGGCGCAGGCATACGGCGACCACGCTGAATGTGTCCTGGGGCGCGTGGCGCTAGAATCGCCTGCGCGCGGCCGCGTGCAGTTGCTCATCCGCCCGGAAGCGCTGGATGTATCCGCTGACCCAGACGGACGGGGATGCGTGGAGCAGGTGCTCTATTTCGGTCATGACCAGTTGCTGTCGTTGTGTCTGGATGGCGGCGAGCGCTTGCTGGCCCGCACCGATGGCGCATTGGCGATGCCGATTGGGGCGCGCGTCAGCGTACGCCCTCGCGGGCCGGCGCGCGCGTTCGAGTGGCGAGGCGATAGAACGGATGGAGCGACAGAAACATCCGGCTCTAGCATGGCCTGACGATGTGACGCTTACCGGGGGGAGTATATGAATAAGCTGACTTATAGACATATCCTGCTAATCGGCGACGCGCTGGCTGTAACTGCTTTCGTCATTGTCGGCCAGTACTTTCACAATACGACTGCGATGGCCGACGCCGCGCTTCGCGCGGTTGGACAAATCGCGGCAATCGGCCTGCCGTTCGTCCTCCTAGCGTGGTCTTTGGGCGCATACCCTGCGCACCGCCCGACGACGTGGGTGGAAGCAGGACGCTTCCTGCTGCGCTCGATGCTGGCGCTTCTCTACGCTGCGCCGGCCGGCCTGCTCATCCGCGCCTGGTTGCTCGGCCAACCAACCGTGCTGCTCGCTTTTGCCGGCGTGGCGCTGCTGTTCAGCGCCCTGTTTGTGTTGGGATGGCGCGCCGCTGCCGCTGCGATTGACGTAGCCTTGCGCAGAAAGCAGCGATATTGGCAGGGGCAGGTCGCATAAGCCGGATGGACGGCGCCGCAGGAGACTGCTGAGTGTGCCCGCAGCCGAGGGAGTATCTTTAGCGCTATGAATGACGCAACTCATGTCTTGTTGAGACTCATCCGAGAGCGACGCAGCTATGCGCTCAAGGAGCTTTCATCCGAGCCGGTTGACCTCGACGATGTGAAGTTGATGCTAGAGGCAGCGCGCTGGGCGCCGACGCACGGCATGACCGAGCCGTGGCGCTTTTGCGTGTTTGCCGGGGAGTCACGTGCGGCGCTCGGTGAACGGTTTGCCGAAGCCTATCGCCTGCTGACCCCGCCGGAGAAGTACGATCCAAAGGCGGAACAAGCCCAGCGCGAACGCCCGTTCGCCGCGCCGGTCTGGATCAGCCTAGGCATGCTGCGCACCGGCAACGACAAGATGCCGGAGTGGGAAGACCTGGCCTCGGTCGCGATCGCCGCGCAGCACATCCACTTAATGGCGCACAGCATGGGTTATGCGTGCAAGTGGACGAGCGGCGAGATCGTGCGCCATGAGCGCGTGCTCGACCTGGTCGGGCTGAAGCCGCCGTCAAAGCTGCTCGGCTTCTTGTTCGTGGGCCGGCCGGCTAACGGCGTCGTCCCGCAGGCCGGCCGCTCGCCCATCGAAGACAAGGTGATTTGGCGCGTGTGAGCTTGCGCGTCCGCTTGTTGCAGCGCGAGAGGGCCAAAAGCCCATCACGCCCGGAGCCGGAGGGTGCGTGCCAAACTTGGCTACAATTCCGCCCGCATGCATACCTTCCAAGACCTCATCCTTGCGTTGCAGGCATTCTGGGCGTCCAAAGGCTGCTTGATCTGGCAGCCTTACAACCAGGTCGTCGGCGCAGGCACGATGAATCCGGCCACTTTCCTGCGCGTGCTCGGCCCCGAGCCGTGGAACGTGGCCTATGTGGAGCCATCGGTGCGGCCGGACGATGGCCGCTTTGGCCAGAACCCGAACCGCCTCTACACCCATACCCAGTTTCAAGTCATCCTGAAGCCGTCGCCGGAACGCTCGCAGGAGCTGTATCTCGAAAGCCTGCGCGCCATCGGCATAGACCTGGCGCGCCACGACGTGCGTTTCGTCGAGGACAACTGGGCCCAGCCGGCCATCGGCGCGTGGGGCCTTGGCTGGGAAGTCTGGCTAGACGGCCTGGAGATCACGCAATACACCTACTTCCAGCAGGTCGGCGGCATCACGCTGGACCCAGTGTCCTTGGAGATCACCTATGGCCTGGAACGCATCGCCATGGCGCAGCAGGGCGCGCGCAACGTGTTCGACCTCAAATGGAGCGCTGATCGAACCTATGGCGATGTGAAGCTGACCGACGAACAGGAGCGCAGCGCGTATGCGTTTCAGCACGCCGATGTGGACGCGCTGCGCGGGCTGTTCGACATCTACGAGCGCGAGTGCAAGCGCGCGATCGCGCAAGGTCTGGTGTTGCCGGCGCACGACTACGTGTTGCAATGTTCCAACACCTTCAACCTGCTCGACACGCGCGGCGCCATCGGCGTGACCGAGCGCCAGCGCTACCTCGGCCGCATGCGCGATCTGGCGCGCGAAATCGCGCTGGCCTATGTCGCGCAGCGCAAGCAACTTGGCTTCCCTTGGCTCTCGAAGGCCATAGGTCAGGAGGCTCCGGCTGAGCCTGCTCCGGTCGTCGTCCCGCCGACCCTCGCCGAACCCCAAACGTTGCTCGTCGAGCTGGGCACGGAAGAACTCCCCGCCGGCGACGTACCCTTGTGCCAGGAGCAGCTCGGCCGCTACGTCGTCGAGGCGCTGGACGCGGCGCGCGTCGCGCATGGTGAAGCCACGCTGATCGGCACGCCGCGCCGCACTGCCGTGTTGGTGAGGGACGTTGCGCCCACGCAGCGCGACATTGACGAGATGGTCAAAGGCCCGCCGGCTAAGGCGGCCTTCGACAAGGACGGTAATCCCACCCAGGCCGCCATCGGCTTCGCCAGGCGCTTTAATGTGGACGCGCGCGAGTTGGTCGTGCAAGAGGATGCCGGCGGCGCGTATGTGTATGCGCGCAAACGCGAGGCCGGCCGACCCACGCTCGAGGTGCTGGCGCACGCGTTGCCGCAGGCGCTCGGCAAGATTGCCTTCGAGAAGACCATGCGCTGGAACGCATCCAACGTCCCCTTCGCGCGCCCGATCAACTGGATCGTCGCCTTGCTGGGCAGTCAGGTCATCCCGTTCGCGTTTGCCGGCGTGCGAAGCGGCAACCTCAGCTTCGGCCCGCGCGGTGAAGGCTCGCCGCCGTTCACCGTAGAACACGCCGACCACTACCCAGCACTCCTCGCCCAGCACCACATCATCGGCGACCGCGCTGCGCGCAGGGCCGAGATCGCGCGCCAGGTCGCGGCTGCGGCGGACGGCGTCGGCGGGCGCATCGCCCCGGACGACGATCTACTCGACGAAGTGACCGATCTGGTCGAACAGCCAACGGCCGTGTGCTGCGCGTTCGATGAAGCCTTCCTAGCCTTGCCCTCGGCGGTGCTGACCGCCGTGATGCGCAAGAAGCAGCGCTATTTCACCGTGCTGCGCGCCGACGGCGAAGCGCTGTTGCCCTACTTCGTCACCGTGCGCAACGGCAACGACGCGCACCTCGACGAAGTGCGCAAAGGCAACGAAGACGTGGTCAGCGCGCGCTTCGCCGACGCTGCCTACTTCTTCCACCAAGACATCAGCAAGCCGCTGGAGGCTTATTTGCCGCGCCTGGACACGATCACCTTTCAGGCCAAGCTCGGCTCGATGCTGGACAAGACAAGGCGCATCGAGGCGCTGGTCGAGCCGGTTGCGCGTCAGTTGGGCTTGGGAACTGAAGAGCTGGCGATTGCCCGCAAAGCTGCGCGGCTGTGCAAGGCTGACCTGGCGACCAGCATGGTGGTGGAGATCACCGCGCTGCAGGGCGTCATGGGGCGCGAATACCACCGGCGAACGAGCGACGACCCGGACAAAGAAGCCGTAGCCGAGGCGATCTTCGAGCATTACCTGCCGCGCTTCGCCGGCGACGCTACGCCCAAGACGCCCGCCGGCCTGGTCGTCTCGCTGGCCGACAAGCTCGACAGCATCGCCGGCTTGTTCGCCGTCGGCCTGGCGCCCAAGGGCAGCGCCGACCCTTTCGCGTTACGCCGCGCCGCCATCGGCGTTGTGCAAAACTTGATCGCCAGCGACAGGCCCTTCTCGTTGCGCGCCGGCCTGGAATCTGCCATGGCGCAGCTCCCTGTCGCCGCGAGCGCCGAGGCATTAGAAGCTGCGCATCGCTTCATCCTCGACCGAGCACGTCAGCAATTCCTCGACGAAGGCTATCGCCGCGATGCCGTTGAAGCCGTTATCGCTGCGACCGGCGACGATCCGGCGCGCGCTCGACGCTTCCTCGCCCAGTTGAGCGCGGCAGTGGCCGGCGCAGACTGGCCGGCGACGCTGGACGCCTACGCCCGCTGCGCCCGCATCGTCCGAGGCCAGACGTATGCGCCGAGCGCCATCGTCGAAGATCCCGAGCCGGCAGCGCAGGCCTTGGCGCAAGCGGTGGCCGGCGTAGGTGGGCCTGCCGATGCGCAATCCCTCGTGACGAATCTGCGCGCCCTCGTCCCGCACATCACGCGCTTCTTCGACGAGGTGTTGGTGATGGCCGAAGATCCACGCCTGCGCGCGTCGCGCCTGGCGTTGTTGCAGCGCATTGTGGCTCAGGCCGATGGCATCGCCGACCTCAGCAAACTCGAAGGCTTCTGACATTTCTCAACACCTAGCGACACCTTGATCCACCATGACTGACCCTGCCCATGACTCCGAGCAAGAACGCCTGAACGCTTGGTTGAAGCGTCGTCACGAGCAGCAATTCCGCGAAAGCCTGCTGCAGGGCACGCAACTGCTCAGCCAGCGCAAACCGGTGGATGCCCTGCCTTTTTTGGAGCGCGCGCACAAGCTCAAACCAGACAATCCCGATGCGGCGCTCAACCTGGGCGGCGCCTACATCATGGCCGGCAGGCACAAACTGGCCGTGTCGGTGTTAGAGCAGGCGGTTGCGTATGCGCCCGACAACGCGCAACTGTGGATCAACCTGGGCGCCGCTTACCTGGGCAACCCGATTACCGCCACCGACGAACGCCAGCAGCGCGCGCTGGCCGCCTTCAACCGCGCACTGGAGATAGACCCGTTGGCGCGCAGCGTGGCTTATAACATCGGGTTAATTCATCGCGATCGGGGCGAGATCGAGCTGGCCGTTGCGGCCTTTCGCCGGGCCGTGCTGGCCGATCCTTACGACCGCGACGCCAGGCGCATGCTGGAGAAACTGAGCGCGCTCTAAAGTCGCTCAGGATGAGGGCGCGTGATCGGTTTCAACGAAGTATGCGGTCAGGCGCCCTACTTGATTGCTCCGGACGCCGCGCACCCGCGCGCCGTTCATCTCCGCCGAGGTCGTCACATTTGCCTGCATCCAGGGGCCCAGCGGCTGGGCCAACAGCGCGCCGATCATCGCGCCGAGGATGGCATTCGGCAGTTGCACATACCAAGGCGCGCGTTTGCCGCTGGCGAGGATGCCCAGCATCGCCAGCGCGCCGCTCAAGACGCCTGCCGTCACCACGTTTGTGCCACATCGGGGATGAACGGCCAGGTCGCGCTGGCCGGCTTTCATGCGCCGGATCGCCTCGTTCGCCGCGGCGTGGACTGCTACTTCGTTCGGCAGATCCCCATAAAGATAAAAGCCTTGCGAAGTCGCCCGGCCGCCCGCGCGCAAGTTGGGCTGTTGGGCTTCCAAAACGTGGAGCGTGGCGTGTTCCAAGGCGTGGTTGCGCCGGATGCGCTCGATGATCTCGCTCAGCATCTAAAATCAGTATAACATTCTGCTTGGCTTCCGCGAAAGGTCAGGGGATGGAAAGAGGCACATGCATGAGGTTAAAGGGAAAGGTTGCCCTGGTGACCGGCGCAGCGCATCGCGTCGGCAAAGTGATCGCGCTGATGCTGGCCCAGGAGGGCGCTGATGTTGTTGTGCATTATGGCACCAGCGTAGATGCGGCGCGGGAGACGGCGCGCGAGATCGAGGCGCTCGGCCGGCGCGTGCTGTTGCAGCGGGCCGACATGGCCGATTGGAACCAGGCGGCCGAACTGGGCCGTCGCGCGTTAGAGCACTTCGGCAAGGTGGACATCTTGATCAACAACGCGTCCAGCTTTGTGCCCAACGATTACTTCTCTACTACGGAAGCCGACTTCGACAAGGCTTTTGACGTCAATGTCAAGGGGCCGTTCGTGCTCAGCCAGGTGATCGCCCGGGCAATGATGGATGGCGAAGGCGAGGGGGTGCGCGGCAACATCATCAACATCGTAGACGAGGGCGCCTTCTTCCCCTGGCGCGAATACGTCGCCCATGGCATATCGAAGGCAGCACTGTTGGCGCTCACCCGCGCGCAGGCGCTTAACTTCGGCCCCAAAGTGCGCGTCAATGCCATCTGTCCCGGCCCGATCTTGAAGCCGCCCGACTATACCGAGGCACAATGGCAGGCGCTGCGCAAAACCAATCCGCTGCAGGCGCTCGGCACCGCCGAGCAGGTCGGCGAAATCGTCCTGTTCTTGCTCACCGGCCCGCAGTTCATCAACGGCGATTGCATCATGCTGGACGGCGGACGAATGTGGCAACACCAGTAGCGTGCGAGCGCCGCGCGTTCGCGCATCCCTGAGAAGAGACATGGACCTGACCCAACTCACCAAGCTCGTTCAATTCATTGACGAGGAGCGGCGCAAAGATCGCGCCCTCATCATCCAATTGCAAGAGCGGGTGGACGGCCTCCTGCGCGAGGCCGAAGCGCGCGCGCGCTATGCCCAGTCGCTCGAAGCCACGCTCAACGAGGTGAAAGTGCAACTCGCGCGCGCCATGGGCTGGACGTCTGCGACGGAACAGTTGCGCGAGGAGTTCAACCAGCTCATCGCGCGCATCGAGGATCAGCGCGCCAAGGCCGAGCGCGAGCTGGTGCGCACCCGGCAGATCGAGATCGAGTCCATCGTGCGCCAGCTCAATGAGCTGAAGAAAGAGGTCAAGCCCTATGCCGGCTATGCCGAGCAGCTTGAGGCGCGCAAGGCCGAGGAAGGCCGGCTGGCCGAGATGATCAGCCGCATACAGGTGCAAGTCATGGAGGTTGACCGGCGCTTCGATCAATCAACGACACAGCTCTCCTTCCTTGAAGAACAGCGCCGCCAGGATGTCAAGCGCCTGGCCGCCCTCGAACAAGAAATTCCTGAGATCAAGAAGAAGATCGAACAATTCCCGCCGCGTTTGCTCTTGCTGGACGAAGCGATCCGCCGCAAGCAAACCGAGATCGAGGAAGCGGCTAAATTGCTCGAAGCGCAGAACCAGCTCATCGAGGCCCAGCGCGTGGCCGACATCCGCCGCGAACGCCAGTTCGCAGAATACGCCGAGCTAATTGAGCGGATGAAGGTGCGCGCTGAAGAAGTTGCCCAACAGGTGACCGGCTTCATCCAGTTGCGCGAGGAGGTGAAGCGCGAACTCGCTGCGCTGCCGGACTTCCAGGAGCGCCTCGAAGTGCGCATCAATGAGCTATTCGAGATCCAACGCGACGCCGAGGAGCGGGCTAAGCGCGCCGCGGACGCCTTCCGCGAGCAAGTCGAGAAGGAGTGGCGCGCGTTCGCCGTCACTCAAGACGAGAAGTGGTTCGAACGCGACCGGCGCATCAGCGAGCTCGAACCGCGCATCGCAGAGGTGGAAGAGGAGCTATCGAAGCTGCAGCCGCAGATCACTCCGCTCTACGACATCCTCGAAGCGTTCTCGCAGGCCTACGCTAATGCCGGCCGCGAGTGGTTGGCTGAGGCCAACCGGCTGCTGGATCAAGCTAGGATCAACGTGCCCAGCGAGATCAAGCCCTCGCGCCGCCAGCGCAAGAAGCGCCAGGCCCAGGCCGAAGCCCAAGCTGCGCCCCCCCAGCAACTGGACGACGTGGATATGGCGGCGGATCTCGTCGAGTGAGAAATGGCGGTTGGTCAGCTTCGCCCCTGCAATTGCAATCTGCACGTCCGATGCGCGTGATTGCCACCGCAGGCCACGTTGACCATGGCAAATCCACGCTGGTGCGCGCGCTAACCGGCATTGACCCCGACCGGCTGCGCGAAGAACAGCAGCGCGGGATGACGATAGATCTCGGCTTCGCATGGATGACCCTGCCAGACGGCGCACCGGTAGGGGTCGTGGATGTGCCCGGCCACATTGACTTCATCGAGAACATGCTGGCCGGCGTCGGCGGCGTAGACGCGGCCTTGCTGGTCGTCGCAGCCGACGAAGGCCCAATGCCGCAAACCGTGGAGCATCTGGCCATCCTCGGCCTGCTTCAGGTGCGCTGCGGCGTCGTCGCTTTGACCAAGCTGGATCTCGTATCCGACCCGGCGTGGGTCGCGCTGGTGAACGATGAGATCCGTCGGTTGCTTGCAGGAACGCCGTTGGCCGGCGCGGCCATCGTGCCGGTCAGCGCAAAGACCGGCGAAGGTTTGGCAGAGCTAAGAGCGGCTTTGGCGCGCGCGTTGGCGGATGCGCCCGTGCGTCGCGATCTGGGCCGGCCGCGCCTGCCGGTGGATCGCGCCTTTACGTTGCCGGGGTTCGGCGTTGTAGTGACCGGCACGCTGAGCGATGGCGTCTTTGAGGTCGGCGATGAGGTCGAGGTGATCACCCGGCGCGGCGAGGTATTGCCCGCGCGCATCCGTGGCCTACAAACCCACAAGCAGAAGATCGCCCGCGCGCAGATCGGCAGCCGCCTGGCCGTCAACCTCTCCGGCGTCGCAGCCGAGCACATCGCGCGCGGCAGCGTCGTCGCCCGCCCCGGCGCGCTCGCTCCGACGACGCTGGTTGATGCATGGCTGGAGGTGCTGAGCGACGACGTGCGCCAGGCAACCGCTTTTCGCCGCGCGTTTGCGTTGCGCCACAACGCCGAGGTGAAGATCTTCAGCGGCGCGGCGCACAGCGTTGCGCGCGTGCGGCTGTTGGAGGGCGATGCGCTCATGCCGGGTGAATCGGGCTGGGCGCAGTTGCAACTGGCTGCGCCGATGGCGCTGGCCAACGGCGACCGCTTTATCGTGCGCCTGCCTTCTCCATCGGTCACCATCGGCGGCGGGGTGATCGCCGACGCGCATCCACAGACGCGCTACCGGCGCAAGGGCGGACGCGCCGACGATCAGGTGCTGAAGCGACTGGCGACGTTGCAGCGCGGCTCGCCCGCCGAACGTCTCTTGCAGGCGTTGGAGGAGATGGCCTTCGCCTCGCCGGCCGAAACGGCGGCCAGGGCGCAACTGGAAGCCGAGGATTTGCAAGCAGCCCTGGCTGATCTGTCTGAGCGGGGTGCGATCATCATCGCCCAAGACGCCAGGGGCAACAACATCCTGGGGCGGCGCGAGACGTGGCAAAAGATGCGCCAGAGCGCGCGAGATGCCCTGGATGCTTATCACAAGGCGCATCCGCTGGCCGAGGGTATGCCGCGTGAGGCGCTGCGCAGCCGATTGAACCTGCCTGTGGAGGTCTTCGATGCCCTGCTCAGGTCGGGTGATGACTCGTCCGATTCGCCCGGTTTCGTGGATTCCGGCGGCATGGTGCGGCTGGCCACTCACCACATTCGCTTTAATGCCGACCAGCAGGCGTCAGTGGACGCGCTGCTGACACGGTGCCGGACGCAACCCTGGGCGACGCCGTCCGTCAAAGACGCGCGCGCTGCCGTCGGCGACCCGGTCTATGAAGCGATGCTCCGGCGGCGCATGCTTGTTCAGCTCAACGATGAGGTGATTCTGCTGCCGGAGACCTATGCGCAGGCGGTGGAGCGCGTGCGCGACTTCATCGCGCGCGAGGGTTCGATCACCGCAGCGCAGGCGCGCGACCTGTTCGGCACGACGCGCAAATACGCCCTTGCGCTGATGGAGCACCTCGACGCGATCGGCGTGACCCGCCGGCTGGGTGACGCGCGCGTGCTCAAAGGGTGAACGCGACGCAGCGCAGAGCTTGACGAAAAAGAAGAAACCGGCCTGTCGGCCGGCCCCCCGGGGCGGTGCGGCGACTCCGCACCGCCCCATCCGCCAGTGATTGCGTCGCGCGACGCGCCGCAGGGTTACTTCACAGCAATCTTGATCTGCTTCGGCTTGACGACTTCGGCCTTCGGAATGTTCAAGGTGAGAATGCCGTTCTCGAACGTGGCCTTCGCCTTATCCGCCTCTACTTCAGTGGGCAGCGCAATGCTCCGCTCGAACGAGCCGTAGCGGATCTCCCGGCGATGCCAGCGGTTCTTCTCGTCCTTGGCCTCCTCCTCCTGCTTCCACTCGCCCCTCAGGGTGAGCATGCCGTTCTCCACCGTCACATCCACGTCCTCTGGCTTCCAACCGGGCAGCGCCGCCTTGACCGTGAAGCCCTCCGGCGTCTCCAAGACGTCTACTGCCGGCGCGTCGAAATCAAAGCCATCCCCTAGCCAGCGGCTGGTATTGACGAAGGCGTTGCGCATCAACTGATCCATTACTTCGCTCAGCGCGAGCATCTCACCGGCCGGATTCCAAGTCCTGCGAGTCAGATAAGTTGCCATAGCTTTCCCTCCTGTTGTGAACGAATTTTGTTACTGGCGCTTCTAGCGCCTCATTCAGCCCGCATCGTAGGGGCGAAGCGTTAGAGCGCGTTAGACGAAATGTTAGAGGTGCATTGGATTTTCGGCCTGCTCATAGCGCGCCAACCAGGCCTGCGCGAACGCTGCGAAGCGTCGTTGGACGATGGCCTCGCGCACTGCGCGCATCAGATTCAGGAGGAAGGCGGTATTGTGGATGCTCATCAAATACAGACCGAGGATTTCGCCAGCCTGAAGCAGATGCCGGATGTAAGCCCGGCTGAAGTTGCGGCAAGTGTAACAGTTGCATTCCGGATCTATGGGTCGTTCATCCTCGGCGTAAATGCGGTTGCGCATGTTGATGCGCCCGTCGCGCGTAAAGGCGGCCCCGTGGCGCGCCAGCCGCGTCGGCAGCACGCAATCGGCCATGTCCACGCCGCGCTGCACGGCGCGAATCAGGTCCGTCGGCTCGCCGACGCCCATTAGATAGCGCGGCTTACGGGACGGCAAAGCGTCGTCCATCCATTCGATGACCTGAAACATGTCGGCCTTGTCTTCGCCGACGGCCAGGCCGCCGATGGCATAGCCGGGGAAGTCGAGGGACGTGAGGAAGCGCGCCGACTGCTCGCGCAGGTCTCGAAAAATGCCGCCCTGCGCGATGCCGAACAGGGCCTGGTCGGCGCGGGTGTGCGCTTCCCGGCAGCGGGCCGCCCAGGCATGTGTGCGGGCCAGCGCGATGATGTTGTACTCGCGGTCGGTCGGCGGTGGGCACTCGTCGAAGCACATGATGATGTCGGCGCCGAGATTCTCCTGAATGCGGATGGACTTCTCCGGCGTGAAACGATGCATCGAACCATCCAGATGGCTCTTGAAGGTGACGCCGTCGTCGTCAATCTTGCGCATCTCACTCAGGGAGAACACCTGAAAGCCGCCGCTGTCGGTCAGGATGGGGTGCGGCCAACTCATGAAGCGGTGCAACCCGCCGTGCCGCGCGATCAGCTCATCGCCAGGGCGCAAGTAGAGGTGATAGGTATTGGCGAGGATGATCTGCGCGCCCACCTCTTCGAGGTCGCGCGGCGGGATTGCCTTCACGGTCGCCTGCGTGCCGACCGGCATGAAGGCCGGCGTGAGAATCGCGCCGCGCGGGGTGTGCAGGACGCCGGCGCGCGCGCGCCCATCGGTATGGGTCAGCTCAAAGCAGAAGGACATGTGGAGCGCACCAGACGACGACCGCTTCAATCCCCTGTGCTACCACGCGACGTTCAGGTTGATGAACACGCCGATGAGCAGCGCCGAGAGGAAGCACAGGGTGACGATGTAGAACACCACGCGCGGACGAAAGACGTTCAGATACAGCATGGTGCTCTTGATGTCTACCATCGGCCCAAATACCAGGAAGGCGATGATCGCGCCAACGGTGAACGCGTTGACAAATGACAGCGCCAGGAATGCATCTACCGTGCTACATACCGAGAGCACAAACGCCAATAGTTGCAACGCGATGACCGAAGTGACCGAGCCGCGGCCAATCCCGATCAAGGCTTGTTGCGGTATGAACGTCTGCAGCGTGGCGGCGATCAGCGTGCCGACAATGAGGAACCGCCCCATGTCGAAGAATTCGTCGGTAGCGACGCTGAAGGCGTTTTGCAGGCGCCGGCTGATCGAGCCGGTGGGCTGTCCGGGGATGAGTGACGAACCGTTGTGCAGCGAGCTGCGCCATTTGTCCATTTCTTCCATTCCCCCCATAACCGGAGCGAGCGTGCGCGGCGCAATGACGCGGGCGAGATTGGGTTGCACGCTGAAAACCAGGCTGACGCCGGTCGCGACCAGCAGCGTGAATGTGATGCGTCCCCAGAAGATCGGACCCAGGCCAAAGGCGGCGTAGGTGCTGGCGATGACGATCGGGTTGATCACGGGCGCGCCGAGTAAGAACGCGATACCGGCCGAGATGGGGAAGCCTTTCTGGTATAGCCGCCGCACTACCGGCACCACGCCGCACTCGCACACGGGAAAGATCATCCCCAGGAGCGCGCCGGCTGCCGCGCCGGCGATTTTGTTGCGTGGGAAGAGGCGCGCGATGTCATCGGCGGTGACGAACTCGGCGATCAACCCCGAAGCCAGGCTGCCCAGCAACAGGAAAGGTGCCGCTTCGATAAAAATGCCGAGGAAGACCGTGACGTAGTTCTGCAGCAGATCGGGGAGCGGCACTGTCGGCAGCCGCGTAGCCGGCAACAAAACGTCTAGCGCGATGGTGCCGAGCAAGATGGCCAGCGCAATAATGAGGAGAAACGCGGATAGGCGCGGCTGAGTCATGCGTCCGGCGCAATTCTAGCGCCTGCGCGAGAGCAAGCTGCGTTGACAAAACTCAGCCGGGATGCCGAAGGTGGGAATCGAACCCACACTCCCGCAAGGGAACACGATTTTGAGTCGTGCGCGTCTGCCAGTTCCGCCACTTCGGCTTCGAGATGCGCAGTATAACACGGGTGATGGCATAAATCCGCGGATTTCTGCTGTCTCAGCCGACAATTTCTCGTGGGTCGGCGATGACGCCGGCGACGGCGCTCGCGGCGACCACCGCCGGCGAAGCGAGGTAGATCTCGGCTTCCCGCGTGCCCATGCGCCCGCGAAAGTTGCGATTGGCGCTGCTGATCGTGACTTCGCCCACTGCCGGCACGCCCATGTGATTGCCCATGCACGGGCCGCACCCGGGGGCGTTGATCACGCCGCCGGCCTCTAGGAAGGTCGCCACATAGCCAAGCCGCAGCGCGGCTTGTAAAACTTCGGACGACGCCGGATTCCACAGCAGGCGCGTAGTGCGCGCGATGCGTCGCCCGCGCAGCACGTCGCACGCGGCGGCGATGTCTTCCAGCCGGCCGTTGGTGCACGTGCCCAGCCAGGCCTGCTGCACCGGCCGGCCCTTCACCGCGCTGATGGGCGCGACGTTGTCCACGCGATGCGGCTGCGCAACCATCGGCTCGAGCGCGCCGAGTTCGTAGCGATATTCGACGGCGTAGGTCGCGTCGGCGTCGGGATACAGCGCGTTGCTCCGCAGGGTCGCCAGTTGCGATTCGATAGCGGCGCATTCGACCGCGTCTTGCTGCGCTTCTGCCGCGCGCAGGCGGCGCTGCAGGCGTTCCTCTAGATACGCGAAGACCGCCTCGTCCGGCGGCAGGTAAGCGTTCTTCGCGCCGAATTCCGCCATCATGTTGGGAATGACCATCCGGCTTTCCAAGCTCAGCCGGCTGATGCCATCGCCGTGAAACTCTACTGAGCGATAGAGTCCCCCATCCTGGCCGAGATCGCCGATCAGCTTGAGGCAGAAATCCTTAGCCGTGACCCATGGCGGCAAACTGCCGTTGACGATGACCCGCATGCTCTCCGGCACGCGCAGCCACAGCTCGCCCGTCGCCCAGAGAGCTGCCACTTCGCTGCGCCCGATGCCGGCGCCGAACGCGCCTAGCCATCCGAAGTGCGTGGTGTGCGAGTCCGAGCCGAGGATGGTCATCCCCGGCAGCACCAGCGCCTCTTCGCTGAGCACTTGATGGCAGATGCCGCGCCCGACTTCAAAGAAATGTCGGACGCCCTGCTCGCGGACAAAGCGGCGCACTTCGGCGTGGTTTTGCGCGTGTTGCGTCGTTGGCGCGGGCACGGCGTGGTCGAGCGTGATGCACAGGCGTTCGGGGTGCTTGACCCGCTCGACGCCGAGCTGTCTGAACAATCGGTAGATGGCCGCGGTGTTGTCGTGGCTGAGCACGCGATCGGGACGCGCGTCAACGATCTGCCCAGCAGTCGTCTCCGGCTGACCCGAAGCGCGCGCCAGCGCCTTCTCTGCAAATGTCTTGCCCATGGGTCGCAGTTGGGCAGGGATTATACGAAGCGCGGAAGGCGCGATATGACGGACGGAGATGCTGTGTCAGATGCATTGCTCGATCGGCGGATAGTTATACTCGGCCAAGTGAACATCTATCGTTCGGCGATCCATCGGCTGGGCAGCGCGTCGCGCGTTCCCCTGAGCTGGCCGGCGATCGCCCTGGGCGCGCTCTTGCTTTGCGCGTGCGGCGGGCGCCCGCTTGCCGTCGCGGCCACGCCGACGCCGGTCGTCCCGCAGTACTGCGCGTTGCGCGTCGCGGGACGGTGGATCGTTGATGCGGGGGGCAACATTGTCATCCTGCACGGGGCGAGCCTGCCCACGCTGACGGAAATGGCGCAGAGCGATCGCAATGCTGCACAGCGCCTCCGCAGCCTGGCCCAAGCCGGCGCGCGCGTCGTGCGTCTGCCGGTTGATCCACGCGAGATTGCGCCGACGTTCGTGCCGGCGGCCGTATCGCCTTTCATTGAGCAGGCCAACGCGCTAGGTATGCTCGTCGTCCTCGCCTATCGCAACGACCCTGGCGAGACGGTGCGCAAGCAGGGCGAGGCGGCCGAGGAGTGGCTGCGGCTGGTCCTGACGTATCTGCGCAACGCGCCCGGCGTGTGGCTCGAACCGTTTGCCCGGCCGATTGCCACGCCCAAGTGGCGCGCGATGAATCAGCGGATGGTGGATGTCGCGCGCGGCTACCGCGCCGATAACATCATCGTGGTTCGCGCCCCGGATTGGCTGCGGGACGCTTCGGACGGGCTGTTGGTTGGCGACCACATCGTCTATGCGGTGTCCTCGTTGGCGGGTTGGCCGCTGGACGACGCGCCGTTCGTCCTAACCGATTTCGACGGCGCAGGCGTCCAGGCCGTGCAGGATGCGCGGGTGTGGAGCATTGCGACCGAGGCTGTCCGGCCGGCTGATCTCGCGGCGCTGTGGCGCGCCAGTCAACCCTGTGAATGAGCCGCCAGTCCTGAAAGGTAAGCGCGCGTGAATCGTCAGTCCCGAATTTCCCTGCCCCAATCGGGGATGCACACAACGGCCTGGATCCTCGGCGATCAACTCTCGCATCGCTGGCCGGAGTGGCTGGCGCAAGAGGGGTTAAGCCCGGCCAACACGCGGCTGCTCTTCATCGAGAGCGCGGCCAAGATTCGTTCGCGGCCGTGGCACAAGCACAAGCTCATCCTGGTGCTCAGCGCCATGCGCCATTTTGCCCAGGCCATGCGCGACCTGGGCTGGCAGGTGGACTATCGCAAGGCTGCGACGTTCGAGGCCGGCCTGCGCGCGCACGTCGCAGCGCATGCGCCTGCGCGCATCGTCGTCATGCAGCCCAACACCTGGCAGGGCCGGGCCTTTGTGGAGCAGTTGAGCCAGGCAGAGGGTAATCCGGTGGCCCAATTTTTGCTGCTCGATTCGCGGTTCTTCCTGGCCAAGCCGGAAGACTTGGGCGCGAGTCGGTCGCCGTTGATGGAGACGTTCTATCGCAAGATGCGCCGGCGCACCGGCTACCTGATGGATGGCGACCAACCCGTCGGCGGCAAGTGGAACTTCGACGATGAGAACCGCCGACCGCCCCCGAAGGAATGGAGGATGAAACAAGCCGCGTCGAGCATTGCCGACCAGCCGACCGCCCCCTCAATTCCGCCGCTGCCTGTATTCGCGCCCGACACGATGACCCGCGAGGTCATCGCCGAAGTCGCGCAAGTGGAGACGGCCTGGGGCGCGCTGGATGGCTTCGCCTTGCCGGTGACGCGCGAAGATGCGCTGAGGTTCTGCGCCGACTTCATCGCCCATCGCCTGCCCAACTTTGGTCCTTACGAAGACGCGATGGCGAGCGGGCAGCCGGTGCTGTTCCATTCGATGCTCTCGCCGCTGCTCAACATCGGCCTGCTGGAGCGCGACGAGTTGTGCGCAATGGCGGAGCAGGCTTATCGCGAAGGCCGCGCGCCGCTCAACTCGGTCGAGGGGTTCATCCGGCAACTGATCGGCTGGCGCGAATTCGTCTATGCCTGTTACTGGCGCGAGATGCCTCGGCTGCGCGAGATGAACGCCCTGAACGCGACGCGGCCGCTGCCGAAGTTCTACTGGGATGCGCAAACTGAGATGGCCTGCTTGCGCGAGTGTGTGCGAGGCGTGTGGGAGCGTGGCTACACGCATCACATCCAGCGTCTGATGGTGTTGTGCAACTTCGCGCTGCTCGCCGGCATCAGCCCGCAAGAGGTCAACGAGTGGTTTTTCGCGACGTATGTGGACGCCTACGACTGGGTGGTGACGCCCAATGTGGTGGGCATGGGCACGTATGGCGACGGTGGCATCGTCGGCACCAAGCCCTACGCCGCCAGCGCCAATTACATCCACAAGATGAGCACCTACTGCGAGGGATGCCGTTACGATCCTCGGCAGCGCTTGGGCGAGCGCGCTTGCCCATTCAACGCGCTGTATTGGGACTTCGTCGCGCGCAACGCCGATGCTCTGAGCGCGAATCCGCGCACCAGCATGCCGGTGATGGCCCTGCGCAAAATGAAAGCCGACGAAGTGAACGCGCTGCGCGCACAGGCGAAGCGGTTTCTCGACTCGCTCGCCTAACGCAACAACGCCTGCACGAGCGATTCCCATTCCGCCTCGAGCGAGCCGGTGAAGGCGGGCTTGCCCGCCTGGCGATACCAGTAGCCGGCGTTGAAGGCATCGCCCTCTTTGCGGTGTAGATAGGCGTGCACCCAGGCGCCGTCCGCGTCGTCCTGCGCTTGGGCGCAGGCGTGCGCTTTGTGCCAATCGCCTTTGGCGTCCCACCACAGCGCTTGCATGGCCAGGCTTAGCCCGGCCGGCGGCTCGTTCGATGCCAGTGATGCTTTGAACTCGGCGTAGCGCATGACGGGGATTATCGCGCTGTTTGTCGCATTGGCGGCGTCTTTCGGCGGCCTGGCGACCTACATCGCGATCAACCTGAAGGCGCCCACAGCGCGCCGTGTTGAGGGTTGAGTGGAAGAGAGAACCCCCGGCTTCTTTAGGAGTCGGGGGTTCTGCGGTTGTTTTCGCTTGTTTGGCGTTGCGCCCTTATCGCGGCCGCTCGCCCAGCGTCACCGTGAGGTCGAGCTGCCGGCCGTTGCGCCATACTGTCAGCGTCACGCGATCGCCGGGCTGGTAATTCTTCACCAGCATTGCGATTAACTCCTCGTAGCTGCTGACCGGCTGGCCATCGAACGCGATGATCACGTCGCCTAGGCTGATGATCTGGCCGGTGCTGCGGCTGATGGTTGAGCCGCGCAGCCCTGCGCGCGCGACAGGCCCGCGCTCCACCACGCCGCCCACCACGACGCCGCGCTCGATCGGCAGGTCGAACTGGTCGCCGACCTCAGCCAGGCTGAACGCACCCTGGATGCCGAGGTAGGGATAGCGCACGCGCCCCTCCTCGAGCAATGCCCGCACCACTCGCTTGACCGTGTTCGAGGGCACGGCGAAGCCCACGCCGCTGTTGGCCGGTTGGCCGAACCCGACTTGGTTGTTGGTTCGGATCGCCGTGTTCACGCCGATCACTCGGCCCCGCGTGTCGAGCAGCGGACCGCCGGAATTGCCGGGATTGATCGCCGCGTCGGTCTGAATAATGTCCGGATTAGAGAACGCCCCCTGGCCGCTGGACGACGCTTCGGGCAGCACGCGCCCGCGCGCGCTCACAATGCCCAGCGTCATGGTGCCGGCCAGCCCGAACGGGTTGCCGATGGCGACCACGCGCTGACCCACCTTAACCTCATCCGAGTCGGCCAGTTCGACTACCGTCAGCCGCTCGGCCGGGCGATTCACCTTCAGCAAGGCCAGGTCGCTGTAAGGATCAGTGCCGACCAGCTCGGCGCGCGCGCGCGTGCCGTCGGAGAAGATGACGTTAATCCGATCCGCGCCATCCACGACGTGGTTGTTCGTGACGATGTAACCGGCTGTGTCAATCACAAAGCCCGAGCCCGACCCCGCGCCGATGAACCCGCTGCCGGTGTTGCGTCGCACGGAAATCGAGACCACCGCGCGGTTGACGCGCTCGTACAGGTTGATGAGCACGGCTTCCTCTTCGTCGAACCTGGCGCGAGCAGCGGCAGGAATGGCCGTTGGCGTGGGCTGGATGACGACCGGCGCATTGACCACGGGCGTGATCGTCTCTGTTTCGCCGCTGCGTGTTAAGGCTGCAGCGCGCGCCTCGGCCTCGTTGGCCAGCGAACGCGCAAGTGATGGGATCGAGCCGCAGCCCGACAGCAAAGTGGCCGTCGCTGCGATGATCGAAAGCAGTCGCTTGTTCTTCATGATTTTCATTTACCTCAGCGCTAAACCCGCCCGACGACGAAGTGGCCATCGCGCGTCGAGCAGCGTGCATATCTATAATCCGATTCAAGCCGCCAGCCAAGTTGCCGGCGATTCCCATGCTCAATCATCGCCATCGACTTTAGACGAGGCTGAAGCCGACGTGAATAATCGAGCATGAGAAAGGTTAACATCTCGCAACTTGCACATGACCGTTTGGGCTGATCCTGCCGATCCTATAGAAGACCGTGATCCATGGCGCGCGTTGTGGCGGCTGCTGACTCACGATGCGCTGCTGATTGCGCTATGTGCGGTCGTCGTCGCCGGTTTGATCGCCACGTTGATTTTGCCTCAGCAGCCGTCGGCTGGCGTCTCGGATCCGGTAGCTTACAGCCGCTGGGAAGCGGAAGCCAAGCAGCGCGAGGGGGCGCTGTATGCGCTGCTGAATGGCCTGGGCCTCAATAACGTCGCGCAGGCGGCCTGGTGGCGGATGGCGTTGGCGGCGTCCATGCCGATCGCGGGCCTGCGCCTCGCCGACCGTCTGGTTCGGCTGGCGGATGTGCGGCGCGGCGGGCGCAACGGTGATCTGCGCGATGAGCGGCGCGCCCGCGTGACCTTGAACGCGCCGCCGCTGGACGACTTCGCTGACCGGCTGCGCGCCCGGCGCTATCGCGTTCTCCGGCATAGCGACGACGTGTTGGTCGCCGACCGCGCCCCATGGGCAGAGCTGGCGTCCGCCGTGCTACACCTGGGTTTAGTTTTCGCAGGGGTTGGATTGTCGTTTAACCTGGTCGCCGGCTGGGAGGCGACGAACAAGATGGCGGTTGTCGGCGCATCAACGCCGCTGCGCGATGGCTACGCGATCACCCTGGACGATGCATCTGTTGATCCCGCGAGCGTCACGATTGTGTTGCAACCGAATGACGCTTCTGCGATGCTCAGGGAGGGCGAGCAAGTTCACATCGCCGGCTTGAATTTGGTGCTCAACCGAATCGTGCCCGGTTATCGCTTAAGCGCGACGACCTCAGCAGCCAAGCCCCTACTTATCCGCGCGTCAAACTTCGTCTCACCTACGACAGAGTTGCTGGTGACGCTCGGCGCCGAGGAGCCGGAGCGCTACATCGCCGTGCCGGAGGCGCAGTTGGCGCTGGCGCTGACGGCAGCGGATTCTGCCGGTCAACCGGCACGGCTGCGTGCGTTTGCCATGCCCTCGGGCGATGTCATCACCGACACGACGGTCCAGCCGACGCTGGTCATCGGCGATGCCGCGTTTCGTTTCAAGTTGGCGCAGGGCGCGATGATAGACGTTCGCTACGCGCCCGGCGACCTGTTGTGGTGGCTGGGGCTGGCGACGACGCTGGTCGGCGCAATCGGCGGCCTCATCTGCCCCATGCAGCGCCTCCTCATCCGCCGCCGGGGGGAGTGGACGGAGTTCTACGCCGGCGGGCGCCACAGCCGGCGCGAGGTTGCGCGCTTGGCCGAATCCCGCCGCGAAGCAAGCCCATCATGAACCTGAAGCACGATCTCACCTTTGCGCGCGTGGCGGCGGAACAGATGGATGATTACTTGCACGCCGAAGTGCTCTTCTACCCCGTCGGCAGCGTGGACGGGATGCAAATGCCGCTGCTCACCATCGGCGCATGGCTGGAGACCGAATGGCGGTTGCGCGCGCTGCGCGAGGCTCATCCCGACGAAATCGGCGATGTGCTCGCCTCGGCGCAGGCGGCGGTGCGCAAAGTGCGCCATCGCATCCCTGACCTGTATCAGAACAAGGCGCGTCGTGAGTTCAAGAGCCGCCTGGACAGTTGGGAGATGTTCCTCAACGACCGCCAGGAGGCCACCGCGCGATCCGAGCCGTACAACGCGCCGCGCTCCGGCTATGCGGAGCGCGCGCATATGCGCTTTCGGCTGGAGTTGCTCAAGGACGATGTGGCGCAGTTGAGCGACCAGCTCTCGCGGCTGCGCGTGTTGGACGGCCGATTGCGCACGCGCTTCAAGCCCGGCGCGTTCATCTGGGAGCCGGAGCTGGCCCCGGCCGCGCCGGCCGACAAGTTCTGGTTCCTCTACGCGAAGCTGTAGCGTCGCAGCGTGATCAACCCGCCTGGCTATAATCCGCGACGAGCACATGGACGCATCACTCGACGCACTCGAGCGCGAAGCGCTAGCGGCGCTGGCGCAAGCCGACACCGGCGAGGCGCTGCAGGCCTGGCACGGCAAGTACTTCGGCACCAAGCGCGTCAAGGGCGCATTGGAGCAGGCGATGGCGGCGATTGCGTCGCTCAGCCCAGCCGAACGGCCAGCCTTCGGCAAGCGCGCCAACGAGGTGAAGCAGGCGCTCACCGCTGCGTTCGAGGCTAAACAGGCGGCGGTGAAGGAAGCGGAACTCGAGGCGGCGATGAAAGCCGGCGCGCTCGATGTGACGTTGCCCGGCGCGACGATCCCGCGCGGCCGGCTGCACCCCAGCACGCTGACCCTACGGCGCATCATCGCCATCTTCGCGCGCATGGGCTTTGAGGTGTATCGCTCGCCGGAGGTGGAGACCGATGAGATGAACTTCGGCCTGCTCAACATGCCGCCGGAGCACCCCGCGCGCGACATGTGGGATACCTTCTACACTACGCAGCCGGGCGTGCTGTTGCGCACGCACACCTCGCCTGGCCAGATCCGCGTGATGCGCGAGCGCGGCGCCAACGGCACCCGACCCATCCGCGTCATCCTGCCCGGCATGGTCTATCGCTACGAGCAGGTCACGGCGCGCAGCGAGATGCAATTCAACCAAGTCGAGGGGCTGGCCATCGGTCGCGCCATCACCTTCGCCGATCTGAAGGGCGTGATGGCCGAATTCGCCCGCCACATGTTCGGCGGCGATGCGCGCATCCGCTTTCGCTGCTCGTACTTTCCATTCACCGAGCCGAGCGTGGAGGTGGACGTGTATTGGGGGCTGGCCACCGAGCGTGACCGGATGATCACCAAAGGCACCGGCTGGCTGGAGATCGCCGGCGCGGGCATGGTGCATCCCACCGTGCTGCGCAATGGGGGCTACGACCCGGCAGAATGGTCTGGCTTCGCCTTCGGCATGGGGCCGGAGCGCCAGGCCATGCGCCTGCTTGGCATCAGCGACATCCGCTACTTCTGGCAAAATGACCTGCGCTTCCTAGAGCAATTCTGACGCGGCGCATGGTCGCGCCGAACTGGCAAAGCGCTTTTGGCTACGATAAAGGTTGGTAAGTGTGAACAGAAGAGACTTTCTCAAGGGCTGCGCCGGCTTCGCGGCGGTGGCAGCCGTGCGCGGCTTCGGCCTGACCAATCTGATCTTCGACTCGCAGCTCCCCAAGTCGGCTCACGCGGCGCGGCCCCTCGCCCCGAATGACCCGCCCCCCAACAACCGTGACCTGCTGGTGTTGGTGTTCGTGCGCGGCGGCTTGGATGGGTTAAACCTAGTGGTGCCGTTTAACACCAGCGACAAGGACCGTCGCCAGTATTACGACGTGCTGCGCCCTAACATGCACATCCCCGCGCCCAACTCGACTGCAACGCGCAAGGCGATTGACCTCGACGGGCGCTTTGGCCTGCACCCCGACGCGGCGCGTGACGCCAGCAGCGGCGATGTGCCCAACCCTCATGCCAGCGATACCGGCGGCTTGTATGCGCTGTATCGGCGTGGCGACCTGGCCATCGTGAACGCTGCCGGCTCGCCGGATGTGACCGGCTCGCACTTCGACACCGAGTTGTATGTGGACATGGGCGGCAAGAACAACTTGGCTAGCGGCGGCTGGTTGTCGCGTTACCTGGACGCCATCGGCGAGCCAAACGACGCGCTGGCCGTCGCGCCGCAGTGGAACCCTGCGCCCTCGCTGATTTCACCCACCGGGCGCAGTTCGATCAATGTGCCGGACCCTAGGGACTTCGGCCCGCACTGGCGCACGAGGACGTGGATGCCGGACGCAACACGACAGGCGCTGGTGCAGGCGCAACGCAGCCTGCTTGAGCCGATGTTCCAGCGCGGCAGCGCCTTTATCGAGTCGGTGGGGCAATCCGCCTTTCAAGCCTATGACGCGCTGGCCAGCGTGTTTGCCACTACCTATACGCCGGCAGCCAACTACGTCAACGCCAGTTCGCACGTGCCGGACTATGGGAACTTCGCGCGCTCGCTGCAAGCCGTGGCGCAAATTGCCAAGGCCTCGTTGAGCAACCCACTGCGTGTCGCGGCGATTGACGTGGGCGGTGGCTACGATACGCACGACAACCAGGGCACGGTGGACTGGAACGGCAACAACCGCTTTCCGCGCTTAATCACCAACCTGGCCAACAACCTGAAAGCCTTCTGCGACGACATGAACACCGACCTGCAATGGCGCGGACGCTATGTGATTATCGTGCTGAGCGAGTTCGGGCGCGTGTTGTATCAGAACGACAGCGCCGGCACCGACCACGGCAGCGGCAACGTGATGCTGGTGATCGGCAGCGGCGGGCAGTATGGCACACCCAACATCAACGCCGGCATCTACGGCGAGTGGCCGGGGCTGTCTCACTTCGGCTACAACGACGGCCTGAAGATCACCACCGACTACCGCCGCGTCATCGCCGACGTGCTCACGGCGCGCATGGGCGTCTCCCAATCGCAGATCAACAACACCATCTTCCCCGGCTTCAACTTCTCCGGCGGGCTGGGCATCGCTGTGCAGAGATGAAACCATGATGCGACACGTTCACTTCAAACCTTGGGTGACTTTCATACTCAGTGCGGCTTATATAGCCTGGTCAACGCATGGCACCCACGCTGGTCCACTCAGCCCGCTCGATTTCCAATGGACGGCGCTAACTCCTCTCACTGTGGACGACCGCCCCACCTTGCAAAGCGAGCCAGCCATCGCAGCAGACGGCAACACTGCCTTAGCTGTCTGGACCGACTCGCGCAACGCCCTGCCTGATATTTACGCTGCATACCTGATTGATGATCAAGTAGTCCACGAGCAACGGATCACAAACCTCACGCCACACTTTGTCGGTGAGGTCCAGGCGGCTAAACAGCCCTCCGTGTTGCTCAACGGCAATAGGGCAGTGGTAGCTTGGAGCGGTGCGCAACATATTTACATCTCACAGCTCTTGATTTCCAGCACCATCCAAATCACTACTACGAGAGTACACACTACCAGTGCGTGGGATGAGGTGGCGCAACGACCGCGCCTGGCCGGCAATGCTGGCGGCGAATTCAACTTGGTGTGGACAGACTTCCGAGAGCGCCTCTCCAACAGCTTTCGCCCAGGTGACATTTACACAGCCCGTTGCGACGGCAGCACCACGCCGGTGCGCTGCTCAACGCCGGTGAAAGTCAACGACGACACTGTCCTCACCAACACGCAGCGACACCCCGCCATCAGTCGCTACAACAATCAGGTCATCATCGTCTGGGAGGACACCCGCGAGGCCGGCTTGAACTACCCGCGCATTTACGCCAGCATCTCCAACGATGGCGGCCAAACGTGGGGGCCGAACATGCGCGTGAACCAACGACTCGATGGCAGCCCGCCTGGCCCGCGCGACGCGGCGACCAAACCCGCCGTCGCTTATATCCCTGACAACACCTTCTACGTCGTCTGGGAACATCGCACTGGCTCTCCTACCGCCCCGCCCGACATCTACGCAGCCCGATGGAATGGCACAAGATGGGAAATCCCTGAGCGCGTAGATAGCGCTCCGCGCAACGTGCGCAGCGTCAACCCCACTATCGTTGCTGGCGATGGTACCTTGGGGGTGCTTGTCGCCTGGCAGGACTATCGCAACGGCAGCGCCAACCCTGACATCTACGCCGCCTATCGCCCGTGGTGGAAGCCCGCTACTTGGACTGAACTCCCTGCCTCCATCACCCAGCCGGGCGCGCAAACCTCACCTGCGCTACATTCCAATTCCAAGGTAGCTCGCCTCGTCTGGCAAGACGCGCGCAATGGACAGGCCGACGTCTATGCTGCCAGATGGGATAGCAGTGGCATCGGGGGCGCTGTTCAGCTCAATACCCAGCCCCCGCGCCTGTCTTACCAGATGTATCCTGTGCTGGCCAGCCATGAGGGGCAGACTTGGGCGCTGTTCACCGATCAGAGCGCGGGAACGCCCAACTTATACCTCAGCCAGATGATTTCGCCTACGAAATGGTCCCCGCCCATGGCGCTGCCCACCTCGGTGCCAGTTGGTGGCTCGCTGAGCATCGGCAGCGGCGGGATCGCCTTTACACAAGATGGGCGCTTGCACGCTGTGTGGAGCGACTCCCTATGGCCGCGCGGCACACGCGCGCTCTACTCGGCACTGAGCGGCACGACTTGGCTTCCACCCATCGCACTGAGCCGTGTGCTCACCGGTGACGAGATGCTGGCGACGCTAGCCACCTTCGGGCAGACCATTGCTGCCGGTTGGACGCGCCACAACCGCGCGGACAAGAGCGCGCAGCTCTATGTCACCTGGAACACGGGCAGCGGCTGGGTCACCGAGACGGCAGTGCTCACTGAGCCAATGTCGAACACCTGGCAAATTCCTTTCGCGCTAGCAGTGGACGCGAGCAATATTTACGTCGCTTGGCGATTGCCGCATTCACGGCAGTCGCCGCCTAGCAACGTTGACGCGCTTATGCTAGCCCGCCGTAGCCTAGACGCAACAGGTGACTGGAGCTACCATCGCATCTACCATCCTCAGAACGTTTCGTGGTGTCGAAACCATGATCCTGTCTTAAAAGCAGACCCAGCGGGCAATCTTCATGCCGTGTGGTCTGGCTGCCAACGTCGCGATCCCGCCAGAGCATGGCCGCTGGACGGGTTCGCCCTCTATGCTTACTCCACCGACCAGGGCGCAACTTGGAGCGAGCCGCTCAGGCTAGGCCAAACCACCACGAACACCGCAGACGCGCGCACGCGCCCTGCGTTCGCCCTAGGGCCAGATGGGCAAGTGATGGCCGTCTTCCCTTCTATTCTCCGTGGGAGCGGTAGCGGGGGTGCGTTCATGGTCGCTATGGTGCAAAACGGCGCACTCGCATTTACTCATACGCTTAAGCTGGATAGCGGCTGGATGCCGCCCGATAGTTACCGCAATGTGTGGTATGAAGGTGATAGCGCCGGCAGCGCAGTCTTCGACCCAATAGCTCGACGTTTCACACTCGCCTTCATTGACCGCAGCAACGGCCGTGCGCCGCGCATTTGGACGACCACTTATACCGACAATACGTTCGGTCCGCGCGCCTTTCTCCCGATCGTCCTTCGTGATTCAGAATGATTTAGGTGAGGCAGCCATGATCACAGCTCCATTCGCTGTATCTTTCGACAACCCTCCGGGCGATCCTCCTTCGCTAGCAAGGCTGGCATGGAACCGCATTGCTTTCGGCCCGCGCCCAGAAGACATACCCTCCTTCAGCACTTTCGATTTGGCCACCTTCGTTGATCAGCAACTAGCCTACGAGGATATAGACGACTCAGCCTGCGAGAGCTATCTTGCGAGCATGTCACGCACAGCAGCAGATGGCTCGACGGTGCCGCCTTTAGACGCCTCACTGACTGAGCTGAAGCAGTATGTGGACGATCCTGCCGGCTCCGGGCGTCACCGCGCCCTCCAACGCTACCTCTGGACAGCGACCTACGCGCGCGCCTTGCTCAGCAAGCGCCAGCTCTTCGAGGTCATGGTGGACTTCTGGACGAATCACTTTCACACCGACTTCCCTACGGCCTACACCAAGTATTGGGAGGACTACTACGTGATTCGCCAGCACGCGCTGGGCAACTTCCGCGACCTGCTAGAGGCCAGCGCGAAAAGCCCTTCCATGCTGCGCTTTTTGAGCAACCGCTACAACGACGGCGGAAACCCCAACGAGAACTACGCGCGCGAGCTGTTCGAGTTGCATACGGTTGGTAGCTACAGCTACGTGCCCGGGCCGGGCTATGGCGTGCGTCCCAACTACACCGAGGACGACGTCCACAACGCA
>CALHLE010000020.1 GCA_938034415.1 uncultured Anaerolineae bacterium
ATTCAAAAGCGGCGCGACTATCCCAACGCGGCGACCGATGCGCGGGGGCGGCTGCTCTGCGCCGCAGCGGTAGGCGTAGGCCGAGATGCGGAGGTGCGCGCGCGCGAACTTATCGGCGCCGGCGCCGACGTGATAGTGATAGACACCGCGCATGGCCACTCCAAAGGCGTGCTAGATACCATCCCGCGCATCAAACGCTTGGGGAACGTCTGTGTGGTTGCCGGCAACGTTGTCACGAAGGAAGGCGTGCGCGCGTTGGTGGAGGTCGGCGCGGACGCGGTCAAAGTCGGCGTCGGCGCAGGAAGCATCTGCACCACGCGCATCATCAGCGGCGCCGGCATGCCCCAGATCACAGCCATCATGGACTGCGCCGAAGAGGCGGCGCGCACCGGCACCCCCATCATCGCCGATGGGGGCATCAAATACAGCGGCGACCTCGTCAAAGCGCTAGCCGCCGGCGCTTCCACGGTGATGCTGGGCAGTTTGCTGGCCGGCCTGGATGAGTCGCCGGGCGATGTCGTGCTCTACGAAGGCCGACGCTTCAAGGACTATCGCGGCATGGGCTCGCTCGGCGCGATGCAGGGGTTGGGCAGGGATCGCTACGGCAGTGGACAGGCCAGCGGCAAGATCGTGCCGGAAGGGATCGAGGGCCGCGTGCCCTACAAAGGTTCGCTGCGCGACTATATCTACCAGCTCATCGGCGGGTTACGCAGCGGCATGGGATACGTGGGCGCGCGCAACTTGGACGAGCTACGCGCTAAGGCGCGCTGGGTGCGCATCACAAGCGCCGGCCTGACCGAGAGCCATGCCCACTCGGTCATCATCACCAAGGAGGCCCCGAACTACCAGGTCAAAGGCTGATTCTGGTTAGCGTGGTTTCAGCTTTCGCATCCCGACCGTACCAGCCGGCTCTGTATCGAGCGCACGCGGTAGCGCTCCTTGTCTCGCACCATGTTGTAGATGTAGTCGCGCACCTCACAGACCTCACTGCGATTTAAGGAGTTGGCGTAATGCCAGAATTCGCGGCTGGCGACGACTGCGCCGCTTCCTGTCTCCGACATGATCCGAGGCGCGCGTAAATACTCGTGCTTGATTTCCAGGGCGTCGCGCCGGTTAGGCGTAATGCGCATCGCGCGTAGCAGGCGCGAGTTGCCGAAGTCCAAGACCGCCTTCAGCGCCTCGCCCGTCCAGAAGTACTCCAGATCCCTGGCGCTCGCTTTGCCGGAATAGAACAGCATAAGCTGATCGTTGATTTGGCGAACGGTCATGGCGGCCGGATGCGCTTCCTCAGCGGCAGGCGCGTCGGTTGCCGTTGGCGACGGCGGGGAAGTCGGTTGTGGCTCGGGCATGGGGGGTGCTGCCGGAGTCGCTGCGCCGATGTCTGCCTCGAGCGCTTCGGCCGGAGCAGTTGGAACGACCTCAGGTGTGGCCGATGGGCTTTCTGCCGGTGTTGCTGTCGCGGCAATGACTTCGGGCTGAGCAGTTGGCGCGCTCTCCGCGAGCGTGGGTTGAGGTTGCGAGGTGGACGATGCTTCTGGGATGGCCTGTGGCGTCGCCTGGGCTGCGGGACCGCTGCTTAGCCTGGAGAAAATCAACGACGCGCCGATCACCAGGGCAAGCAACACCAGCAATGGCAGGATCGCGCGAGGCATGGGGGAGCCGGCTTCGTCTTTTTGCTTGGAAGATGTCGGGCCGTCAGCTTGCGCCTCTGCCGGTGTGGCCATGGCGCCGATGCTGACCGCATAGGCTTCGGGTTTTAGTTCTCGCAGCCGGCTCTGCAACTGGCGCAACTTGTCTTGGGCGCGCGCGGCCTCGACGATTTCGCGCGTTTTGCCGAAGGTGCCGACGCCGGGCAACGCTTCGTAATCGAGGCCGACGTCTTTGCACAGCGCGATCAATTCGGCTTCGGAGAATTCGTTGAGCAGCAGCTCACGGATTTTGAGAAGAGTCTGGTCGGTCATGAGAGGGATTCTGGGTCGCCGGTGGGTTTCAGGTACTCAGCGTATCGCTCCCGCCAGTGCGCATATTTTGCCAACCAGGTCAGGAGTTGGCTGCGGCGATGGCTAGGCGGGAGATGTCGGACGAATAGTTCTACGGCTTGATCCAATTCCTCGCCGCGCAATATCCACATCGAGTAGTGTCTGTCGCCGTGATGGTATGGCCCGTAAATTTTGCCGCCTAGCGCGTTTTGTAGAAACTCGAGCACGGCGAGGTCGCGTTGGTGCAGCTTGATCTGTAGGCATGGGTTGCGCCAGTCGCCGGTGAATGACCCCTCACCAACGATTATCCCCATGATGTAGCCAAGGTCGAAATCGCTAGTTCCCCCTGTTTTATGCTTTTCTTCCAGATTGTGTTTCACGGAGAAATTTTACATGAAACAACACCAAGGGGCCAGAATGCTCAAGCGGCGTTCTGACCCCTTGCATCAGGCGCGCCCAGCAGGATTCGAACCCACAACCCCTTGATCCGAAGTCAAGTGCTCTATCCAGTTGAGCTATGGGCGCAAGTGAAATTCAGATTATTGGGTGGGAATTTATCACGATTGACAGATTTAAGCAACCGGTTATCATATTCCGCGTGTTGCCGGGTCCTGCGCGGCGGAAGCCTTCGAACCCCGCCAGGACCGGAAGGTAGCAACGGTAAGAAGTCTCTTTCGGGTGTCGTAGGGGTGCCTGGCAACACACACTTTGGGATTCAAAACAACCCGGCGGTCATGACGGAAGCGACTTCCAAGTCGGAACCACCCTTATCGGTCAAGCCTCGAGCCCGGCGATTGCGCTGGCTGGCTATCCCGATCGTCCTCGGCGCTTTTAGCCTGTTGACGGTGGGCTATCTCAATACCTTTACTCCGGCGACCATCGTTGATGGGGATAAGGTCATCACCGTGCGCACACATCAGGCTACAGTCGAGGGGGTGCTGCGCGAGGCCGGCGTCGAACTCTTGCCCGAGGACATCGTGCTGCCGGCGAAGACCGCCTCCCTCAACCGCAACGACACGATCGTTATTCAGCGCGCCAGGTTGGTGCAGTTGTCCGTGGACGACGAAGAACCGCGATGGCTGCGAACGCAACGAACGCGCGGATCGCAGGTCCTCGCCGATCTGGGCTATTCGCTTAGCGTCAACGACTGGGTGTCGGTCAATGGCAGCTTCGACGACGCGCTGCCTGCGGCGTCTCAGCTTCGGCTGGCACCCGAGTCGGCGCGCGCGCCATTGGTGCGCTTGCCGGATGCACGCATCGAATTTCGTCGCGCCGTGCCTATCACGATTCAGGAAGTGGGCGGCCGGCCCATCGCCGTCAAAACGTCGGCTCGGACAGTCGGAGAAGCGCTGCTACAAGCTGGTTTCATGGTTTATCTGGCCGATAGGGTCGCGCCGGGGCTTGGGACGCCAGTGCAGCCGGGGATGCAGGTGACGATCGAGCGGGCTAAGCCGGTCACGATTTGGGTGGATGGGCGTCAGGTGCGCACGCGCACGCTGCACGATACCGTGGCCGACGTGCTGGCCGAAATGAACGTCGTGCTGCTCGAGCAGGACTACGCGCAGCCGGCGCTCGACGCTCCGGTTGTCCCAAATGCCGAGATTCGCGTGGTGCGCGTCAAACGCGAAATTCAAATCGCTCACGAGTACATCCCTTTCGATACGGTATGGGAGCCTGACCCGGAACTTGAGTTGGATACGCAGGCGCTGGCGCAAGATGGCGCGCGCGGCGTGCGCGAGCGACGCAGCCTGGTCACATTCGAGGACGGCCTCGAGGTCAAACGTGAGCTGATTGCCGATTTCGTCGCCCGGGCGCCCCAGCCGCGCGTTTACAAATACGGCACGAAGATCGTCATCCGCACACTCGACACGCCACAAGGGCCGTTGCAGTACTGGCGCAAGATCCGCATGCTGGCGACGTCTTATTCGGCCAGCACTGCCGGCGTCTCGCGCGATAAGTCGTGGTATGGACGGACGCGCTGCGGACAGCGCATGCGCTTCGGCATAGTGGCCGTGGACCCGCGCGTGATCAGCCTTGGCTCGAACGTCTATGTGCCGGGCTACGGCGTTGGCAACGCGTGCGACACCGGCAGCGCGATCGTCGGCAAGCGCATAGACCTAGGCTACGACGACGACAACCTCAAGCTGTGGTATCGCTGGGTGGACGTCTATCTGCTCACCCCTGTTCCCAGCCAGATCCGCTATCGCCTTGAGTAGCCGGCTGAAGGCCCGCGGTATTGTCCCTCGCAAAAGCCTGGGGCAGAACTTCCTTGCTGATGAGGCTACCGCGCGTCGCATCGTTGACGCAGCTGAGATCGAACAGAGCGACTTAGTGTTTGAGATCGGCCCGGGCACCGGCGCGCTTACCACGCGCCTGGCAAAGGATGCCGGCTGGGTTGTCGCCATCGAACTGGATCAAACGCTGATCCCCGCGCTGCGGGAGGAGTTAGGGGAAGCGCGGAATGTCACCATCGTTCACGACGACGCACTCAAAGTAGATTTCGCCCAACTAGCCCAAGAGGCAACGCGCGCGTTTGGCAATCCGTTTCGGGCGACTCGTTTTGTCGCCAATCTGCCGTATTACATCACCTCGGCGGCCATCCGGCGCATCCTGGAATGTGGCCTGTCCATCGCAACGGTTGTGCTGACGGTGCAGGCCGAAGTGGCCGAGCGGGTGACGGCGCAACCGCCGAACATGAGCCTCCTGGCCGTCAGCGTGCAGTTCTATGGTCGGCCCGAGCTGCTATTCAGAATCCCCCCAAGCCAGTTCTACCCTCGGCCGGGGGTCGAGTCGGCTGTCTTGCGGATCAAGCCGCACAACCAGCCGCCCGATGTGGATGCCCAGAAGTTCTTTCGCGTAGTCAAAGCCGGCTTCAGCCAGCCGCGCAAACAGTTGCGCAACACTCTAGCTGCCGGTTTGGGGATCACTAAGGCTGAAGCGGAGGCGGCGCTTGGGCAAAGTGGCATCGAACCTAGTCGGCGCTCTGAGACATTGAGCCTTGAGGAGTGGAAGCGGCTCACCGTTTATTTATGTTAAATCAGAATCGGTCGCTTAGCCGGCGCTCTAGGTAGGCCATCATGTGCGGCGAGCAAGCTGCGAGTACGGAGAACATCGTCGCCCCGTAATCCTGACCCGGCTGTAAGGGGAAGAGTTCGCGTTGCAGGCTCGTTCGGATGCATCCACCGGCCTCTTCGATCAGCGGCCACAGAGCGGCGACATCCCATACATGCGAGATGATATCTAAACTGCCGAGACAAGCTCCCCTAGCCACCAAGGCCAGGTGATAGCCGGTTGCGCCGAAGATGCGCAACTTCAGAGGAATATCCGGTGAACCGCGTTGAAGCGTTCGCGTGCAGCAGGCAAAAAGCTGCGTCTTTTGTATGAGCGGCTCGCCGGTGCGCTGGTCTGGCTCCACTGTCGCGACGCGGATAGGCCTCTCGTTCAACCAGGCGCCTCCGCCGCGCACGGCGTAGAACTGCTCGCCAGTCATGGGAAAGTCGGCTACGCCCAGCACCGGCTGCCCGAAGTGCAGCAGGCCGATCAGCACGCCCCAAGCCGGCGCGCCCCATGTGAAGTTGGTCGTGCCATCAATTGGGTCAATGACCCAGCACCATTCCTGGCCGCGAAAGATTTTGTCGCGTTCCTCGGATAGGATGCCGTGTGAGGGATAACGAGCGAGGATGGCATCGCTGAGTCGGCGGTCAGACTCGATGTCGGACTGGGTGACCAGTGTGCCGTCATGCTTAAGGGTAGCGCCGAGCTGACCGAAGGTCGCCTTGAGCCGTTGCGCAGTCTCGCGCGCCAAGCTACGGGCAAAATCCAGCGCCCCCTCAGGTAGGCTATCGCCGGATGGAAGGGCGGTAGAGTTGCCTGCCAACGTGTCCAGTGCGAACTGCGCTGCGGTGCGCTGCGCCTCGATGCGCTGCGCGTCGCAGGTAATGCGCTCTAACAAGTGGAGCACCGAGGTCCGTTCCTGCTGGTTCAGCCCGCGCCATGCGCGGCGCACGCGCTCGGCGTCCTCGCTAAAAATGTCTTCCCAGAGTTGATCGAGTTCCATGCCTGAGCGGCATTGTACGCGCCGCGGCCGGTGATCTGCGACGCGCGCCCGCTGGATATGCGCACCTATCGTCTGGCCGGCCCAACATGCGACTCGCTCGACACGCTGTTCGAGATGCGTTCGCCGGTCGAGCCGAAAGCCAGCGATCGGCTGGTGCTCAAGACGGCCGGCGCCTATGTGTACTCGTTGAGCTCACCTTTCAACGGCTTTCCCTGCCTGATGTGTTGCCATCAAGCCTGTGCTGCGTTGGTCAACTTCGGCCAGCCCGAACGTGGCTATGTGAACAAGTCGCGATTAGCGACGACCCAGTCCCACAATTGCCGTGCGCCTTCGCGGATTCCGATCTTCGGCGACCAGCCGAGCAGTTGCGCGGCCTTGCTGTTGTCGCTAATGAAGATGCGCTGGTCGCCGGGGCGCCAGTCAGCGTAGGTGACCGGTATGGCCCGGCCGGCCAGTGCTTCCAGCCATGGCCCGGTCTCCGACCAGATGGTGAGGGTGTTCGTCGCGCCGCCGCCGATGTTGAATACTTCGCCGGCCACGGCATCTATGCGTTCCCAGGCGGCGTCGTAGGCAGCGATCAGGTCATCCACGTGCAGCATGTCGCGCACTTGCTTGCCGTCGCCGTAGATCGTAATCGGCCGCCCCGTAGCCGTCGCGATCATCAGCCAGGCCAGCCAGCCTTGATCTTCGAGGCCGAACTGATGAGGGCCGTAAATCGTGCTCTGGCGGAAGACGACGGTGCGCAGGCCGTAGATGCGGGCGTAGTCGCGCGTATACTGGTCGCCGGCGCACTTGGAGCAGCCATAAGGCGACTTAGGATCTACCGGCCGGTCTTCCGCAATGCCGTTCGGGTAATCGCGGTAGCGATAGCGCGTGCCGTCCAGCACCACGGCGACGTCCTCTAGACCGCCATACACCTTGTTGGTAGAGGCATAGATCATGGCCGGCGGGCGCGGCTGCGCGCGAATGGCCTCCAGCACATTGAATGTGCCGAGCGCGTTGATCTCGAAGTCCTCGCGTGGGTCGAGCACGCTTTTCGTCACGGTCACCTGACCGGCTAAATGCACGACCAAGTCCGGCTCGGTCTGTGCCAAAACTTGGCGCAGGCGCGGGAAGTCGCGTATGTCTGCTTGGTGGAAGCTCAAGTCATCGGCGCGCCCCTCGCTTTTAGCTTTGCGGCGAAGCCATTCGAGGTTGTGATGTGTGCGCGGCCGTGAGAGGTTGTCGAGCAGGATGACGTGGTTGCCTTTGTCGAGATGATGCGCGGCCAGGTTGCATCCGATAAACCCGGCTCCGCCGATGATGAGCACTCGCATACGTAAGCGGGGTGATTATAGCGGCTGGGTGTATGACCTTTACGGCAGCCACGCCGGCTGCGTGCCGTCGGTGACCAGCTTGCGGCGCTCACTGCCGTCGGCCCTGAACAGCCATAGCTCTGGCAGCGCGTTGACCTCTAGTAGGTTGTAGCGCTGGACGGCAATCCACTGCCCATCCGGACTCCAGGCGAAGGCGCCGTGGCTGATCTCCGGCTCAGCCGTGAGCTGGCGCATGTTCGAGCCGTCGGGCGCGATCAGCCACAACTGCGGACCGAGGATGCCGCTGCCGCCTATCTCCTGCCGGCCGAATGCCACGGCATCGCCCAGCGGCGACCAGGCTGCGCCGGAGTTGCGCGCCGCCCCCAGCGGCGTGACCGGTGTGATGATGTTGGCATTCAAGTCGGCGCGCAGCAGTTGATCGTAGCGGCCGGCGTCGAATGCCTCCAGTTCGGGATAGATGAGCTGATTGCCATCGGGCGACCACGTGCCCGGGTCGCCGAGCACGCTGGGCAGCTCAATGCGCTGATCGGCGGCGAGGTCGAGCACCACGATATTGTTGGTGCTGCCGTCGTAGAAGGCCAGCTTCTCGCCAGTAGGCGCATAGCGCGGCAGCGACGCGATCTGTTGCGAATCGCCGAACAGCGGCGCAGTCTCCTTGGTGTTGACGTCGGCCAGCCAGACGCGCCCCGGCCCGGGCGAGCGGCCGACTGCGCCCTGCACCAGCTCGCGCCTCTCGAAAGCGATGCGCGCCCCGTCAGGCGACCACGACATGGCCTGGCACACCTGGCCATCGCATTTCACCAGCCGCTCTCGACCAGAACCGTCGCTATTGATGATATAGATGTCGCGCTCCGGATACTCCGCGCCGCGGTCGGCGCTGTAGGCGATGCGCGCCCCATCTGGGCTGACTGCGAAGTCATAGATGCCGTATGGCTCATCCGTCAGGCGCTGCGTTGTGCCGTCGCGTGGATCCATCGCAAACAGGTTGGCAACGCCGCTGGCCGGCGCGAGGTAGACCAAACGCGGGCGACTGGTGCGGAAAGTCCACACCGTGTCGCGCAGCACCCGTCGGCCGCGCGTGCTCTCTGCGCCCGATGCGAGCGTAATGGTGTAGCGCGTGTCTGGCTGCAGCGGCTGCGCCGCCGACAAGAAGACCGTGTTGCCGTTCCAGCGCCAGGTGCCGGGAACTGGCGGCGTGATGCCCAGGCGCTGCTCCACCGTAGTCGTGTTCATCGGCTCGCTGAATGTGATGGCGATCACGCTGCGGGTGGGCGCGCGGTCGGCGTTCATCGCCGGCGAAGTTTGCGTGATGCGCACGCCGACCTGGTCGCCACGCGCGATGAAGAAGGCGATGAGCGAGGTGAGGACGATGATGCTGCCGATGGCGGCGCGATCCATTCGATCGAGACGCATAGCGGTGAGCAGCGCGGGCGAATTTTACGCAGAATGAGCGCGGCTCATGGGCAGATATGGACAACGGTAGGCTATCAATAGCACCTGCGCAGACGTCGTCGCTCGCCCTGCTCTCGGCATCATCGTCAAGAGCGACGAAGTGGTGATGCTGCTAGAGGGCGATCGGTCGGCGCAAGACCGCACGTGCATCTCTAGCGCTGCGCACACTAAGCTGGTAGCTCACCGTTGGGCGGTGCAATCTCGCCCTGACTGCTCAACAAGCCTACGCCGAACTTCTCGACGGCCTTGCGCGCGCTCAAGTCTGCTCGCATCCCATACACATACACTAGGAACGGGCCTTCTACCCCAACTCGGCGTAGCGCAGCGCGAAACCCTTCCGACCGCATTCGATTGGCCCAGGCTTCTACCGCCTGCCATCCCAGACGTGTCTTGGCTTCCAGCACAGCCCATAAGCGTCGCCCCTGCGTATCTTCCACTTGCTGGGCAACATCTACGTCTCCGTTTAGCCGCAGATAAAGCGCTTCGGCCAGGATGCGGTAGCCTTTCTCTTCTAGCACAACGCGCAGAACAGCAGCGGCTTCTTCTTCTACGGTTACTCCGATTATGTTCTGGAGGCGGGCGACCTGCTCGCTAGTGCGCTGCTGGGCGGCGGCCAGCTCGTCAAGGCGCTGCTCGGTGCGCTGCTGGGCGGCGGCCAGCTCCTCCAGGCGCTGCTCGGTGCGCTGCTGGGCGGCGGCCAGCTCCTCTCGGCGCTGCTCGGTGCGCTGCTGGGCGGCGG
>CALHLE010000021.1 GCA_938034415.1 uncultured Anaerolineae bacterium
GTCTATGTCGTCAGCATCCAGCCCGGCGAGGAGACGGCTAAGGCCATCGCCACCCGCAGCGCCATGGGCGCGGTTGGCGCAACCTACACGCAGTATCAGGCCGGCCAGGCCATGCGCGAAGCAGCGCAGAACCAGAGCGGCGGCGGCGCGGGGGTCGGCGTGGGCCTGGGCGCCGGCATCGGCATCGGCCAGGCCATGGCCGACGCCATCCGGCAGGGCGTGCAACAGCCGGCGCAGCAACCCGCACCGCCAGCCGGTCAGCAACCTCCCGCCGGCGGCGTGACGGCAGCCCCGACCACCAAGGCTCAAATCGAGCAGGCATTGGTTAACCTCGACTTGCGCCTGGCGAACGGCGAGATTAGCGAAGTAACCTACAACAAACTGCGCGAGAATCTGGAGAAAGCCCTGCAGAATGCGACGAGCTAAGTTAGCAATCAGAATCCAGGCTCCCCGCCGGGAGCCTGGATTTCGTCGCGTGGTTTGATCACGAGTGGAACGGTCATGAACATCAAGATTGAGCCATTGGGGCCGAATGCGCGGCCGCCGCTTGCCGAGAAGCCGGTCTTCGGCAAGACGTTTACCAATCGCATGTTCAGCCAGTGGTGGACCGAGGAGAAAGGCTGGCACGATGCCAAGATCGGTCCATATCAGCCGCTATCGCTCGATCCGGCGACGGCGGTGCTCCACTACGCCCAGGAGATCTTTGAAGGCACGAAAGCCTACCGCCGTCCCGACGGGCACATCAACCTCTTTCGTCCCTGGGAGAACGTCGCACGCTTTAACCGCTCCGCCGATCGCATGGCGATGCAGAAAGTGGATCCCGAAGCGCACCTAGAAGCCATCATCGAGCTAGTGCGGCTGGAGCACGAGTGGGTGCCCAGCGGGGAGGGCGAGTCGCTCTACATCCGCCCGGTGATGATTGCGATGGACGTTGGCCTGGGCGTATATGCCAGCAAGAGCTATCTGCACTACATTATCGTTGGACCTGCCGGGGCATACTTTTCGACCGGTTTCAAGCCGGTTTCGGTCTATGTGTCGGATGAGTACGTGCGCGCCGTGCGCGGCGGCACCGGCGCGGCCAAGACCGGCGGCAACTACGCCGCCAGCCTGCGCGAGAGCGAGCGGGTGAAGCATCTGGGCTATCAGCAGGTGCTCTGGCTGGATGCGATCGAGCGCAAATACATCGAGGAAGTGGGCGCGATGAACATCGCGTTCGTCTATGGCGGCAAACACATCGTCACCCCTGAGCTGTCGGGCAGCATCTTGGAGGGCGTGACGCGCGATTCAGTGCTCAAGCTGGCGCCCGATCTGGGTTACACGGCGTCGGAAGCGCGCCTGGCGCTGAGTGACGTGCTGCGCGACATCGAATCGGGTGAGATCACCGAGGTGTTCGGCATGGGCACGGCGGCGGTGATCGCGCCGGTGGACAAGCTGGGCTACCGTGGCAAGGACTACCTAGTGCGTTATGCGCCGGGCCCGGTCGCCGATCATCTCTTCAAGAGCCTGACCGACATCCAGTATGGTCGCGTCCCCGATCCCTACCGCTGGACGCACAAAATTGAGGTGGACGGTCGGTAAGGGCTGGCCAGGCCTGCCGCTCGCGCTATGCCGCGCCTGCTCATTGGCCTCACCGGCAACATTGCGACGGGCAAAAGCGCCGTCGCTCGCATGCTGCGCGAACTCGGCGCGGTCGTCATTGACGCCGATCAAGTTGCGCGCGAGGTCGTGCGCCCGGGTCAGCCGACGTTGGAGGAGATCGTGCGCGCCTTCGGGCCAGGCGTGCTCCTCCCCAACGGCGAGCTTGACCGTCCTAAGATGGCGCGCCTGGTTTTCGGCGATCCGGATCGGCTCAAGCAGCTAGAGGCGATCGTCCACCCCGCCGTGCGCGAAGCGATGGGGCGCGCCATTCGTGCGCAGCCGGACGATGCGGTGGTAGTTATCGAAGTCATCAAACTCTTCGAGAGCGGCTGGGCGCGTGAGTGCGACCAGGTATGGGTGACGCATTGTCCGCCGGAAGTGCAAATGGCGCGGCTGGTGAGCGAGCGCGGCCTCTCCCCGGCAGAGGCGCGCGCGCGCGTCGAGGCGCAAAATCCACAAGCCGATAAGCTCGCGCGAGCCGATGTGGTGATTGACACATCGGGCAGCTTGGAAGAGACCCGTCGGCAAGTGGAGGCCGCTTGGATGGCAGCGCGATGCTAGAATCGTCGGCGGTATGGACTCACTCAGCCGGTCGAGCGTAGCGGCTGCATCTGCCGAGGGCGAGGGGACGCAGCCGGCCGGATCCTTAGCCGGAAGTCTCACCGTCCTGGAATGGGGCATCCGCGTGGTCTTGTTTGCGTCATTCATCGGCGTCCTCATCCAGCCGCTTAACGCGCTATCACTCAACCAGGCGTTGTATCCATTGATACTCTACGGCTTGCTGGCAGCCGCCTATTTGCTGGCAAGTGTGCCGACTGTTGCTGCGGCCATCCGCCGTCAAGCCGAAAGCCAGCCATTGGGCATGGCGTTATTGGCATTGGTGCCGTTGGCTCCAGTGATGTTATATGCGCGCACAGCGCTTAACATGGAGCTGACGGGGTTGTTGTTTATCGGCGCGCTCGTCTTTCTGCCAGCCGCATGCGCCGTCCTGAATGTGCCGCAGTTACGCCGCGCCGACGTCTCGCTCGGGCTGATTACCGTGGCGTTGCCCTTGCTGCTGCCGTATACGCCGGACTCAGGCATTGGCACTTCGCCCGAGTCTCCTACGGCATTCGATATTGCCATGCGCCTCGGCGCCTTCTTGTTGCCGCTCGCGTTGCTGTTGTTCACCACGCACGAGCAGAAGCAACGGCTTAACTTCCTCTTCGTATGCGCTGTGCTGTCATTGTGGTATGCCGTGCAATTCGGAGCGTTCCCCGCTCTTCCCATCGCCCATGATACGGAGGTGACTTACTTCCAGCTCGCGGTCATTCCGCTCTTTTTATATGTGCTTGCAGTAGCCGGTCGCTTTGACCGGCTGGGGATGCTGTTTAAGCCCTCGCCACGTGGCGTGAGCGTAGTGGCCGCAAATCTCGCCTTGTTGGCGGCGCTCGGCGTGCCGTTGGGTTTGGTGACCGGTGCGCTCGCGCCCGCGTTTCAAGGCCCCCCGCTGCTGGAAGCGGCGACACAAGCGCTGAACATCTTCTTGTTGGTGGGATTGCCGCAGGAGATCCTCTTCCGTGGCACGCTGCTGACTTATCTCCAAGATGCGCTGCGCCTTGATGCTGGCGTGGCTGCTGTCATCAGCGGCATCCTTTTTGGCGCGGCACACGCGCAAAACTCGGCCGGCTTCGGTTGGACATTCATCCTGGCGACGTTAGCGGGCATCTTCTGCGCGCGCGCATTCCTGGCTACGCGGAACGTCGTGGCCGCCGGCGTCGTCCATACCTCGGCGCGTTGGGTAAAGTGGTTGTTGTTCAGTGGCTGAATGTTCGAGTGCTTTGACCTAGGCCGGCTTGAAACGTCTCTTTGAAGCGGATGCCTGCCGGACGCCGCAGCAAACTGTGAGCGCTCGGGGTGGGGTAAGCATAGAGGGCAACGGGAAAGGCGCGTCGAGTCATGAGGCTGCGCACCATCGGTCGTTACCAGATCAAGGCCGAGCTGAACTGCGGCGGCATGTCGGTCGTCTATCTTGCCCATGACCCAAACATCGGGCGGGACGTCGCCATCAAAGTGCTTGCGCGCAGCCTGGCCGATCAGGCCGTGGCGCGTGAGCGCTTCGTGCGCGAAGTGCGCGCCGTCGTGCAGCTCGACCATCCGGCGATTGTTCCGATCTACGATTTCGGTGAGGAGGACGGCCAACCTTACATCGTGATGCGCTACATGCCCGGCGGCTCGCTGGCCGATATGCTGACCTACGGCCGGCTGAACCTGGCCGATGCCAAACGCATTCTGGAGCGAGTCGCGCATGCGCTTGACGCCGCCCATGCCCAACGCATCATCCATCGCGATCTGAAGCCGGGCAATATCCTGTTCGACAGCTACGGCGAAGCCTTTCTCAGCGATTTCGGCATCGTCAAGAAGGTCTACGAAGGCGGCGCGGAGACGCCGACGCTGACCGGCAGCGTGGTATTGGGCACGCCGGCCTACATGAGTCCAGAGCAGGCCCTGGGCAAGCCGCTCGATGAGCGCAGCGATGTGTACTCGTTGGGCGCTGTGCTGTATGAGATGTTGACCGGTGTGCCGCCCTATAAGGGGCCGACCGGCATCAGTGTGGCGATGAAGCATGTGACGGAGCCGGTGCCGAATCTACGACAACATCGCCCCGATCTGCCAGACGCATGTATCGCCGTCGTGGAAAGAGCGATGGCGAAGGACCCGGACGCTCGCTTCGCCACCGCCGGCGAGATGGCGGCCGCGTTTGCCGCGGCGGTCGCCAGCGCGCCGTCCGCAGAGCCGATGATGCCTCCGTTGACCATACGCAAGAAAGTGCGCACGACCTCAGGCGCTGCGGCGCTCCAACCGAGCGATTCAGCCCCTGAGCCGGCGGTAACTACGGAATGGATGACGCGCGAGTCGCCTGCGCAGGAAGGCGGCCTCCAGCGCTTCCTGATTGCGGGCGCAGCAGCAGTGGCTACGCTTTTTGTCGTCGGGTTGGGGGTGTTCTTGTTCGCCCTAGTTCAGCGGAGCGGCGGTGCAGCGCAGCCATCGGGAGGCGCCATGCCTAACCCAACCGCTTCTACAACCCCGCCGATCCCGCCAACGCGGGTCGCGCCGGCGCCGGTTGCGCCGACGCCCTCCCAGAGTCCTGCCCCTGCCACAGAACCGGCTCCCAAGCCGACCGACACGTCCGCGCCAAAAACAGCGCGATTGCGCGTCATTCAGTTCGCCAATGTGCGCGCTGGCCCGAGCACGCAGTTCCCCATCCTAGCTCAGTTGCTGGCAGGCACGGAAATCACCCCTAGCGCCGTCTCTGTTCAGCGCGATGGCGATTGGTATCTGACCCGACTAGATGATGGCCGCGTCGGTTATATCTTCGCCGGAGTCGTGGAGGTTCTCAACCCGGATGCGCTCTCGGCCTTGCCGACCGTGATCGTGATCGTGCCACCTACCGAAACCCCTGAGCCGACGCCCACGCCGACACCGACGCCGACGCCTACGGCGACGCTGACGCCGACCCCAACGCCGTCACCCACACCGACGCCGACGCCAACACCAACGCCTACGGCGACGCCGACGCCAACGCCGACACCGACACCGACGCCGACGCCAACGCCGTCACCCACACCGACGCCGACGCCAACACCAACGCCTACGGCGACGCCGACGCCCACACTGACGCCGACGCCAACGCCGACACCAACACCAACACCAACACCAACACCAACAGAGACCCCCACACCTACGGCGACAGCGACGGCAGCCTAGCGGACAACACGTGGTGTGCGCAGAGAAGGTCGTGAGAAAATCACGCTATGCTTTCGATCCTCGACGGCCTGAATCCGCAGCAGCGCAGGGCGGTTGAAGCGCCGGACGGGCCGACGCTCATCCTGGCCGGGCCCGGCAGCGGCAAGACGCGCGTGTTGACCAGCCGAGTGGCCTACCTCATCAGCGCGCGGAACGTCTACCCGCATCGCATTATGGCCGTGACGTTCACCAACAGGGCCGCGCGCGAGATGCGCGACCGGTTGACCCGCATGGCCGGCGCGGACCGGACTGCTGACCTCATGCTCGGCACCTTTCACAGCATCTGCGCGCGCCTGCTGCGACGCGAGGCGCCGCAGGCCGGCCTCGATCGCGACTTCACCATTTACGACAGCGACGACCAGATCAACGTGGTGAAGGCGGCGCTGGTCGAGCTGAACCTGGACGAGAAGAAATACAAGCCTGCGTCCATCCACGCCGCCATCAGCGCGGCTAAGAATGAGCTGGTGACGCCGGAGCGCTACAAGCCGGACTCCTACTTTGGCGAGATTGTCGGTCGCGTCTATGTGCGCTACAACGCTATTCTGCGCGCCAACAACGCGCTGGATTTCGACGATCTGCTAATGGAAGCCGTGTTGTTGTTGCAACGCGACGCGACCGTTCGCGCGAAGGTGCAGGAGCGCTACCTGCACGTGTTGGTGGATGAGTTTCAGGATACCAACATCGCGCAATACGAGCTGATCAAGTTGATCGCCGGCAAGCATCGCAGCGTGTTCTGCGTGGGCGATGCGGATCAGAGCATTTACACCTGGCGCGGCGCCGACCATCGCAACGTGCTGCGCCTGCGCGAGGATTACCCCGACCTCAATGTCATCGCGCTGGAACAGAACTACCGCTCGACGCAGACTATCCTGGATGCGGCCATGGCGGTGATCAAGAAGAACCCGAACCGCCTGCACATCAACTTGTTCACGCAGCGAGGCTACGGGCCGAAGATCGCCGTGCGCGAGATGTTCAATGAAGATGAAGAGGCGCAGTATGTGGTGGACACCATCGCCGAGCTGGTGCGTCTCAAGGCGGCTGAGCCGGGCGAGATCGCGGTGATGTACCGCACCAATGCGCAGTCGCGCGCCATCGAAGATGCCTTCGTGCGCGCCGGCATGCCCTATCGCCTGGTCGGCGCGACGCGCTTCTATGCGCGCAAAGAGATTAAAGACGTGCTGGCGTATTTGCGCATTGTGAATAACCCATCGGACTGGGTAAGCCTCAAGCGAATCATGAACGTCCCCCCGCGTGGCATTGGCGATAAGACCTTCGCGCAACTGGAAGCAGCCTCTCGCGCTGCCGGCCTGACGTGCCTGGACGTCATCCAGCAAGGGAACTGGCCGGGCCGTGGCGCGCGCGCGCTCGGGGAATTCGGCGCGCTGTGGGCGCAGTGGGTGCGTCTGCGCAACGAGCTGAGCGTCGGCCAGTTGTTCGACCACATCATCCAGACCAGCGGTTATAAGGACTACCTAAAAGATGGGACAGAGGAGGGCGAGGACCGTTGGGCCAACGTGATGGAGCTGCGCAACGTGGCTGCCGAAGCCGGCGAAGCGCCGCTGAGCGAGTTCCTCAACGACATCGCCCTGGTGAGCGATGTGGATAACTACGACGAGAACGCGAATGCCCCCACGCTGCTGACGCTCCACGCGGCCAAGGGCCTGGAGTTCAAGGTGGTGTTCATCGTCGGCTTGGTGGAAGGGGTGCTGCCGCACAGCCGCAACATGGACACTCCTGAACAGTTGGCCGAGGAGCGTCGGCTGCTATACGTCGGCATCACGCGGGCGAAAGAGCGCCTGTACTTGCTGCGGCCTTTTCGCCGCTCGCAGTGGGGCGCGAGCGATATCGCCGAGCCGTCGCGCTTCCTCGCCGACCTGCCCGATGAAGTGGTGGACGGCAAGCCGCGCGCGAATAGCGAGATTCTGCGCGATTCGACGACGTGGCGCAGCGATAAGCCGCCGGAGCCGCGCGCGACGCTCGCCGACACGCAATTCAAGCCAGGCGACCGCGTGGTGCATCCGCGCTTTGGGGATGGCTTGGTTCTGCGCAGCACCCGCGTGCGCGACGATGAAGAGGTGGAGGTGTTCTTCGAGCATGCCGGCGGCAAGCGGCTTTCGGCAGCGCTGAGCGGGCTGAAGAAGCGGCGCACCTGACCAGTCGCGCAGGCGCACACTGGCTGGATGGATATACCCCGCGGCGGCGATTTCGCTTAAAACCAGGCAGTGATGCTCCACAGGGTGCTAAGCTACGTACAGCCTGCGGGGAGTAGATGAAAAACCATGACCACGACACATCATGCGCCGATGGCGCAAACTCCCACCGGAAAGGTCATCACCTCCATTGAGGCGCTACAACGCGAACGCGAGTCGTTCGACGCGTTGTTCAAGCCCAGGACGATTGCCGTGATCGGCGCGACGGACAAAGCCGGCAGCGTCGGCCTGGCGATCATGCAGAACTTGAAGACCTTTCGCGGCCCGGTCTTCCCCGTCAATCCCAAACGCGACGCAGTGCTCGACTTGCCGGCCTACCCTCACATTGCCGCCGTGCCGGCGAAGGTGGATTTAGCCGTGATCGTCACGCCGGCGCCGACGGTGCCCGGCATCATCGGCGAGTGCATCGCCGCCGGTGTGAAGTCGGCGTTGATCATCTCGGCCGGCTTCAAGGAGGTCGGCCCACAAGGCGCAGCGCTGGAGCAGCAAATCCTCGCCCAGGCGCGCGAGGCGCGCATGCGCATCGTCGGCCCGAACTGCCTGGGCATCATGAACACCAGCATTGGCCTCAATGCCACTTTCGCCGACGCCATCGCCAACCCCGGCAACGTGGCCTTCATTAGCCAGAGCGGCGCGTTGTGCACCGCCGTGCTCGATTGGAGCTTCCGCGAGAAGGTCGGCTTTAGCTACTTCATCTCGGTGGGTTCGATGCTGGATGTGGGATGGGGCGACTTGATCGATTATCTGGGCGATGACCCCAACACCGACAGCATCGTGATGTATATGGAGACGATCGGCGATGCGCGCTCGTTCATCTCGGCCGCGCGTGAGGTGGCGCTGAACAAGCCGATCATCGTCATCAAGGCCGGGCGCACGGCAGCGGCAGCGCAAGCGGCTGCATCGCATACCGGCTCGCTGGCCGGCAGCGACGACGCGCTCGACGCTGCATTCCGACGCTGCGGCGTGCTGCGCGTGAACACCATCGCCGACCTTTTCTACATGGCCGAGGTGTTGGCCAAGCAGCCGCGCCCCAAAGGCCCGCGATTGACCGTGGTGACGAACGCCGGCGGCCCTGGCGTGTTGACGACCGACGCCCTGGTGCAGAACGGCGGTGAGCTGGCGCCGCTCTCGCCGGAGACGATGGAGAAGCTAAACGCCCTACTGCCGCCGCACTGGAGCCATAATAACCCGATTGACGTTCTGGGTGACGCTACGCCCGAACGCTATGCGAAGACGCTTGAAATTGCCGCCGCCGATCCGAACAGCGATGGCCTGCTGGTTATCCTTACCCCGCAAGCGATGACCGATTCGACGGCGACAGCAGAATTGCTGCGCCCGTATGCGCGGCTGCGCGGCAAGCCGGTGCTGGCGAGCTGGATGGGCGGCGATACCGTCGAGCCTGGCGAACGCATCTTAAACGAGGCCGGCATTCCCACATTCGGCTACCCCGATACGGCTGCCCGCATGTTTACCTACATGTGGCGCTACAGCGACAACCTGCGCGCGCTCTACGAGACGCCCGTGCCGGGCGATGATCGGGCCATACATCGCGACGAAGCAGCGGCGATCATCGCGCAGGTGCGCGCAGCCGGGCGGACGCTGCTGACCGAGTATGAGTCCAAACGGCTGCTGGCCGCATACGGCATCCCCACCGTGCCGACGTTCATCGCCGAAAGCGAAGACCAGGCCGTCGAGCAAGCCGAGCGCATCGGCTATCCGGTCGTGCTCAAGCTACACTCGGAGACGGTGACGCACAAGACCGATGTCGGCGGCGTGCATTTGAACCTATGCAGCGCATCCGATGTGCGGGATGCCTACCGGCTGATCAAGGCGTCGGTGTCGGCGCGGGCCAGAGTGTCCGACTTTCTCGGCGTGACCGTGCAGCCGATGATCAAACTGGACGGCTACGAGCTGATCCTCGGCAGCACCACCGACGTTCAGCTTGGGCCGGTGCTGCTGTTCGGCGCCGGCGGCCAGTTGGTGGAGGTGTTCAAGGATCGCGCGCTCGGTTTGCCACCGCTGAACACCACGCTGGCGCGGCGCATGATGGAGCAGACGAAGATCTACACCGCGCTGCAAGGTGTGCGCGGGCGCAGGCCGGTGCCTTTGGACGAGCTGGAGCAATTGATGGTGCGCTTCAGCTACCTGGCGGCGGAGCAGTTGTGGATCAAAGAGATTGACCTCAACCCGTTGTTGGCCTCGGAAGAGCGCCTGATTGCGCTGGACGCGCGCGTGGTGCTGCATGATCCGCGACTGACCGAGTCTGAGCTGCCACGCACGGCGATCAAACCCTATCCGGTGCAGTATGTCGGGTCGTGGGCGTTGCGCGACGGCACGCCGGTGACGATCCGGCCGATCCGCCCGGAGGACGAGCCGCTGCTGGTCGAATTCCACCATACGCTTTCGGAGCAGACCGTCTATCAGCGCTACTTCCACTTGATCCCGCTGAGCGAGCGGATCGCCCATGAGCGGCTGACGCGCATCGCGTTTGTCAGCTATGAGCGCGAGATGGCGCTGGTGGCGGAGGTGCGCGACGCGGCGCTGAAACCGCACATCATCGGCGTGGGGCGCTTGATCAAGCTGCGCGGCGGCGAGGAGGCCGAGTTCGCGATCCTGATCAGCGATGAGTATCAACATCACGGACTGGGCCGCGAGTTGCTTCGCCGGCTGGTGGAGATCGGCCGACAGGAGGGCGTGAAGCGCATTGTGGCCGAGATTTTGCCGGACAACATCGGCATGATTCGCGTGAGCGAGCAGGTGGGTTTCACGTGCAAGTATCACCCCGACGAAGGCGTGGTGAAAGCGGAGCTGCTGCTGGTCTAGCCGAGGCGAAGCGAGAGTTACCTGCCGCCGCCGTTGAACAGCCGGGCAATCAGGTTGAGGAGAATCGAGAGCGCGATGCTAAGCAGGATCATTGTGCCCAATGGGATATACAGCTTGAAATTGTCGCGTTCGATGACGATATCGCCGGGCAGCCGGCCGATGTTAGGCAGTAGGCTGGTGGCCAGTTGCACGAGCAGCCCCAACACGATCAAGCCGATCCCGCCGAAGATCAGCAGCCGGGCAAAGGGATGGAGTTCGGGCATGTAACGCATTGTAACGAAGATTAAACTGCGCGCTCCGCCGGCGGCCGATCCACGATGGCCATCACGGCTGTGAAGCGCGACGAATGGAGCACAAACGATGAATATCCTGGCGAGCGACGTTGGCGGCACCAAGACGATCCTAGCAATCTTTTCGTCCGCGCAGGGGATGCACGATCCGCTCTTTGAGGCGACGTTCGTGAGCGCGAACTATCCCGACCTCGAATCCATCGTCAGGGAGTTCCTGAGCAAAACGGATTTGCGGGTGGAGCGAGCCGCCTTTGGCGTGGCCGGCCCGGTCTTGAACGGCGTGGCGCGCATTACCAACCTGCCATGGGTCATGGAAGAAGCGAAGCTGGCCGAGGCCCTCGGACTATCCAGCGTGAAGCTGATCAACGATCTGGAGGCCATCGCCAACGCAGTGCCCGTTCTGGAAGCGAGCGATCTTGTGTTGTTGAACGACGTGCAGCCGGCGGCCGGGGGCGCCATCGGCGTGATTGCGCCGGGCACCGGCTTGGGCGAGGCATTCCTGTTGTGGGTGGACGGCAGCTACCGCGCCTTCCCCTCCGAGGGGGGGCACAACGACTTCGCGCCCAGCAACGAACTCGAAAGCGAACTGCTGCGCTACCTGCAACGCAAATTCGGCCGGGCCAGCTACGAGCGCGTATGCTCGGGCATCGGTATCCCCAACGTTTACCAATTCCTGCGCGATTGCGCCTATATCCAGGAATCGCCCTGGGTAGCCGAACAACTGGCTTCCGCCAAGGATCCCACGCCGGTGATCGTGGCGAATGCGCTCACCGAGCCGCCCGATCCGCTGTGCGCGCGCGTGATGGACATCTTCGCCTCGGTGCTGGCGGCCAAGGCCGGCAATCTGGCGCTGACGGTGATCGCCACCGGCGGCATCTATCTGGGCGGCGGCATTCCGCCGCGCATCTTGCCGCTGCTCCAGCGCGAGTCGTTCATGAACACCTTCCGCTACAAAGGGCGCCTCTCGGGGCTAATGGAGCGCATCCCGGTGCGCGTGATCATGAACAGCAAGGCCGGCTTGCTGGGTGCAGCGCGCGTGGCTGCCGGCAATTAAGCAAGCCCACAGTCGCTGCCGCCAGCGCGCTGATTCGGAAGGAAGGCAGTCCGCGCTTGCTCCATGGCCTTACGGCTCGCCATCCAGCGCCCTGCGCAGCGCAGCGATGCCTTCGGCCACGCTGTGGTTGGGCGAATAGACTGCCGAGCCCACTACGGCGATGCTGGCGCCGGCGTCGCGCACATCGCGTATAGTGTGCACGTTCACGCCGCCGTCCACTTCTAGTTCGGCATTCGGGTTGACCGCGTTCAGCAGCTCGCGCACGCGCCGGATGCGCTGGGTCGAGCCGGGGATGTAGGCTTGGCCGCCGAAGCCCGGCTCCACCGACATGATCAGCACCAGATCCACCAACGGCAGCGCCTCCTCGATTGCGCTGAGCGGGGTGAGCGGGTTGAGGGTGACGCCGACTTGTAGATCGAGCTTGCGCAGCGCCTGGATGGTCGAGTATAGGTGCGGGCAAGCCTCCACATGCACGATGATGCGCTGCATGCCGGCCGCTTTGTAGTCTTGAAAGAAGCGTTCCGGCGCTTGCACCATCAAGTGTGCCTCGCAAGGCAGCGATGTGCTCCGTCTCACAGCCTCGCAGACGGCCGGCCCAAACGTGATGTTGGGCACAAGTGCGCCATCCATCACGTCGAGATGCATCCAATCGGCGCCGGCATGTTCGGCTGCGCGGACCTGTTCGCCCAGCCGGGCGAAGTCTGCTGTGTAGATCGAGGGGGCGAGTTTCATCGGTGCGAATTGTAGGCAAAATCGCGTATTTTGACTTTCGCTCGCCCCGGGCTATATTGCCCCTTGCTGTGAATTCCCAGGTCGCGTTTGGACTCTCCTGTTACACCTTCCCGTTTACGTGTGGATTTCTGAAACGCGACGGCCGGCCAGCTTGCCCGCGCCCGATGAACGGCCTCGACCTGGTTGAGCTGGCTGCGCAGCACGGCATGGCCAGCGTCGAGTTCCCGCTCAGCATCCTCCCTGATCACACGGAAGCCGGCATGGATCGCTTCGGTGCGCTGTTGTGCGCGAAGGGCATGGCCTATGTGCTCGATCTGCCTGTGTTGGACGTGGAGCAGGCGCGCGCCTGGCTACCACTCGCCAAGCGCGCCGGCGCGCGCATCGTGCGCTGTGTGGTCAGCGGTTTCCTGGAAGGCGCGCGCGCCGCGTATGCGCCGGATTGGAACGGGCACATGCGCGAGATGATTACGAAACTGCTCGCCGTGCGCCCGCTGCTCGATGAGTTGGACATGGTGCTGGCCATCGAGAATCATCAAGACGTGAGCGCAGATGATTTGCTGGCGCTGTGTCAGGCCGGGGGATCGCGCGTCGGCGCGACGTTCGACGTAGTGAACCCGCTGGCGGTGGCCGAGGAGCCTTGTGAGTTCGCCCGTCGGCTGGGCGCGCGCATCTTCAACGTCCACATCAAAGACTACACCATCCATCCCACCCTCAGCGGCTACAAACTGGTGCGGGCCAGCATAGGCGAAGGGTGTATTGATTGGCGCGCCATGTTGACGCTGCTACGCGAAATCGCCCCAGGCGCGGCGTGGCATATCGAGTTAGCCGCGTTGAACGCGCGGCATATCCGGCTGTATGAGGATCAGTGGTGGCGGGGCTATCCACCGCGTGATATTCGCGCTATGCTGGCGTTGTTCCGCTTTCTCGCCCGGCACATGCAACCGGCCAACGCGCCGTGGCAGACGCCGTGGGAGCGCGGCGCATCGGCTGACGAATGCGAACGCTATGAACGCGACCAGCTCGAACGCACGGTGCGTTACCTCAAGTCGGAGCTTGCTGACCTGGTGGCCGCCAACCCGTGATCGGCGAATGGATAGGCGAAGGAATTACCGGATGACGAGGAGCAGTGCCACACCGTCGCGTTGCACCGGCAGTTGTGGGGCTGAGGCTTGATCCCAATCTCTGTCGAGTGGCCGAACATGAAGTGTCTGCTCTACCCTGCCTGGGATGAACTGGAGATCACCGAGCAACCGATGCCGGTTCTGGCTGAGGGCGAAGTGCTGGTCAAAGTCGCTGCGGTCGGCGTGTGCGGCAGCGAGCTGGAGGCTTTTCGCCATCGCAACCCGCGCCGCACGCCGCCGCTTGTCATGGGGCACGAGTTTTGCGGTGAAATCGTCGCGTTGCATCCGAGCGCGTCGAACGCTGGCTGGCGCGTCGGCGATCGGGTTGTCTGTAACGCGCTCGTGCCGTGTGGCGAATGCGTCCGTTGCAAGCGTGGCGATCCGCATCTATGCGCCCGGCGCCAGATCTTCGGCATGCACCGTCCGGGCGCTTTCGCCGAATACGTCAACGTGCCGCTGCGCGCGCTCATCCCGTGGCCGGCCGGTATGCCGGCCGAGCATGCCGCGCTGGCCGAGCCGCTTGGCAACGGCGTGCACATGGTCAATCTGGTCAGAGACCTACGACCTAAAACGGTGCTTGTCATCGGCGCGGGACCGATCGGCCTGTTGGCGCAGCAGGCGTTTCAAGCGCTGCTGGGCGTCACGACGTATGCCGCCGACCTGAGCGCCGAGCGCCTGGCGGTGGCGCGTCGCGTAGGCGCGGCGCAGGTGTTCAACCCGCGTGATACGGACTTGGCGCAGGCGGTGCGCGACCTGACCGACGGCGAGGGCGTAGATGTGGTGATTGATGCGGTTGGCGCCGGCGTGACCAAGAAGCAGGCGGTGCAGGCGGCCCGGCCGGGCGGCGCGGCGGTGTGGATCGGCCTGCACGAGAATACAATCGCTGCGTTCGATACCTACGATGTGACGCTGCCGGAGAAGCGGGTGTTCGGCACCTATGCGGCCAGGCTGGAGGAGATGCAAACCGCGCTTGAGCTGATAGCCGCCGGCAAAGTAGAGGTGAGCAGTTGGCCGGAAGTCTTCCCGCTTGAGCGCGGCGTCGAGGCCTTTCGGCGCATGCTGGCCGCCCAAGGCCGCGACATCAAGGCGATCCTCAAGCCGTGAGCGTGACAATCAGGGTAATCTCATCTGCCGACTCCACTCCCCCTGGCGCGGAGGAGCCGGCCAGCTTGAACGAAGGACGAACATCATGGGTCTGCTGACAAACAAACGCATCATCGTCACCGGCGCGACGATGGGCATCGGACAGGCCGTCGCCATGCGCGCGGCTAAAGAAGGCGCCGACGTGGCGTTCTGCGGGTTGACCGATGAGGGCGCCGATGAGACGATTCGCGCGGTTGAAGCCGCCGGCCGGCGCGCCTTTTTCAAGGCGGTGGACCTGCGCGATCTGGACGCCGCGCGGCAGTTTGCCCGCGAGGCGATTGCTGACTTGGGCGGGCTGGATGGCCTGGTCAACAACGCCGGCGCGAACACCTGGCATGGGGTGCTGACTTCGACGTTTGAGGATTTGGACAATTGCTTCCGAGTCAACTTCTATCATGCCTGGGCGTTGAGCCAAGAGGCGTATCCGCATCTCAAGGCGGCCGGCGGCGGCGTCATCGTCAACCTCTCCTCGATCAATGCAGAGCGGACGCTGCCGGGCGTGTTCCCTTACAACGTCGCCAAGGCGATGCTGGTCGCGCTGACCCGGTCTATTGCGCTGGAATGGGGCAAGGATAACATCCGCTCGGTGGCCATTCAGCCCGGCTTGATCATGACCAACCTAGCCGTCGAGTACTTCAACAAGTTCCCCGATCCACAAGCGGCGCGATACCGCAGCGAAGGCGTGTATCCGCTCAAGCGCGGCGGGCGGCCAGAGGAGATCGCTGCCACGATCGTCCATATCTTGAGCGGCGAGAACGGCTTCTTGAACGGGGTGCCGATCTTGATTGACGGCGGCATCAGCGCGCTCTACGAGACGCGCCTGGATGAATAATAGCGCGCATGACCGATTCCCTGAAACCCGTTGTGCGGGCTGTGCATTGCGATTGGCGCGCCGATGATGAGACGGTCTATCAAGCTCTCAAGCGTGCCGTTCAGCCGTTGACGCACGCCTGGGATAGGCTGCGCAATGCCCGGCGCATCGCCATCAAGTTCAACCAAGACAAAGAGGCGCGCAATCTCATCACTTTCCACCATCATCGCGTGCAGCTCGTGAGCGACTGTGTGGCGCGGGCGACGTTGCGCCTGCTGCGCGAGAACACTGCTGCTGAGTTGTATTGCGTGGATGTGAGCTTCTACCGCAAGTATGTGCCGCAGGCCAAACACGAGGACACAACGCAACTGCGCCACGTGTTGCGCGAGTTCGATGTGACCTACATTGACGGCAATGTGGATGTGGTCTGGGCATCCGTGCCCGGCGGCGGCCTGATGTTCGACCGCTATCCCGTGACGCGCGAATTCGCCGACATAGACGCCTGGGTGAGCGTGCAAAAGCTGAAGAACCATGCCTTCACGGGCGTCACGCTGTGCATGAAGAATCTTTTTGGCCTGATGCCGACCGAGCCGCTGGGCCGCCCGCGCACCTACTATCACCACCTCGTGCGCATGCCTTACATGCTGGCCGACCTCGGCCGGCTCTACAACCCGGCGCTCAACATCATTGATGGTTTGGTGTGCCAGGCCGGAGAGGAGTGGGGCAAGGGCGAAGAAATGCGCATCGCCAACACGCTCATCGCCGGCGATCACGTCGTGGCGACCGACGCCGTTGGCGCGCATCTGATGGGCCACGACCCTGCGCATAGCGATTGGAGGACTGAGCCGTTTCACCGCGACCGCAACGCGCTGCGCGTCGCGGCCGAGAGTGGCTTTGGCACGGTGAACCTGGACGAGATGGACTTTGCCAGTGAGGTGACCGCTCCAGTAGGCGACAAGCCGTTCTTCGCCAAGATCACCGATTCGCCGCAAATCGTGCACAGTTGGCGCAAGACCACTGCCGAACAAGGGTTGTATTACCGCGACCACCGCGAAGATTTCATCCGACGCTACGCCGGTGAGTACATCCTGCTGCAGATGGGCGAGGTGAAGTGGCATGATCCCAGCGGCACGGTGCACGCCTCGCGCCGCGTCCTCAGCGGCGATCACCCCGAGCAAGCGATGTGGATGAAATACGTAGACCCCGACGAGGCCGAGGGCGAACACTTTGAGGTTTACGAGCGTACGCTCGACGAGATGCGCGCGCTCATCCCACAATAACCTACCCGGGCCTGTCGCGCGCGCCTACTCGGCTCTTAGCGCCGCTTTTGCCGCGATGATGAATGCGCGCACTTTTGCGTGATCTTTTTTGCCGGGCTGCGCCTCGACGCCGCTGGCGACATCTACGCCCCAGGGCCGAATCATGCGAATCGCGTCGGCCACGTTGTCGGGCGTAAGGCCGCCGGCGAGCAACAGCCGGCAGCGCCGAGCCAGATCCATCGCTAATGATGCGTCGGCGCGCTGACCGGTGCCGCCGTAGCGCGTGGGGTGGTGGGCATCGAGTAAGAGGTCGGGCAGAAAGCCATCCGCGGCGCGCGCCGGGATAAACGCGGCGCTATCGGCGTCCCACACGCGAACAGCCTTATACGCGCGGCGACCGATCGCGGCGAGATCGGCGGGCGATTCATCCCCGCTGAGTTGCGCGTAGTCCAGGCCGGCGACGTCCATCATCTGTGATATGTGGGCCGGCGCTTCATTGACGAACACGCCCACGTATCGCGCGCGCGGCGCCTGTGGCGCGCGCGCCCGGATGTCGGCGATGAGCGCGCGCGCCTGGTCAAGCGTCACCGCGCGCGGACTCTTGGGGTAGAAGATGAAGCCGAGCAAGTCTGCGCCCGATTCAATCGCGCACAGCGCGTCGTCCAGATTGGTGATGCCGCAGATTTTGACGACCGTCATCTCCGGCGACTATAGCGCAAGGGCCGGGGGCGCCGGCCGGCGATGGCTAAAATTTGCGCGTATGCCTGTGCCTGAGCATCTGGAGGCGACCGTCAGGAATCTGCCGACGTTGCCGGGCTGCTATCTTTTCTACGACAGCCGGGGCGAGGTTATCTACGTCGGCAAGGCAGTGAACCTGCGCAGCCGCGTGCGATCCTATTTCAACCCCAACACATGGGCCGCTCATCCGAAGACTGGCCGAATGGTCAAAGAGATCGCGCGCATCGAGTTCGTCGTGCGCGGCAGTGAGCTGGAGGCGCTGATCCAGGAAGCCGAGCTGATCAAGAAGCATCGCCCACGCTACAACATCCGCCTGAAGGATGACAAGCGCTATCCGTATCTCAAGGTGACTTGGCAAGATGACTTCCCGACCGTTACGGTCACGCGGCGGATCGAGCGCGATGGGGCGCGCTATTACGGTCCGTATTCCAGCGCCAAAGCGGTGTATGCCACGCGCGACGCGCTGCGCAAGATGTTCCCCTTCCTTAACTGTGATCGCGTGATCACCGGCCATGACACACGCGCCTGCATGTATTACGACATCAAGCTGTGCAGCGGCCCATGCATCGGCGCCATCAGCCGGGCCGAATACCGCGCCAACATTCAGCGCCTGTGCGACTTCCTCGAAGGTAAGAGCGAGCAAGTGATCGCCGACGTGCGCGCGCGTATGGAACGCGCAGCCAGCGCTTATCAGTTTGAGAGGGCAGCCGAATACCGCGATCAGCTCAAAGCGCTGGAGCACGTGGTCGAGAAGCAGCGCGTCGTCAGCAGCGCCGGCACCGATCAGGATGTGATCGCCTTTGCGCGCGACGAAGGCGAGACCTGCGTGCAGGTGCTCTTCATTCGCGGCGGCAAGCTGCTGGGCCAGGAATACTTCGTGCTCGACGGCGCGGAAGGCGAAGATGATCAGAGCGTGCTCGACGCGTTCATCAAGCGCTTCTACGACGAGGCGGCTTACGTGCCGCCGGAGGTGCTGTTGCCGACGCTAGTCGAAGAGGCTAACATCATCGAAAACTGGTTGAAGCAAAAGCGCGGCGCGGCAGTGAAGATTCGCGCCCCGCAGGCCGGCGCCGACGCCAGCTTAGTCGAGCTGGCGCGGCAGAATGCCCAGGAGCAGCTTGCGACGTTGAAGGCGCAATGGCGCGAGGACAGCGTGCGCCAGGAAGCGGTGTTAAAGGAGCTGCAGGAAGCGCTCGACTTGCCTCGCTTGCCGGTGCGCATCGAGTGCTATGACATCAGCAACACCCAGGGCGCGGCCATCGTCGGCAGCATGGTGGTGTTCGTTCATGGCGTGCCGAAGAAGAGCGACTATCGCCGCTTTAACATCCGGGACATCGCCGGCCCGAACGACTTTGAGAGCCTGCGGCAGATGCTGCGACGGCGGTTCCAGCGGTGGAAGGACGCTCACGGCGGGAAACCAGAGCAAGGGGATATGGCGCAGCAGCAGGATGGACGGTCTCGCATTCCCACAGCCTCGCCATCCCTCAGTCTGAAGAGAGGGAACGATATGAGCTGGGCCTTGCTGCCCGACCTGATCATCATTGACGGCGGCAAAGGTCAGCTCAGCGTCGCGGTCGAAGTGCTGCGTGAGTTCGACCTAGCCCACATCGTGCCTGTCGTATCGCTGGCCAAGCAGAAGGAGGAAATCTTCCTGCCGGGCAGGGCAGACTCGATCTTGTTGCCGCGCAACGCCCAGAGCTTCTTCCTCGTGCAGCGCATCCGCGACGAGGCGCATCGCTACGGAATCACCGGCCATCGTCGGCAGCGCGAGAAGATCGGCCTGGCCTCGCAGCTCGACGCGCTGGCGGGTGTCGGACCGGCGCGCCGCAAGAAGCTGCTCACAACTTTTGGCTCGATCGAGGGCATTCGCGCCGCGAGCATGGAGGAGTTGGCCAAAGTGGTGCCGCGGCCCGTGGCCGAGGCGATCAAAGACGGGCTGGGCAGCTAATCGCGGCGGCCCTCGGTCTGGTATCATGCCAGAATCGGGCCTGTAGCTCAGCGGTGAGAGCAGTCGGCTCATAACCGATTGGTCGCTGGTTCGAATCCAGCCGGGCCCATCTTGGGGCGAGCTGCTGTGACCCTTGAAGTCAACTCGCTCGCCTTAGCGTGTCTATGTCGGTCGTCACGCTCACGCAGCGCTTTCTTGCGCCGCCGGCTGAAGCGTCTTATTCTGTTCGCACCGTTTACATTCCCCCCGCGCAGCTCGAAGTGCCGCAAACGCTCATCCGGCGGTTCAACGTGTCATCTGAGCAGGCCGAGCTGTTGCGTCGCCAGGCGGCGAATGCGCGCCAGCCGGGCACGTGGCTGCAGCCTCACACGTGGAACGGGGCCGTCGCCCTGCTTATTTGCGGCGCCGGTGACAACCGTCATGCGTTCAAGTGGTTGCTCTTTCGCCGGCTGCTTGAGCGCAACATCGCCGTGCTCACCTTGGACCCGCCCGGACATGGGGAATTCATGTCCGTGCCTTGCACGGTGGACAATGCCCGCCGCGCGGCGCGCGCTGCACTGGACTGGCTGTGCGACCAGCCCGGCGCGCGAAGCGTCGGCGCGATCGGCATCAGCTTCGGCGGCAATCAAGTGCTGGACCTCGCGGCGCATGATGAGCGCGTGGCGGCGTTGGTCACGATCTCTGCGCCGGTGAAGCTGCCGCCGGTGACGCCCTTGACGATTGCCCGTGAATCGCTCGGCTTGCTGTGCCTGCCGCGTAATCTCGCGTTGCTGCGCTACCAGTCGCTGCCCAAGATGTGGGCCGAATGGCGAAGCATGAATGGCGCGTGGTTTGGCGAGAGCTTATACGACATGATCGCGCGCTTCGACGCCCTACAAGCCGTCCGCGCAATCGGTCAGCGCCCCAAAATGTTCGTTCATGGCAAGTGTGATGTGGCCGTGCCGCCCATCAATGCCAAGCGGTTATACGAGGCATCCGAGCCGGAGCGCGAGCTACTCCTGATCTCGCAAGCCACCCATCTCAGCGTCATCCTCTTCGACAAGGAGATGACGCAGATGGCCGACTGGCTGGCGGCTAAACTTGCGAACACCGCCAAGCCATGAGCGGGTGCATTTCTCTGCAGGGTCGGCGAGACACGGTCAGGCGCAGGCATTGCTTGCGCCTGATCGCGATATGTTGCGCATGCCCTTCGCCAGAAATGTACCTCCTGGCCTAGCCCAGATTGGCGCTTGTAAAAATCAAATAAATGTCGGGCATAATTACCTTCTGTAAGCACGATTTCGATCGGGAGGTAATCCGAATGTCCGAGCAGAATGCGCAACAGTCTTCAATCGAGCGCGAACTTAACAAGCTGGGAGAGAATTTGGGCAATCTCTTCCGCGCGATGTGGGAGTCGGAGGAGCGCAAGAGCATTGAGCGCGAGGTGACGGCCAACTTGGAGCGGCTGAACGCGCGCATGAACGAAATGGTCGAGAAGGTGCGCGCCAATAAAGTGGCGGCCAATCTCAAACAGAGTGTGAAGGAGGCCTGGGAGACCGCGCATGGCCCGCAGATCCTGAACGAGCTACAAGCGGGGTTGGCCGATATGCTTCACAAGCTGAATGAGGAGATCGCCAAGCGCGCCCAACCGGCCCAGGAAGTACGGCCGGATGAGCCGTCTGCCCGGCAGACGGCTAACGGTGAGCCGGTCGGCATGAGTGAAGCCAAGCCGGAGTAAGGTCGCGCATCGCGCATCCCTCTGCAAACGCAAGGCGCGGGGGAAACGCGCCTTGCGATGTGCGCTTGCATCCTACCGCTCGAAGACCTCGTGACGCAGGGTGATCCGGCGCAGGCGCTCCGGCACAACGTTGACGCCAAGGCCCAGGCCGGTGGGCACGCTGAGCGTCCCATCGCTGTTGATCTCGAAGGGCGGCTCGATCACATCCGGGTTGTAGTAGCGGTTGCTCGCGCTCAGGTCGCTGGGGAGCGTGAAGTTGGGCAGCGCTGCCAGCGCCAGGTTCAACGCGCGGCCGATGCCGGTCTCGAGCATGCCGCCGCACCACACGGGGACGTTGTGCGCCTCGCAGATGTCATGCACGGTGATCGCGTGCGTCAGCCCGCCCACGCGCCCCTGCTTGATGTTGATGATCCGGCACGCGCCTAGCTCGATAGCCATGCGGGCGTGGTCGGGTGTGTGGATGCTCTCATCCAGGCAGATCGGCGTCTTGAGCTGAGGCTGCAGCTTGCTGTGCTCGTAGATGTCGTCATAGCCCAGCGGCTGCTCGATCATCAGCAGGTTCAAGTCATCCATCTGCTTGAACAGCTCGGCATCCTGCAGCGTATAGGCGCTGTTGGCGTCCACCATCAGCATCTGATCGGGGAAGGCGGCGCGGGCGGCGCGCACGTCGTGCAGGTCGCGTCCCGGCTTGATCTTCATCTTGATGCGGAGATAGCCGTATTTCAGGAAGCCCTCGATTCGCTCAAGCAGCTTCTCGGTCGTCGGCTGGATGCCGATGCTGACGCCGACGACGATGCGGTCTTTCATCGGCCGGCCGGTCACTCGGCCGATGTAGTCGCGCAGGCTCAAGCCGGCCTGTTGCGCGGCGATGTCCCACAGCGCGGCTTCCAGCGCAGCCTTGGCCATGTTGTGGCCGCGCACGCGACCGAAGCGCGCCGGTGCCTCGCGCGGATCGCCGATGGGCGCGCTGAACAGCGCCGGAATGAGATAGCCGGTCATCACGTGCCAGTTGGTCGTGACGGTCTCGTAGGAGTAGCCGGGGTCGGCATCGGCCACGCTCTCGCCCCAACCGGTCACGCCGTCGGCGGTGATGCGCACCAGGGTGCTCTCGCGGTCGGTCGTCACGCCGAAACTGGTCTCGAACGGGGCGACGAGTGGGATGCGAATGTGGAAAAGTTCAACGCGTTCGATGTTCATGGTGGGCGGCGGAGGAGAGTTGTCTGTGGTGAGTTGTTGTTCGCCAATTATCAATCATGACCTCTATCAATCATGACCTCGCCGGCGTGAGCGGGTTCTTCAGCGGCTCGCCGCGCAAGGCGCGGGCGACCTCCTCGGCGGCGTTGACCTGCAGTTGGATCATCGCCTCTTCGGAATACCAGGCGGCGTGCGGATGAAGGATGACGTTCGGCGCGTTGCGGATGGGGTGGTCGGCGGGCAGCGGCTCCTGCTCGAACACGTCGAGCGCTGCACCGGCGAGTCTGCCCATCCGCAGCGCGTCCGCCAGCGCCCGCGTATCCACGATTGCCCCGCGCGCCACGTTGATCAGATAGGCGCTGGGCTTCATCTTGCCGATCACTTCGGCGTTGATGAGGTGGCGCGTCTCCGGCGTGAGCGGTGTATGGATGGAGATGAAGTCCGCCTCGCGGAGCAGCGTATCGAGGTCCACGAGCGCTGCGCCGACCGCCTGCGCGCGCTCCGACGAAAGATACTTGTCGTGCGCGATCACGCGCATCCCAAAGCCGAGCGCGCGCCGGGCCACTGCGCTGCCAATGCGCCCCATGCCGATCAAACCGAGCGTCTGGCCCTCGATGCGATGCGCCGGCTTAGCCGTCTTCAGCGTCGCCCATTCGCCGCGCCGCACGCTCGCGTCGAGCGGGATTACCTTGCGCGCCAGCGCCAGCAGCAGCGCCATGGCGTGGTCGGCCACTTCGGGAATGCAATAGTCGGGCACGTTGGCGACCTGGATGCCGCGCGCGGCAGCAGCCGGCACGTCAATCGTCTCGTAGCCGACGCCGTAGCGCACAACGCAGCGCAGCCGAGGCAGGGCATCCATCACGCGGGCCGTGATGGGCACAAAGCCGATGATCAGCGCGTCGGCATCGCGCGCGGCGCGGATCACATCCTCCTCGGTGCGCAGTGGGCTGAGGTCTATCACTTCTGCTAGGCCGGCGAGCACACTGCGTTCTGGGTCAAGCGAGGGAAACGCGTGGTCGGTGACAACTACTTTGTACATAAACTTTTCAGGATGCGACCGCAAACGCCTTATAAATTATGCAAAACCGTTCTTGTCAACCACGGGCGAATCGGGTATACTTGCCTTACGTTACATTCATGTCGTCGGTAGAGTAGAGGCGTTTGCGCGGCGCCTCTATTTTAATTCTGACATTGCTGCGTGACACTCGTTGTCCGATGTTGTGGCGTGACGCTTGTTAGTGACAACCGGTATCAACTGCGCCAATGCAGATCGTTCAGAAGGTAGGTAGATGCACGATGATCGAACAGGAATATCTCACTCCAGAGGGTTTGAAGCGGCTCGAAGAAGAGCTGGAGTATTTGAAGACCGTTCGCCGGGCCGAGGTCGCTCAGCGATTGCATGACGCGATGGCCGAGGGTGAGGTCGAGGAGAATCCCGAGTACGAGGATGCCAAGAATGAGCAGGCCTTTGTGGAGGGGCGCATTCTGGAGATCGAGACCATCCTTGCCAACGCCGTGCTGATTGAGAACAAGGGTCCATCCAATGAGGTGCGCCTGGGCAGCAAGGTCACCATCACCGAGATCGGCTCCGGTCACAAAGAGCACTACATCATCGTCGGTTCGGCCGAGGCCGACCCGGCCAGCGGGCGAATCAGCAACGAATCGCCGCTGGGCCGCGCTTTGCTCGGCCACAAGGTGAACGACATCGTCTCCGTGCAAGCGCCTGAGGGCGAGATCAAGTACAAAGTCACCCACATCGCGAACAAGTGATCTGAAGCTGCATTCGGCTGCGCGGATCGGACGGGAGAGGAGCCATCGCAATCGCGGTGGCTTTTGCATTTCTAACCAGCCGGGCATGAGCAAACATTACCTCGTCGGTCATCCGGGCGTCGGCAAAACGGCGCGGCTGACCGATCGGCTCATCGAGCTGCTCGGCAGCGGTGTTCGCCCGGATCGCATCCTCATCCTTGTCCCTCAGGAATCTCACGTCGGGCGTTTTAAGGCTGCGTTGGCCCTCGCGCGCGATGCGGCAGCGGCATCGCGCGAAGGGCGCAAGGCGCGGCGCGCGCGCCTCTCTGAGCCGGAGATCCACACGTTCTTTGGGTTGGCCCAGCAGCACGTGAGCTTGTTCTTCCCGCGCATTGCGCTGCGCGCCGGCTTCGCCGATCCCCACCGCGAGCCGGTCTGGGTGAACGTCGAGGCGGCGCAGTATCTCCTCGATCGCATCGTCGCGCCCCGCATCGGCGAGTTTGAGCACCTGCGCATGCCGCGCAGCCGTCTGCTCATCCAAATCCTGGACGATCTCAACCGCGCTGCGACGACAGGCTTCCCGCTGGAGGAGCTGGCCGATCGGCTGGCGTCGGCCTGGCACGGCGCCGAGCCGCGTGAGCAGACCTATCGCGCCGTGCAGGACATCGCGCTCGCCTTTCGCCGGTTTTGCCTGCGCCATACGCTGGTGGACTTTTCGCTCGGCATGGAGCTATTCAGAGCGCATCTGTTGGCCGCCGACTTCTACCGCGAGTACGTCGCGGCGCGTTATCGCCATGTGCTGGCCGACAACATCGAAGAAGGCGCGCCGATCGTCCATGATTTCCTGCGGCTGCTCCTGGAGACGTCCGAAACCGCGATGCTCGCCGAAGACGCCCCGGGCGGTTTCCGGGTTAACCTGGGCGCGGCGCCTCGGTCGGCGCGTTCGCTCCAGTCGGCATGTGAAGTGACGCCGATACCCGATCCGCGGCTGCAACCGGACGCGCCGGATTCGCCGGCTCGCTTCGGCCAGGCGCTCATGCGCGCGATCAACGAGCGCGCACCGCGCCTCGCGCTACGCAGTTCGGCTGTTGAGAAACTGTACGACGGCGCGGCGCCGGCGCGCTACTGGGCAACTATGGTGCAGGCCGTGGCCGATCACATCGGCGCGCTCGTGCGCTCCGGTGTGGCGGCGCGCGAAATCGCCGTCGTGGCGCCGGTGGTGGAGGATGTGCTGTGGTTCGAGTTGGAAGAGCGCTTGAGGCGTTACGGCGTCGGCGTGCACGCCGTGCGTCCCTCCCGGCCGCTGCATGACCAGCCGCTCGTCCGCGCCTTAGTCACCTTCGCGCGGTTGGGACATCCCAAATGGGCGCAGCCGGTTTCGACATCGGAGTTGGCGCGCGCCCTGGCGTTGGTGATATCCGGGTTGGATGTGGTGCGGGCGCAGCTTATCGCCGACGCCGCGCGCCGCGCGTGTGGACCCGGCGGCATCGTCGCCCTGCCACTGCTTGCTGAGCCGATCCTCTGGGATCGCGTGGGCAAGCCGTTTCACGAGCGCTACACCGCGCTGCGAGACTGGCTGGCTGCGTGGGCCGGCGGGCGCCAGGCCCAGGATGCGCCTCTCGACCTGTTCTGGCGAGAGCTGACCGCCGGGCCGATGTCCCAGCCGGGCTTTGTGCTCGGCGATGATCCGGAGGCTAGGGGGGTGTGCGACAAGCTGATCGCCTCGGCGCGCGCCTTCCGCGAAGTGTTCGAGCAGGCCGACCTCGCGTCGCAGCCGATCGGCGAATCGTCTCAGCCGCCGGAGCTCTCGGTGTTGGGTCTGTCGCCCAGGCCGGAGGTGGCCGAGCGGGTGGAGGCGGGTCAAGCCTACGTCGTCGCGCTCATGCAGAACGTCCTGGCCGCCGAATACGCTCCTGAGCGGACGCCGGATGTATCCGAAGGCAGCATCCTGCTGGCGCCGGTTTACACGTATCTCACCGATAACTATCGCTCGCGCTATCAATTCTGGCTCAACGTCAACGCCTTGAATTGGCACGAACGCTTCTACCAGCCGCTCACCCATCCCTACGTCCTGTCGCGCGAATGGTCGCCGGGCATGCGCTGGACCGACGACGACGAGCAGCGCGCCAGCCGCGACCTGCTGGCGCGCGTGGTGGGTGGGTTGGCGTTTCGCTGTCGCGACAAGATCTACCTGGCGGCCAGCGGGCTGACCATGGCCGGACAGGAAGAGAGCGGCATGCTCGCCCAGGCGCTGCGAGGCTTATGAACCTGCGACCCCAGCAAGCGCGCATCGTTAACGAATACGCCGGCGGCAAGCTGGCCGTTTTGGCCGTGCCGGGCAGCGGCAAGACACACACGCTGGCTGCGCTGGCGGTGCGCCTGCTGGCGCGCGGGATGGTCGGCCCGGATGCCGAGGTGTTGGTGGTCACCTTCACTAACTCGGCGGTGGAGAACGTCCAGGCGCGCATTCGCTTGGCTTTGCGCGACCTGGGCCTGAGCGATGGTGGCTTTCGCGTGTTCACCCTGCACAGCCTGGCCAACGCGATCGTGCGCGAACGCCCCGATCTCGCCGGCGTGACCTCCGACTATCGCATTGACGATGAGCTGAGCAACAGCCGCGCGATGGCCGAAGCTGCGCGCTGGTTCATGCAACAAGAACGCGACTACTGGCTCAGCTTTCTGCCCTCTGATCTGACGCCGCAACAGCGCTGCCGCCTGGAGAGCGCATGGTCCGATGACACAGTGCGCCTCGGCGCGGAAGTGACCAAGCTGGCCAAACACCTGCGGTTGACGCCGGCGGATGTGCGCGCGCTAATTGCGGAGCGCGAAGACCAAGCGCAGGAGCTGATGGCTATATCGCCGTTCCTGCGCATTGGCGCGGCGATCTACGAGCGCTACGACCAGATGCTGCGCGCCGGCGGCCGGCTGGATTTCGATGACCTGATCTGGGCGGCCATTCGCGCTCTGAACAACGACGACGACTTTCGCCGCCGGCTGGGCCGGCGCTGGCCGTTCATTCTGGAGGATGAGGCGCAGGACAGCACGCCACTGCAAGAAGAGATCCTCGCGCTGCTCTCGCGCGAGCATGGCAACTGGGTGCGCGTCGGCGATCCCAATCAGGCCATCATGACCACGTTCACGGCGTCGGACGCGCGCTTCTTCCGCGCATTCAAGGAGCGTCCCGATGTGCGGGCGATGCCGTTGACGGTGAGCGGCCGCAGCGCGCCGGAGATCATCGCCCTGGCAAACCGACTGGTGGATTGGGCGACCCGCGCGCATCCGGAGCCGGATGTGCGGCGCGCGGCGCTGAGCGCCGATGGGATCATTCAACCCGCGCCGCCCGACGATCCTCAGCCGAATCCACCGGCGGGGCGCATTCGGCTGCAGCCCTTCGATGATGAAGATGCCGAGGCGCAGAAAGTAGCCCAGAGCGCCGTTCGGTTTGTCCTGGACGCGCCCGATCGCACCTGCGCCATCCTTTCGCCGACCCACTACTTTGGCCAGCGCATCGTGCAGGCGCTGGAAGAGATACAAGCGCGCTACCCGCAGCGCAAGCTGTATCAGGATCAACTGCGCAATCCACAACCGGTGCGCGACGTGGCGCGCGTATTGGCCCAGGCCGTGCGCTTTTGCAGCCAGCCCACGAATATGAACGCGCTGGTGGACTTGCGCACGGCGATGATCGAGGCCGGCGTTGGGCCGACCGGCGATGCGCGCGACCATCGCGTGAAAGCGCTGCTGCGAAGCGCGCGGCCTGAGCGACTGCTCTTCCCGCTATCCGATGCGGCGCCGGCTTTGCCGCCCGGCCTTGCCCTGCGCGAAGATGAGGCGCGCGAGGTCTATGCGCTGGCGGCGCTCACCGCGCGCTGGTTGCGGGCCAGCGTGCTGCCGGTGGATCAGCTCATCCTCGCCATCGCTCAGCAGCTCTTCGCGCGGGAGAACGACCTGGCAATCGCGCACAGCTTGGCGTCGAGCCTGCGCCGTTATATGGCGCTCCACCCCGATGCGCACTTGGCCGATGTCGCGCGCGAGCTAGACGAGATCGCCAGCAATCGCCAGCGATACCTCAGCAGCTCGCTCATCGAGGCCGGATTCCAGCCCGTGGCCGGTCAGATCACCGTCACGACCATGCACAAAGCCAAAGGGTTGGAATGGGATCGCGTGTATCTCACCTGCGTGGACGAGGTCGAGTTCCCGCACGATGCGTCGGGCGAGTTTCGCGGGCAGGCCTGGTATCTTGCTGGGCACGATCCGGCCCTGGAGGCGCGCATCCAACTAGAGGCGCTTGCCGGCGGCGCGGCGAGTTGGACCGCCGCCGACCTGGTGCGACGAGAGCGCATCGAGTATGTCGCGGAGCGGCTGCGTTTGCTGTATGTCGGCATCACGCGGGCGCGGGCCGATCTGTTCATCAGCTATAGCCGTCGGCGCATGGAGCGAGATAATAGCATCGCATTGGCTATGCGCGAGGTGTTGCGTCATGCTGGGTAAACTACGCGTGTGCGCTCGTGGCCCGGCCGGCAATTTGCCTCGCGCCAACTGAGCAATCTTCCATCTGGCAATCGAACGCTGACACCATGAAAGGCCTCATCTTAAGCGGCGGCAAAGGCACGCGCCTGCGCCCACTCACCTTCACCAGCGCCAAACAGCTCATCCCGCTCGCCAACAAGCCGGTTCTCTTTCGGGTCATTCAGGCGATCCGCGACGCCGGCATCGAGGAGATCGGCATCGTGATTGCGCCAGAGACCGGCGCAGAGATCAAAAGCGTCGTCGGCGACGGGTCGCGCTGGGGTGCCCGAATCACCTACATCCTTCAGGACGAACCGCGCGGCCTGGCGCATGCGGTGAAGATCAGCCGGGACTTCCTTGGCGACTCGCGGTTCGTCATGTTCCTCGGCGACAACTGCATCGAGGGCGGCATCCATCGCCTGATCGAGCAGTATGCCGCTTCGGACTACAACAGCCAGATCGTGTTGACGCGCGTGGCCGACCCGCGACAGTACGGCGTCGCCGTGTTGCGCCCCGACGGCAGCATTGAACGCCTGGTCGAGAAGCCCAAAGACCCGCCCAGCGATCTGGCCCTTGTCGGCATCTACATGTTCGACAAGCATGTGTTCGAGGCAGTGGAGGCCATTCAGCCCTCGTGGCGCAATGAGCTGGAGATCACCGACGCGATCCAGTGGCTGGTGACGCATGGCTATCGCGTGTATCCCTACGTGCATACTGGCTGGTGGGTGGACACCGGCAAGCGCGAAGACATGCTTGAGGCGAATGCGCTGGTGCTGGAAGAGCTGACGCCGCGCTGCGAGGGCGAAGTGGACGCGCGCTCAACTGTGGATTCGCGGGTGACCCTGGAGCGCGGCGCGCGCGTCGTCAACAGCGTTGTCCGGGGGCCGACGATCATTGGCGAGAACACGCAAATTATCAACAGCTACATCGGCCCGTTCACCAGCATCGATCGCGATTGCATGATCGAGAACGCCGAGATCGAGCGCAGCATCGTGCTGGAAGGATGCCGCATCGAGCACATCCCAGCGCGCATTCACGATAGCTTGATCGGCCGGCGTTCAATAATCACCCACGCGGCGACCAAGCCCAACGGTTATCGCCTGCTGTTGGGCGATTACAGCCAGGCGGGTTTGCTGTGACGAGCGACGCCTGCGCCCGCCTGCGCGGCGAAACATATCCTCACCGGTCACCTCGCCTTACAATGGGCTCATGCGTTCATTCGACGAGGTGCTGGCCTGCGTGGATCGGCTGGCGGAGGCTTTCGCTGCGCGCGCCGATCAGCATGACCGCGAAGGCTCGTTCGCCTTTGAAAACGTGGCTGACATGCGCGCTGCCGGTTTGCCGCGTTTGCCGGTCCCGGCGGCATTGGGCGGGGATGGCTTTAACCTCTTCCAGTGCGTTTGCGTCTTGCAGCGCCTCGCCCGCGCCGACGCCAGCACGGCGCTCGGCCTGGCCATGCACTTCCATGTGGTGGGTTCGCTGGCCGAACACTGCGCTTGGCCCGAAGATGCTTATGCGCGATTGTGCGAGGAGATCGTGCGCGACGGCGCGCTGGTCAACAGCGCGGCCAGCGAGCCCGAGATGGGCAGCCCATCGCGCGGCGGCTTGCCCGCCACCCGCGCGACGCGCGTCGCCGGCGGTTACCGGCTGAACGGGCGCAAAAGTTGGGTGACCTACGCGCCGGCTTTGCGCTACTTCCTCGTCACGGCGACGCTCGATGACGCGACCGGCGTGTTCGCCGTGGCCGGCGATTCGCCTGGCCTGACGCTCATAGACAACTGGGGGACGAGCCTCAGCCTGCGCGCGAGTGGTTCGTTCGACGTCGTTCTGGAAGATGTATTTGTGCCGGAGTGCTGGCACGTCGAACAGCGCGCGCCCGGCCAGGCGCGGCGCGGCGGCTTGCCGGCGGGTTGGGCCACATGCGCCTTCGCAGCGGTGTATCTGGGAGTGGGCGAGGGGGCGCTACACGCCCTGGCTCGCTATGCCCAGCAGCGCGTGCCGACGGCGCTAGGCAAGCCGATTGCTGAGTTGCCCCACGTCCAGCGCGGCATCGGACAGATGGACGTTGCGTTGCGCGCCGCGCGCGCAGCGCTATACACAGCGGCGCAGACGTGGGCGGAGCAGCCGGCGCGGCGCGCCGGGATGGAAGCGGACTTGGCGGCGGCCAAGTATCTATGCACCAACGCAGCCATCGCCGCAACCGACATCGCGCTGCGCATCGCCGGCGCCGGTGGGTTAGACCGCCGCCTGCCCCTCGAACGCCACTTCCGCGACGCCCGCGCCGGCTTGATGCATCCGCCACAGGACGATCGCGCCCTGGAATTGATCGGCAAGGCGGCGATTGCAAGCATCGGGGCGTGAGCGCGCTGCACTTGCTTCCCATGCCTGGCTCGCTATGGCTGAACTGACGCGCAAAGAAGTGATCCAGATTCTGGCGGCTGTGCCTCGACTAAGGGAGGGCGAAGCGGGCGCACGGCTGACGGGCGTGGACCTAAGCGGGCTAGACCTGCGCGGCTTGAACTTCACATTCGCCGACCTGCGCGGCGCGAATCTGGCCGGCGCATCGCTGAGCCACGCAATCCTGACGCGCGCATGGCTGGCCGGAGCGGAAATGACCGATGTAGATGCGGCATTTTGCGACTTCACCGGCGCCGACCTGGCGTCGGCGCAACTCACCCAGGCGCGCCTGAACGACGCGAATCTGACCGAGGCTAACCTCGAAGCGGCCAACTGCATCGGCGCGGACATGCGCGGCGCCAAACTCCATCGCGCGCGGCTATCCACGGCAGACCTGCGTTCCGCCGACCTGACGCGCGCCGAGCTCAGCCGCGCGCGCATGGCCGGCGCGCATTTGTGCCACGCCGACTTGACCGCAGCCGTCATGGAAGAGGCGGAGCTGAACGAGGCCAACCTGGATGAGGCACTGTGCGAGCGGGTCGTCCTGCGCCATGCTTACCTGCATCGCGCCAGCTTGATCGAGGCCCGGTTGCGCTTCGCCGATTTACGCGGCGCAAATCTCAGCGATGCCTTGCTGCTGCGCGCCGATCTCACCGAAGCCGATTGCAGCCGGGCAATATTCCGCGGCGCGAATTTGAACGGCGTCCTCCTCGATCACGCGAATTTGAGCAGCGCAATCCTGCGCGGCGCGCAGTTGTCGGGCGATGCGTTGAAGGCGGCGATCCTCAACCAAACGGTTCTGCCGGATGGCGCTTTGGGACCTTGAAGCTGCAGCGCGCGGCGCAGTGCTGTCGGCGAGCGCCGATGCGTTCGGGAGTGCCCCCAACGGGACTCGAACCCGTGTTTCGGCCTTGAAAGGGCCGCGTCCTGGACCGCTAGACGATGGGGGCGCGTATAACGAGCGTCATTGTAACATACGGATTGTTGTCTCTATAATCGTCTGGCGTCAATCGCTGTGCGTTCTTTGACAGAATCACCATGAGCCTCGTTCACCGTCATCGCGCCATTGCAGCGCTCGGGCTGAGCTTCGCCCTCGTTCTGGCTGCCTGCGGCTCGGGCGAGCCGGCCCCGGCGCCGGAGAACTTTCAACCGATTGTGACCATTTATGCGCCGACTGTCGCGCCTTCGCCGACGCCTGAGCAGCCCACGCCGTTGCCCCAACCTACAGCTACGGCAACCGCAGTGTTAGAAGCCGCCGGCGCGGTGACCGACGCGGCAGCCCCGGCGTCCGGCCCAATCGGCGAGAACGTCAACCCGTTCACCGGCCTCGTTGTGGCCGACCCCGCTGTCCTCCGGCGCCGGCCGCTGCTCATCAAAGTGGCCAACACCTCCGATGTGCGGCCGCAGTCCGGCTTGAACAGCGCCGACATCGTCGTCGAGCACTACTCCGAAGGCAGCATCACGCGCTTCACGGCACTGTTTCTTACAAACGCGCCGACTAAAGTCGGCTCGGTGCGCAGTTGTCGCCTCATTGACATTGAGCTGCCGATGATCTTTGACGCGGCCCTGCTATGCTCCGGCACCAGCCCCGGCGTCAAGCCGCTGATGCGCGCCTCGTGGGCGCATCGCAATAACCTCACGATGATTAGCGACATGGGGGGCACAGAATGCGCCACATGCCCGGCCTTTCGCACCCCGGATCGTCTGCCCCCTCACAATCTGTTCGCCAACACAGTCCGCGCCTGGGAAGAGCTGGACAAGCGCGGCAACAACACCCCCTCGAGCTTCCGCGCCTGGACGTTTGATCCGAATCCGCCCCAGGGCAAGCCGACTACGCTGATCGAGGTCGGCTATAAGTCCGGCAGCGTGATCTGGGCCTACGATCCGCAATCCGGCCGATGGCTCAAGTCGCTGAGAAACGAGAAGCAGATTGATGCGCTCACGCGCGAACAAATCTTCGCGGCAAACGTATTAGTGGTACATGCGCCTCATGTGACGACGCTGATCCAGGAAGATGTCAGCGGCGCGCGTTCCATCGAGATTCAACTGTGGGGTGAAGGCCCGTTGCGCGTTTTCCGCGACGGCATCGAGATCGGCGGTCGCTGGCGGCGCGGGCCGGAAATCGGCATGTTCGATCTGCTCGATGTGAACGGCAACAAGATCCCGCTCAAGCCCGGCAACACCTGGATTCAGCTTGTGCCGATGAGCGACATTGCCGTGAACACGCGGTAAGCCCAAGCCAGAGAGCCGGATGCGACCGGCCGGCTCAGTGACAGGTGATGATCGTCAGCCTCTGGCCGGCGCGGATTGTGCGCGCGTCGGCGATGCCGTTGCGGCGCGCGATAGATGCGATGGTGGTGTTATAGCGCAGGGCGATGCGGAAGAGGTTCTCACCCGGCTGGACGACGTGAACGACGCGCGCGCCGCAGGACACGCGCGCCCCGCCGCTGCTTCCCCGGCTCGCGCCTGAGCCAGCCGGAGCAGACGACGGCGCGCTGCTGCCGTCATCCACATCTCCTTCTACCGGCACTGGCTCAACGTCGCTGGGGAACACCGGCGGGCTGATAGGAGCCGGGATTGCGGTCGGTTGAGGCGTGGGCTGCGCAGGCGGCGGTTCAGGCTCGGCCGGCGGTTGCGGCTGCGCAGTCTCAAGGAGCGGGGGCGGCTGTGGTTGAGCGGGTTCGGGCGGCGCCACGGCGGGAACCAGTCGCGATTCGATCAGGACTGCATCGGGCAAGCCCACGCTGGCGGCGAGTGGGTTAAACAGCCGGCCGCTCCTGATGAGCAACGCGATCAACAGCGCAAGCACGAGCAACAGCAAAACTGCAACGCTTGCGATGATGAAAGTATTCAGCGGCGCTCCGCTTGCCTTTCCTCTGCTCATGGGGCTAAGGTACACTATGCGGACGGAAATTGCAAAGGATTGTCATGATGCGCAGAGAAGAGTCACCGCGCCAGGAAGTCTTGACATGGGCAGATGTGGACGCGCTCATAGACCAACTGCTGCCACAAATGGTCGGGGCGTTTGATTCGTTGGTCATGATCACCCGTGGGGGGATCATACCAGGTGGATTAATCGCCGAGGCGCTGAACATCAAACATATCTTAACGGCGGCTGTTGAATTTCCGGCCGAAGATGCGCCGCGTTTGCTAGCATGGCCGACCTTCTTACAGTTTCCGGAAGAAGAGTTGACGCGCGGGCGCCGCGTGCTGGTCGTAGATGATGTCTGGACACACGGCCGTCATATTATGACAGTGCGAGGGCGCGTAGAGGCGAGCGGGGCGCGAGTCGAAACGGCAGTGTTGCACTATAAGCCGGCGGCATCCCTCTTCCCTCATCACAAGCCGACCTACTTCGCGGCTGTCACGGATGCCTACATCGTTTACCCCTGGGAGATTGACCGACGCCTGCGTCCCTCGCGCATCACGATGCCCGTCTAGGCTGAATCCAGCCTGTCGAAAGCGAGTCGCGTTGCTAGGGAAAGGGAAACTTTGCTTTCGGCCACGGCGTCTCGATTGAATCGTGGATCTGAGCAACATTCCGAAAGATACATGTCCGCTGTGCCGGCGCGTCGCCCTGGAGCGCGCCGGCACGCTCTGGCAGTGCCGCGCGTGCGGGTGCAAGCTGGAGTTCGACCCGCGGACGCGGCGCTCGCGCATTGTGCACTTCCCGGATGAATATGCGGCCTTCGAGAGCGTCATAGGGCCGGCTTGGCTCAGTCGACGCGAAATGTTCGAGCGAGCCGAAGAAGCGCATCGAGCACAGATCGCGGCGGAGCAGCCCGCTACATCTCGTTTGCTCGGCTTGGCCGTTGTTGCTGCCTCGGCGTTAATGGCGGCTTTCGTCATCCTGGCAGCGGTTGCGGCGGCGTTCGTCCTCAGTCCCAGCCTGGCGCGCACGCGCAGGACAATTTCGGCGGCCTATCAGGCGACGCCGACGCCGATAGCCACGCCGGTCTTGACAGCGACCGACAGCCCGGTCACGCCAGTTGCGACGGACGCATCAGAATCCCCGTCGCCTCAGCCGATGCAGCCAACCGAAGAGACGACAGAGAATAATGCCGCAGGACCAATAGGCCTCAATCCAGAGAATGGCCCATCGGTTCCAACGCCTATGGCTGCGGCAATACCCGAGCCGCCACGGACCGACCTTGTTCCCGAACTACCGCCAGCGCCCGCGCCGGCGCTGGAATCGCCATTGCCAAGGCCGGAATTGACGCTTCCGCCCACTTTTACGCCGCTGCCACCACCCCAACCCGCGCTGAACACGCCGCAGCCGGCGCCGGAGATCGCGGCAACGCTTACGCCGCAATCACCTGCGCCTCCCACTCCCACGCCGACATCGCCCACCCCTACGCCGGTTGACTCGGCGCCCCAGCCTACGCCAACTCCGCTTGAGAGAGGGTCGTTTGTCTTTAGAGGCACAGTGCGCATCCTGTCTATTCAGGCGGTGGGCAGCGGGCCCAATCAGGCCGATGAATACGTCGAGTTGTACAACGAAGGGGTGCAGCAGGTGGATTTGAGTGGCTGGACGCTGAAAGCCATCCGCCTAGCCGACAACACCGTTATAGGCACCTTTCGATTCGGCAGCGGCGCGATTATTGCCGCCGGGCAGTTCTGCCGCATTTATACCAATGTGCTTGTTGCGCCTGACAACTGCGGCTTCTCCGGCGGGTTTGCCAGCGCCGAGCCTATTTGGCCGGATAACGGCGGCGCGCGGGCATCGCTGTTCAATCCAGAGAATATCGAGTACGCCCGCTTTACATATTGAACTTGACAATATAATGCGGAGTCACTAATATCTGCGTAATTGGCGGCCCTTCACAGGCCAATTTGCGCGGGTTTTAACGCGCGTCTCATTAGGGGTGTGTATAACACTAAGTCAATGGCTACGAAGAAATCCGCGAAAGCCCTAAAGACTGTCCGCAAGCCGGCGACCAAGCCGACCAAGCGTCAGTCCAAGCGGGTGGCGCAGGCTGCTCACTCGCCGGTGAGCGCCGTACCAAACGCGGCCATTGAATCGCCCACTGCGCCTGTTCCAGTCGTTCAGACCGACGCGGTCTCTCCGACGGCTGCCTCAATCGAGGAGATCACCGTAGAAGAGTTGAGCGGCGAAGAGCAGTTGATAAACCTCGGCCGGGAGAAAGGGTATGTGACATACGAGGACATCCTCAACCTCTTCCCCGATGCTGAGAAGCACCTGGATCAACTCGAAGACCTGTTCGCTGCGCTGTCCGATGCCGGCATCAACGTAGTCGCCAGCGAGGACGAGGCTGCCGACCAAATCGTGGATGACGAGGACGACGAAGAGGACGAGTTCAACGACCGGACCAACGAAAACTTGCTCGAGGCGATCGAAGCAGACGACACGGTGGGCCTGTATCTGAAAGAGATCGGCCGCGTGGCGCTGCTCACAGCACCGCAGGAAGTGGACCTCGCCCAGCGCATGGAGCGCGGCCGCGAAGCCCGTGAGCGGCTCCAGTCTGACCCGAACCTGACGCCGGAAGATCGCGAGCGTCTGGAGATGCTGGTCGAAGACGGCATGGCCGCGCGTGAGCATCTCATCAACGCTAACTCGCGGCTGGTTATTAGCGTGGCGAAGAAGTACATCGGCCGCGGCGTGCCGTTCCTGGATTTGATCCAGGAGGGCAACATTGGCCTGATCCGGGCGGCCAAGAAGTTTGACTGGCGTCGCGGTCATAAGTTCAGCACGTATGCCACCTGGTGGATTCGCCAGGCCGTCACGCGCGCGATTGCCGATCAAGGCCGCACTATTCGCGTGCCGGTGCACATGGGCGACCAGATCAATCGCCTGCTGCGCGCCAGTCACCAGTTGACGCAGGAGCTTGGCCGCGACCCCACGGTGGCCGAGTTGGCCGAAGCGTTGAACGTGACCGTGCGCAAGGCCGAGCAGATGATCCAAGTCGCGCGCCGTCCAATCAGCCTGGAGACGCCAACTGATGACGAGGAAGAGAGTGTGCTCGGCGATTTCATCCCGGACGAGGACAGCCCGGCGCCGGTCGAGATAGTGACGAATCAGATGCTGCGCGAGCAACTGGCCGACATCCTCGACACGCTGCCGCCGCGCGAAGTGCGCATCTTGCAGTTGCGCTACGGCCTGCTTGACGGCGAGACGTACACGCTCGAAGAAGTGGGCCGCAAGCTCGGCGTGACGCGCGAGCGCGTCCGGCAAATCGAGGCCCAGGCGCTTAGCCGGCTGCGGTTGCCGGCGCATGCCCGCAAGTTGCGCGACTTCCTGAAAGAATAGTCGCTCACCATGCCCGATCCTGTGTGATCGGGCCTTTCTTTTGCCCCACAGCCCTTGCGGATTTCATGGCCGTGCGGCGCAAACTGACCCCGCTGCCGTTCACATGCGTCAAACCATCCGACCGCTTCCGGACGCCGCGCATTGAGACCAATCGCGCGGCAACCCTGCCGGCGGAGTGTGCGATGTGCGAGGCCACCGGCCGCATCGCCGCCATCGAGCTACAGACAAACGATTGTTACTCGATGTGATGCGTTGGCTGGCGCGCAAAGTATGCGCTTGCGGTCCATCCAATTGCCAAATCCGAATCGCTCAGGCGCCGGAAGCGTTTATACTTGCGAAGCGATGCCCAAGCCTGGCTCGTCCATCAATCACTGCTCGTTCTGCGGCAAGAGCGAGCTGCACGTCAACCGGCTGATCGCCGGTCCGCGCAACGTGTTCATTTGCGATGAGTGCGTGCAGATGTGCCAGGACATCCTGGATGGTGAGCGGCGGGCGGCGCGCGAAAACCGAACGACGCCGGCGGGCAGCGCGCACCTCGCTTCGCTGGCGCCGCGCATGATCTACAAACATCTCAATGAGTATGTGGTAGGTCAAGAGCGGGCCAAACGCGCACTTGCCGTTGCGGTCTATAACCACTACAAGCGCATTGAGAACAAAGCGCGTTTCGCCGATGTCGAGGTCGGCAAGAGCAACGTGCTGCTCATCGGGCCCACCGGCAGCGGCAAGACCTATCTGGCCCAAACGCTGGCCAAGCTGCTGGATGTGCCGTTTTGCATTGCCGACGCGACGGCCCTCACCGAAGCCGGCTATGTGGGCGAAGATGTGGAGACCATCCTAGTCCGCCTGATCCAGGCCGCCGATGGCGACGTGCGCCGCGCCCAGCGCGGCATCGTCTACATTGACGAACTTGATAAGATCGCCCGCAAGTCTGCCGACAACCCCAGCATCACCCGCGACGTGTCCGGCGAAGGCGTGCAGCAAGCCCTCCTGAAGATCATCGAAGGCAGCATCGTCTATGTGCCGCCGGACGGCGGTCGCAAGCATCCGCAGGCCGAGATGCTGCAGATAGACACGAGCGACATTCTGTTCATTTGCGGCGGCACATTTGAGGGCCTGACGCAGGTGATCGGCGAACGCATTGGCGCGAGGCGGCGCATCGGCCTGCCCACCTACACTTCCGGCGCGCCCAAGGTCCGCCGCAACGAAGAACTATTGCATCATGTAAACCAGGACGACCTCACGCGATATGGGTTCATCCCCGAACTCGTCGGGCGCTTACCGGTGCTGGTCACGCTCGACGCGCTCGACCGTCAGGGATTGATTGAGGTGCTGACCCGCCCGCGGAACGCGATCATCAAGCAGTATCAGCGGTTGCTCAGCCTGGACGGCGTAGAGCTGATCTTCACCAGCGAGGCGTTGAACGCCGTAGCCGACGAGGCGATCCAGAGCGGCAGCGGCGCGCGCGCCCTGCGCGCGATCATCGAGCGCGTCTTGCTCGACGTCATGTATGAGGTCCCGTCACGGCGCGACGTGCGGCGCGTCGTGGTAGATGCCACGGCGGTTCGTGACCAGGCCACGCCCAAGCTCTACGATCAAAATGGGCGCTTGATCGGCGGCGAGCTGGACAAAGCCGCCTAGCTGCGCGGATAGTGCGCCTCCCCCTTGCGCTATGGCTTCTCCCTCGCTGCCCGGCTCGCACGCGCATCCCCTGCCGCTGATCGCGATTTGTGCGCTGGCCGGCTTAATCGGCGGCGTGTTGGCGGCCCTGATCAACCCACTCGCGCTGATCGGCCTCGTTGTAGCCGTGCCGTTAGGTCTCTGGCTGATCGGCAGCGTTCCGCGCGCTTTATTTGCGCTAGTGGTGGTGATCGGGATATTGCCCCGCTTCGCGCTGCCCGCGCGGCTGGGCTTTACGCCGACCTTTCTCGACCTGGCGCTGGTGGGGTTAGCCATCGCGTGGGCGCTGCATCAGCTCGGCGTTCGGCGCGATTTGCCGCTGCGCCGGACGCCGATCGGCGCGCCGGTGCTTTTGCTGGCGCTGATCGCGTTGGCCACCTTCATCGTCGGCTTGCCGAACGGCGCGCTCACGCCGCTTGTGCTGCGACGTTTCGCCGAGCTGGTGCTCAGCCTGCTCATGTCGCTGCTCATCGTCGCCGCATTGCCCGATCTCTCGGCTCAAGAGCAGCTCGTTCGCTGGATGCTGCTGATCGGCGCGCTCTCGGCGGCGATCGGCATTGTGTTGTATGTCATCCCGGATGACCTGGCCATCCGCGCGTTGTCGGCGCTGCGGCCATTCGGTTATCCTACCGGCCCCGGCGTGCTGCGTTTCATCCGTGACGATCCGGCCTTGATGCAACGCGCGACCGGGCTTTGGATTGACCCGAATGCTTTCGGCGGCTATCTGTCGGTCACAGGGGCTTTGGGGCTGCCGCAGCTCTTTTCGCCCAGGCCAGTGGCGCGTCGCGGGCTGGTCGGTTTGTGTCTGCTGCTCATCGGCAGCGCGCTTGTGCTCACGGTGTCGCGCGGCGCGATGCTCGGCTTCGCCCTAGTCGTCGGGCTGATGGGCGCGCTGCGCTACCGGCGATTGTTGATCTTGATGGCGATCGTGTTGACGCTGGCACTCGTGTTGCCGCAGACGCGCGAATTGGTGCAACACTTTGCGGAGGGATTCCAGGGACGCGATCTGGCAACCCAGATGCGGTTCGGCGAGTACAAGGATGCGCTGCGGTTGATCGAGCGTTATCCGGCGCTCGGCGTCGGCTTCGTGGGTACGCCGGACGTAGATCTCTACATCGGTGTTTCCTCGATGTATTTGTTGATGGCGCAGCAGATGGGACTGCTCGGGGTTGCGATTTTTGCGAGCGTGATCGTCGCCCTGTTTGCAAGCGCCGCCCGCACCTGGCCGGCGGTTGCCCGCGATTCGCGCGCTGCGGCAGTGTTTCTGGGGGCGCATGGCTCAGTGGTTGGCGCGCTGTTCAGCGGCATTTTCGACCATTACTTCTTCAACATAGACTTTCACAACTCGGTCACGTTGTTCTGGATGATGATCGCACTGGCTACGAGCAGCCAGTTTTTGAAGAAGGGGGAGACCGTCGTGAGGCGCCCTGATTCATTCGGGCTTGCAATCCCGCATCCGGCAGGGTCGAGCGATCAGGCTATTGGGTATCGCGCATGAGCCGGCGCGCGGTTATACTTCTAGCGGCCATACGCGCATTGGTTGATAGGTGGCCTTAGTTAGGCTTACTGTCGCTTGCGGCGGGGCGGAGACGCCTCCCCCTCGCCTTCGTTCCGCCGCAAGCCCCCTCAAAAGCCCAGGCGAAACGCGCAGCGCGATTAGTTTTGCGCGCCTAGAAACCGAAGCGTTTGCTCCAGCGTAGGCGCGCCGGCTTGCCCGCCGGTGCGCGTCGCTTTCAATGCTGCCGCAGCCGAAGCCAGGCGGATGCGTTCCGCGGCCGGCATCCCCTTCGCCAGCGCTGCGCAGTATGCGCCATGAAACACGTCGCCACAGCCGGTCGTGTCCACGGCTCGGACGGAGAAGGCGGGCTGATAGCTCACGGCTTGGCCGTCATCGCTGAAGAAGCAGCCGTCTTCTCCACAGGTCACGGCCACCAGCGCGCGCCCGGGCGCCCATAGTCGGTGGACGCCTTCCTCCGGCGAATGAGCGCCGGTCAGCGCGCGCGCGAAATCCCAACTCATCACAACGTGATCCACCAGTGCGAGCAGCTCGCGGCAGCCCGGCAAGTCGCGCTCCACGTCGGAGACGACGGGGATGCCGGACTCGCGCGCGATGCGCGCTGCGCGGATCATGCCCTCGATGCCGACGTGGTCCACGAACAGCACGCGCGCGTTGCGGATCACCGGTTCTGGGGGCAGGGTGGGGTGCGCGCCGCACTGCGCCGGGTGTTCCGGGAAGACGTTGCGCGTGCCGCGGTCGGTCCCGACGATGATAGTGGAGCGGATCGGGCCGGCGTCGTCGCGCACGATCAGGTGCGACAGGTCAACGCCCTCGCGCCGCAGCGTCTCTGCGACGAACTGCGAGGCGTCATCTCGACCGAGCATGCCGGCGTAGGCGCAGCGCGCCCCCAGCCGCGACGCCGCCACCAGCGCCGTAGCCGTCAGGCCGCCGCACTGGCGCTCGCTGCGCTGAACGTACGATTTGACGTTGGGCGGTGGATAGCTGGGCACGTAGATCAAGTGATCTACTGCGGTTGCGCCCAAGCCGAGGATGTCCATCATGTGATTCGCGGGTCTTGATACGCCCCGCGCAGGTCTGCTGCGCGAATCTCGAGCAACTCGCGCACGCCGCGCAAGCTGTCCCTCAGCAGGTTCACGCGCCGCGAGTGGCGGTAGTCCCATTCCACCGGCACTTCCTTGACGCGGTAGCCGAGCCGCTGGGCCACAAAGAGCACCTCCACGTCAAAGCCGGCCGTGACCGTTGCGCCATGCACCTCGGCGTGTTTGGTGAAGTTGTAGAGATGCAAGTGATCCAGAATGGGGCCGATCGCGCTGCCGCGAAAGGACTTGAAGCCACACTGCGTATCGGTAACGTCCTTGAAGCCGAGTATCAGGTTGCGCAGCAGGATCTGGCTGCGCGACATGAATTTGCGCCACAGCGGCGCGTTGCGCCGGTAGGTGCCCCGCGAACCGACGACGACGTCGTAGCCGCGCTCGTACCACGGCAGCAGCTTGGCCGTCTCCTGTATCGGCGTGGCCTGATCCATGTCGGTGAACAGCACGATCTGGCCGGTCGCGGCGCGCAGGCCGGTCGTCACGGTGAAGGCTTTGCCGCGGTGCGGATTGCGGATCAGGCGGGTGTTGCGGCGCTGGGCGACAAAATCCTCAGCCAGCGCTGCCGTCTCGTCGGTGCTGCCGTCGTCAACCACGATGATCTCATACGGATAGGACTGGGCGCATAGGTAATCGTGCACAGCGGTCAGCGATCCAGAACGGATGTTGGCAGCCTCGTTGTAGGCGGGGATCACGACAGACAGATATGGGTTCATGGGATGCACGACTCGCGCTCGGCAGTCAGCGTAGGCTGATTATCGCAAATCCGCCTCGTGCAGTTGTCTGCGGCCAAAGCCGGTTTGGCCCCTGCTCGCCGAGCATTTCGGAGACGACGCTTGCGCAGGCTGCGATGACGCGCTCCGAGCAGCCGGCCGCGTGGGGCGCTTGCAACACATCTCGCGCGGCGGAGGACAGGCATAGCCGCCGTTGGCGATGTTCAACACGGCGCTCGTCCAGCCGATGAGCGAGATGTTCACTCAGTCGGTCGGCGTCCTCGCGGCAGATGCTCGGGCCGGCGTGCGTGTGGGTATAGGGCATGGATCAAAGCGCTCACGCCTTGACCAGCCTGGCAAATCGCCGCTTGCCGACTTGCAGGATTTGTGGCGGGGCAGGGATCTCGCTCGCGTCGGAAACCGTGCGCCCATCGAGATACACGCCGCCGCCGGTGATCAATCGCCTGGCTTCGCCCTTGGACGCGGCGAATTTGAGCGCGACCATGACATCCACAATGTTCATGCCGTCGCTCACGCTAAACTCCGGCATCGCATCGGGCAGCTCCTTCTTCTGGAAGACGGACACGAAGTGCGCTTCGGCCTGCTCAGCAGCTTGTGGGCCGTGAAAGATGCTGACGATCTCGCGCGCCAGTTCCATCTTTACATCGCGCGGGTTCACGCCGTCGGCCAGCCGGCGCCTCACGTCTTCGATCATTGCGGGTGTATAGCGCGTGGCCAGCTCGAAGTAGGGGATGAGCGCACGGTCGGGGATGGACATCACTTTGCCGTACATGTCCTCCGGCGCAGCCAGGATGGGGATATGGTTGCCCAGCGACTTGGACATCTTCACGACGCCGTCGGTGCCGGGCAGAATGCCTAGGATGATGCCGATCTGCGGCCGCTGGCCCATGGCCTCTTGCAGCTTGCGGCCGGCAGTGATGATGTTGAACAACTGATCGCTGCCGCCCACTTGCACGTCGGTCTTCAGCGCCACGGCGTCGTAGGCCTGCATCAGGGCGTAGAACGTCTCATGGAGATAGATTGGCTCGCCCTTCTCCAGCCGCAGCGCAAAGTTCTCGCGCGTCATGAACTGTTGCACGGTGAAGTTTTGGGCGATCTGGATCAGCTCCAGGAACGACAACTTGCTCAGCCATTCGGCGTTGTAGCGTATGTGGGTCTTTTCGCGGTCGAGGATCTTGAACGCCTGCTCGGCGTAGGTGCGCGCGTTGGCCTCCACCTGTTCGGCGGTGAGCATTGGGCGCAGCCGGTCTTTGTCCGACGGGTCGCCCAGCAAGCTGGTGTAGTTGCCGATGAGGAAAGTAACTTCGTGCCCCAGCTCCTGGAACTGCCGCAACTTGCGCATGGGGATGGTGTGACCCAGGTGCAGGTCGCTGGTGCGCGGGTCAAAGCCGCAGTACACGCGCAGCGGCCGGCCCTCCTGCAGCCGCTCGCGCAGCTCGTTGGCCATGTGGCGCGCCAGCGTCTCATCGCCGTAATCGGTGCCCTGCATCAGCAGGGCGACCTGTTCGTCTAGCGAGAGCGATGTCGGTGCGATTGTCATTGCGGCGATTATACGAAGCGGGCGCCGCTATGACGCGAACACGCCGAAGTACTCGGCGAAGAATCGCTCGTCGTCCACGCTTACGGCGACCTCGTGCCGACCCTCCGCGCCCGGCGACCAGCGCGTGACGGCAAAAGCGTCCGGGTCATGCAGCTCGACGCGCACCTCGCCGCGCTCGAACGCGCAAATGCGCGCATCGAAGATCGTGGCCGCTGCCAGCGGGTCATGAAAGGTGATCTTCTCGGCGTTCTGGAACCACACCTCGGCGAAGTCGAGCACCGGCTGCAGCAACGGCGCTTGAAAGCGTCGGCGCGCTTCTGCGGCGTCCATGGTCACTTGTGTGGTCACGTCCAGGCCAACGCTGCGGTGCATGGCAACCGGCGCGCGATAGACGATGGCGGCAGCGTGGGGGTCGCAATAAATATTCCATTCCCATTTGCTTCCACGCCAGTATCGCGTGCGCGACGGGTCGAACATCCCGCCCATGCTCACCATGCCTTTGAGCAGCAATGGGATCTCCGGGTCGGCCTTGAACAGCAGGGCGATGTTGGTGAGCGGGCCGATGGTGAGCAGGATGACCTCACCGGCATGCCGGCGGATGGTCTGGCGTAGGAACTCGATTGCCTCGCCGCGTGGGAAGTCTGTTTCGTGCGGCCAGCGCGCCAGCGCATCGGCTTGCGGCGCTTGGGATTGGCGCGACGCGACCAGCAGCGGCTCGGCTGCGCCGGGGTAGATCGGGATGTGCTTGCCGGCCAATCTGCACAGCGCGCTGGCCATCATCGCGCGGCGCTCCGGCTCGCCGCTGACGGTGGTGATGCCGAGCAGCTCACAATCGGGCTCGGCCAGCAAATAGGCCAGGCATACGGCGTCGTCGATGTCTGAACCGATGTCGGTATCGAGCAAGAGTCGAATGGGCATGAGGAAGATTGTAGGTTACACGTGACATGTCGCCTGCTGCCGGTCGTAGCATCTAAAATGGCCGACGAGTTGAGACTTTCCAATGCTCGCGCGGCGGTCATCGCCCTGCTCTTCGTGGCTTTTATCCTGCGCATGGCCAACCTGACCGGCGAAAGCCTCTGGCGCGACGAGGTGGACTCGGTGCGCTTTGCATTCGAGCCGCTGAGCGATGTGCTCGCGCGCTTCACCATGACCGGCTTCAACGGCCCGCTCTATCACCTGATCGTGCGCAGCTGGCTGTCGTTGGCCGGCGTGAGCGATTTTGCGCTGCGCTACTTGTCGGTGACCTGCGGCGTCGCGCTCGTGGCATTGGTCTACGTCTTAGGCCGACGTATGTTCGGCGCGCGCGCGGGGTTCATGGCAGCCTGGCTGGCGACCATCTCGCCGGTCTTGGTCTGGTACGCCGGGGAGGGCAAGATGTATTCCTTACAGCCCATGCTGCTTGCCCTGGCGCTCTACGCTCTCCTGCGCGCAACCGATTCCCCGTCCAATGGCCGATCGCTGCGCTGGTGGATGGTCTTCGTCGTTGCAGCCAGCTTGAGTTTCTACGTTCATGTGCTTTCGCCGTTGTTCGTGCCGGTGGCGGTGCTTTTCTTCCTGGCCCAGTGGCCGGCCGCGCGACGCCATCTTATCGGCGGCGCGGCGGCCCTCGCGCTGCTCACCCTGCCGTATCTGCCGCTGCTGGCCTGGCAGGCGTCGGCCTTGTTGCAAGGCGGCGACATCGGCCATCGTTTCTATCCTCTCGGTCAAATCGCTTGGGCGTTAGCGTCGCACTGGCTTTTTGGCCTGGATGGGCGGGCGCCCTTGTTGTGGGCGGCATCTGGCGAGTCCGTGATGCTGGTTCGCCGTTTCGCGATTGCGCTCGGCCTGATGCTCGTCGCGTATGGCCTGCTGGTCACAGCGCGTTGCGCGTTGCGCGATGCGCGTGAGGCGAAAGCCTGGCGCATGCAACTGGCGACGCTGGGATGGATGGCGCTGCCGGCGCTGCTGATGTTCCTGATCTCGCTGCGGATGCCTCTCTTCTTGCCGCGCTACGCGCTGTGGTCGGCGCCGGCGTTCTACTTGCTGACCGGCGTTGGGCTGAGCCGGCTGCTCGCCGAGCAACGCGCCGGGCGCGTGATGGCCCAGTTGGGGCTTGTGGCCGTGAGCGCGATCAGCTTGGCCGGCGTCGCGGCGCAGGTCATCTACCCGATTCGCCCTGATCTGCGGGGCGCCGTCGCCTATGTGCTACGCCATGCCCGGCCTGGCGACAAGGTTGTCTTTCAGATTCCCTACATGAAGCACAGCTTCACCTACTACGCCGAGCGATTCGGCTGTCCGCCGGCGCAGTTGCAGTTGGCCGAAGCGCCGTTCACCAACTATGGGATGTCGCCGGACGATGTCGCGCGGGTGATGCGCGCCCTAGTTGACTCAGCGCCGCGCGTGTGGTTGTTCGAATCCGAAGCGGCGATGTGGGATCAGCGCGGCCTGGTTCGTCGGTGGTTCGATGAGACGTTGACATCGCTTGATCGGCGGGCCTTTCGCGGCGTGGAGGTGGGTTTGTATGCGACTGAAGCTGAGCGGATGGAAGAGGGCGCGCCGCCAGGCCTCATGGCAGTCCGGCTAACTGCCTGGCCGCCGCGTTAGGAATGACGTACTGCGCCATGACCCATGCGGTGCCGTCCGCGCCGCCGGCGTAAGCGATGCGCCACCACTGCTTGTCGGGCGATACTCCTTTGACTTCTAGGCTGGCGCCGTTCTGCGCGCGGCCCAAGATCGGCGACTTCATGGATGGCGCAGCCCGTATGTTCAATCGGCTGTCGCCGGTGTTGACGACTACCTGCGCCGGCGCGCCGACGACCGTCTGCGCTGATGTTGCCGGCTGTGTTGCTGCGGCGGCGTTGCCGCCGAGCGCGGCCTGCGCAGCAGCGTTTGGCGTCACTACCGAATGGTGGATGTAAGCCAGGCCATCTTGCGCGCCGCTGAATTCGATCTGCCACCACTGGCGATCGGCGGTATAGGCGCGCACCGTGAAGGTCGTCCCTTGCGGGGCCATGGCCAGGATGTTGCTGTTAAGGCTGGGCGCGGCGCGCACATTGGCGGTCGGCGTCTTCACGACCACGCCTGGCGCCGCAGCGCCCGAGACAGCGGGCGGCTGACCGCCGGTTGGCGCAGCCGGCGCTGCCGGTTGTTGGGGGGCCGGCGCATCGCCGACCACGACAAGCGATGCGTCGTCCACGTGCACATCGTTGTGAAGCACTGGGTACTCCGCTGTAGTGTCAACAATGACCGCGACGGTATCGGATGCTGCGGTAGCTTCCACGACCAGTTCCCCCCATGTGTCATAGGGTCGCATCCAGATGCTGCACACCACTGCTGGGTCGTTCAGGTTGGGGGTGAGCGCGACGAAGCCCGTGGTGTGGATGCAAGCGCGCGCTTGCAAGCCGCCCGGCTGGCGCGACGAATGCAGCGGCAGCACGTCGGAGTTCGTGGTGAGTAAGTTCACCCACACGCTGAAGCGCAGTCGTGTTCCGGGTGTGATGCCGCGCACGATCTGATACAGGCCGGCCGAACGGTTGATCGAACGATAGTTGAAGAAGCTGGCGCTGGTCGGATAACTGCGCACGCGGTCGGCGGCGATGTCCACGGTCATCACCCGGAACTCTGGCGAGCGATTGACCAGGTCTTGATTCAACTCCTCACCGCTCTTGCACGTCCAAAACGCCGTCCATTCGTGCGGGGTAATGGCGTTGTCTTTGGCCCAGCCAGGGGCGCATACGTCGCCGTTAGTTTGCGCCGGCCAGTCGAAGCCGGGGTTCTTCAGCAGGTTCGGCCCGCTGCTTTGGGCGCGCGCGATGCTGGGTGCCATGAGCGCGGTAACGCACAGCGCAACGCGCAGCGCAAAGCGCATCAGACGCGCGCCCATTGGCTGTTGAAGGAGCTTCGCGCCGATCATGAGGATGATTATAGGGCAAGCAGAAGAGCGCGTGGTGCAAATGGGCAGCGCGCTAGGGCTAACGCATCACATCAGCGCTTGACGAAGTACGGCCATGGTCGGATTGAGACGCGATGCTACATGCCGGACAATCCGGCCCATATCGCTGATCTAGACCCCGATGGCCGCTAGGCCAAAGCTAGGTAGCCTATGCCGTGTCGAACGCGAACGACGGAACGGCGACATCGAACCGGTGTTTGCGCCAGGCCGAAGGGGATGGTAGAACAGAGCCTGAACATCATGGTCGGATCCACTTCTCAGGCGCTCTACGGCGGCATTGAGGCTGGCGGCACCAAGTTCAACTGCATCATCGCAAGCGGCCCCGATTGCATCGCCGCAGAGGCGCGCTTCCCCACCACCACACCTCAGGAGACGCTTGCCCAGGTCATCGCCTTCTTTGAACAGGCGCAGTTGCCTCTGCGGGCGATCGGCATCGCCTCATTCGGGCCGGTTGACCCCGACCCGGCGTCGCCCACCTTCGGTTACATCACCAGCACGCCTAAGCTGGCCTGGCAAAACACCGATTTCGCCGGCGCGATCCGGCGTGCGCTGAACGTCCCGATCGCCTTTGACACCGACGTGAACGCGGCAGCGTTCGGCGAATACGTGTGGGGGGCGGCGCGCGGGCTGCGCACCTTTGTCTATTACACCATCGGCACCGGCATCGGCGGAGGCGGCATGGTCGAAGGCCGGTTGATGCACGGCCTGATCCATCCAGAGATGGGCCACATGCGCCTGCCGCACGACTGGGCGCGCGATCCATTCGCCGGCGTCTGCCCCTTTCACGGCGATTGCTTCGAGGGATTGGCCAGCGGGCCAGCCATCGCTCAGCGCTGGGGCGCTGACCCCAAGACGCTGCCGCCGACACACGACGCTTGGCGACTCGAGGCGCACTACATCGCGCTGGCGATGGTCAATACCGTTTGCATGCTGTCGCCCCAGCGCATCATCCTGGGCGGCGGCGTGATGGAACAAACCTTCCTCTTCCCGATGATTCAGAACGAAGTGCAGCGCCTGTTGAACGGTTACATCAACCACAAAGCTATTCTTGAAGGGATAGAGGACTACATCGTCCCGCCCGCGTTGGGCGGGCGTGCCGGCGCGCTTGGCGCCGTCGCGCTGGCGCAGCATCTGGCAACCGATATGCGCATCGCTTGACAACGCACCGGCGCGCTTCGCCGGAGGTGCGGTATCCTCGCGCCCATGCCGATCATTCACTGGTTCCGCCGCGATCTGCGGCTGGCCGACAACACCGCGCTGAACGCTGCCGCGCGCGACGGTGAGGGCGCGGTCATCCCCACCTTCGTGCTGGACGACAACCTGCTGAAGGGCCGCGACGTCGCGCCGGTGCGCGTGCAATTCATGCTGGAGAGTCTGCGCGCGTTGGATGACGGGCTACGCCGGCGCGGCGCGCGACTGGTTGTGTTGCGCGGCGATCCGGCGACCGAGCTGGTTCGGCTGGCCCAGGCCACCGGCGCATCAGCCGTGTATTTCAACCGAGATTACACGCCGGCCGCCCGTCGGCGCGACAAGCGCGTGGCCGCAGCGCTGCAATCGGCCGGCGTGCGCGTCGAATCCTTCAAGGACTTGGTGATCTTCGAGGAGGACGAGCTGCTGACCGCCTCTGGCCAGCCCTACACCGTGTTCACCCCCTACAAGAAAGCCTGGCTTTCGCGCATCACGCCGATCCGGCCGGAGCACGGAGAATGGCGATTAGCACCACTCCCTGACCTCCCCGCCGATGTCTTCTATATCCCTTCCGCCGCCGAACTTGGCTTCACCAACACGCAAGACGGCCCCAAGGGCGGCGAGCCAGAAGCTATGCGCCTGCTGACGCAGTTCAAGGACAGCGGCGCGTTGCAGGCATATTCGACTCGGCGCGACTTCCCCGGCGTGGAGGGCACGTCGCGGTTGTCGCCGCATCTGCGCTTTGGGACGATCTCGCCGCGCCAGTGCTACGCCGTCGCCGTCTCGACGCTCAGCTATGCCTTTCCGGCCAAACGCAGCTTCTCGCCGGCGGCCAGCGATGCGAAGAAGGAAGGCGCGGATGCGTGGATCAGCGAGTTAATCTGGCGCGAGTTCTACATGCAAATCCTGTATCACTTCCCGTATGCCGACCGCGCCAACTTCAACCGCGCCTACGACGTCGTGCGCTGGGGCAGCGGCGATGCTGCGCTGGACGAGGCGCGCTTCGCCGCATGGTGCGAAGGGCGCACCGGATACCCGATCGTGGACGCGGCAATGCGCCAGCTCAACCAGACCGGCTGGATGCACAATCGCACCCGCATGATCGTCGCGTCTTTCCTGACCAAGGATCTGTTATTGGATTGGCGCCTGGGCGAGCGCTACTTCATGCGCAAGCTGGCGGATGGCGACCCGGCGTCCAACAACGGCGGCTGGCAGTGGGCCGCCAGCACCGGCACCGACGCTCAACCGTACTTCCGCATCTTCAATCCCAAACTGCAAAGCGAACGCTTTGACCCCGACGGCACATACATCAAGCGCTGGCTGCCGGAGCTGGCGCGCGTGCCGGTGGAATACATCCACGAGCCGGCGTCCATGCCGCCGCTGATGCAGGCGCAGGTCGGCTGCATCATCGGCCGGGACTACCCTGCGCCGATCGTGGATCACGCCGAGCAGAAGGAAGAGATCCTGCGCCGCTTCAAGGCGGTCAAGGCCGGCTCGTGATGCCGTGGTGCGCTTGCAAGCTGCGCACTTTGAAATCCTTCGCGCGCATGGCGCGGATGGCCTGCACAGCCGCCGAGGCAGCGCTTAACGTCGTGAGCAGCAGCACTCGGTGTTGAATCGCCGCCGCGCGGATTGCCTGGCCGTCGGTGTAGGCGCGCTGGCCCAGCGGCGTGCTGATCACCATGTGCACTTCTCCGCGCCGGATGTAATCCACCACGTGCGGCGAACCTTCGCTCACCTTGTTCACGGCGACCACCGGCACACCAAAGCGATTGAGGAACTCCGCCGTGCCGCGCGTGCCCAGCAGCTCGAAGCCCATCCGATGCAGGTCGCGCGCGATCTTGATGATGTTGGGTTTGTCGTTGTCGTTGACGGAGAGCAACACGCGGCCGGAAGATGGCAGGCGTTCGCCCGCGCCCAGTTCGGCTTTGGCGTAGGCATGGCCGAAGGTCGAGGCGTGTCCCATCACCTCGCCAGTGCTGCGCATCTCCGGCCCAAGCTGATAGAACGCGCTGGGGAACTTGTTGAACGGCAACACCACTTCTTTCACAAAGAATCCGTCGAGCTTCGGTTCGTCGAGGAAGCCGATTGCTTCGAGCGTCTGGCCGGCGGCGATGCGCGCGGCGATCTTGGCCAGCGGCACGCCGGTGGCTTTGCTCACAAAGGGCGTCGTGCGGCTGGCGCGCGGGTTCACCTCCAGCACATATACGATCTCATCCTTGATGGCGAACTGCACGTTCATCAGGCCCTTCACGCCCAAACGCAGGCCGATGCGCTCGGTGTAATCGCGGATGATGTTGAGGTGGTATTCGCTCACCTTGAGCGGGGGCATCATGCACGCGCTGTCGCCGCTGTGCACGCCGGCCTCTTCGATCTGCTCCATGATCCCGCCGATCACTACGCGCTCGCCATCCGCCACGGCATCCACATCCAGCTCGAAAGAGTCTTCCAGGTAGCGGTCTATCAGCACCGGCGCATCCGGGCTGACGCGGGTGGCCTCTTCGATGTACTCTTGCAACTCCTCCTCGCCGTAGACGATGCCCATCGCCCGGCCGCCCAGCACATACGACGGGCGCACCAGCACCGGATAACCAATCTGGGCGGCGACCCGGCGCGCCTCGTCCAGCGACATGGCCGTGCCGTTCTCCGGCTGAGGGATATCCAGCTCGCGCAGCACCTCGGCGAACTTCTGGCGATCTTCGGCCAGCGCGATTGCATCGGGCGATGTGCCCCAGATCGGCACGCCGTAGTCCTTGAGCGCCTGCGCCAGGTTCAGCGGCGTCTGCCCGCCAAATTGCACCAGCACGGGGGTCAGGCAGCGAGGACTGCTGCGCTGCGCGCCCTCGCCGGCGATCCCCGACTCGCTCTCCCACACATTCAGCACGTGCTCCAGCGTAAGCGGCTCGAAGTAAAGCCGGTCGGCGGTGTCGTAGTCGGTGCTCACCGTCTCTGGGTTGCAATTGATCATGATGGTCTCAAAGCCCAGGTCGCGCAGCGCGTAACAAGCGTGGACGCAGCAATAGTCGAACTCGATGCCCTGGCCGATGCGATTGGGCCCGCCGCCCAGGATGATGATCTTCGGCTTTTGGAACTGCGGCTCGCTCTCATCGAAGCCATCGTAATTGGAGTAGAGATAGGGCGTGCTGCTCTCAAACTCTGCGGCGCAGGTATCCACGCGATAGAAAGAGGGGAGGATGCCGAGTTGACGGCGCTTCGCGCGCACTTGGAGCCAAGAGGCCGCGCCGGCTGCGCCTGGCTTCAACAGCTTGGCGATGTACGCATCGCCGAAGCCCTCTTGCTTGGCCTGCAGCAGCAGCTCGCGCGGCAGCGAGTCGAGCGTGTGCTGCGCCAGCGCACGCTCCGTTTCGATCATCTGGCAAAACTGCTCGATGAACCATGGGTCGTATTTCGTGGCTGCGTGCACCCGTTCCGGCGACAGGCCACAACGCAAGGCATCGAAAACCTGAAAGAGGCGCTGCGCCGTCGGCGTGGCGATTTGTGCTTCAATCGCCGACTCTGACGCTGGTTCTCCAACGCCCGCCCCCGCAATTCCGATCTTGCCGATCTCCAACCCCTGCACCGCCTTGTTCAACGCTTCCTTGAAGGTGCGGCCGATGGCCATCACCTCGCCCACGCTCTTCATCTGTGGGCCTAGGGTGGGGTCGGCGCCGGGAAACTTCTCAAACGCCCAGCGGGGCACTTTCACCACCACGTAGTCCAACGACGGCTCGAACGACGCCGGCGTCTTCTTCGTGATGTCATTGGGGATCTCATCCAGCGAGTAGCCGACGGCCAGCAACGCCGCGATCTTGGCGATGGGGAAGCCGGTTGCCTTGCTGGCCAGCGCCGAAGAGCGCGACACGCGCGGATTCATCTCGATCACCAGCGCCTCGCCGTTGTCGGGGTTGACGGCGAACTGCACGTTGCTGCCGCCGGTTTCTACACCTACCGCGCGCATGACGATCTTGGCCATGTCGCGCAGGCGTTGCAGCTCCTTGTCGGTCAGGGTCATCGCCGGCGCGATGGTGATGCTGTCGCCGGTGTGCACCCCCATCGGGTCGAGGTTCTCAATTGAGCACACCACTACGAAGTTGTCCTTGTAGTCGCGCATCACCTCCAGCTCGTATTCCTTCCATCCCAGCACGCTTTGTTCAACCAGGACCTGGCCGACCGGGCTTTCGCGCAGGCCGCGCGCGCACTTCTCGCGCAGTTCCGCTTCGCTGTGGGCCACGCCGCCGCCGCTGCCCCCTAGGGTGAACGAGGGGCGAATGAGCACAGGGAAGTTGAGGGTCGAAAATTGAGCGCGAAGGAAGGGTGAGTCGCCGGGCAAGGCGCCGGTGTTAATGCCGACGAGGGCCAGCGCTTCGTCCACCGAGCCAACCGTCGCCCCCTGGGGGCACTTTAAGCCATGAGCTTCCATGGCTTCTTTGAACAGTTGGCGGTCCTCGGCCAGCTTGATGGCGCGCACGTTGGCACCGATGAGCTGAACGCCGTATTGCTTCAAGATGCCCTGTTCTTCCAGCGCCGTCGCCAGGTTGAGCGCCGTTTGCGCGCCGACGGTCGGCAGGAGCGCGTCGGGGCGCTCCTTGGCGATGATCTTCTCGATGAGCTCCACCGTGAGCGGCTCGATGTAGGTCACATCGGCGAATTCGGGGTCGGTCATGATGGTCGCCGGGTTGGAGTTCACCAGGATGATGCGATAGCCCTCCCGGCGAAGCACCTTGCACGCCTGCGCGCCGGCATAGTCGAACTCGCATGCTTGACCGATGACGATTGGACCGGAGCCGATGATGAGGATGGAGTGGATGTCAGTTCGCTTCGGCATGTCGGGGTTCAATGTTAAACGATTCATGCGCCGAGGCGAGCGCTGATGCTCGAATCATCTGTAGGCGAACGATACCCACTTCGCTCACCACAACGGCGAGCGTGGAAACGCGGCCAAAAGCGCGCTTAATAAAAAGTGAGACAATCTAGTAGACATTTATAAGGAGCATGAGATGACCAAACTCAGAACCATCCTGCGCCACACAGTAGTGGGCGCGATTGCCCTGGCCATAGCCGGCCAGAGCTTCGGCGCAACCTCGCCACCGGCCAGCCCGGCCACCAACATCATCCCCGCTGCAGTGGTCGAAAGACCCAACCCCGCGCAGTCCATCCGCCCGACACCACGCCCCACCCTGTCCCCCACACCGACCCCAGCCAAGGCGCCGGCAACAACGGCGGACAAGCGCATCGAGGAGCGCGATGGGGGGTTCGCCTATATCCCGCCCGCCGGCTGGCGAACCGAGAAAGTCTCACAGTCGCCCTTCAAGGTGCTGCTTGCCCCTTCTGATGGGAGCGGCTTTACCCCTAACGTGAATTTCAACGTAGACGAGTCTGGGGTTGACCTGGAGACTTACATGGAACTTGTAATTGAGGAGTTGAAGAAGGGAATCTCAGGATTCACTTTGCGCAAAGAGGAAAGGCTAGCCACAGACCAAGACGCTGACGTAGTCAAGCTGACCACCGATTTGACATTCCAGGGGCGGCGGTTGCGCCAAATCCATTACATCGTTGGGCTGGGGCCTCGTCGGCTCATCGTCACTTACACCCGCCTGCAGAACAGCCAGCAGCAGTACGACAGGGATGTGGACAACTTCGTTAAGACCATCGAACTACTTGAAGTTGGCGAGGAGAAAACCAAGACTTCGCGACACGTTGAGCCGGATGGCGGGTTCTCGTATGTCATCCCAGAAGGCTGGGAGCTTGAAGACATTCCCAACGCAGAATTCAAATCCCTCGTCAATCCAGGAGAAGAAGGCAGCGCTAAACCAACCGTCGCCTTCTTCACGCTGGATGATCCTGCGCCCATCGATCAGGCATTTAGGCGCAAATATCGCACCCTGCTGCCGAACCGGCTGCGGGAGTTCTATGGCGGCACGCAGAGCGCCCGCCTCGTCCGGGATTCGCTGTTCACCACCGATGCGGGCTACGACGCTGCCAAGTTCATCATGGAAGGCGCGGTTGCCAACCAGCGCGCGCAGATCACCGCCTACATCGTTGATGTTGAGGGGCGCAAGATTGCAGCGCTCTATGCGCGGCCGCGCGGCAGCTCGGCGGAGAACGATGAGCAAGTCGAAGCGATGATCAACACGCTGGGACCCGCAGATGCTGAGCCAGCAGCCGATGAGGAGGAAGAGGCGCCGGAAGATGGACGGCACTACGAGCCGCTCGGCGACTTCTCCTACAACCTGCCGCCGGGATGGAGCTTGAAGTCTCCCCAAGAAATGAATGTCTCAAACACCGAATTCAGCATCCTGATTGGCCCTATTTCGCAGAACTTCGCTCCGAATCTCATCTTCCTCGAGGAGACAATGTCCGGCAAACTGTCGGACTACGTCAGCTCACTGACGCGCCAACTGCGCAGCAGCGGCCGGCGCGTAAGCTCAGAACCACGAGAGGGAAAGACCGATGACGGCTTGACATACGTGCGCTTCACCACCACGAGCACAGATGGCGGGCAGCAAGTGCAACAAGCCTTCTACGTCTTCCCCGGACAAAGGCGCGTGGTCGTTGGCATATACACACGGCTGGCCCAACGCAGCCAGGCAGCGCTCGACAGCGAAATTGAGGCAGTGATGCAGTCGTTCCGTTTTGGAAGATAACCCTGCCATCGCATCCCAAGCTGAAGCCGGCCGACGAGCCGGCTTCAGCGTCTTAAGTGTCTGTTTAATCCTCCAAGGCGCGCGAAGGGCGAATCGCGCCCCCTTTGACGCCGTGCGCGGCTCGGTTTGCGGTTTGCGTAAAAGGGTATTCGCCCGGCGGCGGCGCATCAAAGGTGATCGTGTCGCTCTCGCCGGCGGCAACCAGGCGCGTATGCGCGATGACATTCGGATCGTTCGGCTTGGCGTAGCTCGTCTCGGGCGAGCCCTCAGACTGGCTGTCGCTCACCACGCGGAGCTTGGCGTTCGGCTTCACCAGCACCCAGTTGAACATCCGATTCGAGCCAGGGTCAGCGGCGTTCTTGAACGTAAGCGTGATGCGCGCGC
>CALHLE010000022.1 GCA_938034415.1 uncultured Anaerolineae bacterium
AGACATCCCATAAGGACGATTGACCCGAAGAGGGTCGCATTGCGCAAAGCATCACGTTGTTTCAAAATACCCTGTGCAGATTTCCCCGCGATGGGAACAAACAAACCGGAGTTTGAATGAAGAGGAAAGCCATGAGAAGGACCAAGTTGATTTCTCTCATCACCGGCGCGGCGTTTGTGCTGGCTGCCTGCGGCGCGCCGGCCGAGCAACCCGCCCCGACCACCGCCCCTGCGGCACCTACCCAACCCCCTGCCGCGCCAACCGCAGCCATTCAAGCTGTAGAAGCTACAGCTACGCCTGTGCCGACGGCCGCCCCCGAGGCTCAGTTCAAAGAAGCGCCTAGCCTGGCTAAGTTGGTCAGCGAAGGGAAGCTGCCGCCCGTTAAAGAGCGTTTGCCCGAGGTGCCTGTGGTGACGCCGGTGCGCGAGGCCATCGGCAAGTACGGCGGCACGATCCAGACCGCAAGCTGGTGGCCCGGCGTGGGCAACGTGCTCCTCTACATCTCGGAGCCGCCGATAAAGTGGAAGGCCGACCTGACCGGCTACGAGCCTGGCCTGGCCGAGAGCTACGAGTGGTCGGAGGACGGCAAGACCTTCACCCTGAAACTGCGCAAGGGCCTCAAGTGGTCCGACGGTCAGCCCTACACCACCGCCGACTGGAAGTTCTGGTGGGAGGACATGGTGAAGGACGAGGAATACAAGGGCACCGTCAGCCGCCCGGCCTGGTTGCGCAAGTCCGATGGCTCGTTGATTGACATGGAATTCCCCGATGACTACACGGTGGTGTGGAAGTCGGATCAGCCCATGTGGATCAATCCGTTCTACATGGCGCAGGGCTTCTGGGAGTTCGCCAACCCGATGATGAAGCCGGCGCACTACCTGAAGCAGTTCCACCCCAAGTATGCGCCGGGCAAGACCTACGACGACTTGCAGAAGGCCGACCAATGGTGGCTGAACCCTGAGTTCCCGTGCTTGTTCGCTTGGTGTCTCACCGAGCTTTCGCAGGATGGCCAGAACTACAAGTTCACCCGCAACCCCTACTACTGGCGCGTGGACGAGCAGGGCAACCAGTTGCCCTACATTGACGCCATCGCCGTGGAGATCGTGCAGGACGAGCAGGTGCGCATCCTGAACTGCGCGCAGGGGCGCTACGATACGGCGTTCCGCATTTGCGGCGGCCCGAACGAGATCCCGCTGTTGCGAGAGAAGGCCGAAGCCAGCGGCTATCGCTTCCTGGAGAACTACATGAACGGCGCCGGCGCATGGCCGGGTTACATGGTGAACCAGTACTATGTCGAGGGTGGCAAGAACTACCCGGACGACACGCCGGAGATGGCGGCCGAGATTCGCGCGCTGTTGCGCGACAAGCGCTTCCGCCAGGCCCTCTCGCATGGCATGGACCGCGAGCGCATGATTGACGTGGTGTGGGGCGGCATCGGCGAGGCCAAGGGCGCCACCATCAGCCCGCAGTCGTGGCACTTCGCCGGCCCGGAGGGTCAGGAAGTTTACAAGAAGTGGGCGTCGGCTTACGCTAAATTCGACCCGGACAAGGCCAACGCGCTGCTCGACGAGATCGGCATGAAGAAGGGCGCGGATGGCTTCCGCACGTTGCCCAGCGGCAAGCCTTTTGAGTTGGTGGTGGACGTCACCGGCTGGGGCGGCAGCCTGAAGGTGCAGGTGGATGCGGCGGCCGAAGCAAAAGCCCAATGGGAATCCAACCTGGGCATCAAGGTCAAGGTCAACAACCTGGAGGGTCAGCCCGAGGCCGATACTCGCACCAACGAAGGCCAATACATGCTGCGCGGCGCGCACATCTCGGAGATTGACATCTGGACGTATCCGGACTGGATCTTCCCGATTGTGAACCGCTACATGTTCCCGCTTGAGGGGCGATGGTATGCCGAGGGCAAAGACAAGTGCAAGCCGGTCGAGGGCCAGCCATACTCCTGCGGCGTGAAGCCCGAGCCAGGCAGCCCGGCCGCCAAGCTCCAGGCGCTCTACGAGAAGGGCCTGAACACCAAGACCATCGAGGATCGCCACAAGGTGGTCTGGGAGGCGATTGACGTGATCATCGAGGAAGGGCCGTTCGTGATCGGCGTGGCCGGCGACCAGCCCATGCCCATCATCGTCAAGAACTACATGCGCAACATCCTGGACTACGGCGTGGTCGGCCCATGGGCGCCAGCAACCCCCGGCAACCAGATCGTCGCGACGTGGTGGATGGATAAGTAGTCGTTCGTGACGCGGGCGATGCCTTTGCGCATCGCCCCTGTCACCTGGCGATGCGGCGGAGGGGATATGCCTCATCCGCCGCATCGGGTCTCTCCGCGTGGTCAAGCCTTATCGGCCTCGCTTGCGAGGCTCGATAATGAAGAAGCGCATATGGTGAACTACCTTATTCGCCGGATCGGTTACGCGCTGATCATGGTCGTGCTGGTGTCCTTCGTCAGCTTCGTGATCATCGAGTTGCCCCCCGGCGACTTCCTGACTCAAAAGGTCGAGCAACTGCGCGCGCGCGGCGACCGCAGCGCAGAGCAACAGGTGGAGATGCTACGCCTGCGCTATGGGTTGGATAAGCCCTTCCTGGAACGTTACATCAACTGGGCGACCAACTTCCTGCGCGGCGACTTCGGCGAATCGTTTGAGTTCGAGCGGCCGGTGAGCGAGATCCTCGGCGCGCGCCTGGGCTACACGGTCATCCTTGCGCTGGCCACGACGCTGATCACCTGGTTCCTAGCCATCCCCCTTGGCGTGATCTCCGCAGTCAAACAATATTCGCTGACCGACCAAATCATCTCGGTGATCAGCTTCATCGGCCTGGGCATGCCCGGCTTCTTGCTGGCGCTGATCATTATGTACTTTGCGATCATCGTCTTCAACCTGGAAGTGACGGGGCTATTCTCGCCGCAGTTTCAAGATGCGCCGTGGAGCTTTGCGAAGTTCATGGATCTGTTGGGGCATCTGTGGCTGCCGGCGCTGATCGCCGCCGTCACCGGCATCGGCGGCCTGGTGCGCATCATGCGCGGCAACTTGCTGGATACGCTCGGCCAACCGTTTGTCGAGTCGGCGCGGGCGCGCGGGCTGAAAAACCGCACGGTGGTCTGGAAGCATGCGGTTCGCATTGCGATCAACCCCCTGATTACGATTCTCGGAGCCGAGGTGTTCCCTAGCATCGTGGTCGGCTCGGCGTTGGTGTCTATCGTGCTGAACCTGCCGACCATCGGGCCGGTGTTTGTGGACTCGCTGCGCAAGCTGGATATGTATCTGGCCGGCACGTGCATCGTCTTCCTGACGATCATGCTGCTGGTGGGCAACTTAGTGGCCGACTTGTTGCTCGCCTGGGTGGATCCGCGCATTCGACTAGAGTAGCTCGCCGACTTCAAAAGTCTTCGAGGGAGGATTGAACGCATGGCAGTTGCAACTGCGCCGACGGCGCTGCCCGTCGCCAAGAAGAGGGAGTTGGGGCAAAGTTACTGGGACCTGGTCAAATACCGCTTCAAGAAGAATAAACTGGGCGTGCTTGGCCTCATCCTGCTCATCGCCTTGTATGTCTCGTTTGCCGCAATCCCGGAATTTATTGCGCCGTATCAGTTGGAGAACCGCAGCAACTTTGTGGAAGCGCCGCCGACGGCGATTCGCTTCGTGGATGCGAACGGCCAGTTCCAAGCGCCGTTCATCTACGGTCTGGATCGCAAGATAGACACGGTCAAGCGCCTGCGCACCTGGGAAATCAACACCGACCGCAAGTATCCGCTGCGGCTGTTCGTGCAGGGCGATGAGTATCGGCTGTTTGGCCTGATCCCGATGAACATCCACCTGTTCGGCATCGAGGCCGATCAGAAGGAGCAGCGCATCTTCATCATGGGCGCCGACGCATTAGGGCGAGACTATTTCACACGCATCTTGTATGGCGGTCGGCTGTCGCTGATGATCGGCTTGATCGGTCAGTTCCTGACGTTGGCGCTGGGCGTGACGCTGGGCGTGATCTCCGGCTACTACGGCGGTGCAGTGGACATGTTCGTGCAACGCTTCACCGAGTTCCTGGCCGCCTTCCCGAACATCCCGTTATTCATGGCGCTCTCGGCGGCTATCCCGGCGTTTTGGTCGCCCATTGTGGTGTATTTCATGCTCACGTTGATCTTGGCCTTCCTGAACTGGGGCGGCTTGGCGCGCCAGGTGCGCGGCTTGATCCTCTCGCTGCGCGAGCGCGAGTATGCACTGGCCGCTAAGAGCTTTGGCGCGAAAGACCGGCGCATCATGTTCCGCCATCTCATGCCGGGCACGATGAGTCATGTCATCGTGATTGCTACGCTTTCCATCCCGGGCATGATCCTGGCTGAGACGGCGCTGAGCTGGTTGGGCCTGGGCCTGCGCCCCCCGTTGACCAGTTGGGGTACCTTGCTCCAAGACGCGGCCACGGTGCGCGCCATCCGCTTTACGCCTTGGCTGCTCTGGGTGGTGCCGCCCATCCTGGTCACCATCCTCACTTACAACATGCTCGGCGACGGGCTGCGCGACGCGCTTGACCCCTACAGCGGCCGCTAGGAGCAACATCCATGGAGACTCTCTTCCCAGAAACGCGCGCGACCACAACGGCATTGCCGACCGACGCGCGCCCGACGCTGCTCGAAGTGCGCGACCTCAAGGTCGAGTTCAACATCCGCGGCGGCGTGGTCAAGGCCGTAGATGGGCTGACTTTCGATATTCGGCGAGGTCAAACCGTGGGCATCATCGGTGAGAGCGGCTGCGGCAAGTCCGTCACGGCGCGCGCCATTTTGCGCATGGTGCCTAAGCCCGGCAAGATCACCGGCGGCGAGATTCTGTACTATCGCTACTCGCGCTATCCCAATAAGGAAGGCAAGACCAAAGACATCGAGGTCATTGACATGACCAAGCTCGACCCCGACGGCGAGCTGGTGCGCCAGATCCGCGGCGGTGAGATCGCCATGATCTTCCAGGAGCCGATGAGTTCGCTCACGCCGGTCTATACCGCCGGCGCGCACCTGAACGAGGCGATCACGCTGCACCGCCTGCTGCCGGTCAAGAAGCTCGGCGATCAGATGGTCGAGAAGATCATGCAGTACCGCCCCGTGACGAAGGAAGAAGCGCGGGAGATCGCCATCCAGATGCTGCGCCGCGTCGGCATCCCCAAGCCGGAACAGCGCGTAGATAGCTATCCGCACCAGCTCTCCGGCGGCCAGCGCCAGCGCGTGAGGATCGCCATCGCGCTCTCCACCGAGCCGTATATGCTGATCGCCGACGAGCCGACCACGGCGCTGGATGTCTCCATCGAGGCGCAGATCCTCGACATCATGCGCGAGTTGCAGCAGACGGCCAACATGGCCATCATGTTCATCACCCACAACCTCGGCGTGATCGCCAGCATGGCCGATGAGATCGTAGTGATGTATATGGGCAAGCAGGTCGAGCGCGCTAAGGTAGTGGACTTGTTCTACAACCCCAAGCACCCCTACACCAAGGCGCTGCTCCAGTCGGTGCCCAAGCTCGGCCCGAAGACCGGTGCGCGCCTGGCTTCTATCGAGGGCATGGTGCCCGATCCGCTGCATTTGCCGACCGGCTGCGTGTTCCATCCGCGCTGTCCGGCCTTCATGGCGGGCAAGTGCGATAAGCTTGTCCCGAACTGGACGGAGGTCGGCCAGAACCACTGGGTGCGTTGCTTGCTCTACGAGGAGTGATGGCGATGGCAGAGATGGCACAAAACGGCAAGGCCGATAACATCTTGCTCGATGTCAAAGGGCTGAAGAAATACTTCCCGATCCAGAAGGGCTTGCTCAGGAAAGTCGTGGGCTATGTGAAGGCCGTGGACGACGTGAGCCTGTATGTGCGCGAGGGCGAGACGTTGGGGCTGGTGGGCGAGAGCGGCTGCGGCAAGACCACGGCCAGCCGTTCCATCATTCGCCTGTACGAGCCGACGGCCGGCCAGGTCCTGTTCAAGAGCCGAGTGCTCTCGCCCGACGGTCAGCCGCGCATGGTCAACTTGCTCGAACTGGACCGCGACCAGATGACCAAGGTGCGCCAGGAGATCTCGATGATTTTCCAGGACCCGATCAACTCGCTCAACCCGCGCATGACCGTGGCCGACATCATCGCCGAGCCGATGGTGATCCATGGCAAATACGAGAAGGGGCGCAGCGAAGAGATCATCGTCAACCTGTTGGAGCGCGTCGGCCTGCGCGCCGATCACTTGCGCCGCTACCCGCACGAATTCTCCGGCGGCCAGCGCCAGCGCATCGGCATCGCGCGCGCGCTTGCGCTCAACCCGCGCCTGGTGCTGTGCGATGAGCCGGTGTCCGCGCTCGACGTGTCCATCCAGGCCCAGACGTTGAACCTGTTGCAAGACTTGCAGAAGGACTTTAACCTGTCGTACCTGTTCGTGGCGCACGACCTGAGCGTGGTGCAGCACATCTCCGACCGCGTCGCCGTGATGTACGTGGGCAAAGTGGCCGAGATGGCCAGCGCCGAAGAACTCTACGCCAACCCGCTGCATCCCTACACCGAAGCGCTGCTTTCGGCCGTGCCCAAGCCGGATCCGCTCTACAAGTCCGAGCGCATCATCATGCAGGGCGACGTGGCCGACCCCTCTAATCCACCCAGCGGCTGCTACTTCCATCCGCGCTGCCGCTACGCGATTGATCGTTGCAAGATCGAGGCGCCGGCGTTCCGCGAACTCAAGCCCGACCACTGGGTGGCGTGCCATCGCGCCGAGGAGCTGCAACTGAAGGGCATCTGACTGCTGAGGGAGGCGCGCAGCCTCCCTCCGGCTATGCGGCCGACCGGTCGAGGGCTGCTCTGAGCGAGAGGGTAGGGTGTGCCGTCAAATCATAAACTCGAAGGGAAGGATGTATTGACCGCTGGGCTGGCGCTCGCCTTATGGCTGATCACGGTCGCCCTGGGCTTATGGGAAGTGTATGTGCTGCGTCAGCTCTACTACCTGATCTACGCGCGCATCGCCCGGCGCTTCGGCGGCGACTTTGAGTCCGCCGATGCGATCGGCCATTGCCTGTTGCCCATTCTGGCCTTTGGCTTCATCGCTTTTGCCATCGGCACCGGCGAGTGGCATCGTCTAAACCTGGGCCGGCCGCGCTCGTGGAAAGCCTTCGCCGCCACCCTTGCCGTCCAACTCACGATCCTACTTGTCTACGAGGTCATCTCATAAATGGCACATTTGCGTTGGTGGCAACAGGCCACGTTTTATCAGATTTACCCGCGCAGCTTTGCCGACGGCAACGGCGACGGCATCGGCGACTTTGCCGGCATGCTTGCGAAGCTGGACTATCTCCAATCGCTGGGCGTGGATGCGCTATGGCTTTCGCCGCACTTTCCCTCGCCCAACGCCGATATGGGCTACGATATTTCCGACTACACCGGTGTCGCGCCGGAGTATGGCACGCTCGATGACTTCAAGCGCTTCCTCGACGGCGCTCACGCGCGCGGGATGCGCGTGGTGCTCGACCTGGTGCTCAATCACACTTCCGAGCAGCATCCTTGGTTCATTGAGTCGCGACGCAGCCGCGACAACCCCAAGCGCGATTGGTATGTATGGCGCGATCCGGCGCCGGATGGCGGCCCGCCCAACAATTGGAACTCGGTCTTCGGCGGCTCGGCCTGGGAATTCGACCCAGCCACCGGCCAGTACTACTACCACTGCTTCCTCAAGCAACAGCCCGATCTGAACTGGCGCAATCCCGCGGTGAAGGAGGCGATGTGGCAGGCCGCGCGCTTTTGGCTGGACATGGGCGTGGATGGCTTCCGGCTGGACGCCATCGGCACGATCTTTGAGGATCCCGACCTCACCCCTCACCGATCCAAGATGCCGATGACGGACATCCTGCGCTTCGGCCGTGAGAGCCGCACGCCTGAAGAGCAAGCCGCGCTGACTGCCGGATTGTGGGAGATGTTTCGCTATCAATTCGGATTGCCGGAAGTGCATGACCTGATGAAGGCGCTGCGCGCGCTGGTGGATCAGTACCCCGGCGACCGCGTGTTGATCGGCGAGGATGACGACGTGGCCTATTACGGCAACGGCGATGATGAGTTGCACCTGGTGTTCAACTTCCCCCTGATGCGCACCAACCGGCTGACGCCGGCCTGGGTGCGCGAGAATCAGAAGCAACGCTTGAGCGCGCTGCCGCCCGGCGCTTGGCCGTGCAATACGCTGGGCAACCACGACTCCACGCGCATGTGGAGCGCCTTCGGCGATGGCCAACATGATGCCGAGATCGCCCGCGTGAACGCGGCGCTGCTGCTCACCTTGCGCGGCACGCCGGTGATTTACAACGGCGAAGAGATCGGCATGACCGACCTGCTGTTGGAGCGCTTCGACCAGTTGCGCGACAACCAGGCCGTCAACTTCTATCATCTCGCGGTGCGCGAGGGCGTCCCGCCCGATGAAGCAATGCGCATGGCCGCGCGCATAAGCCGGGACCGCTGCCGGACGCCGATGCAATGGGCAAACGCCCCCAACGCCGGCTTCAGCCCGCCCGGCGTGTGCACCTGGCTGCCCGTCAACCCGAACTATGCCCAAGGCGTCAACGTCGCCGACCAAGAGAGCGATCCAGACTCGATGTTGAATTTCTATCGCCGGCTGTTGGCGTTGCGCAAGCGCACGCCGGCGCTGGTGGCCGGCGACTACACGCCGGTGGACGAAGACGCGGAGGATTACCTGGCCTTTTTGCGACGTGACCCTGATTCCGATCAGACTTGCCTGATCGTCCTGAACATGTCGGCTCGGCCACAAGAAGCGCACCTTGCGTTATCCTGGCCGGCAGCGCGCTGTCTATTCTCGTCACATGGCCGCGAAGGCCAGACCGTGCATCTGTCGTCGTTGCGCCTAGCGCCGTTCGAGGTGTTCATCGGCGAGATGGCTGCCAGAGGAGACTGAGCATGATCCCACTTGCCCAGCTACGCGAAGAGGCCGAGGCAATGCGCGACCGGCTGGTCGCCGTGCGCCGCGATCTGCATCAGCATCCTGAACTGGCCTTTCAGGAGGCGCGCACTGCCGCGATTGTGGCCAACAGGCTGCGCGAACTCGGCTATGAGGTGCAGACCGGCGTGGGGAGAACGGGCGTCGTGGGCGTGCTAGAGGGTGGGCGGCCGATCGGCCGGCCACTCACCTTGCTCTTGCGATTCGACATGGACGCGCTGCCTATTCAGGAAGCCGTGGATGTGCCGTTTAAGTCGCAGCACGACGGCAAGATGCACGCCTGCGGCCACGACGCGCACACGGCGATCGGGCTGGGCGTCGCCGAGCTGCTGGCCCGTCATCGCCCCTGGTGGGGCGGCGTGGCGAAGTTTGTCTTTCAGCCGGCCGAGGAGATCGTCGCCGGCGCGCTGGCGATGATCCGCGATGGCGCGCTGGAGAACCCCAAGCCCGATCGCGTGCTCTCCATGCACGTTTGGGCAACCGAAGAAGTTGGCATCATCGGCATGACCGACGGGCCGACGCTGGCCGCCAGCGGCGCATATCGCATCGCCGTGCGTGGTCGCGGCGCGCACGGCGCATCCCCACACCTAGGGGCCGATCCGGTCGTCGCCGCGGCGCACATCATTACGGCGCTGCAGACCATCATCTCCCGCAACGTCGATCCGCTGGACCAGGGGGTGGTGACGGTCGGCAGCATTCACGGCGGCACGGCGCCCAACATCATCCCCGACTTGGTCGAAATGCAGGGCACCATCCGCGCCTTCCGGGACGACGTGATGCAGTTGCTGCGCGAGCGCATCCGGCAGATCGCCGAAAACGTCGCGCAAGCGCTGGGCGTAGCTGTTGATGTGACCTTCTCGGAAGCCGGCACGCCGGCGACGGTGAACGACCCGGCGATGGCGCAGATCGTGCGCCAGACAGCAATCGAGCTGTTCGGCGCGGAGCGCGTGCGCAGCGACTACCGCACCATGGGCGCTGAGGATTGCGCTTTCTTCTTGCAAGCCGCGCCCGGCGCCTACGTGTTCATCGGCGCGGGCAACAAGGCTAAGGGTATGACCGAGCCGCATCACAGCCCGCGCTTCCAGATAGATGAGGACGTGTTGCCGATGTCGGCAGCCTTGCTCACGGCCAGCGCCATGCGGATGCTGGAGCCGTAGGCAATCCAACGCGGGTGTATATTGCGCGCCTACACGTTTCGTCCTACTCCATGGCAAAGATCATTGATGGCGCGGCGATCGCCGCAACGATTCGGGCTGAAATTAAGGCGGCCGTGGCCCGCTTGCAAGCGGAGCGCGGCGTGACGCCTGGCCTGGCCACCGTTCTGGTCGGCGATGATCCTGCGTCGGCGACCTACGTGCGCAACAAACGCAAAGCGTGCGCCGAGGTGGGCATTGCCTCGTTCGGGTACGAGTTGCCTGAGTCCACGACGCAAGATGAGCTGATGCGCCTGCTCCGGGATCTGGGCGCGCGCGAGGATGTGCATGGCATTTTGGTGCAGTTGCCCTTGCCGGCGCATTTGGATGAGCGAGCGGTCCTGGCGGCTGTGCCGCTGCACAAAGACGTGGACGGATTCAATCCGGTCAATCTAGGGCTGCTGGGCGTGAAAGGCCAGCAGGCGCCCTTCGCGCCGTGCACGCCGCAGGGCTGCATCGAGCTGCTTGAGCGCAGCGACATCCGCATTGCTGGCCGGCGCGCGGTGGTCTTGGGGCGCAGCACAATCGTCGGCTTGCCTGTTGCGCTGATGCTCCTGGCGCGCGATGCGACGGTGACGATCTGCCACAGCAAGACGCCTAACATCGCCAGCATTACTCGCGCGGCCGACATCCTCATCGCGGCGATCGGCAAGCCGCGCTTTGTCACCGGCGATATGGTCAAGGCCGGCGTGGTCGTGATAGATGTGGGCATCAACCGCATCCCCGACGCGAGCAACCCGCGCGGCTCGCGCTTGGTGGGCGACGTAGACTTCGACGAGGTCAGTGAAGAGGCGTCGGCCATTACCCCCGTGCCAGGCGGCGTTGGCCCGATGACAATCGCGATGCTGCTGAAGAACACGTTGATCGCGGCCCAGCGGCACGCAACAGGAGAGGCGGGATAAAAATCGAGCTTCCGCAGCCATACGATCTGCGGAAGCTCAGTGCAGCTCCTCGAACAGGGCTCGAACCTGTAACCTACCGGTTAACAGCCGGTTGCTCTACCCATTGAGCTATCGAGGATAGCGATGGAATTATACACAAAATGCTGGGCTACCCCGGCCGGGGCGCAGATTTCCGGCGGTCGCAGAGCAGAGGGCATGTTACCTATAATCGCTCGGCGCGAACGGCGCAGTTCGTAGAACATGACCAATCGCTTCGCCGACACCGTATCGTCGCCTCGGACAGGTGCCGTTGAGTCGGCTGCGCGGCAGCGACGCATCGGCCGCGCGGTGCTACTCGCCGCGCTCTCGGCACTTTTCGCCTGTGGCTTGCTCGGCATGGTGGCGGTCGCCGGGCTGGCCGGCGCGCAAGCTGGGCAGCGTGAGGCGGCCGTGCGCGCCACGGCGACGGTTGCGGCTTCATTGCTCGACCGGTTCCAGAAGGCGAACGACCTGATGCGCGAGGGCAAGTATGCCTTAGCCGAGGCGAACTACGCTTACATCTTGCAATACCAACCCGAAAACTACGGCGTGCGTCACTTGATCGCGACGGCGATTGCGGCGCAAACGCCCACGCCGCTGCCGCCGACGCCCACGCCGACCCCTTTTATCGTTGACAAGCGCCTCATCTTTCAGGACCTGGTTGCGGCTGGCGAGGCGAGGGACTGGGATTCGGTCATTCGCCTGGCCGATCAACTCATCGCTCTGGACAGCGGCTTTGAGGCGGCGACCGTGGGCGACCTGCGCTATCGCGCGTTGGTGGAGCGTGGATTGAGACGCTTGCGCGCCGGCCAGATCGAAGCAGGGCTGTATGACCTCGACCGCGCTGCTGCGATTCGCCCGTTGAGCGACCGCGTTGAAGGCGAGCGACGCCTTGCAGCAGCTTACCAGAGCGCTATCTACTACTTTGGCGCCGACTGGGAGAAGAGCATCACCCAATTAGAGCGCCTGTATCAGAGTGCGCCAGGCTACCGCGACGTGGGCGCCAAATTGCTCGAAGCCTATCTTCGCGCTGGAGACGCCTACGCCGGTGCCGGCGATTGGTGCGCTGCCGCAAAGAAATACGAGCGCGCTGCTCAATTCAACCAGAACCCCTCGCTGGCCGAAAAGCAGCGCGACGCCGACGCGCGCTGCCTGACCGCTTCAATCGGCAATGGCGGGGCAAATGCTGGGGCCGCTACGGCTATCCCCAACACCGCCGGCATCACCGGGCGCCTGTTTTATAGCCAATTTGACCCTGCTACCTCTCAATACCGCTACAACGTCTACGATGGTGCTGCTGCACAGGCCTATCAAATTGGGACTGGGCCGCAACCCAGCTATCGCGCAAGCATCTCGCCAGACCGCGCGCGCATGGTGTATTCCATTTATCAGGATGGATGGAAGGTGGTGGTCAGCCCTACCGACGGATCGGGCACGCCCACCATTCTCACCAGCGGGAGCTATCCGGCGTGGGGGCCGAATGGCCTGATCGCCTATCAGGCGTGCACGGATCAGTGCGGCATCCACGTGATCAACCCCGATCAGCCGAGCGACGTGCGACGGCTCACCACTTCAAGCAGCGATATCAACATGCAATGGTCGCCCAGCGGTGACAAGCTGATCTATATGTCGAACTTCCCCGGTTCTTGGGAGATTTTCACCGTGTCGCTTTCGGGGGTGTTCCAGCAATTGACCGGCTTTGGGGCGAACAGCGGCGCGCCGACCTTTTCACCGGACGGCACGCGCATCGCTTTCATCTCTAACCGCGACGGCGGCAACTGGGCTATTTGGATCATGAACGCCGACGGCAGCAACCTCGTCAAGCTGATCGAGCTGGGCAGCCAGCATCCGTATTGGCAAGTCGAGCAGTTGCTCTGGCTGCGCTGATATAAAAACGGCGGGCAATACGCCCGCCGTTTTTGTCTTGCCATCTGCCGTCATGGCAGAGGAGGGAAGTACGGCACCGGGCCGACCGCCGCTGCGCGCGGTCCGCCGGGATCGCCGAGGAAGTCCCAGTAGAGCGACACGTTCGAGGCGCCGCCATACTGGACGTATTCGACCACGAGCGAGTGATTGCCGGCGCCGAGGTTCACATTCGCCGTGAAGGTGCGCGCCGATTGCTCGCGGAATTCGTTCATGATCAAGTTGCCGTCCAGGTAGATGCGGATGCCGTCATCTACGCGAGCCACGAGCTGATATACGCCAGATGGGAAGTAGCGCACCTGACTGAAGCGCGCGCTAAAGAATGTGCCGGGCACGCCAGACGCCGGCGGCGCGCCGTTCCAGTCGAAGCGCAAGCAGCATACGACAGTCCTGGACGCAGCCGCGCCTTCGAAGTTCGTATTCGCAAAGAAATCAACCGTCCAAGGCCCGTTGTTGAACCCGGCGCCGGGCGGCGAGGGTGGGGTCGGTTGTGGCGGCAGTGAGCCAACGCGCGAGATGTTGAGCTTGATGAAAGCTCGTTGAGTCTGTTCAACGTAGTCCACGCGGATTTCGTGCGTGCCTTGTGTGAGGGGCACGTCTACGCTCGGCGTCTGCCGGCCAACGAAGTCAAGCGCGTCGAGCACGACCTGCCCGTCTACCCAGATGCGAATCCCATCATCTACGTCGGCTGCGAAGCGCCACACGCCGGCCGAGAAGTTGATCTTGCGCGTCCAGCGCGCCGAGAAGTAATCGGGTTGCACGCGCATCAAGTCCGGCGACCCGAACCCCCAGTTAAAGTCGATCGCGGCTTCGTTGCGCGTGAGAGCCGGCGGGCCGGACTGGATGGTGTTGTTCCAGTATTCGCCGCGCCATGGCCCGGCCGGAGGTTGTGGCGCGGGCGGCGGCGCGTAGCGCGGGATGCACAAGCGCTGGCCAACGTAGATGCGGGTGGTCTTCAGACCATTCACACGGCGCAATGTGAGCACCGTCGTGTTGTAGCGTATCGCCAGTTCGCCAAGCGTGTCGCCGGCGCGAACGGTGTACCATAGACAGGTGTAAGAACTGGCTTCGGCGTGTTCCGGCGGCGCAGCAAAGCCGAGGGCGAAGAAGCCAATCGCTATGCTTGCGCACAGCGCTAAGATGCGCCGTGGGCTTGGCAGCCGGCTGTCGTATGCTTGTTGACTCATGCTTCTTACCTCGTCACCTGTGAAAGGAGTAAAGAGAAATTGCAGCAGTGATGCGCATGATAGGAAGGCGAGCCGAGCGTGACGGTTATAATGCCGCGTCTCGTCCGAACTTCATGCATCTTTGCTGCCGAGATGGGCATAGACTACCACGTTTTGTGGATAAACTTGTGGATGTGGATATCGATACAGGGCTACTTTACATCACCTTCGAGATAACGCAAGCGCCAGACAGTTTGCTCCGGGAGGCTTTTCGTGAATAGACATATTGGTTTCGCTGTGGCTCTGGGCATCGCTACAGCGTTCATCCTTTCCGCCTGTGATGCTCAACCGGCGAATCTACCCACTTCAACGCCCTACTTGGCGACGCCGACGCCCGGCAGCGCGGCCGGTCAACCGCAGGCGACTGCCACAACGTCGTCCGTCGCCCAGGGCGCAACGCGGCCGTTCGCGCAACTTTCCCCTGCCGAGCGCGCGCGCGTCGGCAGCGCGCCGCCGCCGCTCACCATAGACCCAACCCAGAAATACCTCGCTACGATCAAGACCGCCAAGGGCGACATCGTGGTAGAGCTGAACGCTCAGGCGGCTCCGAAAACGGTCAACAATTTCATTTATCTGGCCCAAAATGGGTTCTACGACGGCCTGACGTTCCACCGCGTGGAACCGGGCTTCGTCATCCAGGGTGGCGATCCGCTCGGCAACGGCACCGGCGGCCCCGGCTATGACATTCCGCCGGAGATTAAGCTGCCGCACGTGGATGGCGCAATTGCCATGGCGCGTCTGAGCGGCCCGCCCGAAAGCACGCCGAGCAGCGGCAGCCAGTTCTACATCACCATCGGCGCGCAGCCTAACCTCGACAACAACTACACAGTCTTCGGGGTGACGATTCGTGGCCAGGATGTGGTGCGCGCCATCCGGGTGGGCGACGTGATCCAACGGATAGACATCACGACTGCGGATGGGAGCGCCGTCGCTGCGGCTGCGCCGCAGGCAACGGCTATGCCGGCGCCTACGCCGTTGCCCAAGCCGGTGACGTGCGAGCCGTTCCCGCTCAATGTAAATGCTGATGACCACGTGCTGGGCAATCCGCAGGCTGCGACTACGATTATCGAGTATGGGGACTTTCAGTGCCCAGCCTGCGCGGCTTTCCACCCCCAAATGAAGGCGCTTATGACAACGGTGAGCGATACGGTGCGCTTGGTCTTCCGCCACTTCCCGCTCCCACAGCATGATAAGGCGATCTCCACAGCTCGCGCTGCCGAAGCGGCTGCGCGGCAAGGCAAGTTCTGGGAGATGTATGACCTGCTCTACGAGAAGCAAGGCGAGTGGTCGAACAAGCCGTTGGCCGAAATCACGGCGACGCTCAAGACCTACGCTGAGGCGTTGAAGCTGGACGTGGCGCAATTCGAGCGCGACCTGGCCAGCGACGCCGTCGCTGCGCGCGTGCAGCGCGACGTGGCTTCGGGCCAGGCGGCTAATGTCAGCGGCACGCCGTCGCTCTTCCTGGACGGCAATGATGTTCCGCTGCAAGCATTCCAGCAACCGGACACAGCGGAGCAACTGCGCGGCTATGCCGATCGCCGCGCGAAATCCGTCGCCGGCCTCAGCACTAAGACGTTCAACTTCGCCAGGCCTGAGCAAATCACGAGCAAGGACGCCAAATACGTGATGACGGTCAAGACGAATCGCGGCGACATCGTGGCCGAACTTGACCCGGCGCTTGCGCCGGTCAACGTCAACGCGACGGTGTTCCTGGCCCAACAAGGCTACTTCGACGGCGCGCCGGTCGTCTTGAACGATCAGCAAATCGGCGCGATCCTGATCGGCAAGCCCACGGCCGCCGGCAATCCCGGCTTCGAGTGCGGCGTCGAGCTGACGCCGGGCGCGATGTCGAAGCCGGGCGTTGTCGCGCTGTTCGGCAGCGGCAACACCAGCAGCGCGCAGTTCATCTTCACTTACTCGCCGACGCTGGAGCTGGACGGCCGTTTCTCGGTTATCGGCCAAATCATCTCCGGCCTGGATGTGGTCAAGTCGCTCACAGCGGCCCAGGGTGACGCGAAGGCCGATGTGATCCAGTCGGTGACCGTGGAACAGAAGCGGTGAGGATGCTGCTCGGAGACCATCCAGAAAGCCAAGCCGGTTGGGCGAAGTCTGTCCTGATGCAACATGTTTGTGCATACGCTGCAAGTGCGCTTTCGCGACCTGGACGCCTACAACCACGTGAACAACGCGGTGTATCTGACCTACTTTGAGGAAGCCCGTATCGCATTCATCACGGCCATCGGTATGCGCGGGTTGTTCTCCCCCGAACGCAGCACGGTCATCGCGCACGCGGAGATAGACTATCGCGCACCGGCGCAGCTCGGTGACCGGCTCGATATTGCAGTGAGCACAGGGGAGATCCGCAACACCTCATACGAGTTGCACTACCGCATCACGCGCCAGACCGACGGCGCGCTGATCGCGACGGGCAAGACGGTTCAGGTGTGCTTTAACTTTGTGCTGAACGCGCCGACGCGGCTGCCCGAGGCATGGCGGGCGTTGTTGCGCAACGGGGCGCAAGCAGAATCCCATGTGGCATAGAAGAACGACGACGCCTCCCCCTGCCTTACTTGCGCTCGAAGACGGCACCTGTTGGCCCGGCGTCGGCTTCGGCAAAATCGGCGAGACTACCGGCGAGGTGGTCTTCAACACCTCGATGACCGGCTATCAAGAGATCATCACCGACCCTTCATACTACGGCCAGATCGTGGTGATGACTGCGCCGCAGATCGGCAACGTGGGCACTAATCCCGACGATGACGAATCGCATCGCGCGTGGGTGGCCGGCTTCGCCGTGCGCGAGCTTAGCCCGATCGCCAGCAACTACCGCAGCCGGAAGCCGCTTGATGAGTACTTAAACGATCATGGCGTGGTGGGCATCATGGGTCTGAGCACCCGCGCGCTGGTCAAGCACATCCGAGAGAGCGGCGCTATGCGCGGCGCAATCTCGTCGGTCAACACCGACCCAGCACGCTTGATCGAGATGGCGCGCGCCGGCCGCGATATGAACGGCGCCGACTTGGCCCGCGAGGTCACCTGCGACGAACCCTATCGCTGGGTGGAGGGTGTAGATGCGCAGTGGTATGTCGAGCCGACTGCCCGGCCGCCCGACGACCCATCCGCAGTGCAACCTCACATCGTCGCTTTCGACTTCGGCGTTAAGCGCAACATCCTGCGCCTATTGGCCTCGCGCGGCTGCCGGATCACAGTCGTCCCGGCGACGACGACGGCCGAGGAAGTGTTGGCCATGCAGCCAGACGGCGTGTTCCTCTCGAACGGCCCCGGCGATCCGGCGGCTTGCACCTATGCCATTGAGACTACCCGCCGGCTGCTTGGCCGAACGCCGATCTTTGGCATTTGTCTTGGCCATCAGATCCTCGGTCTGGCGTTGGGCGGTCGCACCTACAAGATGAAGTTCGGCCATCGCGGCGGCAATCAGCCGGTGCGCGCTAACGGCCGCGTCGAGATCAGCAGCCACAACCATGGCTTCGCTGTTCACGCCGATAGCCTTCCGCCGGACGTGGAGATCACGCACGTGAACCTGAACGATGGCTGTGTCGAAGGGCTGCGCGTGCCATCGCGCAATGCCTTCAGCGTGCAATATCACCCTGAAGCCTCTCCAGGCCCGCATGACGCGAGCTATCTGTTCGATCAGTTCATCCAGGCCGTTCGAGCGCACGCTCAGAGTGCCTCTAAAGACTGCGCGCAGGGTTAGGCGCTTTGCCCGTATATCTCGCCGACGCTGCTGCGGTCGCCCTGTCCTGCTCCCTGACTAACCGGCGCATATACCCGACAGGCTTCGCCTTGCCCTCGCTTCGCTCCGGGGCAGCTCGCCTGTGGGTGATGCGCGTGTCGTTAGCCAGCGCCCAAACGCCGTCGCAGCTTTCAGACGCATGGCGCAGAAGCATGTGCGACAATCCATGCTGCTATTAGACCGCACCTCGCTGTGCATTTATGTGATGCATTGGCCCTGCGCCGGACGCCTGAAATTGTTGACAACCCCCAACGCATCTTTATAATCGCGCCCGGAGTGCACGACCGTGAATAACCGTGAGGATTCGATGACTACACCACTTGACTTTACTCTGATGGCTGCGGTTAGTGCGGCGGTGATACGGGTACTTCCCACGTCTGCGTATCTTTGCAGCGCAACGACGCCGACCAACTATGCCCCGCTTGACGACGACGAAGAGGACTTCGACGACGAAGATCTCGACGTAGACCTGGATGACGAAGATCTCGTGGACGACCTCGACGATATCGAAGATGATATTCTGGACGAGGACGAAGAGGAGGATGAAATCTCCCTTGAAGAACTCGATGAGGAGGAAGACTTCGACGAAGGCGAGGAAGACGAAGACGAAGAGGATCTCGACCTAGAAGATTTCGATGACGAAGATGAAGACGAACTCCTCTGGGATGATGATGACGAAGACGAAGACGACTTCGACGAAGACTGATCGTGGCGACTGAGCCGCTAGCCGGCAGCTAGCGGCTCACCCGTTTGTCCGGCACGAGCTGCGCGAAGCGGTGGACGATTCGCGCGATCTCCAGCGCAGAATCCGGCCGTGCCAAGCGCGCAGAAGCCTGACGGGCCAGTTCCAGCGCAAACGGATCGGCCAGCCACTGTTTCAACTGCTTGAGCACCGCCCACGGCGTTGGGCACCAGACGCCGGCGCCGCTGTTGACCACGTAATCCACGTTGCCTTCCTCCTGCCCCGGCACCGCATCGTAGAGGATGATCGGTAGGCCGGCGGCGAACGCCTCGCAGATTGTTCCGGGGCCGGCTTTGGTCACGATGACGTCCGCGGCTCCCATAAGCTCTGGGATGTTGTTGACAAAGCCGAAGATGCGCATGGGCACGCGGGGGTTCAGGAACTCCAGATTCTCCTTTACGGTTTGGTTTCGCCCACATACGACGACGAGCTGCAGCGGCAACCCGCTCAAGGCGATCTGGCGCGCGGTCACTTCCAAGCGGCCCATGCCATCGCCGCCGCCGATGAGCAGCACGGTCATCCGCTCGTCCAGGTTCAGTTCGCGCCGTGTTGCGGCGCCGTTGGTGACGCGCTTGGCGAAGTCCGGCGCAATCGGCTGGCCGGTCACGCTGATCCTTTCCTCAGGCACCAGGTTTTTTATCGCCTCCGCGCGCGCCTCTTCTGTCGGCACGATCAGGTGATCGGCGTCGGTCACGTAGTGCGCCACATGCCCTGAGACCAGATCGGTGACGACGTGGATGAACGGCGTCTGAATATTGCGCCGGCGCAGCGCCATCGGGATGCTCTGGTTAAATAGCAAGTGACACGAGACATACACATCGGCCGGATTGTTGTTCACAATGGCGTCCGCGGTCTTTTCGCTGAGCGGTTCGAGCATGTTGCGCAGCGCGATGATCCGCCGGCGGTTGTTGCTGGCGTGAAAGCCAAGCGCATACAACACGCGCGCGTGGTTGACCCACATCGGGTAGGTTTCGGTGAATGCGTTGATCAGAAACGGCACATTGCTCAGGCCGTCCACCAGTTGGACGTCATACGTGCCAGGATAGAGGATTTCGATGCCTTGAGCGATGGCCTGTGCGGCGCTGCGATGGCCGCCGCCGGTATTGCCATAGAGCAAGACGATTCTCTTCTTCATGGAATTTCAAAAGACGCTTTGCGGCTGTCGTGTTGCGATGACGCACCGACGCGACGCCTGATATCGCCTGACAACTGGGCGCATGACAGCGCGTGGCGCGCCGTTCATCCGGTTGGCTGCGTGGCAGAGACGACTTTCTCCAGCCGTCGCTCGAACTCCCGACGGGTGAGCAGAACGCGACGGCCGCAGGTGTGACATTTCAGCCCGACATCGGCGCCAACGCGCACTACTGTCCAATCGTAGCCACCACATGGATGGGGTTTGCGCAACCGTACCACGTCGCCGACCTGGATGGGCGTCACGCGGATAAACGCCATACATTGCGATTATAGGGTGTGTCGTCCCGGCTATAATCGTGGCGTTTATGAACGGCCCCCTTGTCGGCGTCTTCAACGGCTTGACCAATGGAGATGTCGCCCTAGTCCTCTCGCAACTGATCGTCTTGGCGCTGCTGCTCGGCGTCGCATTTCCCATCCATGAGTTGGCGCATGCACTCACCGCGCGGCAACTTGGAGATGACACCGGCGAACGCCTGGGGCGGATCACGCTCAACCCGCTCGCGCACCTCGATCCGTTCGGCAGCTTGCTGTTTGTGTTAACCGGATTTGGCTGGGCGAAGCCCGTTCCGGTGAACCCCTATCGGTTGCGCGGCGATATGCGTACATCGTTCGCCGTCGTTGCGTTGGCCGGGCCGATCTCTAACCTGCTGTTGGCTGCGCTGTTCGCGCTGCTCTTTCGCCTAACCTTGTCGTTTGCCGATCGCGGTTCGTGGTCAACGAACGTGCTGCTTTTCGCCTTCTCCGTCGCCGTGCAGCTCAACATTCTTCTGGCTCTTTTCAATCTAATCCCTATCCCGCCATTGGACGGCTCGCGACTGCTCACGGCGCTGCTGCCGAATCAAGGCCAGATGTGGATGGATCAGTTGGAGCGGTATGGATTTATCATATTGATTGCACTTTCGGCGACAGGCGTTTTAGGTCAGCTCATTGTGCGACCGGCGACGCTGCTGAGCCGCACGTTGCTTGGGCTGTGAGCGATTGGGTTTAGGCGGAACGTGGGGACTGCAAGATGAACAAAGCCAAAATTGCCCTGGTCGGTTGTGATTTCGTCGGCATGTCGTTGGGCATGGCCGTCAAGCGCACTCTCAGAGATGTCGAGGTCGTGGGCCACGATAAGAACCGCGATGCGATGCGCCGGGCCGAAAGCGCTAAAGCCATTGACCGCAGCGAATGGAATCTGCCTCGCGCGTGCGAGGACGCGGCGGCCGTGTTCATCTGCGCGCCACACGAAGAGTTGGAAGTCACCCTGCGCGCGATTGCGCCCGACCTTGGCCCAAACACAATTGTTGCAACAGTGGGCAGCCCCAACGTTGCGGCGTTGCGAGTTGCCGAAGGCTTATTGGCCGGCGATGTACCCTTCTTCAGCACGTCGCTGGTCTATCATCCTGACCGAGTGAACGGCGACGGCGAACTGCCCGGCGCCGACAGCATTCGCGATGCAATCTGGGCGATTGCGCCGAGCCGCGCTGCCAGCACCCAGATGGTGGATACATTTGTCGCCCTGGCCAATCAGATGGGCGCGAAGCCCATCTTCGTGGATCCGGCCGAACGCGACGGCATGGCTGTGGCAGTGGATGCGATGCCGGCAATCCTAAGCAGCATGCTGATGCTTGCCGTGAGCAGCGATGCCGCCTGGCGCGATCGGATGTGGATGGCCGGCGCAGCGTTTGGCCAGGCCGTCAACGGCGCCGAGCGCGCGCCGAGCTTCTCCGCCGCCCTGGAGGCGCAGCCGGATGTCGTTGTGCATTGGCTGAACCAGGTGATGCTGCAATGTATGGCGCTGCGCGACGCTATCGCCGCGCGCGACACAGAAGCGGTTACACACATGCTGACGCAAGCTGAGGAGCGCCGCCAGCAGTGGCTGGCCGATTGGCGCCGGGGCCGGATCGAGGGACATATCCCCATCGAGCGAGACTCCGGCGGGTTGCTCAAGGTGTTCCTGGGTGAGCGCATGGCAAGCCGGCTCGCCGGCAACAAGAAACGCTAGCGTCGCGCACGCATCAATAATCAAGCCGCGCGGCGCCGGCTACGCGATAGCTGCTTCGCCACATCGCAAGAATCATCGCACATCATGCACATACTCAGCCTTGCTCCAACCTCCTTCTTTGGCGACTACGGTTGTCATGTGCGCATCCTGGAGGAAGCGCGCGCGTTGCAGGCGCTCGGCCATCACGTCACCATCCTCACCTATTACAAGGGCAGTGATGTCCCCGGCATTCGCATCGTGCGCACCGCGCCGACGCCCTGGCATCGCCACTATGAGGTCGGATCGTCGCGCCACAAATTTGCCTTTGACGTGCTGCTCAGCATCCGGCTGTTGCGCGTCCTGAGCCGCAACCGGTTCGACGTGATCCACGCCCACCTGCATGAGGGCGCGCTAATTGCCGGCGTGCTTGCCCGCCCGTGGCGCATTCCGGTCGTCTTCGACTATCAGGGCAGCCTGACCGATGAGTTGCTGCAACACCGCTTCATCAAGGCGAACTCCACGGCTCATGCGATCTTTCGGCGTGTCGAACATATGGCCGACCGCATCCCCCATGCCGTCTTAACCAGCACGCGTCATGCGGCGAGCGCGCTGCGCGCGAAACTCGGGGATCGGGTTCCGGTGCAGGCGCTGCCGGATGGCGTCAATGCGCAGGTCTTTCGCCCGGACGTGATCTCTGCCGAAGAACGCGCTCACTTGCGCGCGCGTTGGGGGATTGCGCCCGATGAACCGGTGGCCGTCTTTCTCGGCCTTCTGGCGGAACACCAGGGCATTCGGAACTTGATCGCGGCTGCCGCGCGCCTGAAGGCCGAAGGACGACGCTTGCGCTGGCTGGTGATGGGTTATCCTGGCGTAGAGATGTGGAGGCAGATAGCCGCAGGAGCCGGAACGCTGCCCGAGGTCATCTTTACAGGCCGCGTGCCGTATGCTGAGGCGCCGCGCATGTTGGCGCTTGGCGATGTGGCCGTCGCCCCTAAGCTGTCGTTGACCGAGGGCAGCGGCAAAATCCTCAACTACATGGCGATGGCGCTGCCGACGGTGGCCTTCGATACGCCGACGCAGCGCGAATACCTCGGCACGTTGGGCGTATATGCGCCGGTCGGCGATAGCGAAGCGCTGGCGCGCAGTGTAGCCGATTTGCTCGACCATCCACAGCGTCGGCGGATGTTGGGCGAGCAGTTGCGCCGCGTCGCGGTTCGGCAATTCGGGTGGGATCAAGCTGCCTTGACCATGACATCGCTTTATTGGCAACTGCTTACCCGCTCGAAGATACACCCGGTGCATAATCGAAAGCATCAAGATGAGACCATCTTATGAACCAACTCTTCTCCGACATTGTTGAGATTTGGAAGTATCGGGCGTTGCTGCGGATGCTCGTCGTGCGTGACCTGAAGACGCGCTACCGCAGCTCTTTGCTCGGCGTCGCATGGTCATTCCTGCAACCGCTGGGAATGATGCTGGTGATGACGTTCGCTTTTGGCATCATCAATCGCGCGCCGCCGACGATTCAGCACTACAATGTGTTCATCCTGTCGGGGTTGCTGTCTTGGAATTTCTTCTCCGCAGCGGTGACCGGCGCCACCGGCAGCGTCTTGACGAACGCCGCGCTGGTCAAAAAAGTGTACTTTCCGCGCGCAATCTTGCCGGTGTCGGTAGTGATCTCCAACCTGGTTAATTTTCTGCTGGCGTTGCCGGTGTGGGTGTTTGTGACCGTCCTCTCCGGCCATCCCATCCCTGCGACGTTGCTGATGCTGCCGTTGGTGATCATCGTTCAGGTTCTGTTCAGCATTGGCGTATCGTTCTTGCTGTCCACGCTCAATGTGTTTTATCGCGATACGCAGTTCATCCTAGAGCTGAGCATGCTGGCGCTGTTCTTCCTCACGCCGATCTGGTATGACATAGACAACGCGCCGCAACCCGAGGTCGGCCTATGGGTGCGCCGGCTCAACCCGATGGCGTCTTTGGTCAACATTTACCAGGATTTGATGTACTGGGGCAGGCCGACCGATCTGGACTTCGTCCTGCGCACGGTCGCTACAGCGGTCGCCGTGTTTCTCGTTGGCTATCTGGTCTTCCGGCGCTTTAGCCCTCGGTTTGGTGAAGAAGTGTGAGACGCACCGGCCCTCGAAAAGTGAGGTGATGCGTGAGGCCGATTTCGCTTGCGGCGATTCGCCATCTGATTGTTGATATGGATGGCGTGCTTTGGCGCGGCAATCAAGCGCTGCCGGGCATGTCACGCTTCTTTGAGACGGCGCGCGCTCTGGGGATCCGATTCGTCTTGGCAACCAACAATGCCAGCAAGAGCGGCGAGGAGTATCTCGCCAAGCTGCGCGGGTTCGGTGTGTCGGTGACACTCGACGAACTGCTCACCTCGCCGCAGGCGACGGCGGCCTATCTAGCCCGGCATGCGCCCGAAGCGCGCGTGTTCGTCATCGGGGAGCCTGGCCTGGCCGCCGAATTGCGCGCGAAAGGGTTGCAGGTGGTGAACGAGCAACCGGAGCAAGCTACGCACGTGGTCGTCGGCTGGGACCGCAGGCTGACCTACGATAAGCTGGCCGAGGCATGTTTGCTCATCCGTCGCGGCGCGGTGTTCATCGGCACCAACCCCGATGTGACTTACCCCAGCGAACGCGGCATTGTGCCTGGCAACGGCGCGACGCTCGCCGCGCTGCGCGTTTCAACGGACGTTGAGCCGCTCATCATCGGCAAGCCGCAGCCAGAGATGATGCTCCAGGCGATGGCGCGCATGGGCGGCTCGCCGGAGGACACGGCCGTCGTCGGCGACCGGCTGGACACCGACATCCTGGGCGGCCAGAACGCCGGGCTGACGACGATGCTGGTGCTCAGTGGCGTGACCACGCTCGATGAAGCGCGCAACGGCGCGATTCGCCCCGACTACATCTTCCAAGACATCGGCGCGGTGGCCGACGCGTTGCAGCAGGCCAACGCAGCTCGATCAGAATCTCCTGCGACACTGGGATAAGCGCGTTGGGTTGAACGTTGGCGGTTGGCAAGCGGATGCAGCGGGGTTGGGTTCTGGGTTCTGAATGCAACTTGACAAATACGCACGCCTTCGGTTAGGATACTGACTCGCTCAAGCCGATGTAGCTCAGTTGGTAGAGCACACGACTGAAAATCGTGGGGTCGTCAGTTCGATCCTGACCGTCGGCATCTCCAGTTTGTGCTATAATGCAGGTGCTTGCGGGAGTGGCTCAGTTGGTAGAGCGATTCCTTGCCAAGGAATAGGTCGCGGGTTCAAATCCCGTCTCCCGCTCTCCGGCGATAGGGGCGACCAAGACGGTCGCCCCTACTGCGTAAGGGCCTGTGGCGTAGCTGGGAGCGCGCCTCAATCGCACTGAGGAGGTCAGGGGTTCGAATCCCCTCAGGTCCACTACCAAATGTGCCTTGATGCCGAACGGATGGCTCTCTCATCCGTTCGATTGTTTTCCCGTTCGTGGATGCCACTCTTCCCCATGCGTTGGATTATTGACACCGACGCCGGCGTGGACGACGCGATCGGCATTGGGATGCTGTTTGCGCCGGAGCGCCGATTCGACCAGCATGTCCTGGCGATCACCACCGTTTCCGGCAACGTGCATGTGAGCCAGGTCAACGTCAACGTGGGCGCCGTGCTCGATGCGCTTGAGGCGGATGTGCCGATCTATGCCGGATGCGACCGGCCGATGATTGAGCCGCGCGTCCACGCCGAGGAGTTCCACGGCGCCGATGGCTTAGGCGGCGCTGGACTAGCCAAGACGACGCGCCTGCCGGCAGGTGAGCATGCCGCAGTGGCCATCATCCGGTTGGCGCGACAACACGCGGGCGAACTGGGGCTGATCGCGCTCGGCCCGCTGACGAACATCGCCCTGGCGTGTAACCTTGACCCTGCGCTGCCCGACCGCGTCGCGAAGCTGGTCATCATGGGTTGCGCCTGGCAAGCGCGCGGCAATCAGACTTCGGCGGCCGAGTTCAACATTGCCGCCGACCCTGAATCGGCGCATGTGGTTTTCGAGCGTTTCCCTAACGTGATCGTGTTGCCCTGGGAAGTTTCGCTCGAGCAGATGATGCCGTTCGAGGTGTTCGAGCGGATTCGCGCCGGCGCATCGTCGCGGGCGCGCTTTTTCGCCGCGATGACGCGCGTCGCCTACGACTGGCGCGACCGCTTCGGCTTCGCCGGCGTGCCGCTGCCCGACCCGCTGGCAGTAGCCGTTGCGCTCGATGAAGGGGTCATTGCGCGCGAGTTGCGAGCACGAATGAAGATTGACATCGGTCATTCTATCGGCCGGGCGCTGTCGTCGCTGGATTACCGTCATCCACAGCCCAACGCGCGCGTCGTCGTGGCCGTGAATGCCGACCGAGCTTGGCAGATGATTGAACAAGCATGGACGCAATGAGGATGCCGCTGCTTGCCGATGGCGCGCTGACGATAGACGCGCATGGCCAGCATACCTACGCGCCCATGAAGCTCTTTTGCGGCCCGGCAGAGGGATATTCGCTGCTCACCGTGGTTCAACGACATCCGCTTTTGCCGAGTTGCAGGCGCGACGCGCGCGACTAAAATCACAAAGCAATTGTTCCCCAAATTCATACATCCAAAGGAGGAGAAGACTGTGAACAAGAGAACCAGCGCCCTTTTTAGCTTCACTGTGGCAGCCAGCCTGGTGCTTGCTGCGTGCGCGCCGGCGGCTCCTGCTGCTCCTGCTGCGCCGGCAGCGACTCAGGCTCCGGTGGCCGAAACGCCTATGGCCGGCGCAAAGAAGCGCGTCAAGCTCGTGCTGAATGGCACGCTGGGCGACAAGTCGTTCTTCGACAGCGCCCAGCGCGGCATGGAGATGATCAAGAGCGAGCTGGGCTACGAGGTGAGGACGATCGAGCTGGGCTATGACCGCAACAAGTGGGAGCCTGGGCTTGAGGATGCGGCGGCTGCAGATGATTACGACATCCTGATTGCCGGCACCTTCGACATGAGCGCCTACATCAGCCGCATCGCGCCGCAGCATCCCGACAAAAAGTTCTGGATGTTCGACGCGGGGCCGGATTACGAGGGCAAAGAGGGTGGCTGCAGCAACAAGTGCGAGAACGTCTACACCGTCCTCTTCCGGCAGAACGAAGGGTCGTATTTGTTGGGCGTGCTGGTCGGCGAGTTGCTCAAGGAGGGCAAGCTGCCGGGCGCCGAGGGCCGCACGAAGGTCGGCATCGTCGGCGGTGCGGACTTCCCGGTGATCAACGACTTCATCGTAGGCTTCAAGCAGGGCTTCGCCGAGTCCGGCCTCGATCCCGAAGCGAACGTGCTTGTGCAATACGTGGGCGGCGATAGCCCGTTCAATAATCCCGCCAAGGGCAAGGAGATCGCCAGCTCGATGTATGACCAGGGCGCGGCCATTGTGTGGGGCGTCGCCGGCAACTCCGGCAACGGCGTGTTCGAGGCAGCGGTCGAGAAGAAGCTCTACGCGCTCGGCGTGGACAGCGACCAGTACCAAACGATTGCCGACCCTGCGCAGAAGGCGACGATCATCACTTCGATGCTGAAGAATGTGGATCAGGGCCTGCTGCGCGCGGCCAAGCTGGACGCCGAGGGCAAGCTGGTCTATGGCGCGCCGGAGAGCGTCGGCGTGGCCGCAGATGCAGTGGGCATCGCCGATAACGAGAACTACCAGAAGTTCGTCTCCAAAGAAATCCAGGAGAAAGTGAAAGCGGCGTACGAGCGGGTGGCCAGCGGCGCCGTGAAGGTGGATTCGGCGTTCAAGTGAGTCGCCGCCCGGCGCGTTTGACGAGCGGGCGCGTGGCAGGTTAAATCCCGTCGCGCGCCCTTTTCGTTCGCGCCCAGCCCCGAGACCCCGCCGCGAGGAGGTTGAGCCATTTCCACGCAGCACACGCCACAACCTGCTTCGGATGCATCCCGTGCGGCGACAACGCCGCTCGTCGAGATGCGCCACATCACCAAAATCTATCCCAACGGTGTGCTGGCGGACAACGATGTGACCTTTGAAGTGCGCGCCGGAGAAATTCACGCGCTGGTGGGCGAGAACGGCGCCGGAAAGTCCACGCTGATGAAGATTTTGTATGGCATGGAACGCCCGACGTCCGGCCAGATCATCCTGCGCGGCAAGCCGGTGACGATCCACACGCCACACGAAGCGATTGCCCTGGGCATTGGCATGGTGCATCAGAACTTCATGCTCGTCCCATCGTTCACCATTGCCGAAAACATCGTGCTGGGCGCCGAGCCGTTGCGCGGCGCCTTCGTGGATAGGCGCGCCGCTATCGCAGCGACGACGCGGCTGGCCCAGGAATATGGGTTGAGCGTAGATCCTGAAGCCGTGGTGGACGCCGTGCCGGTAGGCATGCGCCAGCGCGTCGAAATCCTGAAGGCGCTCTATCGCGGCGCCGATGTGTTGATCCTTGATGAGCCGACCGCCGTGCTCACGCCGCAGGAGACCCACGAGCTATTTGCGGCCATCCGCCAGCTCGTGAACGCTGGCAAGACGGTCATCTTCATCTCGCACAAGCTGCGCGAGGTGATGGAGATCAGCGATCGCATCAGCGTGATGCGCGACGCGCGCATGGTCGGCACGATTGACAAGCGCGAGGCGGACGAACATCTGCTGGCGAGGATGATGGTCGGCCGCGAAGTCTTCCTCGATATCGAGAAGCCGCCCGCGCAGCGTGGGCCGGTCGTGCTCAAGGTGCGCGATCTTGAATATGCGACCGAGGCCGGCGTCGAGGTGCTCAAGCACGTGTCGTTCAACGTGTATGCCGGCGAAATCCTGGGCATCGCCGGGGTGGAAGGCAACGGACAGACCGAACTGGTCGAGGTGATTGCCGGCTTGCGCGCGCCGCTGGGCGGCGTGATCGAGTTGGACGGCAAATCTATCGCCGGGCTGACGCCGCGCGAGGTGCGTCGGGCGGGGGTGGCCCACATCCCGGAAGATCGGCTGACCAACGGCGTGGCAATGACGTTGAGCATCCAGGAGAACCTGATCGTGGATCGCTACGCGCGCGAACCCTTCACGCGCGGCGGTCTGATGCGTCCGGCGGAGATTGCGCGCAACAGCGAGGCGCTGATCGAGCAGTACGCTATTCGCGCCCCGGACGGCACGCTGCCGGTCGGGTCGCTGTCGGGCGGCAACATGCAGAAGGTCGTCGTCGCGCGCGAGCTATCCTCCCGGCCCAAGCTGCTGATCGCCGCCCAGCCCACGCGCGGCGTGGACATCGGCGCGACCGAGTTCATGCACGAGCAACTGATCAAGGCGCGCAACGCCGGCGTGGCGATCCTGCTGGTCTCGGCCGACCTGAGCGAGGTGATGTCGTTGTCCGACCGGCTTGCGGTGATGCACGACGGCCGGATCGTCGCAATCTTCCCCGATGCGCGCGGCCTCACCGAGGAAGAGGTGGGCCTCTATATGCTGGGCACGAAGACGATGACGCCGGCCGAGATCGAGCGCAATTGGTAACATGCAAGCAACGCTTCCCACTGCTCCCGCCTTCGATCGCGCTGCAGAACGCGCGCGCGTGCAACAGGAGCGCCGCCGCAGCGCCATGATTGATTTCTCCGTCACCCTGGGCACCATTGCGCTGGCGCTGTTGGTCGGCTTTCTGGTGATGCTGATCGTCGGCAAGGATCCGCTGCTGGCCTACTCGTCGCTGCTCAGCGGGCCGCTCAGCCGGAGCAACCGCACCGGCCGGTGGATCGAGGACGCGACGACGCTCATCATCCTGGGGCTGTCGGTGTCCATCCCGTTCCGCGCGCGGCAGTTCAGCCTGGGCGCGCAAGGGCAGATGTTCATAGCGGCGATGATTGCGGCAGTCGTCGCCATTTACCTGCCGATGCCGCCGGTCGTGGCCGTCCTGTTGCCGTTGGCGGCAGCGATGGTGGTTGGGTTTCTGGTGGGCCTGCTGCCCGGCTTGATGAAAGCGTATCTCAACGCCAACGAGATCGTCTCCACGCTGATGCTGAACGCCGTCATCGTGTTGTTGTATGACTTCTTGTTGACCAATGTGTTTACGCCGCCCGGGTCGCAGTCGCTGCGTTCAGAATTGATTCAACCCAACAGCATGTTGCTGCGGCTCACAGCGATCTTCGGCGTGAACCTGGGCCGCGCAAATCTGGCGGTGTTATTTGTGGCGATCCTGGTGATCGCGGTGTGGGCTTTGCTGAATCGCACCCCGTTCGGTTACGAGATTCGCACCATCGGCGCGAATGAGAAATTTGCGCGCTATGGCGGCATCAACACGCGGCGGACGATCGCGTTGTCGTTCGCCATTGGCGGCGCTATCGCTGCGGTGGCGGGCGCGCATCTCGTCCTGGGCGTGCATCAGCGCCTGATCCCGGGCATCGCGGCTGGGCTGGGTTTTGAAGGCATTGTCGTGGCTTTGCTGGCGCGTAACAACCCGCTGTTCATTCCGATCACCGGCGTGTTCTACTCATATCTGCGCGTGGGCGGTGACATCATGGAACAAGAGGCAGCCGTCGGCGCCGAGATTGTGCAGGTGATTCAAGCCGTGATTATTTTGCTGTTGACGGCGCAAGTATTGGTGGACTATGTGAAAGCCAGGAGCCGGCGCGCGCGAAGCGTGAGCTGCGCGGCCTAAATCCGAATCTTCCAACGTGCTAACAAGCTAACGTCAGCTATGGAACAAGCGCTTCAAGTCATCTTTAGTGCGACGTTCATCGCGGCGGTGCTCCGCGTGACGACGCCGATTTTGCTGCCGGCGTTGGGCGGCTTGGTCGCCGAGCTGGGCGGCGTGGCCAACATCGCGCTCGAAGGCATCATGCTGACCGCAGCGTGCGCCGGCGTGCTCATCAGCGTGGCGACGCAAAGTGAATGGTTGGGCTTGTTGGCCGGCGTGGCCATGGGCGTGCTGATGGCGCTTGTGCTGGCTTTCTTTCATCTGAACCTGAAAGCCGATGTCATTCTGGCGGCCATCGCCATTAACATCCTGGCGTCGGGCAGCACGATCTTCGTGGTCTTTCTGCTCACCGGCGACAAGGGCAGCACCAGCGCCCTGGTGAGCAAGCAGATGCCATTCGTGGAGATCCCGCTCATCAGGGACATCCCGCTGCTTGGGCCGATCGTGAGCGGCCAGAATCTGCTGACCTACGTCGCGTTCATCGCTGTGGCGCTGGTGGCGGTGTTCCTCTATCGCACTCGCGCCGGCATTCATCTGCGGGCGGTCGGCGAGAATCCAGAGGCGGCGCGCTCGGTGGGCATCAATGTGCGCGCGCAGCAGTATTTGGCGCTGGCGTTAAGCGGGTTGCTGGCCGCGCTCGGCGGGGTGTATCTGAGCATGGGCTACGTCAAGTTCTTCGCCCGCGACATGACTGCCGGCCGCGGGTTCATCGCGCTGGCGGCCATCTTCCTAGGCGGCAAAACGCCGCTGGGCACGATGATCGCCGCGCTGGTGTTCGGCGCGGCTGAGGCGCTCTCGGTGCAACTCGGCAACTTGCGCGTGCCGAACCAACTCGTGCAGATGATCCCTTACGTCGCCACATTGGTCGCGCTGGTCGTTTATGCGCTCGCGCAGCGCCAGCGCGCCATCGCCCGCCAGCGCAAGTTCCGGCAGGCGCAAGCGACCTAGGCGCAGCCGCCACCGACCATTTTGCCATTCCCTATGCACTACATTCACCCGATGTCCTCACTGCGTTCCAAAATCTACGGCGGCGTGTATGGCCAGGCGTTGGGGGATGCCTTTGGTATGCCGGCGCTGCTCTCGCCGGCGCAAACCCGCGCGCGCTTTGGCCGCATCACCGGCCTGATTGCCGCGCCCGACGACCATCCCGTGCATGCCGGGTTGCCCGCCGGCCGCATCACGGACGACACCGAGCAAGCCATTTGGCTGGCCCGCGAAATCATCCGCGAGGGAGGCGTGACGCTCGAAGGGACGGCGCGCGCCATCCTCGGCTGGTATGACGCCATTGGCGGGGATAGTTGCATCTTTGTTGGCCCTAGCACGCGCCGCGGCGTGGCGAAGATCCGCTCCGGCCTGGATCTGCGGCAGACCGGCCTGGGCGGCGATACCAACGGATCGGCCATGCGGGCTTCGGTCGTGGGCCTCATTCACCCTGGGGATGTCGAAGGCGCTGCGCATGATGCCGCTCTGACTGCCATACCCACTCACAACACCGGCGTAGCCTGCGCGGCGGCGGCCGCCGTCGCTGGCGCCGTGGCGCGCGCGCTTGATCCAAGTGCTGACCTGCGCGACATCTTGGCGGCCGCCGTTGAGGCAGCCAAGATCGGCGAGGCGCTCGGCGCGCCGTCCTTGGGCGCTTCGGTGGCTCGACGGATCGAGCTGGCCGTCAGCCTGGCGCGCGATGAGTTAGGCGACGATGCCAGCCGAATTCAAGCGATCTATGACCTGATCGGCACAGGGCTGCCGGCCAGCGAAGCAGCACCGGCGGCGATGGGCGTCGTCGCTCTGGCCGACGGCGACCCGGTGCGCGCGGCGATGTTGGCGGCTGAACTCTCCGGCGATGCAGACACGATCGGCGCGATGGCGTGCGCGATATGCGGAGCTTGGCGGGGCATCGAAGCCATCCCCGAGGAGATGCGCGAAACGCTGCGCTTAGCCAATCCAGATTACGACTTCGATGCGATCGCTCAAGGATTGTTCGAGTTAGCACTGAGGAAAGCGGCAGGTTGACAATCTTCGCGCAAGGCAGGATGTGTCACGCGCCTGGAGGGTCAGGCTCCAGCATAGAAACAGCGCGCCGAACTCGGCGGCCGTCAAGCCGAGGAAAGAAACGGTTCTGAGTAGGCGCAACCACATAGCAGCAACACGGCGGCGGCGCGTTCACATGCTTGCGACTCGCTTCCAGGCGCGGTCGGCGGCTTCGCCAGCTCTGGCCACGATTTCTGCCTCGTCCAGCGTGAGCAGGGTGCGATTGGCCATGATGACCTGGCCGTTGCAGATGGTATGGGTGACCATGCCGCCATGGACGCCGAAGAGCAAATGCCACGCTGCGTTCGCTTCGTTCAGCTCCGTAAACGGCTTGTAGTCCACGAAGATGATGTCGGCCGGCGCGCCGACCTCCAATGTGCCGCGCATTTCTGGCCAGAAGCACTGTGCGATCTTGGCGTTGTTCTGGTAAGTCATTCGAGCGACCTTGTCTGCGCCCATCGCGCGCGGGTCGAGCGCGTGCACCTTGTGCAGCAGGTCGCACACCTTCATTTCGGCAAAGGCATCGTTGGAGAACCCGTCGTTGCCCAGACCAACGCAGATCCCGCGTTCGAGCATCGCATCCACACGCGCGACGCCCACACCGTTGTTCATGTTGCTGCGCGGCTGATGGGTGACCTTTGCTTGGTAGTTGGCTAGCACCTCCATCTCGCGCTCGCTGATGTGGACGCAATGCGCGCAGATGGTCTTCTCGCTCAGCGCGCGGTGGATGGCCAGCCGCTCGACCACCGATACGCGGTAGCGACGGTAACTGTCGTCTTCGTCGGCGATGTCCTCGGCCACGTGCAGATGGATTGGGATGCCGAGTTGCCGGGCTTTCTCGGCACAGGCATTGAGCGTATCGTTGCCGACGGTGAACGAAGCGTGGATGCCCATGGCCGCGGCGAGGTAGGGCGACCGGGCCTGCGAGGCTGAGAGGGCGAACCGGACGTTCTCTTCGATGCCGCGTTGGGCGCCGTCAAGGCCGTTGCGATCGGTGACTTCGTAGCACAGCGCAGCGCGTAGGCCGGACTGCTTCACGGCTTCGGCGATGGCGTCCAGAGAGCCTTCGATCGCGTTCGGGCTGGCGTGGTGGTCAATGAGCGTCGTCGTGCCATGCTTGATGGCGTCCACCAGACACACCAGCGCCGAATATTTCACGCCCTCCAGGTCGAGCGCCCGATCAAGTCTCCACCACAGCTTTCGCAGCACTTCCATAAAGTTGCGCGGCGGATCCCCGGGGATAGCCATGCCGCGCGCGAATGCGCCGTAGAAGTGCGTGTGCGCGCAAATGTTGGCCGGCAAAATCAACTTGCCTTCCGCGTCTAGAACCGGCCGGGTGCGCAACAGGTCGGCGTGCCGCAGTTGCAGCTTGTCGGTCGGGCCGATGTCGGTGATCATGCCATCCAACACGAGCAGGGCGCCATTTTCGATCACGACGTTCGGTTCGGTCATCGTGATCACCGTTCCGTTTATGATGAGCATACGGTTCCCTTGTCGAAAGCGAATCTGTGCCAAGTATGCAGTCGAAAGAGAAAGTCGCCAACGCGCTGTCAGTCTGCATCGTCCAGGTCTTCCATCAGTTTCACGAAGCGATCGCTGTGTGACGTGAGGTCGCCGATTTCGAGGGCGTGCATCAAGCGATCGCCGGTGGTCTGGATGAAGGTGATGCGACGCCAGCGCAGCGACGGAATCGGGCGAGGGAGTCGCTGCAGCGGGCCGAGTTGCATTTTGTAATACAGCGCGTTGGCGCGGGGATGATCCGGCTCGTCGGGGAACAAGTCCACTCGTCGCACCAGCTCGTGACCGCGCACTTCGGCGTACTCGTGAATGGCCCACTTCTCGTCGCCGAAGCGCTCGGTGAGGTAGAACGCCAGGTAGTCGGCCAGATACTCACTTGGCGCATGCTTGACCGGGATGCGATACCAATGATCCCAGCGCGCGATCTCCAGGTCGCGCGGGTTATTGATCAGGCAGACGAGCACGCGCGCATCGGGGGCGATCATGGCTTTGCAGTCGGAGCTTAGCGCCGGTGGGCTGCCACATCAACCGCGCAGCGCCGCAATCTTCCGATTGAGTTCAGGGATCTTGGCTTGTTCGGCCAACCACCACTCAGGGTCGAGCTGAGCGTTGAGTTCCTCGACCGTCTTGCCTTGCTGCTCGACCCAGGTGTAGTACTTCAGGTTGTGCCACTGACGGCGATTATCGGGCGTCCCATCCTTGATCCAATCGGTTTTCTGGCGATGGAGCACCTCGCCGATGCAGGCTTCGGCGGCTGCCAGCGTCAATGGGTGTTTTGCTTCCCATTCCTGCATCACGGAGCGGTAGCGATCCGGCCCATCGGTGGCCACGGTCACGATGACGTCGCGCTTGCCCAGGCCGAAGTGCTTGGCCGTCTTGATTGCGCCGATCAGGTTGCACACGCCGCTGATGCCGAACGCGCCGGCGATTCGGCGGGCCGTCTCGCCATCCACGCCGCAGCGCATCATCGCTTCGCCGCCGATCGGATGGGTGAAGACTTGTAACACGCGCAGGCATTCCACGTCGTCAATGCAGGCCAACGCATCCATGTTGGTGACGTGGTGGATCCAGGTCACGTGCTTGTCGCCGATGCCTTGGATCTCGTGGCTGCCGTAGCCGTTGTTGTAGAGGGTGGGGCACTGGATCGGCTCTAGGCCGACGACCCGGCAATCGGGGAAGACTTGTTTCAGCCGGTCGCCGGCGGCGATGGTGCCGGCGCTGCCCATCGCCGAGCAAAATGCGGCGATGCGATGCGCGCCGAGCGCTTCTTTGAGTTCGACGATGGTGTTGCCGGTGACGTAGTAGTGAAAGCGATAGTTCCCCATCTCGCTGAACTGGTTCATGATGCGCACCGTGTCGGGATGTTCGCGCATCAGTCGCTTGCACTCGTCGTAGATCTCTTTGACGTTGCTTTCGCTGCCGTAGGTTTTGATGTAGCTTGCGCCGTAGCTCTCGATTTTCTCGAACCGCTCTCGGCTCATGCCCTCCGGCAAGATCACCATGCTCCTAAAGCCGGCGCGCGGCCCAACCCATGAGCCGCCGATGCCGTAGTTGCCGGTGCTGGGGAATACGAGCGTGTGCTTATCCGGCGCGATCTCTCCGTTGACGTACTTCTCGATGAGCACCGAATAAGCCGGCCCGACCTTGTGGCTGCCGGTGGGAAAGTCCTTTGCGATCAACACCACGATTTCGGCATCCACGTTGGTCAGCGCGCGGGGCATGACCAGGTAGTTGATCGCGTGCTTGCCGTCCTGTGGATCGGCGTCTGGCTTGAGCCAGTTGATGTTGAACAAGTTAATCGGGTCGAGCGGCGCTTCGGCGCGCGCGTGAGCCGCGCGCGCGCGGATGACGGGATCCACCAGTTGCGGATGCAACATCTCTTCAAAGGTGGGGAAGAGGGTCTTCATGTAAAGCTCCTGAGGGTTGGGATGTTAACGCGTGGGCGCGTTGTGGTTCATTCGTCGTGCAAGGTGAGGCTGAGTCCGGCGACTGGCGCAAATACGGGGCCGTCGAACTCGCGCTGCGCTTCTTCGATGAGGACGCGTTCCCGGCCTTCGTACATTGCGTCAATGTGCACAAGCGCCAGGCGCTTGGCCCCGGCGGCTTTGGCGTTGCGCCCGGCGATTTGCGCGGTGCTGTGACCGTAGACGCCTGCGGCATACTCCGGGTTGAGCGTCGCGCTGTAGGTCGCTTCGTGGACGAGCAACTCGGCGTCGCGCGCCAGCAACGCGATGTGGTCGTTGGGACCGGTGTCGCCGGTGAAGGCGATGATGTGGTTCCCGAACTGATGGCGCGTCTCGATGCGCAGGCCGAGCGAAGGCGCGAAGTCCGAATGCGCCATCGGCACGGTGGTCAGCATGATGTTGGGATGAATTTGCGTCTGGCCGATGCGCTCCTGCGGCACGGTGATGCGCGGCGCGCTCTCGGTGACCCCATCCAGCAGTCCATAGCTCACGCGCATCAGCGCGTCGAGGGCATCGAAGGTCTGCGCGCTGGCAATGAGCGTGGGCGCTTGTTGCCGCGCATTTGCTTTGATTTCGTGCCACAGCATCAGCATGGGGTAGCCCAGCGCATGATCGCCGTGGCGATGAGAGAAGAAGACATGTGTGATTTCCGCCGGCGAGACGCCCACCGCGTCGAGTTGCTGCAGGACGGCCGGCCCGCAATCAATTAGGATGCGTTCGTTGCCGATGCGGACGAGATAGGCGGCATTGGTGTTGTTGCGCATGGGGATTGCCGCCCCCACACCAAGGAAGATGACCTCAATCATGGCGTTCGTCTTTTGCGTCTTGCGGCCTCGCCGGGTACGGCCACAAGCCGCCGCTGGCAAGCGCAACGGCGAACGCGGCCGGCCCTGAACCGCGCCGAGTGATCGCCGGATACTCCAGCAGATGGCGAATGCGCAGCAGGGCGCTGCCTATGGTGAAGGCGCGCGGCTCATCGGCGTTGAGCGCGGCGCTGCCGAGCAACGTCGCCAGGTCGCGCGCGGCGCGGTCGGGATCGGCGACGGCGACGGTTACGTCGGCGATCCCTCGCGCGCCGTTGGGGTGGTTACGGCGCTCGCCTTCCGGGACGCGCAGTTCGCGCGGCGTCAAGTCCTCGATGAGGAAGGGCAACCCCTCGCTGTTTTGCGGCGGCCAACTCGTCCGCCAGCGGATCGTGACGCCATCGGGGCGTTGTCGCCCGCCTTCGGTAGCCTCTGTGTAGTTGAGGCCACGGCTGTTGAGCTGCCGGGCGAACGCGGGCAGGTCTTTCACGGTGATGGCGTAATCAATCGGTCCGGGGAAGGCGCGGAAGCGATCCCAGCGATGCGCCGCGCCAGGCTGCGCGCGAAAGGCGAGCAGCTCGATGTAGCTGCCGTCGGCGAAGCAGATCAGGACGTTGTGGGTGAGGCCGTCGGCATGCACACCGCCCGGGGTAACGTTGAAGCCGGCATCGCGCCACTGTCCTTGAGCAGCGTCGAGGTCTTCAACCAGAATGACAATATGGTCGAGTTCCATCGCGCGCGAAGTATAGACTGCTTGTGTGTCGCGCGCGCGTCGGGTTGATGCTTGCTTGAGGTCTAAACTGGCGGAGTGCGCAAAGTAGGGGCGCGGCACGATGGCGCGCCGCGCCCGCTCCCTGCGCGATAACTTAGCCTATCGCAGCGCTGCTTTCACGGCGTCCTCATAAGCCTGAAGCGTCTCGTCCACGTCTGCTTCTGAGAGCGCGTAGCACAAAAACCAGGGTTCGCCGTAATCCGGGTCGGGCATGATCCCGCGCGCATATAAGCCCTCGAAGATCGCGTCCATCAGCGCGTCATTGGCGAACCGTGTTGCCGAGCGGTAGTCGTAGGGCTTTTCGGCGACTTCCCCGTCGCCAATGATTACGCCGAACATCGCCGGCACACCCGTCACCGAATGGGGGACGCCGAAGCGGTCGAGGATTTCGTGGATGCCGGTCATCAGTCGCATTCCGCGGGCGTTGATGGTCTCGAACACCGGCTCTTCCTCCATCACGCGCAGCACGGCATCGCACGCCGCGACTGAAACCACGTTGCCGCAGTAAGTGCCGCTGTGGCCCACGGCGCCAGGCTCGATGGTCGTCATGAATTCTTCCTTGCCGCCAATGGCGCCGATTGGGAAGCCGTTGCCCATCGCCTTGGCGTAGGTGACGAGGTCGGCGCGCACGCCGAAGAATTGCTGCGCGCCGCCGGGCGCGATGCGGAAGCCCGTCTTCACCTCGTCCATGATCATCACAATTCCGTAGTCGTCACACAGTTTTCGAATGAATTCCAGCCAACCCTTAGCGGGCATGATCGCGGCCATGTTGCCCATCATCGGCTCGACCAAGATGGCCGCGATGTCGTGGCCCTGATCGCGCACCGTGCGCTCTAACATCGCGAAGTCGTTGAAGGGCAGGGGAATCACCCACTTGCGCACATCATTGGGGATGCCGCTGCTGGTCGGCACGGGGACTGGGCTGCGGCGCGAACCCATCGCGCTGACCGGGCTGTCGGACGTGCTCCACATCACATTGTCGTGTGCGCCGTGGTAGCATCCCTCGAACTTGATGAATCGCTCGCGGTTGGTGTGCGCCCGGGCGATGCGCAGCGCGTGCATGGTGCTCTCGCTGCCGCTGTTGGTGAAGCGCACCTTATCTACGCCGGTCATGCGGCAGATGCGCTCCGCCGCGCGCACTTCATATACGTTCGTGGATGCAAATGTGTTGCCATCCTGCATGGCTTCGAAGACCGCCTGTGTCACGGCCTCGTAGGCGTGACCGAGGATGACCGGCCCGAAGCCGAGGCGATAGTCAATATATCTCTTGCCGTCCACGTCCCAGATGTACGCGCCTTTGCCGCGCGCGATCACCGGGGTATCGGCGTCGCCCCAATAGCGGAAGTTGGATGAGACGCCCCACGGCATGACGGCGCGCGCGCGCGCATACCATAGGTCGCGTTGCGTGGCCGGTCGAACGCCGGCGGATGCAACGCGCGGAGCTTCGCCTGCTGGTGCCATAGCGACCGAGTCGGCCGCCATAGAGCCCGCGGCAGGCTTCACTAAAGATTCCATCGGTAAGTTGTTAGGGTATTTGTCTTTGAACATAGTTCTCCTTCACCTCCACGCTTCTTTCGCAGCGCGGAAAATCAAAATGTGCCATCCCGCCGCGCGAGATGGCACGTTACTCACACTCACACCAAGAGCCGATTCAGCTCGACTTAACGTTCATCACTCAAATCAAGCGTCCATTAGCATCAGCACCCAGCGCGGCGTTTCGCACGAAGCCAGCGTCCGCGGACAGGCTGAGGGTTTGGACGCGTCGTCAGCCCTCGCCTGACGCTGCGGCGCGGTTGGCCGCCTCTCTGGTGTCTTGCACAGCATGCTCGACGGACGCACGCGCTTCTTGGATAATGCGCTCAGCGCGCTCACGCGCTTCTTCGACGATGCGCTCGGCCCGGCGACGGGCATCGGCGATGGTCGCCTCAGCGCGTTCGCGGGCGTCTTCGAGTGAATCCTGGGCGCGGTCGCGGAATTCGTTGCTGGTGCGGCTGATTTGTTTGCGCGTCTCCTCGCCGCTTTGCGGTGCCATCAGCAGCGCCGTCGCAGCGCCGATCAGCCCGCCGATCAGCACCCCGGCGAAGAAGGCGCCCATCTCCGCCCCTGAATCGTTATTAGCCATAAGTCATCACCTCTTCTTGTTCGGATAGAACGCTCGTGAGCTGCTACCTCATCGGCGCCCTGCGCCGCCTTTGGCTTTCGTGTTGACTGCCTGGGCCATCCGCTGTATGCGCGAGACGAAGCCGGCGGCTTTGATAGCTGGTTTAGCCACGCTGTCGCTTACGAATAGCGTCGTCCCGTATACGGCTTTAGCAACCTTCTGAGTCTCCATCAGGAGCGGCGCCAGTTCAGCGCGCAGAAAGCGCATCAGCTCTTGTAGGCGATACAGCAAGATCACGAGCAGCGCGCCGATCACCATACTGATGATGATCAGCGCAACGGCGGTCAGAATGACCACGATGTCGCGGATGTTCGCCGTGAGTGCCGGGTTTTGTAGCAAAAGATAGACTATCAGGACCAACGCGGCGACGACAAGCGCGCTCATCGCTGCGCCGACAGAAATAGCCCTGCGATTTGCTCGCTTAACGCCGGGATCGTCGTAAGCCGGCGGCGGTAGCGTCGTTGGAGGAGTCTGCATCGCCGTCTTGCCGTCCGATGCTGCCGGCGTCCCGAAGTTTTGCTCTCGCGGCCGCGAATTTTCACTCATGGGAACACCTGCACAAAGATTATAGCAAATACGATGTTGAGAACGTGTTGCCGGGAGCCTCTCTGGCTAGAGGTAGCCGCAAGCGGTGCCTGCGCCTAACCTCCGTTTCTCGCCCTGTAGAGAAGTGCGCTTGTATTGCTGCCCGAGCGAAGGCCGACTCCATGTATAATGCCGGCGTCCCCGGGGAATGGCGCAGATGGCAGCGCGCACGGTTTGGGACCGTGAGGTCCCGGGTTCAAATCCCGGTTCCCCGACCTTTTCCGAACTAATGTCCCTCGGAGTCCAAGTTTGCAAAAAGTCTCTGTTTCTCGAGCGAAGCGCTATGCGCGATGCGTTTGGCAGGTTGCCCCATGGATGCGTCTCGGCGCCGACCTAGGAATGCCCATCGGTGAGGTGAAGGCATTGCCCTCGTTAAACTGGTGGAATTCTCCGCGCCCTGAGCGCGCTTCTATCCCTGACGTTTTATCAACCGTTCTCGATATCTGAAATTGCGCACAGTGGCAAAACCGAACCCGTATGGCCGATCAACACGTGGCACACAACACCGGCGACAGCGGCAAGCCTGATCGCAACCTGGCGCTGGAATTGGTGCGCGCGACCGAGGCAGCAGCGCTTGCTGCCGGCAAGTGGATGGGGCGCGGCGACAAAAACGCCGGCGACCAGGCCGCCGTCGAGGCGATGCGCCTGATTCTGAACGAAGTGGACATGGACGGCGTCGTTGTCATCGGAGAGGGTGAAAAAGACGAGGCGCCGATGCTCTACAACGGCGAAAGACTGGGCAATGGCCTGGGCCCACGGGTGGATATCGCCGTAGATCCAATAGACGGCACGCGCCTGCTCAGCGTCGGCGGTGCCGGATCGATTTCGGTCGTCGGACTGGCCGAGCGCGGCACAATGTTTAAGCCGTGCACCTTTTACATGGATAAGATCGTGGTGGGGCCGGAATGCGCCGGCGTCATAGACATCGAGGCGCCGCCGGCGGCGAACATCCGCGCCGTCGCACGTGCCAAGGGGATGCCGATCAGCGCTGTCACGGTGTGCATATTGGATCGCCCGCGCCACCAAAAGCTCATCGAGAAAGTGCGCGCCGCCGGCGCGCGCATCAAGCTGATCACCGACGGGGATATCTCCGGTGCGTTGCAAACCGCCATCCCCGATTCCGGCGTGGACATCCTCATGGGCATCGGCGGTATGCCGGAGGGCGTAATTACCGCCGCGGCGATGCGCTGCCTAGGCGGCGAAATTCAAGGCAAGCTTTGGCCGCGCGATGACGCCGAGCGCGAGAAGGCGCAGGCGCAGTGCGACCTGGACGAGATCCTGACTACGGAGAAATTGTGTGGCGGCGACGACGTCTTCTTCGCCGCAACGGGCATCACGACGGGCGAATTGCTGGAAGGTGTACACTACAGCGGCAACATCGCTCGCACGTTCTCCCTGGTAATGCGGTCGAAATCCGGCACGGTTCGCTACATCGAATCGCGCCACCGCTTAGACAAGCTACGCACCTTCAGTCAAGTCACCTACGTGGATTGACGCGCCATCGGCGCGCCTTCCTGCTTTCAGAGATGAAGGACTAGGCCGGCGAGGCCGATCCGAGAAGGTTGCATGGGTATCAAGCGCAGTTGCGGCGCTCGGTCGGACGTCGCAACTGCATGTGAGTAGGCATGAGGCGACAAACACAACCACAAACACAAGAAGAATCTATCCCAGGCCCTTCGCCCGAAGCGATGAACGGCAATGGCGCCGAGGGAGCGCCGACGGTCGTCGAGGAAGGGGTGACTACGCCGCCGGCGCCGCAAGGCGGGCGCCAGCAACGGCGCAACATGTTCGACATGGCGCGCCTGGAACACGAGACGCTGAGCGAGCTGCGGGAGCGCGCCAAAGAGCTGGGCATCTCCGGCTACAGCCGGTTGAAGAAGGATGACCTGATCATTCAACTCCTGCGCGCCCAGGCCGAGAAGAACGGCCTCGAACTGCGCGGCGGCGTCATTGACATCGTGGACGACAACATCGGCTTTCTGCGGGCCGAGCACTACCTGCCGGGGCCGGAGGATATCTATGTATCCCCGTCGCAGATCAAGCGCTTTGGGTTGCGCACCGGCGATATGGTCATCGGACAAGTGCGCCCGCCAAAGGAGAGCGAGAAATACTTTAGTTTGCTGCGCGTCGAGGCTGTCAACGGCCAGGATCCCGAGCAGGCCAAGAACCGCCCGCACTTTGAAAAGCTGACGCCGATCTTCCCCAACGAGATTTACAACCTCGAGGCGAGCGGCAAACTCAGCATGCGCCTGCTCAACATCGTTGCGCCCATCGGCAAAGGCCAGCGCGGCTTGATTGTCGCGCCGCCCAAGGTGGGCAAGACCACGCTGCTCAAAGACATCGCCAACGCCATCAGCAAGAGCTATCGCGACGTTCATCTAATGGTGGCTCTGATTGCCGAGCGGCCGGAAGAAGCGACCGACTTCGACCGCTCTGTGGATGCGGAGGTGATCTCCTCCACGTTCGACGAGCCGGTGCAGAGCCACGTGCGCGTGGCGGAGATGGTGCTCAATCGCGCCAAGCGCCTCGTCGAATGCGGCCGCGACGTGGTGATCCTGTTGGACTCGCTGACGCGCCTCAGCCGCGCCTATAACCTCACTGTCCCCTCCTCAGGCCGGACGCTCTCCGGCGGCGTGGATCCGGCGGCGCTCTATCCGCCCAAGGAATTCTTCGGCGCGGCGCGCAACATCGAAGAGGGCGGCAGCCTGACCATCATCGCCACCGTGCTGGTGGATACCGGCAGCCGCATGGACGACTTCATCTACGAGGAGTTCAAAGGCACCGGCAACATGGAAATTCACCTCTCGCGTCGCTTGGCCGAGCGCCGCATCTTCCCAGCCTTCGATATCCTCGCCAGCGGCACGCGCCGCGAAGAATTGTTGTTGGGCGAAAAGACGGCGCAGCGCACCTACCTGATGCGCCGCATGCTCAGCCAACTGATGGCGCCTCAGCCGCAAGGCGCCGGCTACGACATCACCACGGCGATGGAAGCCTTCCTGCAGCGATTCTCCAAGACCAAGAACAACGAAGAGTTTCTGACCTCATTGACGAAGGATTTGACGTAATCGCGCGGCGGGCGATGGAAGATTTCGAGCTCGATCAGTCTGACCGGATCACCCGTAGGATCGCACACGGCGTCTATCGCATCCTGCACAATCGCAGGGTGGTGGGCGAGGAGCTGTGGGGTATCTTCGGTTTGCTCGGCGGCGGCTATCGGTTGATGGCCGACATTGATCTCATCTGGCCGGCCCCGAACCAGCAGCGGGCGCAGCTTGACTTGGATGGTGCCTGGTCGGCCCGCAAGTTCTGGGTGCAGTTGGAGCTTGAAGGCAAGCGGCGCGTTGCGCGCTACATGCTGGGCGACGGCGAGCTGGAGATCGCCATCTATGAAGAGCCGCTGCGCTACGGCGACCCCAGCCGTGCGTCGCACGAGCAGCCCTCAGCGCTCTCGGCGATAGCGAGGGCCAAGTGCGTCTACGCCACAAAGGTGGCTTACGGGCCGCACACCTTCCTCGACTACGGCTCAACGTTGCTCAACTTTGCGCACTTGCGGTGCCTGCCCCTGAGGCCGGGCGCGCAGGCGCGGATCGAGGCGATTGTGGTGACTCAGCCCTCGCTCGAACCGCTGGCGCTGTCGCAGACATACTGCTACGTGCGCGACGAGCAGATCACGTCTTTGGTGCAGCCGTTCATGATCACGCGGCGGTACACCATCGAGGAGCACACCGCCGGCAACGGCAGAAAGGACGCGCCCTTCACGACTATCTGGACCGACCTACATGACGTGGTCATCAAGCAAGAGGTGCTGCTCGGCAAAGAGACGCACGGGTGCGAGTTAGTGAGCTATCAGTGGATGGGTGAGGAGAGCGAGCTCCCGACGACGGCGCGCTCGAGTTTTGGCCTGTGATCAGCGTATCGCGCTTTGCACGCCGGCGGTGACCATGCTAAGCAAGGGTGCCGGCAGCAAGCCGAAGATGAACACTGCCGCAACGCTGACCGCGGCCGCTAACGACCGCGGCGCATTGGCGGGGATCGGCTCCCCCTCGGTCTCCGGCTCGCGCATGAACATCGTCATGACCAGCCGCAGGTAGAAGTATGACGACACCACGCTGGTCAGCACGCCAATTGCGGCCAGCCAGGTCAGACCGGCTGCGACCGTGGCGCCAAACAGGAAGTATTTGCCGACAAAGCCGGCCGTCGGCGGGATGCCGATTAGCGAGAACATGGCGACGGCCATTACGATGCCCAGCGTCGGCCGGCGCCGGCCAAGTCCGGCGTAAGCGTTGAAGGTTTGGTTTTCCTCCGCGCCGCTGCCCATCGCGGTCATCACGGCAAACGCCGCCAGCGTGGTGAACGCATAGGCGGCCAGGTAGAACAGCACGCCTGCAGCGCCGGCCTCGCTGCCGGCTGCGACGCCGGCCAGTGCGTAGCCGGCATGGGCGATGCTGGAGTAGGCCAACATGCGCTTGACGTTGTTTTGCACCAGCGCGGCGACGTTGCCCACGACCATGGTCAGCGCCGCGATGAGCGCGACGATGGGTTGCCATTCCGGCAGCAGCGGCTGGAAGCCGAACAGGAACACGCGCAGCACGGCCGCGAAGCCGGCGGTCTTGGTGGCCGTGGCCATGAATGCGGTTACGGTCGTCGGCGCGCCCTCATACACGTCGGGCGTCCACATGTGGAATGGCGCGGCGGCGACCTTGAACCCCAGCCCGACCAGGATGAGCGCGGCTCCTGCGAAGAGCATTGCCGGATCGTAAGCGGGGCGCGCGCCCCCCGCGCTTAAGATGGCTGACAATGCCGGCAGCGACGTCGTGCCGGTGGCGCCATACACCAACGCGATGCCATACACCAGGAATCCCGAAGCAAATGCGCCCATCAGGAAGTATTTCATCGCCGACTCCTCGCTCTCCAGGCGCGGCCGGGCGATGCCGCATAAGATGTAGAGCGGGATCGAGAGCAGCTCAACCGCCACAAACACCATCAGCAGGTTCGTCGCGTGGCCCATCAGCATCATGCCGCCGATGGAGAACAGCATCAGCGCGTAGAACTCGCCGCGCATGATGCCGCGCGCTTCGTTGTAGCGCAGCGCCATCAGCACCGCCAGGACGCCGATCGCCGCGAGTAGCGCATCCAGGAAGAATGCGTAGCCGTCGGCCCGTACCATATCTTGAAATGCGTTGAACGGCGCGATGCCCGTCAGGAGGAGCGCGGCCAAGCCGGCGACGACTAACGTGCCGACGGATAGCCAGGCCGTCACGGATTTCTGCTCGGCCGGCAGCGCTAGGTCAATCAGCAGCAGCGCGACGCCGCCCACAGTGACGATGAGGAAGGGAAGGACTGCGATCAAATCGTTAGCGGACATAGTGTAGTGTGGACAATACGCTGAATTGTAGTCGCTCCGTCAAAAAGGCGGTGCGCGATGACATCATACGTTCGTCGCCGTCAACTGAAAGCGGGAGTGATCGGCGGCGATGAAGTCGAAGATCACGCCGTCGCCGTCGCACCAGAACTGCGCGGCGTGTTTCGTTTGCCCATTCCACTCGGTCACGACCTCGTAATGTTGCAAAGTCATCTCGCCGAAGCGGGTCATGTGGCTCGCGTCCGGCCGACGGCGGTAGGTTTGCCGGACGGCGGTCGGTTTGAACGTCACCGCGTCGAGCAGGAAGGCGTCGCGCGTCCGCGCCTCGCCCGGTTGCAGCCGACTGCGCCAGACGCCGACCATGATGCACAGCGGCGTCGTCCAGACGACCTCGATGTCTTCTCGCCAGGCGACCCGTTTCTCGTGGATTTCGGCTTTGTGTCGCCAGCAGATCGTCGCTTGGTCGCGGCGTTCGCCGAGTACGCAGATGCGACTCTCACGCGTGCCGAACAGCCCGTGGATGGTGAACTCGATGAGCCGGAGTTGCGGGTCGAGCTGGATCGTCATCGAATCGCTGCGCGGCTCGTCGAACGGCGCAACACGCGCGGTCTCGTTGTCTATTTGGATCGAGCCGTCGGGTAGGCGGATGGCCTGCCATCGCTCATCCGCGATCACATCGCCGGACGGCGCGAAAGCCTGGTAAATGCCTTTGCGATTGGCGCTGAGCATGAGATGCCTTGTGCGAGGCGGCAGATGCCGCCGTCGAGCCGTGTGCGATGAACGCTACAATATGCGATGCGCACGGCGCAACGCGCATTATAGATGGATGCGGGTATCGTCCTCGGCATTGCCAGCCTGTTCGTGCTGATCCTGGTCAACGCCTTCTTCGTCTTTGCGGAATACAGCGTGGCGGTCTCGCGCAAGACGCGCATTACCGAGTGGGCGGAGAAGGGCCATGCGCGGGCGAAGCTGGTGCTGAGCGTGATGCAGGATCCGGATCGATTCTTTGCCGCGACGCAGGTGGGCGTGACGGTCACCTCCTTGGCCGTCGGCGCGCTGAGCGAGCCGGCGTTTAGCCGCTTGTTAGGCAGCCTCTTCGCTGGACTGGGGGTGGCCATCCCGTTCATGCGCGGCGGGGCGGCCTTGCTGGGCGCAGTTGGCGGCTTGCTGATCGCCTCGTACTTCCAGATCGTGCTGGCCGAACTTGTGCCGCGTTCGATCACGCTGCGCGCGGCGGAGCGCGTTGCGCTCATCGTCGTCCCGCCGATGAATGCGTTGGCGACGCTCTTTCGCCCTTTCGTTTGGCTGCTCAAGGGATCGTCGCGGGGGGTGTTGCGCGCGCTGGGCTTTCGGCCCGACGCCGAGGCCGAGCGGCTGCACACGCTCGAGGAGCTGCGCATGCTCATCGAGGCCAGCGAGCGAGGCGGCGCGATCGAGTCTGAGCAGGGCGAGATGCTCAGCAAGGTGTTCACGTTTGGCGACACCACTGTGCGCGAGGTGATGATCCCGCGCACCGAGATGGTCTGCGTCAACGTCGAGGCGTCGCTGCAAGAGGTCGGCCATCTCTTCTCCACCCATGCTTATAGCCGGCTGCCGGTGTACGAAGAATCGCTCGACCACATCGTTGGGGTCTTGCACATCAAAGACTTGCTGCGCACGCTGCTGTCGGCCACGCGCGTGCCGTCCATCCGCCAGCTCATGCGCGAGCCGTTCTTCGTGCCCGACACGCAGCGCGCCGATGAACTATTGCAACAGTTTCGCGCCCGGCGCGAGTATATGGCCGTCGTCTTGGATGAATACGGCGGCACGGCCGGCTTGGTCACGCTCAACGACCTGGTCGCGCGTATCATCGGCGAGATCGGGGATGCCGTCGCGCCTGCGTTGCCGGACATTCAACCCGCCGGCGATGGCAGCGTGCTGATCAACGGCCTGATGACGATCGGCGATGTGAACGACGCGTTCGGGCTGAGCCTAGAAGATCCCAACTACGACACGATCGGCGGCTTCGTGATGGGTCAGCTTGGCCGCATCCCCGTGGTGGGCGATTCCGTCGAACTCAAGTCGCAAGGCGTGGCGTTCTCCGTTGAGGAGATGGACAAGCTGCGCGTGGCCCGGTTGCGCTTGCGCCGCATCGCCGATCCGTAGGTCCGCGAAGGGATGGTTGCCGGGCCTGGGCTGGCTATAATCCTGCCGTTCGGACATTGCGCCGGCGTAAACGACGACGTTCTCTGAACCCAAGCCTCACCATGAGCAATTACACACCTTTCGATCAAGCCTGCGCCAACGTGATCCGCACGCTGACGCTCGACGCTGTGCAGACGGCGAATTCCGGTCATCCCGGCATGCCGCTGGGCATGGCCGACGTGGCCTACGTCCTGTATGCCAAATTCATGCGCTTCAACCCGCGCAACCCGAAATGGTTCAACCGCGACCGCTTCATCGTCTCCGCCGGCCATGGCTCGATGTTGCCCTATGCCATCCTGCACCTAACCGGCTACGAGGCGATGACGCTGGACGAGATCAAGCGCTTCCGGCAGTATGGCAGCATCACGCCCGGTCATCCGGAGAACCATCTCACGCCGGGCATTGAAGTGACCACCGGCCCGCTCGGCAGCGGCACGGCCAACAGCGTCGGCATGGCGCTGGCCGAGGCGTGGCTGGCGGCAAAGTACAACCGCGACGGCTTCAACGTCATCGATCACTACACCTATGCCATTGTCAGCGACGGCGACTTGATGGAAGGGGTGAGCCATGAGGCAGCCTCGCTGGCCGGCCATCTCGGCCTGGGCAAGCTGATCTGGTTCTACGACGACAACGCTATCACCATTGACGGACCGACTTCGCTGACCTACAGCGACGATGTGCCGAAGCGGTTCGAGGCTTACGGCTGGCATACCATCACGATTGACGCGCACAACATGGCCGAAGTCGAAGCGGCTATTCACGAGGCACAGGCAGTGACCGACAAGCCGACGCTGATCTCGTGCAAGAGCATCATCGGCAAAGGGATGCCGCATCGCCAGGGTACGCGCGAGGCGCACAGCGACGCGCCGGGCTGGGAGGAAGTGCGGGCGGCCAAGCTGGCCTACGGCGCCGACCCCGACAAGACGTTCTACGTCCCCGACGACGTGCTGCAAGCGTGGCGCGCGATCGGCGAACGCGCCGCGCGGGCCGAGGCCGAATGGCGGGCGACCTTCGAGGCCTATCGTCGCGCATATCCCGACTGCGCCCGTGAGTTGGAGGACGCCATCGCCGGCCGGCTGCCCGACGGCTGGGCCGATGCTCTGCCAGAGTTCGACTCGACGGCCAAACCGATGGCGACGCGCGCCGCCAGCGGCGCTGTGATCAATGCGCTCGTCGGCAAGCTACCGACGTTGCTTGGCGGCTCGGCCGACCTCACGCCGTCGAACAATACGCTGCCCAAGGACGCGGCGTCCCTTCGCAAGGGTGACTTCAGCGGCCGTTACATTCGCTACGGCGTGCGCGAGCACGGCATGGCCGGCATCATGAACGGCATGGCGCTGCACGGCGCGATCATCCCCTACGGCGGCACGTTCTTCTGCTTTAGCGACTTCATGCGCCCGGCTATCCGCCTGGCGGCGTTGAGCGAAGCGCATGTGATCTTCGTCTTCACGCACGATAGCATCGGCCTGGGCGAGGATGGGCCGACGCACCAGCCGGTCGAGCAACTGGCCAGCCTGCGCGCCATGCCGAACTTGCTCACCCTGCGCCCGGCCGACGCCAACGAGACGGTCGCCGCATGGAAGGTAGCCATCGAGTGGAAGCACGGGCCGGTGGCTTTGCTGCTCACCCGTCAGGCCGTGCCGATCCTGCCAAAGAAAGCCGGTTTCGAGCGCGGCGCATACGTGGTGCACGATGTGGATGCCCCGCAGATCGCGCTGGTGGCCAGCGGATCCGAGGTGAGCCTGGCGCTTGACGCTGCGAAGGTGCTGGCCGAGAAGGGCATACGCGCCCGCGTGGTGTCCTTCCCATCCTGGGAGCTGTTCGACCGACAGGATGACGCCTATCGTCAGTCGGTGCTGCCCTTTGACCTGCCGAAGGTCGTGGTCGAGGCGGGCGTGTCGCAGGGATGGGAGCGCTACACCGGCCCGATTGTGCGTTTCGTCGCGCTCGACAATCGCTTCGGCGCGTCGGCGCCTTTCAAAGACGTTTACAAGCACCTCGGCTTCACCGTCGAACGCGTCGTGGAAGAAGCCATGAAGCTGTTGAGCTGACGCGCCTGCGCTCGAGGGACATGCAAGCCCTCCGTGTATGGAGATCCTCTCGGTCGCCGAGATGCGCGAGGTTGAGCGCCTCGCCGACGCGCATGGGTTGAGCTATGCGCAGATGATGCAGAACGCCGGCAACGGCGCGGCGGCAGCCATCGTGCAACGCCTGGGTGCGTTGCCGATGGCTCAGCCGCGCGTGCTGGTGCTGGTTGGCCCAGGAAACAACGGCGGCGATGGCCTGGTGTGTGCGACGGCGCTGGCGAAGGCCGGCGTGACGGCGCAGTGTTACCTGCTCAGGCCGCGCGGCGATGACGACCTGGTCTATGCCGCTGCCCGCGCGGCGGGCATCTTCATGGCCGACGCGCAGAACGACATGCGCTTGCGCGCCCTGCGCCAGATGGTCGCGCAGGCCGACGTGATCGTGGACGCCCTGCTTGGCACTGGCGTCTCGCGGCCGATCGAGGGCGTCCTGCGCGAGATGTTGCGCCTGGTGGGTGCGCGGCACCCGCGTCCGTTCTTGATCGCGCTCGACGGACCGACCGGCATGAACTACGACACCGGCGCGCTCGACCCGGCGACCGTGCCCGTTGATCTGACCATTACCTTCCATGCGCCGAAGCGCGGGCACTATTGCTTCCCGGCGGCGGGCGCGCGCGGCGAGTTGGAAGTTGTGCCGATCGGCATCGAGCACTTGGGGATGAAAGATTGGAGGTTGATGAGCGATCTTCAACCTCCGATTGCCCATCTTCAACTCGCCGATGACGCGCTGATTCGCCCGCTGCTGCCCGCGCGCAGCCCTGACGCGAACAAAGGCACGTTCGGGCGGGTGGCCGTCATCGGCGGGTGCGGCGATTACATCGGCGCGCCGGGGTTGGCCGCGCGCGCCGCCTACCGGGCCGGCGCGGGGCTGGTCGCGCTGGCCGCGCCGGAGGCGATCAAGCCGAGCCTAGCCGTCGCGTGCAGCGAGGCGACTTTCATCTCGCTGCCCGGAACGCAGGAACGGCACGCGCCGGCGGGGTTGCCACATCTCGTCGCATGGCTCGCCGCGGTCAAGAGCGGCGCGGCATTGGTGCTTGGGCCGGGTATCGGTCAGGCGCCGGAGACGGCGGCGTTCGTCGCCGATCTGCTTGACGCGCTGTCGTCGCGCCGCGTCGAATCGAGAGGGATGGTGTGCGACGCCGACGCGCTCAACCTGCTGGCGCGGATGCCCGATTGGCCAGCGCGCCTGCCGGCGCCGGCTATCCTCACGCCGCACGCCGGCGAGATGGCGCGCCTAGCCGGGACGACGATTGACGCGATTCAGTCCGATCGGATTGGCAATGCGCTGAACTATGCCGATGCCTGGGGGCACATCGTTGTGCTGAAGGGGGCGCACACCGTGATTGCTGCGCCGGGGCATCGCGGCGTCGTGTTGCCGTTTGCTAACCCGGCCATGGCCACGGCAGGGACGGGCGACGTGTTGGCCGGCTGCATCGCTGGCCTGCTGGCGCAGGGCCTGGCTCCGTTCGACGCCGCGGTGTGCGGCGCTTACTTGCACGGCGCGGCGGGCGAGCGTTGGCGCAGGGCGCACGGCGACGCCGGCATGTTGGCCGGCGACCTGCTCCCGCTATTGCCCGAAGCGCGCCATCACATCATGAAAGGCGGCTGAAGATGGGGGTTGTCGTATCAGACCTGGAAGGCACGCTGACGACCGGGGAAACCTGGCGGGTCGTGGGCGAGTATCTCAAAGCGCACGGGCGCGGTGGGCGCTACCGCCTGTTCTTTTATTCGCATCTGCCGGGCGCGATGGCGGCGCGCGCCGGGCTGATCAATGCGCAGCGCTATCGCGAGCGCTGGTTCGAGGATATGACGCGGCTGCTGGCCGGCCTCTCCCGTGCACAGGTCGAAGACCTGGCGCGCGTGATTGCCGATGAACTATGGCGTGCGCGGCGCGCTGATGTCGTCGCCGAGCTGGAGGAACACCGCGCTGCTGGCGCGCGCCTGCTCATCGCGTCGGGCACATATAGCCAGGCTGCCGAAGCCTTCGCCAGCCGCATCGGGGCACAGGCCATAGCCACGCCGATCCAGTTCGACGACGCGGGCCATGCCACCGGCCGGCTGGATGGCGTCGTCTCCACCGGCGAAGTGAAGGCGGCGCGCGTGCGCGCCTGGCTGGGCGACGATGTGCTGCTGGCCGCCTATGGCGACACCGAAGGCGACATCCCGATGCTGTGCCTGGCCCAGCAGCCGGTCGCCGTCTTTCCCGATGCGGCGTTGCGCGCCGAGGCGGTCAAGCGCGGCTGGCGCATCATCGAGGGCCCCACCGGTCGGCCCGGCGCTTGATCGGACTGCAACGCCTCGCTTATTCCCAGGCCGTCGCATCGTTCAGCGCGCGCATCTCTTCGGCGCTCAGGCGGTAGCCGGCTGCGCCGAGCGCCTCATGGAGTTGTTGCACGGTGTTTGCGCCGATGATGGGCGCGGTGATGACCGGGTTGCTCAGCAGCCAGGCCAACGCGGTCTGCGCGATGGTCTTGCCGCGCGCTTGGCCGATCGCCTCCAGCTTTTCGAGCACGCGCTGCCCCATCTCGCTCTCGGCGTATTGGCGGATGCGCTCGCTGCCCTCGCCGCGCGAGCCAGCAGGGATGGGCTGCCCCTTGCGATACTTGCCGGTGAGGAAGCCGCCGGCCAGCGGGCTATACGGGATCACGCCGATCTGCTGGTCTTTGCACAGCGGCATCAACTCGCGCTCGAACTCGGCGCGGTGCATCAGGTTGTAATGGGGCTGGAGCGACTCGAAGCGCACCAGGTTGCGGACGTCGCTGACCCACAACGACTTCATCAGCCACCAGGCCGGGTAGTTGCTCGCACCGATGTAACGCACCTTGCCTGCCGACACAAAGTCATCCAGCGCGCGCAGCGTCTCTTCGTGTGGCGTGTCGTAGTCCGGCCAGTGAATCTGATATAGGTCCACGTAGTCGGTCTGCAGGCGAATCAGGCTGTCTTCGAGCGCCTTGGTCAAGTGCGCGCGTGATGCGCCTTGGTCGTTTGGCGCGTTGCCCATGGGCGAGCGGCCCTTCGTGGCGATGATGACTTGGTCGCGCGGGATGTTGTTGGACTTTATCCACTTGCCGATCACCATTTCGGCCGTGCCGCCGGGGTTGCCGGGCGCCCAGCGCGAGTAGATGTCGGCGGTGTCGAGGAAGTTGCCGCCGGCGTCGCGAAAGGCCGAGAGCACATCGAACGAGGTCTTCTCGTCCGAAGTCCACAGGAAGGTCATTGTGCCCAGGCATAGTTCGCTTACTTTGAGGCCGGTTCTGCCGAGTTTGCGGTATTCCATCCGGCTATTATCGGCCATGCGCGGCCGACGTCGCGCTCCGCAAGGGTGCGCATTGCTTCTCTATAGGGGCGAGACACGAGGGTGGGCGCCGGCAATCCCTGCGCCCACCCTCGTATGTTGCGCCTTCCCTCGCCAGACATGCACCCCCATATCGCCAATTCTTGCTTCACGCGCTATATCTCGAACCGGATGCCCTGCGCCAGCGGCAGCTCGCGCGAGTAGTTAATGGTGGTGGTCTGCCGGCGCATGTAGGCCTTCCAGGCGTCCGAGCCGGATTCGCGCCCGCCGCCGGTGTCCTTCTCGCCGCCGAACGCCCCGCCGATCTCGGCGCCCGACGTGCCGATGTTGACGTTGGCGATGCCGCAGTCTGACCCGGCGGCCGAGAGGAATTGCTCGCCGGCGCGCAGGCTGTTGGTGAAGATGGCCGACGATAACCCCTGCGGCACTTCGTTGTTCAGGTGAATCGCGTGGTCGAGCGTCTCGTACTCGATCAGATACAGGATGGGCGCAAAGGTCTCGCGCCGCACGACCGGCGTCTGCCAGGGCATCTTGATGAGGGTTGGCTCGACGAAGTTGGGGCCGATGTCCGGCCTCGCCCGCCCGCCGGCCAAAACTTCGCCGCCCTGGTTCAGCGCCTCTTGCAGCGCCTCGCAGTAGCGCCCCACAGCCTGCGGCGTGACCAGCGGGCCGATCAGCGTGCCCGGCGCGAGCGGGTCGCCCAGCCGCTGGGATGCCTGCGCGTAGGCGCCTTGCAGGCGGCGGATCAGCTCCGGCGCAATGGACTTGTGGACGATCAATCGGCGGGTGGTCGTGCAGCGCTGGCCGGCCGTGCCGATCGCGCCGAACACGATCGCCCGCGTGGCCAGGTCTAGGTCGGCGTCCTCGGTCACGATGATGGCGTTGTTGCCGCCCAGCTCCAGGATGGTGCGCCCCAGGCGGCGCGCTACGGCCTCCGCCACGTGTCGGCCGACCTCGGTGGAGCCGGTGAACGAGATCAGCGGCAGCCGCGCGTCGTGGAGCATCGCCTCGCCGATCGTTTCGTTCGGCCCGATGACCAGGTTGAAGACGCCGTGGGCGTTGTGGTCGGCGGCCACACGGTTGCAGATGTGTTGCACGGCGATGGCGCACAGCGGCGTGAGCAACGACGGCTTCCACACCACTGGGTCGCCGCAGACTGCGGCGATGGCAGCGTTCCACGACCACACCGCCACGGGGAAGTTAAACGCGGTGATCACGCCGACCGGCCCGAGCGGGTGCCACTGCTCATACATGCGGTGTGCTGGCCGCTCCGAGTGCATCGTCAGGCCGTAGAGCTGGCGCGAGAGGCCGACGGCGAAGTCGCAGATGTCAATCATCTCTTGCACCTCGCCGTGCCCTTCGACGCGAATCTTGCCCATCTCCAGCGAGACCAGGTCGCCTAACGGCTCCTTCAGCTCGCGCAGCGCGTTGCCCAGGTCGCGGATCAGCTCGCCGCGCTTGGGGGCCGGGCGCAGCCGCCATTCCAGAAAGGCGTTTTGCGCCTGCCGGACGATCACGTCGTAGCTGGCCGGCGTGGCCTGGAGCACGCGGGCGATCGGCTCGTTGGTGGTCGGGTCGTAGGAGATCAGCTCGCTGCCGTCGCGGTCGTTGATCCAATGGCCGTCGCCGCATGCGCCGCAGTTCACCTCGCGCAGCCCCAGTTTGTCGAGGAGGGAAGCGTGTCTGGCTGTCATAGCTGGGTGAAAGTGTACTGCTTGCGCAGGCGCGCGGCTCACAGCCGCGCCCGGCGCAGGCGCAAGCTGTTGCCGATCACAAAAAGCGAGCTGAAGGCCATGGCCCCGGCAGCCAGGATCGGCCCGTATTGCTGGAAGACACCGAGCGCCGCCGTTGGGATGAGCAAGGCGTTGTAGAAGAACGCCCAGAACAGATTTTGGCGGATGCCGCGCGCGGTCAGCCGGGCGAGGTCAATCGCCTGGGCCACGCCGCGCAGGTCGCTGCGCATCAGGGTGATGTCGGCGGTCTCGATCGCCGCGTCTGCGCCGGCGGCGACAGCGATGCCCACGTCGGCCTGTGCCAGCGCCGGCGCATCGTTGATTCCGTCGCCGACCATGGCGACCTTGCCGCGCCCGGCCGTCTGCAACGCCGCGACCCGCGCGGCTTTGTCGGCCGGCAGCACTTCGGCGACCACCGCCTCTACGCCGACATCGCGCGCCACCGCCTGGGCCGCCCGCGCATTGTCGCCGGTCAGCATGACGGTGAAGATGCCGCGCCGCTTGAGTTCGGCGACGCACGCCTGGGCTTCCGGCCGTGGCGCGTCCATCAACCCGATCGCGCCGATCAGCCTGCCGTCCATCGCCGCCAGCATCACCGTCCGGCCCTCTGCCTGCAGACGCGCGATGTCTTGGCCGGCCCGCCCATCCACGGCGATGCCCTGCGCCTGCATCAACTTGAAGTTGCCCACAGCGAGGAGATGCGGCGTCGAGTCATTCGCCACGACTGCCGTGACGCCGCGACCGGGCAACGCCTGGAAGCGCTCCACCGGCGCGATGGGCAGCCGGCGCGCCTCGGCAGCCTCGACCACGGCCTGCGCCAGAGGGTGCTCGCTGTTCCGCTCGGCGCTCGCGGCCAGCGCCAGCACGGATTCAGCCGCCGCGCCGCCGAAGGCGATCACCTCGGTCACGGCCGGCTTGCCCTGGGTGAGCGTGCCGGTTTTGTCGAACGCGACGACGCCGACCTGCGCGGCTTGCTCCAGCGCCGCGCTGTTCCTGAACAAGATGCCGAGTTCGGCGCCCTTGCCCATGCCGACCATAAGCGCGGTGGGCGTCGCCAGGCCGAGCGCGCAGGGGCAGGCGATGACCAGCACAGACACGGCGTTGATCACGGCGCGCTCGAAGTCGCTGCCCAGCCACAGCCACGCCGCAAAGGTGAGGGCGGCGATCGCCAGCACCGCCGGCACGAAGACGGCCGAGATGCGGTCGGCCATCGCTTGGATGGGCGCTTTGCTCCCCTGCGCCTGTTCGACCAGCCGGATGACTTGCGCCAGCGTGGTGTCTTTGCCGACGCGCACGGCTTCGTAGCGCAGCGCGCCTTCCTTGTTCAGCGTGCCGGCGGTCACCGGGTCGCCTGGCTGTTTGTCGCGCGGCACGCTCTCGCCGGTGATCATGCTCTCGTCCACTGCCGAGCGGCCGGCAATGACTATGCCGTCCGCCGCGATGCGCTCGCCCGGCCGGGCGATGATCACGTCGCCGACGGCGATTTGCTCAACCGGCATCTCGACCTCTTCCTCATCGGCCTCGCCCTGGATGGAGTCCCGGCGGCGCAGCACGCGCGCTGTCTGCGGCGCCAGGCCGATCAGGCGTTCGATGGCGGCGCTGGCGCGCCCCTTGGCGCGCGCTTCCAGATACTTGCCCACGCTGATCAGCGCCAGGATCATCGCCGCAGTCTCGAAATAGACGTGCCCGTTGCTCCCGCCGAGCAGGACGAGGGCGGAGTATCCGAACGCGACGCCGGAGCCGAGCGCGACCAGCACATCCATGTTGGGCGCGCCGTTGCGCAACGCCCGGTAGCTATGCCGATAGTATGGCCAGCCAGTGTAAACCTGCACCGGCAGGGTGAGCGCGAACAAGATCCCGTTGATCGCGACGTGCTCCGGCATCTGATGCCCGGCCATCGGGGCGAAATTCGGCCCGAACAGCGCCGCCAGCAGTCCCAGGTCGCGGCTCATGCTGAGCGCGAAGGCCGGCAGGGCGAAGATCAGGCCGACCACCATGCGCCGCCGGCGGTCGGCGACCTCGGCGCGGCGCGCGGCGCGCTCGGCCGCCTGCGGCGACGCGCGGTCGGCTGCGGTAGCCTGCGTCGGCACGTCGTAGCCGACCTTGCGGACCGCGGCGATGACCTCGGCGATACGCGCTGCGCCGGGCAGATAGGCCACGGACAGGCGCTCGTTGGCGAGGTTGACGTTGGCCTCGGCGACGCCGGGCAGCCGCTTCACGACGCGCTCAATTGTGTTGGCGCAGTTGGCGCATGTCATGCCCACGACCGGCAGCTCGATGCGCGCCAGCGGCACGTCGTAGCCCGCAGCGCGCACCCGCTCGACGATCTGCGATGTCGAGACTTGCGCCGGGTCGAATGTCACCGAGGCGCGTTCGCCGGCCAAGTTCACCGTCGCGCCGGTCACGCCGGGCGTCTTGCGCAAGACGCGCTCGATCGCGCTGGCGCAGTTGGCGCACGTCATGCCCGTGATAGGCAGTTCGATCGCGCGCATCTAAAGTGCGATCGGCTCCTCGGGCGGGTAGTTGATCGCGATCAGCGCCTCGCGGATGGCTTCCCAGCGCGCCGGCTCGCTCCACGTCACGGTGACCGTCTTGGTCGCCAGATCGGCTTGAACCGAGGTCATGCCGGGCATGGCCTTCAGCGCATTCTGGATGGCGCGCACGCAGCCATCGCACCCGATGTTGGGGACGCGAAAGGTCTTGGTGTTCATGGTTCTTCTATCCGTCGGTGATATACTTTGCGCATACCCCCTCCCCACCGGGGGGGGTGCAGAGGATTATATACCATGGCCAGCGAGACGACCAAGAAAGACCTGCTCGCCCGTCTGAGGACGATCGAGGGACATGTGCGCGGCATACAGCGCATGGTTGAAGATGACGCATATTGCATTGACGTCATCCACCAGGTGAAAGCCATTCAACAGGCGTTGGAGCGCTTCAACGCGGTGCTGCTCTCGGAGCATTTGAACACGTGCGTCGCCGCTGCGATCCGCAGCAACGATCCACGCGAACGCGAGCGCGTCGTCTCGGAACTGCTCCAAGTCTTTGGCGCTGCCGGAGATGTCCGAAGCGCGAGGCGGGTGGCGCTGCGCGATGCCGACAAGCGGCCTGGTCGGATGCCGTGACCGTCACATGCTCAACCGAGACAATTGGTATGATAGCCAAGTTGGTTGCGGTGCGCGACGCTATGTCGCGTGCGTCTCATGGCGAATGTAACGGCTTCGATACAACAGGTGACGCGCGAGTCCATTCAGGCTGCGGTAGCATACTTGCGCCGCCTGGATGCGCGCCCGTGGCGTGTGCTCATCATCTTGGGCAGCGGCCTGGGCGCGTTGGCCGACGAAGTGGCCGATGCGCTGCGCGTCCCCTACAGTGAAATCCCCGGCTTTGCGCGGTCTACCGTTCAAGGTCATAAGGGCCAGCTCGTGATCGGCGCATTGTTCGGCGTGCCGGTGGCCATCATGCAGGGGCGGATGCACTTCTACGAGGGCTATCCGCTTTGGCAGGTCACCCTGCCGGTGCGCGTAGCGCGCGTGATGGGCGCCACGCACATGATCGTCACCAACGCGGCGGGCGGCATCAACCGCGCGTTTAACGTCGCCGACGTGATGCTCATCACCGACCACATCAACCTGGTGGGCATGGCCGGCCACAACCCGTTGATCGGGCCGAATCTGGATGAATACGGCCCCCGCTTCCCCGAAATGACCACGGCGTATGATCCTGAGCTGCGTCAGCACGCCGTGCAGGCCGCGCAAGCCGCCGGCATTGAGCTGCGCCAGGGCGTCTATGCGTGTCTGGCCGGGCCGAACTTCGAGACGCCGGCCGAGTTGCGCTTCTTGCGCGCGATCGGCGCAGATGCCGTCGGCATGTCCACAGCCCACGAGGTGCTTGTGGCGCGGCATGCCGGCCTGCGTGTGTTGGGCCTCAGCGGCATCACCAACGTGGCGCGCCTGAGCGCAGATGAGGGCGAGCCGCCCTCGCACGAAGAAGTGATGCAGGCAAGCGCGCAGATCGCGCCCAAGATATTCACTATCGTGCGCGGCGTGTTGTCGCACATGTCCTGAGCGGCTTTGGCGCTCCGGCTCGCCGGCCGCGGTTGTCAATTGCGCTCATGGAAGTCATCCTGCGGTTGCTCATTGAACTGCGACTGGTGATCGTCGCGATCATCGGGATTTGTTGCGCGGCGCTTTTCTTCACCGGCCTGAGTTCGCTGCGTGAGCTGCGCCGGGCGATGTTCCGTCTGGAGCGCAGCGTCATCGTCGCGCGCGTCGTGGATGCCTGGGTGAAGGCCGGATTGCTGGCCATCCTCGGCTTGGTGATCGGGGTCGCGACGAACGCGGCGCCGGAGTCGCCGGCGCCTTCCGGCGCAGTCGAGAACCCGCTCGCCTTTACGCCAACGGTTGAAGTCAACGCGGTCGAACCAACGCCGATCCCCACCGCCGACTTGTCCGCCGCGTTGGTGCGGATGACGGCGGCGCCGGCCGAAGCACTCGCCGTTGTTGCGACGATGGATCCGAACGTGGCGCTGCCGACGTCAGTCGCGCCGCCCACTCCGACGCCAATCCCATCCCCGACGCCGATTCCACCGACGGCGACGCCGGCTCTGCCGCCCACACCCACGCAGCCTCCGCCACAGGAACAGTTGCCGTTCATTGTGGTCGCCACCGCCACGCCCACGCCAGCATTCGCTACGGTCCGGCCGGAGCCGACGGCGACGCCCATCCCGTTGCCCACGCCCACGGCGGCGCCGACTACTCCTCCGGCCGATGTGTTGGTCGCCGATTGTCCAAATCCCGCCGCTGCGCGCATAGACAGCCCAGTTGCGGGTGAAACGGTGTCGGGCGTTTATGTGGTGCGCGGCACGGCCGACTTCCCCGGCGGCGTTGGCCGCTACAAGCTCGAAATCCTTCGCCCCAACATCCCCGGCTGGGCGTTTCTATGGGAGAACTACAATGCCGTCAAAGATGGCGTGCTGATGCCCCGGTTCGACTCTTCCCTCTTTCCCCCTGGCGTCTATACCCTGCGATTGTCGTTGGTGGACGCGGCGGGTCAAGACACGGGCATCTACTGCAGCGTCCAGATCAGAATCGCCTGACCATGCGCATCCGTCCCGCCGAACTCGCCGACTTGGAGGCCATCCTTGCGCTTGATCACAGCTACGCCACCGATCACGTCTGGCAAATGAGCGAGCAGAACTCTGCCGGCGAACAGACGGCTATCTTTCGGTTGGTGCAACTGCCGCGCCAGGTCCAAATGTCGTCGCCCTATGATCCACAAGCGCTCCGGCGTTGCCTGCACCGCTGCGACTATCTATGGGTGATGCAAGCGCCGGCGAGCTGTGAGATTTATGGTTACATCGGCATGGCGTTGCTGCCTTGGCATAACACCGGCTGGATTCCGGCGTTTGCCGTCGCGCCGCACATGCGGCGCAAGGGCATCGGCACTCAGTTGCTACGCGCGGCCATCGCGCAAGCTCGGGTCGCCGGCTTACACAGCGTCACGCTAAGCCTGCAGACCAAAAACTATCCGGCGACGCGCTTTTGCCAAACGCGCGGCATGCGCTTCAGCGGCTATGCCGATAACTACTATGCCGGCCGCGACATCGCCCTATTCTTCGCGTATAGAATCAAGTAATCGAAGCTAACGCATCGTATGGACGCATTGTTGAGCGCCATATTAGGCGCTGTTCAACTGCTCAACCGGATCACGGTTACCGGCATCCTCGTCACCGCGTTCGCGCTGGTGATCTACATCGGTTTATACAACCGGCGCAGCCCGATCGCGCGCGACTACGCCGTCGTCTTGCTGTGCGTCATCGGCGCGTATTTGGGCGACCTGCTCGCGCAGATGTCGGAACTCGACCCGCGCACAGACAGCACGGAGCTCTGGCTGCGCCTGCAATGGATCGGCATCGCGTTCATCCCGGCGGCGTCGCTGGCGTTGTCGGACTCGTTGTTGCGCGCCACAGGCGATAGCTCCCCGCTGCGACAGTTAGCCGTCAAGATCGGCTACGGGATCAGCGCAGCGACCTTCGCCCTTGTCCTGATCACCGCGCTGATCGCAACGCCGGGCGTCTCCACCGAGGGGCTGACGCACCTCACGCCGGGACCGCTGTTTTACCCGTTCACACTTTATTACTTTGGCAGCGTTGCCTGGGCGACCTACAACGTCTTCGAGGCGCGCCGGCGCTCGCTCACCGCGACGAGCAAGCGGCGCATGACCTACTTTTCTGCAGCGTTCGCCGCGCCGTCCCTGGGTATGTTTCCCTACTTGTTGCCCGTGGGCTGGCCGTCGGCCCTGCCCAGTTTGCTGCCATGGGTTGGTATCTTGCTCGTCAACATGGTCGTCGGCGCGGCGATTACGTTCATGGGTTACACGGTGGCCTACTTCGGCGCCAGCGCGCCCGACCGGGTGATCAAGCGGCGCATGGTGAAATATCTGATTCGTGGGCCGCTGACGGCAGCGGCGGTCATCACGGCCTTTGTGGTCAGCACGCGCGTCGAACGCTGGCTCGATTTGCCCGGCGCGTTCATCGGCCTGGTCGCTGCAGCGACGATCATCCTGATGGTCCAATGGTTCATTGACATGGTGCAACCGACGCTCGACCGGCTGATCGCCGGCGACGACGCCGAGGAAGTGCGCCGCTTGCAACAGTTCAGCGCCCGGCTGATGACGACGTCGGACCTCATCCAGTACCTGGAGAATATCCTCGCCGCGCTGTGCGATCTGCTGCGCGCGCGGACGGCGTTTGTTACAACCTGTCTGACCGACGAGCAGGATGCCTGCGCTGCGCCGATCAATGTGATCATCGGCAACTTCACGCCGGACGACGTGCGCGGCGCATTGCCCGTGCCGCCTGATGCCGTGCGCTCGGCGACGACGCTTCCGCCGGGGCGATCCCACAACGGCGCGAACGGCCAACATCTGCCCTCTCACCACGCCTTCGAGGTCGAAAGTGACTTCATCGTGTGGGGCGGCTACTGGTTGATCCCGCTGCGCGCGCAGGATCATCATCAGGTGCTGGGGGTGATGGGACTGGCTGCGCGCGCCGCAGAGCCGGAGCTGAGCGATGAGGAACGCGAAGGCGTGGCCGTGCTGGTATCACAGGCCGCGCGCGCCCTGGAAGATGCCTCTAAGCAGCGGCGCGCCTTCGAGGCGCTGGAACGCCTGGTGCCGGAGGCGGAGGATATGCAGCGGCGCATGGCCGGCACGCGCAACCCGGCCGCGCCCACCGTTGCTGACTTCGAGCGCGTCCCATTGGATAACCACGATGATCTCACCCAACTGGTGCGCGACGCGCTCAGCCAATACTGGGGCGGGCCCAAGCTGTCCGAGTCGCCCCTGCTCAACCTGCGCGTAGTCAGCGAGGCGATCAAGCAAGAGAACGGCAACGCCACCAAAGCGCTGCGCCGCGTGCTGGCCGAAGCCATCGAACGCCTAAAGCCGGACGGCACGCGCAGTTTTACCGCCGCCGAGTGGATGCTTTACAACATCCTCGAACTCAAGATTATGCAGAATATGAAGGTGCGCGATGTGGCGCGCAAGCTGGTGATGAGCGAGAGCGACCTGTATCGCAAACAACGCGCCGCCTTCGAGGAAGTGGCGCGCATCGTGGCGGAGATGGAGCGCGAGGCGCGCAGACGCGAGCAGCAGGCCATGTGGTTGTCGTCGGGCGTCGGTGCGCATGCGCGTTTGGAACGCGAAAAGGACGATCCGGCCGTGACAGCCGGCTCTTCTGCATCGCCGTAGATTTGTTTTTGCGCCCGGCCGGCCTACAATCGGCCGCATATGAGGCAAGCGCTCATCGTCTACGGCGGCTGGGAAGGTCACCAGCCAAAAGAGGTCGCGGGACTCTTGGGCGACGCGCTGGCGCGCGCCGGGTTTTCGGTCGAACGCGCCAATACGCTCGACGCTTTTCTCGACGCGAATCGGCTCAAATCGCTCGATCTCATCGTGCCGATCTGGACGATGGGCACGATCAAGCGCGAGCAGCTCGAACCCTTGTTGGAAGCCGTGCGCGGCGGGGTCGGCCTGGCCGGCTGTCACGGCGGCATGTGCGACGCCTTTCGCAACGAGACCGAGTATCAGTTCATGACCGGCGGCCAGTGGGTGGCGCATCCGGGCAACGACGGCCGGCACTACCGGGTCAATATCATTGACCGTAATCCCATCACCGAGGGCATCCGGGACTTCGAGGTGTGGACGGAGAAATACTACATGCACGTGGACCCGGCGATCCGCGTGATGGCGACGACGACCTTCGAGGACTACGGCGACACAATCATGCCGGTGGTGTGGACGAAGACTTACGGCAAAGGGCGCGTATTCTACTGCTCATTGGGCCATCAGGCGAACATCGTGGCCATGCCGCTGGTGCTGACGATGATGGCGCGTGGGATGCGCTGGGCCGCCGGCGAGTGGCAGACCGAGATGGGGCTGCCGTTCGCCAGGGTGTATTGCTCAGCCGCCCAAGCGGACTAGCCCGGATTAGCCTGAGCGCCTCGGCGGTTCCTGCGCAGCCGTTGTCGCCATGACTCCCGCCGTCAGCATGAAGGTGTGCGCCAGCTCCACCAGGAAGAAGCTGTGATCCACCAGGCCGTGCGCCAGCATAGCGGCCAGCAAACCGGCGCAGCCGATGGCCAGCGGGCGATTGACCGGCAGCGTCCGCTTCACCAGCATCCCATAGCCAATGGTCAATCCCATTCCCACAATCAGCCCCAGTGCGCCCAACCGCGCGGCAAAATCGAGCAACACGTTGTGTGGATGCGAGAGATTCGGTTCTTGCCAGGCTGCCGGCAGGATGTAGAAGCTGCGATACGCATACAGGAAATTATCCGGCCCGACGCCGAGCAACGGATGGTCGCGCCACATGTTGAAGGCGCTTTGCCACAGGTTCAGCCGGAAGAAGCCGGTGCCGCGCTGTAGGTCCAGGGCGTTGGCGAAGCGCGTGCCCATCAGCAGCGGCTGCGCCGCGCCGCTGAGCAGCACGGCGAACGCCAGGGCGACCGCGATGAGCACCCCAATCCCGATCCAGCGCCACCGGCCGCCGGCCAACAGCGCCATCGCAGCGATGGCCGCCGGCGCGCCCAGCAGCAGCGCCCCGCGCGACTGGGTGAGCAGCAACGCCAGGGCGACGGGGACAAGGCCAACTAGGTAGAGCGCAACGCGCGAAGCGCCGATGGCGGAGAGCTGGAATGCGCTGCGCTCTGCGCGACGCGCTTGTCGGCTGAAGAGCGCAACGGCCAGCATGACCGGCAGCGCGCGCTCCAGGTACAGCGCGTCGTTGTTGGGCGAACCGAACACGCTCTTGATGCGCGGCAGGCCGAACTCGGCCTCGATGGTGTTGCCTTGCGCGTAGTTGATCAGGCCGATCATCGCCACGGCGACTGCGCCCAGCGCGAAGCCGTCGAGGATCGGCATAGCTCGCTGCTCGGGCGTCAACTCCTTGTCGCGGTCGGGGGGCGGCATCCTCAGCATGAGATAGACCAGCGCCGGCTCGGCGATGACGAGCCGCAGTTCGCGGAACGCCTCGACGCGAAAATCCGCCTGTAGCGCCGAGAGCAGCGCGATGCCAACGAGCGCAAGCGCGCTCCAATCAAATAATGTGAGTCGCACGGATTGGATGGCGAACGGCATCCCTTCGCGCTTCGCCTGTAAGCCAATGCGAAGCCATCGCGCCCCCCACGATGCCAGACAGATGAGCGTCAGCAGCTCAACCATCGCGAACGACCGCTCGAACAGGCGCTGCGGCACGAGGTAGAACGGGATGAAGAATGCCACCAGCATCAAGCCGGCCTCCAGCCTCAGCAACACGAGCGCGGTCAGCGCGATGAGCGCGATCAAGCTGACGACCATCGCCGGCGACCAGAACAACACGCCGGAGGCGAAGCCGGTGAAGACGACGTGTGGCCCCAAGCCGAGGTTGCGATAGGCTGTGGCGGCGTCCTGCGCCCAGGTCAGCGCCGCGGTGAGCCATAGGATGAGCGCGGCGGCGACGGCGCGCGCGTTTTGGCGAGCGGCGCTGGGCCGACGGCTGCGCAGGCGCGTCGTCCAGGTCGTCCACCACTCATCCCAGCGGGCGCGCGGCGCGCTCACGATTAACGCGATCGCGCTCAACGCGCCGATGCCGGCTGCAAGCCAGCCGGCAACTTCCCATCGCTGAGCGTCGGCCGGGGCGCTGCTCCAGCCGATCAGCGCCCACTGATTCCAGCCGCGGTCCACTGCGATCTCGGCGACGTGCTCGCCCTCGCCCAAGCCATCGGCTACTGGAATCGTCTCGATGACCGGATAGAGTCCGGGCGAAGTCATGATCAGGTATGCGCCGCGCGGCTCGGTGGGCAGGCGGTTGGCCGGCCGCCCGTCCACGCGCGCGAAGACATAGGCGCGGTAGTTGCCCCGCCGCACAATCAGCGCCAGCGAATCGCCTGTGAAGCGAAAGCTGACTTTGGCGTCGGGCCGATCGGGGACGTCGGCGCCGAGCTGGCCGAAGCGCCATCCTTCGCTAAACTGTGCGCGAGGGTTGGGCGTCGCGCAGTCCGGTTTGGATGCCAGAATCTCCGGCATGGCCGTCGTCACATTGTCGAGGTTGAGCGTGCGATAGAGGCTCTGGGACGACCGGCAGTCGGCGAACAACTGCGCGCGCGGCGCATGTGCAGCGTCGCCGACGGCCTGCGTCAGCGCTTCATAGACCGCTCGGGGGCGCCCTTGCGGGTCAAGCAGCGCAAAGCCCCAACGCGCGTCGGCTTCGGGTCGCATGGGGCGCGGGCGCGGCTGCAGGCCGTCAACGAACATCCCGCCCACCCACGGCCACTCTGTCGCGGCGCGCTGGACCGCGCGTCGCGTGTAATCCGCCTGTTGCGCCTCACTGGTGTTGCCCCAGATCGAGGGTTCGCCTCGCCAGCCCGTCGGAAGCGCGTTCCATCCGAAAGATGTCAGCCAGATCGCTTTGTGGCCGTCGTTGTGCGCCGTCATCATCTCGCGCATCAGGATCACATGGGAGAAGTTCAGCACGCCCGCATCCACGCGCCGGTCGTCCGGTGGGAAGTCGAAGCCATAGGCTTTGGCAGCGGCGATGTCGAACGCCTCGTGCCCGCCGAGCTGATATAGCTTGAGCAGGAAGGTTTGCGGCGCAAGGTTGACGTTGCTCTGTTCGACGGTGGGCGCCAGGCCGGCCAGCATGATGCGCGCGTTCGAGTTCACTTCGCGAATCGCGTGGCGCGCGGCGCGCAGCATTTGCAGGTAATACGTCGGGTCTATGAGCGCGTCGCCCCAGGCTGCGCTTAGATTCGGCTCGTCCCAGATTTGGTAGGCAAAGATGGGAGATGAGGACCGGAAGTCGGCAGACGATGCGGAGGCTTGGCTTGGGCGTCCGGCGTCGTAACGCTCGGCGAATGCGCGCGCGAACCGCGCGAAGTCGTCCAGGTCTGCCGGCGGCGCAGTCTCGGTGGGCGGGAACTGCGCGGAGGCGGACGGCGCGCGCGCCCAGGCCGGCGTCGTCCATAGCACGGGCAGTATGTTCATGCCGTGGCGAGCGGCGGCGCTGAAGATGCGGTCGCTCGCCGACCAGTCGAACCGGCCGCGCTCTGCTTCGATCTCGCTCCAGCGGAATTCCTGGCGCACCCAGCGCACCCCACGCCGCGCCAGATCGGCGAGCACGGCGTCGAGCGCCTCATCGTCATATTGCTCGAGGGCGGCGTTTACGCCCAAGCGCAGCGACTCCGCGCCAAATACCGGCTGCGGGAAGGGGAGCACGCGCCCACGCGCATGCAACGCCTGAGCCGATCGCAAACCGATCAGGGAGGTGATGGATAGCGCGAGGGTGAGCAGCGCGGCAAGGGACAGCGCGCGGTAGCGCCGAGTTGATGCATTCACGATCGCGCAGCTGATTGTACGCGGCTGCGGCGGGATGCCCTGTTACTTTGCCCGGCGCCGAATCGGCTTCGGCTTGAGGTCTTCTTCCTCGAACAGCGCCAGCGGGAAGTCCATGTCGCCGTGCCAAAACTCGAACTCCTCCAGCGCTTGTTCGGCATATTCGGCGAGCGCGTCGTCGTCTGAATCGGCGGCGGCGCGCAGCAACTTCTCGGCTTCACGGCCGCCGATGAGGGCCAGCGCATCCAATGCAGCGAAGCGCACCTCGTCATCTGGGTCGTCCAGCAACTGTGCCAGGTCGTTCACGGCGTCTTCGTCCTCCAGTTCGCCGCTCGCTTCGGCGGCCCGGCGGCGCACGGCCGGCGACACGCTGTGCAGCTCGCTGCGCACGATCTCGCAATACGCGCGGTTGCCGCTGCGCCCCATCGCGACGATTGCGCTCAGCCGCAGCAGGTCGTTCTCGGAGTAGTAAGCCTCGCGGATTCGTAAGTCCACTTCTTCGTTCGAGACGTAGGCCAGCGACTCCAGCGCCCGGCGACGCACCAGGGAGTCCTCGGGCGAGGTGAGCAGCGCGCGCATCAGCGCGACATACACCTGGTTGCGCCGCGTCTCGTTTAGGCGATCCATTTCGCCGAAATAGACAAAGCGACCGAGCGACTCTGCCGCTGCAGCGCGCACCGTTGGGGATGGATCGTCGCGCAGCGCCGCAATCAACAGCGGGATTAAGCTCGGATGGTCGTCCTCGAATAGCCCCTCGATCGAAGCCAAGCGCACCCGCTCATCAGGGTCGGACAAGCCGAAACGGAAGATCGGGCGGAAGTCGGCCTCGATGTCCTCCTCGGCCAGCTCGCGCAACTGCTCAGTCAGTCTGGCGCGCCGATCGGCGGGCAAAGCGCCCCACACACTCTGCCAGCGCGCGAGCCGCTCGCCCGCCAGATCGGAGAGCGCCAGCAGACTCTCTTGGCTGGGCTCGGCCTCTGTGCGCAGGGACTCGATGGCGCGCTCGAACGTCATCGCTTTATTGGCTGTTTTCTTCGTCATGTCAACGGATCGCGATCGGCTGCACGATGTCCATCACGACGATCACGACCGACAAGCTCAACAAGATCGCCATGCCGACGGCGTGCACCCACTGTTCGCGCCGCGGATCCACGCGCTTGCCGCGCACCGCCTCGATCAGAATGAAGAGGATGCGTCCGCCGTCCAGCGCGGGGATTGGCAGGAGATTGGTGAACCCAAGCATGATGCTGATAAACCCGGCGAAGCGGAAGAAGGGCAGCAACCCTTGTGACTGGGTGGTGCGCTCATCAACGAGCGAGACGCCGATGGAGGTGATGCCGACGACGCCGACCGGCCGCGCTTGTTCCAGCGGGATGTTCTGGCTGATCAGCTCACCCGGCAGGCGCGCCAGCGCGACGAAGATGCCGGCGATGTCATCCGCAGCGGCGGCTATTGCATCGGGGATGGAATACGCGATGCGCTCCGACTTCGTGACTTTGAAAGACAAGCTCACGCCCAGCGGCGCGTTCGGGTTCGCATCGGCAGGGATGTGGCCGATCAGCGTCACCTCGCGCGGCTGCGCCTCGCCTTCGACTTCGCGCTGCACGACTACGGTGATGTCCTTGCCGATAGCCTGTTGCGTCTGCGCGCGCAGGGCGTTCGCCGCCGGCTGCTCGCGCTGCGCAGGGGAGATGCGCTGGATCATGTCTACGCCGTTGACCGAAAGGATGACATCGCTCGGCTGCAATCCCAGGCGTTCGGCCGGGCTGCCCGCCATCACCGAGTTGATGCGGTACTGGAACTCCGTTGGCTGCGTTGCGAAGAACAAATAGGCTAGGGTGAGGATGACGAAGCCGCCTAAGAAGTTCATAAACGGGCCGGCGGCCAGTGTAGCCAACCGCCAGCGTTTGGGTTGCGCCGCGAAGCTGCGCGGGTCGCTTGGGTCCTCTTCGCCGGTCATGCGCACGAACGCGCCGAAGGGCAGCCAATTCAAGGTGTATTCGGTCTCGCCGCGCTTGAACAAGCGCACCGCGCGCGGCGGCAGGCCCATGCCGAACTCTTCGATGCGGATGCCGGCCTTCTTCGCTGCCAGAAAATGGCCTAGCTCGTGAATGAACATGAGCGGCCCAAGCAGGATGATGAAGACAGGCAGGCCGATTAAGATTGAGCTGAATAAGTCCATAGCATTATGAGTCTAGCCGTGAAAGGTTGGAGGCGTATGAGAGTCTGCACCACGCGCCAGGCGCGTCAGCGTATAAACGCCGCGCTCGTCGTCCAGCATGAAGCCGGTGACTGCATAGCCCTGCGCGAATGCCTGCTCGAACCGCTCGCGCATCTCCAGCCGGCAACGCAGCGCAGCTTCCCGGTCGGCGCGCTTCAGCGCCTGGAAGTTGCGCGGGATCTCCAACAAGAGTTGATCATCGCAGCTTGAGAAACGCACCTGGTCGTTCGCCATGCGCCATTCGCCGTCCACGCATCGTTTGTCGAGCCACCATTCCACCTCGAAGCGATCGGAGGGCAGGCCGGCGTTCAGCGCGTCGCGCATATCGCCGTAGGCGTTGCGAATGTACGTCCGACAGATGCAGCCGAGTTTGCCGATGTTCAGTCGCGCGTTCTTCGCCTCCAGCGGGTCATATGTCCAGGTGATGAGGTTCAGCCCCTGCGCCCGCACCGCCTCGCCCTGCGCGCGCTTGAGCGCCTCGCCGATGCCCAGCCCTTGCCTCTCCGGCAGCACGGCTGCGATGTGCGAATGGTGGCTGAGCCCGCGATTCGCGCCTGCGTGGTGCGTCGGCGACATGAAGCCGACGACGAATCCGATCATCCGCTCACCCTCGGGGATAGGCTCGAATGCGCCGATTGCCACGCCGCCGTGCCGTTGTAGGGTGATGGTCATGTTCGCCGGCACGACGAATGGCTCGCCCCATACCTTGGCCTGAATCGCTTCGCATCGCTCGTGGTCGGTCACGTCCTTGAAATGCCGGATGTAGTAGCTCATGGGACGGTGGCTTCGATCAGCGTTCTTCGAGGATCAGGCGGTTCAGCGCCTCGCGGGCGGCCGGCAGCGCCTGCATGTGCGTCCAACTGCCGCAGAAGTCCGCTGCGCGTTCCGGGGCAAGTAGGAAGATAAACGGGTCGTCCCGCGAGGGTTGGCCGCCGCGCAGGGTGGATCGCCAATGCGGTTCAAGGCGCGGTCGCCATTCGGGATAGTGCTCGTGTAGCCAACGCTTTAATTCGGCGAACTCCGCGTCATCTGCCTCGTTCGCCCAGTTGTGGCGATACACGCGGATCACCAGCGCCTCCAGCGCGTCCCAGCGCTCGATAAATTGCCTGAGGCGACGCGATCGCAGATGGGAAGCAATGGACTTGGTGAAAGGGTTCATCGGTCGAGCGCCCAAATTATCGCGGAATTCGTAAGCCCGGAGAGGAGGCGCGCTGCTCGGCTGGTAGAGCAGCGCGCAGGGGAAAGAAAGCGCTGCCTTCGACGCCTCGCTTAAGCCAAGCGTGAGTATGGTGGCCGGGCAACGAAGAGGGTAGCGATGACGGCCACCATACAACGAAAGCACAGCTAACGGCGATGGGCTACCTCGTGCTCCGACGCGCGACGTTGTTAGCTCGACGATGCGCAGCGTGCTGCCTTGAACGCCGGTGTGCTTCGATCACGCCTTATTGCTCGAGTCGCATCTGCGAAGAGAGCTTTATGAGTCCAAGCGACACAAGCAACCTTGTAAATTATACAGCAAAACAGAAAATGACGCCTGAGAGAAGATAACGCCTTCCATGCGACTATCCCGCGCGCCGATGGGCGTGTTAGCATATGCGCATTGTTGAAGCATTGCGTCGTCGCCGTGGATGTGGGATATGAGCATCGTCACACAACTCTTCACCTGGGTCGGCGCTGCCGCCGGCGGCGCAGTGGCCTGGAATTTGTTGTGGCCGGAGTTGGTCCAGCGTCGCCCTTCGCGCTTCTTGGCCGGTGCCGAGCGAAGCCGCGATGGCCGGCCGCCCGTTGCGTTGGTCACCGGCGCATCGGCGGGCATCGGCGCGGCGTTCGCCCAGCAGTTGGCGCGCGCCGGCTACGACCTGGTGTTGGTCGCGCGGCGCAAAGAGCGGCTCACGGCGCTCGCCGACTCGCTGCAGCAGCAACACGCGATTGAGGCGCACGTGCTCGCCGCCGATTTGGCTGACCCGGATGACATCGAGCGCGTCGCCGATGTCGCAGCGGATGTGAGCGAGGCGGGTCGGTTGGACTTGCTGATCAATAACGCCGGCTTTGGCACAGTGGGCAAATACGCCGATCTGCCGTTTGAGAGCCAACTCGACATGCTCCATGTGCATATCACGACGACCATGCGCCTGACGCGGGCGGCGCTGCCGGGCATGTTGCGGCGACGGCGCGGCGGCATTATCAACGTTGCTTCGACCGCCGGCTGGTACCCTTTGGCGGGCAACGCGACCTACAGCGCGACCAAACGTTACTTGATCAACTTTTCGGAATCGCTCCAGGCGGAGTTAGACGGCTCGGGCGTGTGCGTTCAGGCGCTGTGTCCCGGCTTCACCTATTCCGAGTTTCATGACCGGGAGCCATATCGTGCCAGCGGTTTCCGGCGCGAGCAACTGCCGGCGTTCATGTGGCAAACGGCGGAGGCGGTGGTTGCGGCATCGTTGAACGCGCTAGGTCGCGAGGTGGTGTGCATCCCCGGCGCGCACAACCGGCTCATCGCGTTGGTCGGCAACTTCGCGCCGATGGGGTTGGTGAACGCGGTCTGGCGGCGCATATCGCCTGTTTGAAGCGCCGCCGTGCAGGGGGTTAGTGCGTTGCGGCGCGTTCCTCTTGTCGCAGCGCCGGGAACAGCAGCACCTCGCGGATCGAGTCGCGGTTGGTGAACAACATCACCAGCCGGTCAATCCCCATGCCGAAGCCGCCGGTGGCCGGCATGCCATACATCAAGGCGCGCACGTAATCCTCGTCCACGGGGTTGGCTTCGCCCTCTTCTGCGTTGACAGCTTCTTCGAGAAAGCGCTGCCGTTGCTCGAGTGGGTCGTTCAACTCGCTGAAGGCGTTGCACAGCTCCATGCCGCCAACGAATCCCTCAAATCGCTCGACGGTGTTAGGGTCGCCGGGGATGCTCTTAGCGAACGGCGAGATGTCGCGCGGATACTCGTAGAGGAAGGTCGGCTCGATCAGCGTCTTCTCCACGTAGTCGCCGATCAAGCTGTCCACAATCTTGCCCCAGGGCTTGCCGTGGATCACTTCGGGCGTGAGCAGCTTCCGCTGCAGCACCTCATTGGCCAGCGATTGGCGGTCGGGGAATTGGGTGTAATCCACGCCGGTTCGCTCGCGAATCGCGTCGCGCAGTTTGATGCGTTTGAACGGTTGCAGCCAGTTAATGGTGTGCCCGCGAAATCGGCTCTTGCCCTCGGCGCTTGGCGGCAGCACCTGGCGCGCGACGTGCTGGAGCATCTCTTCGGCCAAGTCCATCACGTCGTACATGTCCATGTAAGCAGCGTAGAACTCAAGCTGAGTGAACTCTGGATTGTGCTTGAAGCTCACGCCTTCATTGCGGAAGTCGCGCCCGATCTCATACACGCGCTCCAAATTGCCGACGATCAGCCGCTTGAGATAGAGTTCAAACGAAATGCGCAAGTAAAGGTCTTGGTTGAGTTGGTTGTGGTGGGTGATGAACGGCCGGGCCGCGGCGCCGCCGTAGATCGGCTGTAGCACCGGCGTTTCCACTTCGAGGAACCCTCTGCTATCCAGAAACTCGCGAATGGCTTTGATGATCCTGGCGCGCGTGACGAAAATTTCGCGCACTTCAGGGTTCACGGCCAGGTCCACGTAGCGGTGGCGGTAGCGCAACTCCGGATCGCTGAACGCGCTGTAGCGCACGACCGATCCATCGGGCTGCTTTTCTTCCTTGGCGATGGGCAGCGGGCTGATGGACTTGGCCAGCAGGCGCCAGTCGGTCACGCGCAGGCTCGGTTCGCCGGTCTTAGTGACGAACAGCGCGCCTGTCGCCTCGATAAAGTCGCCCAGGTCAAGCTCTTTGAAGCGGGCGAACGAGTCAGCCTGGAGCGAGTCATCGCCGACGCGGGCGTACAACTGAATTTTGCCGCTGGCGTCCTCGACGCCGAGGAAGGCGGCCTTCCCCATGACACGCCGGGCGACGATGCGCCCCATGATCGCAGCCTCGTCGTTTTCTGATGCGTCGGCGTGGTTCTGCGCCAATGCCAGAGCGCGCCGGACGGCATCGGCGGCCATCACGCGCCGGCGCACGAACTGGGAACGTAGCGGGTAGGGTTCGATGCCCGACGCGCGGAGCTGTTCCAGCTTCGCCAGGCGTTCGCGTTCGACTTCGGTGAGTTCCATAGTGGTAATTCGTAATCGGTAATTGGTGGCAGCCGCTCGCCAATTACCAATTACCAAATTACCGCATGCGGTTCAGTTGTCTTTCTTCTCCGTCTGCAGAGCGTGCGCGGGCTGCTCGTTCTGCGGGTTGGCCTTCTTAGCTGCCTGGGCTGCGGCTGCGGCCATCTGTGCGCGTTTAATGCGCTGAGCGCGCTGCAGCGCGGCAGCGAACGGGCTTAGCTGCTCATCGGGGCCGGATGACAGCGCGTAGTCTTCCGCATTAATCCCTTCCAGCGTGAGGTCTATCTGTCGCTTGCGGGGATCCACTTTCAGCACGCGGACGTTGACTTCCTCGCCCTCGGTGACGAAGGTGTGCATGTCGGCGTAAGCGACGTTGAGCGACGAGATGCGCACGAGTCCCTCGCGCTCTGCGCCAATGTCCACGTATGCCACGTTGCGTTCGACCCGGGTGACTTTGCCGACGTAGCGATCGCCCTTCTTAATCTTCTCCCAGGGCAGCGCCGGCGGCTCGATCATCGTGAGGCCGATGCGTCGCTTGCTCTCGTCCACTTCGACCACCCAGACATCGTCTATGCGATCGCCAACCTTCGGCCGCACGCCCTTGGGCATCAGGTTGAAAGGGATCAAGCCATGCTTAGGGCCGTCAAAGTCAACGAATACGCCAAAGCTCTCGATGGAGACGACGCGGACGCCGTTGAGCTTGGCACCAACTTCGAGGTTGCTCCAGTCGTAAGCCGAAGGTTTGTGCATGGTCAGGTCAATGCGCTTGTTCTTCGCGTTGACGCGCAACACGTAGACCTGAACCTCGTCGTTAGGATGAAAGACGTCAGCAACGCGCAATACCGGCTTGTCGCTGACGATTTGTGAGATGTGGAGGAAACCGTCCACGCCTACGCCGATGTCTACGAAAACGCCTCCCAGCTCAACGCGCGTCACCTTGCCTTTGAACGCCATGCGTGGCTTAAGCGTGGCGAGGCTTAAGCTGAAGCCATCTGGCTGATGACTGCTGATCTCAGCGCTCGTCGCGCCGTTGACGGCTGGGACAGTCGGATTTTCGTCGCTCACAGGGAAACCCCTTTCGTGTGAATTCTGAGGAGATGTCAGTAGCATTGAAGGCCTCTTAATTCTAGCCGAAATTCGAGCGGATGTCGAGGATGTCTGCTGATGGCTGATCTTGCGGATGCTCTTCGCCGACCGAACGACCGCTAGGAAGACGCCGAAATCGGGGGAGGCGCTGCGTTGTTCATGCCCACGCAACTTTGCGCCCCGGCCTTATGCTGGACGGCGGCGTCCTCTAGGAACAGCCGCGCAGTTCCCTGCACGGCGTCAACGGCTGCTGGGAATGGCACGATATGCTCGATGCCGTTGGGTTGGATTTTTCAGGTAAGGGTTGATGCGAAAACAGGTCAGACCGTTTCAGGAGGTCTGACCTGTCGCGTGGTGTAGCAGTCGAGCGCGCCGCTTGCGCACAACGCGTCGCGGGAGTGCAATCAGTACATGGCGCTGATGATCTTTTGTAAGCTCTCGCGGGAAGGCCGCAGCTTGTCCTGCTGATACGAAGCGATCGGCTTGACCAGATGATAGGTCTCGGCCAGGTTAGGCCGTTCGCTGTTGATGTAGAGCAGGCCGGTGACGAACAGTTGACGGTCGTGCGCCTCGGTGAGCAAGCGCAGCGCGGCTTGTTTGTCCGTCGGATCGTGGCTGCCGTCTAGCTTCTTCAGGACGATCCTTGAGCCGTCGAATAGCTCGACCTCTTTCGTCTCGCCCTCGGCGTAGTCCACGCGAATCTCTTCCTGCGACATGACGAAGCCGAAATCGTTGATGCGTTCGTCGTGCGCCTTGCCCCAGGTGTAGCTCTTGGTGCTGTCGTCGCGGTTGTTGAACGTGACGCACGGGCTGATGATGTCGATCACGGCGGTGCCGCGATGGCTGAGCGCGGCCTTGAGCAACGTCACGACTTGCTTGGGGTCGCCGGCGAACGAGCGAGCGACGAACCCGCAGTCGGCCACGATCGCGGCGCGACACAGGTCTATCGGCGGGAACTCGTTGCGGCCGGCGTGCTTCAGCTCTTGCCCTACGTCGGCGGTGGCCGAGAACTGGCCTTTAGTCAGGCCATACACGCCGTTGTTCTCGATGATGTAGACCATGCGCAGGTTGCGGCGGATGAGGTGCATGAATTGGCCGAGGCCAATGCTGCCGGTGTCGCCATCGCCGCTGACGCCCAGGCCCTGCAGCGTATGGTTTGCCAGCAGCGCGCCTTGCGCTACCGACGGCATGCGGCCATGCAGCGCGTTGAAGCCGAACGACCGACTCATGAAGTAGGCCGGCGATTTGCTGCTGCAGCCGATGCCGCTGAATTTGACGATATGCTCGGGCTTCACGCCCAGCTCATAGCACGCGGTGATGATCTGCGACGAGATCGAGTCGTGCCCACAACCGTTGCACAGCGTGGATTCCAGGCCTTTGTAGTCGGCTTTCACCAGGCCGATGATGTTCACGCCGGATGCGCTCGAGGGCGGCGCCTTGGGCTGGGCGTCGCGCGCCGCGGTCGCTTGTGTGCCGTTCTTGGCAATGCTTCCGTTCTTGACCATTGTCATGGCTGTCTCTCCCGCCGGCGATGTCGCGCTGCGGCGCGCCGCAGCGCGCAGGCCAGGCTCAGTGTCGCGTCTCCTGATACAGAATCTCCTCGGTGATCCAGTGCGCCGTCAGCGGCAAGCCGTCATTGTGATTGGCCGGATGCACTTTCGCGGCGTCTTTAGGCGAGTGCAGGCGCAGCAGTTGGCACAGTTGCGCGTCGCTGTTCAGCTCGACCACGTAGATGCGCTTGTGCGACGCTAGGAACATTGTCACGTCGTCGTTCATCGGCAGGGCGCGCAGGCGCAGATACGATGTGCGAATGCCTTTGGCCTCCAGCATGGCGCGCGCCTCCTGGATGGCCGGGTCGGTCGAGCCGAAGCCGATGATCCCGATCTCTGCGCCCTCGACCATGTCAATCACCGGAGGCGGCATCAACTTGCGGGCGGTCTCGAACTTGCGCGCCAGGCGATCCATGTTGTTTTCCCAGTCGTCGGCGCGCTCCGAGAGCATGGCGCGCTCGTTGTGGCCAGAGCCGCGCGTGAAGTAGGCGGCGAAGGGGCTTTCGTTGCCCGGCAGCGTGCGCCAGCCGATGCCGTCGCCGTCCACGTCCTTGTAACGCGCGAAGCCGCGCGTGGCGTTGACCTGCTCTTCGGTGAGCACCTTGCCGCGATCCATCGGCTCCTCGGGATAGTCAAACGGCTTGCTCATCCACTGGTTCATGCCCAGGTCCAGGTCGCTCAGCACGAAGATCGGCGTCTGCAGGCGCTCGGCCAGGTCGAAAGCGCGCCAGCCGAACTCGAAGCACTCATAGACCGAGCCGGGCAGCAGCACCGGATGCTTGGTGTCGCCGTGGCCGAGCCAGTAGGCTGCGATGATGTCGCCTTGCGAGACGCGGGTGGGCAGGCCGGTGGCCGGCCCCATGCGCTGCACGTCCCAGATCACCGCCGGGATCTCGGCGAAGTAGCCCAGGCCGGCGAACTCGGCCATCAGCGAGATGCCGGGGCCGCTGGTGGATGTCATTGCCCGCGCGCCGGCCCATCCCGCGCCTATGACCATGCCTAACGCCGCCAGTTCGTCCTCGGCCTGGACGACCGCGTAGGTCGGCGCTTGGGTTTCGGGGTCAATCCGCAGTTTAGGCAGATATTCGTTCAGCGCGTCGGCCAGGCTGGTGGCCGGCGTGATGGGATACCACGCAACGAACCCCACGCCGCCGTAGATCGCGCCGAGCGCAGCAGCAGTGTTGCCGTCAATCATGATCTGGCCTTTGGTCTTATCCATGCGTTCCACGCGGTAGGGGTCGGTCTTGATCAAGTGCTCGGCGGCCCAGGCGGCTGCGGCGCGTACCACCTGCATGTTGCTCTGCACCGGCTTGGCCTTGCCTTTGAAGTGGAACATCAGCGCAGCCTCGATCTCGTCCAGGTCAATGCCGAGCAACTGGGCGATCGCGCCGACATACACCATGTTGGCCACGTAGGTGCGCAGCTTGGGATCGGACTCGTGCTGGCGCGCTATCTCCTTGACCGGAATGGCGTAGTAGTGCAAGTCGCTGCGCCGCACCGGCAGCTTGATGTCGTCGGCATACATGAACACGCCGCCCGGCGCAGTGTTCTGATGGTCTTCGAGGATCGTGTCCGGGTTCAGCACGATCATGATCTCGGTCGTTTCGCGGCGGGCTAAGTAGCCGTCCTTGCTCAGCCGGATGGTGTACCACGTCGGCCGGCCCTGGATGTTGGACGGGAAGAGGTTCTTGCCGCTAACCGGGATGCCCATCTTGAAGAGGGCGCGCAACAGGACCGCGTTGGATGTCTGGCTGCCGGAGCCGTTCTTCGTGGCGGCAGTGATGGCGAAGTCGTTCACAATGGGTTCACGGCGTGAGGGCGATGGACTCGTATCCAGCGCAGGCTGGGGCGTTGCAGACGCTGCGTGGGTAGGTGCGGTAAGGTCTCTGAGCATTTTCACCTCCTGAACCATCTTGGGTTCGTTCATACTCGTTTGCTATACCTGCGCCCGTCAACATTGCCGTCGGGCGTTGACATTCATCGGCTTGTGATAGGCGGTTGGGCGATTGTTTTGCTCTCCGATGTCGGGGCATCACCGTTCGCCCGGCTGCGCAACGCGCGCGTCTTCGGTCGCTTTTGCAGCAGCTTGGTGTGCTGCACCAGCAGCCGGTAGGCTTCGTCCAAATCGCCGGCGACGATTGCGTTGACGATCCCCTCGTGATAGGTCCACACTTCGTGCAGATAGTCGTAGTCGGAGAATACGCTCAGCCCCTCGGCTTCGTAGCCATCCCAGTAGGCTTCCAGCAAGCCTTTGACGAATGGGTTGTCGAGGCGGCGGTAGATCGTCAGATGTAGCTCGCGGTGTTCCTCATGGGGGATGCGCGGCGGATGCTCCTCCAGCTTGGCAAAGGCCCGCTCGATGAGCAACTTCAGGTAAGCCGTGTCCTCATTCTTCAGCAGCGCAACCGCTTCGTGGAAGAAAGCAAACTCGATGTGGTTGCGCAGTTCGCTGAAAGCGTCGAAGAGTTTGCGGTTCTGGGCCATGGCGTAGAGCAGGCTGAAGCGGACGGCAGGGAGGAAGCTAAAAGGGCTGACGCGGATGCCGGTGCGCGGCTTGACCTCGACCAGGCCGAGCGCGCGCGCCACTTCGAGCTGTTCGCGGAGTTTGCCGATGCTGATCTGCAGCTCGGCGCTCAGCTCTTCCAACGGCGGCAGCCGGTCTCCTTCTTTCAAGCCGCGCGCGACGATGTATTCCAAGAGGTCTGATTCGATGCCTCGCAACATGATGATGGGTGATGATAAGTCAGAAGAATACAATTCATCTGATGATTCAGATGGTTTCATTTTACGCATCACGCGCTAAAAGTCAACTGTCTGCCAGGCTCGGCTCGCGCGCTTGCACCGGCAAGACGGGGGATCGGGTATGCGCAAACCATGCGCGCCAAAGCAGCTCGGCATATCGCGCGTGGGCGATAATCTCCGCCGATGGCCACGTTGAATAAGGACTTGCTCGACGCCACTACGCGCCGCGCCCTAGACCGCGCCGGCGACATCATGCGTCAGATGGGCAAATCGCTGCTGATGCCGGAGATGGTGTTGCTGGCGCTGCTCCGCATGCCTGAGTCTACGGCCTACCGTGCCATCCAAAAGCTGGCCGAGAGTCGCGGCTTCAAACCGGCTGATCTCGAGCGAGAAACTGAAGCGCAGACCCGAACGCGAGAAGGCCGCTCGGCCAAGTTCGACTACATCACCGGCCAGAATGCAGTGGCGACGCTGAGCGACGAGATGTTAATTGCGCTGGACGAGGCGCGCGCCATCGCGCTGGCCAACGGCGAGATCTACATCGGCACGGAGCATCTGCTCGGCGCGCTCTCCCAGACCGGCGTCAGCACCGCCGGATTGTTGCAGCGCAAAGGGGTGACGCCCAGCGCCCTTGCCGCGCTCATGTTGGATGGCATTGTCAGCAAGCGCGCCACGACGATGGATTGGGTAGCGGAGGCGAAACGCGGCCGGCTTGCGCCGCTCCTCCTGCGCGAGAAGTTGGCGCAGGAGCTGGTCAGTGTGCTGTCGCTGGCCCGCGGGCGCAACGCCTTCCTGGTCGGCGTGCCGGGCAGCGGTCGCCGCAGTTTAGCCCAGTCGTTGGCCTTCCTGGTCGCCGAGGGCAAAGGGCCGCCCGGTCTCGATCGCATCATCGAAGTAAGCGAGAGCGCATGGCTGGACAACCCGCAGTTGGCCATGCAGATGGCGCTGCGCCAGGCGGAAGGGGGGGCGTTGTTCATCGCCAACATTCACCGTTTCTTCGGCCGCGCCGAAACTGGCGCGCAGATGAGCGCGATGAAGGACTTGCACAAGGCGATGATCGAAGGCGTGTGCGCCGTGATCGGCACGACTACTGAGGCTGAATACAACGAGCGCATTCGCGCCAACGCGCCGGTCGTCGAGCATTCGCATGTGCTGCGCGTGCCGCCGGCCACGCCCGACGAGTGTCTGCAAATGCTGGCGCTGCACAAGCCGGAGTTCGAGCGCGACTATGGCTTTGTCGTAGATGACAGCGCGATTAAGGCGGCGACGACGCTGGCCGCGCGCTACATTGGCGCTACGCCGCTGCCGGGCGCGGCGGTGCAGGCGCTCCACCGCGCGTGCGCCGTTGTGAAGGGCTTAGGGGACGCTAACCAAGCCTCGCGCGATGCGGCTTCCCGCGCCTCGACTTCTGTTCCCGTGATTGACGCCGAAGACGTGACTTACGCCGTCAGCATGATGACCGGCATCCCGGTGACCAAACTGAGCGAGGACGAGCGCGCCAAATATGCGCAAATGGCGCAGGCGTTGCAACAGCGCGTGATCGGCCAGGATGATGCCATCCTTGCCATCAGCCGGGCGGTGAAGAGCGCGCGCGTCGGTTTGAAAGACCCAAAACGGCCGATCGGCTCGTTCCTCTTCCTCGGCCCCAGCGGCGTGGGCAAGACCGAGCTGGCCAAGGCATTGGCCGAATTCCTCTTCGGCAGTGAAGACAACCTGATCGCGCTTGACATGACCGAGTATCAGAAGGACGACACGATCAACCGGCTGATCGGCTCGCCGCCGGGCTACGTGGGCTATGAGAGCGGCGGCCAACTCACCGAGAAGATCCTCAAGTCGCCTTACGCCGTGGTGCTGTTCGACGAGGTGGAGAAAGCGCATCCGCGCATCCTGGACATCCTGTTGCAGGTGATGGAGGAGGGCCGGCTGACCGACGGGCAGGGGCGCGTGGCGAACTTCGCCGAGACGGTGATCATCCTCACCAGCAACCTTGGCGCACAGTACTTGAACGATACGGCCTTGGGCGAGCGGGCGCGCGAGTTAGCCATGCTGGACGTGCGGGCATTCTTCCGGCCGGAGTTCCTCAACCGCCTCGATGAGATCGTCATGTTCAAGCCGCTTGAGCCAGATGCGATGGCGAAGATACTCGACTTGATGATCGCCCGCGAAGCAAAGCTGGCCAGGGCGCAGGGCATCGCGTTGGAGGTGACGCCGGAGGCGCGGGCATGGCTCTTGGCCCAGAACACCGAGCCGGGCTTGGGCGCGCGGCCGCTGCGGCGCATTCTGCAGCGTCACCTGCGCGAGAAGCTGGCCGACTATCTGCTCACCTTGCGCGCGCCGCCAACGCGCGTCCTGGTGGATGTGGACGCCCAGGGGCTGGTCTATTCCGCCGATCGCTCATAGCCGGCGCGCTCACCCCGGCCGACAATTGAGCGCATCGCCCAGCCGGACGCCAAAAAGTCGGGGCAGCGCCGAAATCGCGCTGCCCCGACTTTCCTTCGGCAGCCGGCTATGTCCCTTCTTCCCAGCTCGCCAGGTAGCGCGCCTGCTCTTCGGTGAGCGTGTCAATCTCCACGCCTATGCTGCGCAACTTCAGGCGGGCGATCTCGCGGTCAATTTCTTCGGGGATGGTATAGACGTCGGGCTTAAGGCCGACGCCGTGCTTGAGCATGTATTCCGCGCCGAGCGCCTGGTTGGCAAAGCTCATATCCATCACCGCTGCCGGGTGGCCCTCTGCCGCTGCCAGGTTGATCAGCCGGCCATCGCCCAGCAGGTTGATCCTTCGGCCATCCTTGAGCGTGTATTGCTCGACGAAGGGGCGCACCTGGCGCGGCGGGTGACCGTTGCTCAGCTTCTGTAGCGCGGGGATGTTGATCTCGGCGTTGAAGTGGCCGGAGTTCGACAGGATCGCGCCGTCTTTCATCACGGCGATGTGCTGCTCGTCAATCACGTTCTTGTCGCCCGTCACGGTGATGAACACGTCGCCCTTTTTAGCGGCTTCGAGCAGCGGCATGACCTGATAGCCATCCATCAGCGCCTCGAGCGCCTTCAGCGGATCCACCTCGGTCACGATCACATGCGCGCCCAGGCCGCGCGCGCGCGCGGCCACGCCGCGGCCGCACCAGCCATAGCCGCTCACGACGACCGTGCGGCCGGCCAGCAGGATGTTGGTCGCGCGGATCACGCCGTCTATCGTGCTCTGGCCGGTGCCGTAGCGATTGTCGAAGTAGTGCTTGGTCATGCTGTCGTTCACCGCCAGCACCGGAAAGCGCAGCGCGCCGTCTTTGGCCATCGCGCGCAGCCGGATGACGCCGGTCGTCGTCTCCTCCGTACCAACGCGCACCTCGCCCACTTGTTGCGGGCGCTCTTTGTGCAGCACGCTCACCAGGTCGCAGCCGTCATCCATCGTCATATGCGGGTGATGGTCGAGCGCCGCGTTCAGGTGACGGTAGTACGTGGCGTTGTCTTCGCCCTTGATGGCGAAGACGGGGATCTCGTCGTGGACGACGAGGGAAGCAGCGACCTCGTCTTGCGTGCTGAGCGGATTGCTGGCGCACAGCACGATGTCCGCGCCGCCGGCTTGCAAGGTGCGCATCAGCGCCGCCGTCTCGCTGGTGACGTGCAGGCAGGCCGCCACGCGCACGCCCTTCAGCGGTTGCTCCTTTGCGAAGCGCTCGCGGATGAGCCGGAGCACGGGCATCTCCTGCTCGGCCCACTCGATCTTGTAGCGACCCGAAGTCGCCAGGTCTATGTCTTTGACGTCGTAGTTCATAGGGTTGTCTCTCCTTCCCGTTTCACATCCGTTTCAATCTGAAAGACACCAAGCACCGGGACTCCGGGCTGCTTGCCCCTCGCCGGGATCGAAGATGGGCGAAGCCGCTTGTGGTCTTTGGGTAATGCGGGCTCATGATTGCTGGCCTGCCGGCGGTTGGCCATTCATCGCGATATTGAGCGGGCCGAAGTGCGCTTCGTAGCGCGCCTTGAATTGCTCCCAGGTGTAGCTATGGCCTTGGCCGCCGATGTGTTCCAGGGCGAAGGTAGCTGCGACGCTGCCCAGCCGACCGCAAGTCTCCCAGTCGGCGCCGACAGCCATCCCCTTGAGCAAGCCGCCGCGGAAGGCGTCGCCGACGCCGGTCGGGTCCACCACGCGCTCTTCCGGCACGGCCGGGATGTCAACGCGATGGTCGCGCAGCAGAACGGTCGAGCCTTTCTCGCCGCGCGTGATGATGAGCGCCTCGGCGTGATACAACACATCCGCCTCGGTCAGCCCGGTCTTTTGGCGGATCACCTCGAACTCGTAGTCGTTGCAAATCAGCACGTCGGCGCCGATGATGCCGGCCTTCAATTCCTCGCCCGACGAGCGGGCGACCTGTTGACCGGGGTCGAAGATGTGGCGGATGCCCAACTCGCGGCATTCTTGCGCATACCGGATCATCGCCTGCGGATCGTTGGGCGAGATGATGACGATGTCGGGCTTAAAGGGGAGATCTCTGAAGGAAAGCTCGCGCGCATCCGCCATTGCGCCGGAGTAGAACGATGCGATCTGGTTGTTGTTGCAGTCGGTGCTGCAAAAGAACGACGCCGTGAACTTGTGGCGGATGACGCGGGTGAGCGATGTGTCCACGCCGACCGATTCCAGCCAAGCGCGATATTCGTCGAAGTCCTGGCCGGCTGTGCCCATCAATCGCGGGCGCTCGCCGAGCAGCGCGAGCGTGTAGGCGATGTTCGGGCCGCAACCACCGCGCCGGCGCTCCATCGAATCCACCAGGAAGCTCAGGCTGACGCGCGCCATGTGCTCCGGCAGGATGTGTTCGCTGAACGACCCAGGAAAGGTCATGAGATAGTCGTAGGCGATCGATCCGGTGACGACGATGTTCATTTCTTAGCCTTGGGATTCTCGAAGCGGTAGCCTTGTCCGCGCACGGTGCGAAGATACATCGGTTCGGTCGGGTTATCCTCAATCGCCTCACGCAGCCAGCGGATGTGCACATCGAGCGTGCGCGTGTCGCCGAGGTAGTCGGTTTCCCATACTTGTTGCATGAGCAACTTGCGCGGCAGCACCTCGCCCTGCCGTTGCATGAAAAGCTGTAGCAGTTTGGACAGCTTCGGATTGAGGTAGATCTCTTCGTTGCGTTTGCGCAGGATGCCGTCCGCGGGTCGAAACACGAGTTCGCCGCAGCGCAGCTCCAGGGTCAGCCCCTTGGGCAACAGTTTCTCCAGGCGCGAGAGCAAGCGGCGCAATTGCAGCGGCCGTGAGACGAACGCATCGGCGCAGCCGCGGTAGGCGCTTGGGTTCGTCCCGTTGGCAGCCGACACATCTGCGCTGATCATCAACACCGGCAGCTCCTTGATGCGCTTGATTTCTTGGCATAGCTTCTCTGCGTTGGCATTGAGCGAGGGCGCATCAATGATGACGAGTGCTAACTTCTCTTTAGCGACCCGTTCCAAGGCGCCTTTCGCTGTGTCCACCCAGATCACGCGATATCCATGGCGTTCGAGCGCCGGTCCGACGGAGTCACCCAGGCCACCTTGCACAAGGAGGATCTTCGTTGCTGCCGTCTTCATAGCCACTTTCGCAGCCCGACGCTTCCCTGCCAGGCTGCGCGAGTCTCAGGTTGTCTCGTAGGCGCTTGTGACTATCCGGATCGCGTTTCTTTGCGGTCGTTGCGCCCAGACCCTCGATCCGGACACGCTCACAGAGCATCAACGCCCTCTGGTGAAATGCGCGGCATTATATATCGCACCCCAGCGCGGTATACGCAAATACGCGAGTCTCCGGCTGCAGATCTGGAGCTGACGTCAAATGACGGCTACTTCGCCTCCAATTTCACGCCGTTCGCCGTTAGCGATCAATGCGCCGTGCACTCCCTCCGGCAGTTGCAGCGAGCCGCGCAGCCGACCGTCCTCCGCGCGGAAGTCTGCGATGATCTCCCCGCGCGGATGCACCAGTCGCCCGGATGCGCGCGTGAGTCGGCCTAGTTGTGGTCGAACCTCCACTGCACCGAAGCCGAGCGACTTCGGCCGAATGCCAAGGATGGTGGCGAAGTAGTGAAACAGTGGATGCGCTCCCCAGCCGTGACAGTCGCTCCGCGTCGGCTCCGGCTGCTCCACCGGCGTCCGCAGACCGTTCGCTTTTAGCTCGAACCACAGCGCCAGCCGATCCAAGATCGCGTCGGCTTTGTTCAGCACGCGCAGTGCCTCGAACAAGTAGAAGCTAAAGTAGATTGTGCAGCGCTCCAGGCTGGGATCGCTCAGCAGGCCCTGCGCGATGCGCCGACGTTGGCGCGCGTCAACCAGCCCGCTCAGGATGGCCATGCACTGCGTGTGCTCCGAGAAGCGATCGCGCGCCGGCGTGTCGGCCATCAGCCCGCGCGATTCGTCCCAAAACGCGGCGCCGGCTGCCGCAGCGAGTCGTCCGGCCTGATTGCGCCAGCGCGCCGCCATCGCGCGCTCGCCGAGCATCGCCTCTAGATCGGCGGCCTGCGTCAGCGCGTAGGCGTAATGCCAGTTGAGCGCGCCGCTCACGCCGTCCACGCCGTCGGGCGGGATGCCGGACCGAGGCCGCCATCCCTGCGCCCAGTCCATGAAGTTCCAGCCCTCCGGCGCGCGCAGTAGCCCGTCATCGCCGACCCAACGCGCATAGCCTTCGAGCACCGCGCGCACGCCGGGCATCAGACTGCGCGCGAATGCGGCATCGCCGCGCCACAGCGCGAAGTCGCGCACCATCAGCACCCACCACAGCAAAAAGGGCGGGATGATTTGCAGCAGACTACACGGATAGCGCGATTGCGTTAAGCCGCTGGACAGGCGCGAAACGTCGAACATGCGCAGCGCCTTGCGCGGCAGCCGATCGTCGCGGCTCATCACGTAGGTGCACAGCGCCTCTAGCGGCGCGTCGCCGAGATACATGATCTCCTCCCAGTGCGGCCCGTCGAGATATGTCTCGTGGGCTGTGCACTGGATGCCGCGCGCGAGGATGGGGATGATCTCGTTCAGCCGCGCATCGCTCGCCTCGAACGCGCTCGACATTTCCAGCGGGTAACGCGACTCGCGGAATGTGAGCGCATGGATGGTGAGCGGCTCATCGAACGTCTGGACGACGACTTCGACGTAGCGGCCGGCCGACCACCACAACGGCGCAAACGCTCGCTGCGATCCGCCATCGCAGACATACTGATCGCCGTTGCCCAAAAAGAACTTCCCTTCAACCTCGTCGCGCCGGCCTTTGTCGCTGCGCCACAGGTTTGTATTGCGGTTGAGTGCCTCGGCCCAGCGCACGCGAATGATCGCGCCGGCGCCGCCGCTAACGCTGAGCGCGGCATAGGCCAAATAGTAATCTTGCAGGTCAATCAGCACGCGCTTGATCGCGCGCGGCGGGATGACGACCTCGCCTTCGCCGCGAACCACATGTTGCCAGGCTGCTGCTGCCTCAGCGTCATGGTCGGCTTGGCGGATGGGAATGTTGCGAGTTTCAATCGTTGCGACGTCCGACGCAAAGCGGACGATGCCGGCGCGGCAGGTCTCGTCCAGCATCGGCGGCAGCGTGGCCGGCGCGAGGATGTGTTGCGGCGGCAGCTCCCAATCGAGCCGGCGCGCCATGGCGCGGCGCAGCGTCTGCGCCGGCTGCCAGCCTTCACCTTCGCCGCGTTCGACGCCCCAGGGATAGGCGCGCCCGTCCAGATGGGTATTGCCGCCCTTCCAGGGGATGCGCTCGAATTGGCCGAACGCATAACCATCGAGCAGCTTGCATGCCCAGTCGCTCAGGCCGGTGCTCAGCGTCGCTTGCCATTCACCCTCGGCGGCAAGCAGGAAGCCGGGCGTCACGCTCATTTGTGCCTGCGGCGCGTGTTCGCCCCAATGCCAGACGCGCGCGACGATCACATGCGCGCCGGCATCGAGCGTCAGCTCGTATGACTCGTAGAACCACAGGTCGGGCGCGCCGCGCTCTGGCCCCTCGCCGATGCATGCGCCATCTACATGCAACTGATAACGCTGGTCGGCGCTGACGTGGATGCGAATGGTGGCTGCGCGCGCAAGGGTGAACTGTTTGCGGAAGGCGGCCACAAACGGGGGTCGAGTGCCGGGGCATGTGATCCACGACGCCGGCCACAAGCCGCGCTCGCGCCAGGGCTTGTCGGCGTTCAGCGGTAGGAAAGGGTCTTCGGCGACAAAAATGCGTCGAGCGGTCATGTGCGCGGGCCGGGTTGGTCACGGCCAATCGGGGGGCAGTGGTGCGGGGCGGTCGCAGGTGCTCTGCAACGTCACGTGTCGGCCTTCGCGCGCGCTGTCGTGGAAAGCGTGCATCAGGTCGAGCACGTGATATGTCAGCTCGGCGCTGGCGCGGTGCGGCCGGCCTTCTTGGATCGCCGCCGCCATGTCGGCTACTCCTAGCCCGCGGCTGTTCGTCACCCACTTGTGCTGGATGCTCACCTCGCGCCAGTCCTTGTCGTCCTTGCGCTTCAGCCGAACCGGCCCGCCGAAGCCGTTCGGGTCGGGGCATTGCAGTGTGCCTTCTGTGCCATAGAGGGTCAGGCCAATGTCGTAGCCCTCGGCCACGTCGAACGTCGTCGTGATGTTTGCGAGGGCGCCGTCGCCGAATTCGATCAAACCGCTGACGAGCGTCGGCACCTCAACGATGATCTTCTTGCCGTAGAGGGGTTGGCTGGTGATCGTGCGTTCCGGGTGGGTGATCCGCGTCATCCCTGATACTTGGCGCGCCGGCCCAAGCAGCGTCGCCAGCGCGGTCAGGTAGTATGGCCCCATGTCGAACATCGGCCCGCCGCCCGGTTTGAAGAAGAACTCCGGGTTGGGATGCCAGCTCTCCATGCCGCGCGAGAGCATATGGGCGAAGGCGATGACCGGCCGGCCGATTGCGCCGTCATCCAGCAGCCGACGACAGGTCTGTAACCCGCCGCCGAGGAAGGTGTCCGGCGCGCCGCCGATCCGCAACCCTTTGGACTGAGCTAGGGCGAGCATCCGTTGCGCATCCTCGCGCGTTGTGGCCAGCGGCTTCTCGTTGTAAACGTGCTTGCCGGCCTCGAGCGCTTGCAGTGCAACCGGCGCATGGGCGGCCGGCACGGTCAGGTTGACGACGATGGCGATCTCCGGATCGGCGAGCAGCTCATCCACTGTGGCGGCCTGCTTGCCGTATTTCTCCGCCTGCGCCCGCGCGCGGGCCATGTCAATATCCGCCACTTTGGTAATGCGGATGTTGTTGAACTTGCGGTCGGATTCCAGATAGGTCGCGCTGATGTTGCCGGCGCCGATGATGCCGATGCAGGTGGGTTGCGAGGTCATAGGATGAATCATAGTCTGAGTCGGAGGAGCGTAGGGGAGTGATGGCAGCGCCGTCGGCGTCGGCCGCTTGGTGATAAAGTAGCGCGCATGACGCAGGGCAGGCTATCGCGCGACGAACGGCGCGCGGCGTTGCGCCGCATGGCGGCCGAGGGCGTGGATGTGTTGGTCATCGGCGGCGGAATCACCGGCGCCGGCGTAGCGCTGGAGGCCGTCGCGCGCGGCTACCGCACCGGCCTGGTGGAGAAGGCCGACTTCGCCGGCGGCACCAGCAGTAAAAGCACCAAGCTGGTGCACGGCGGCATTCGCTATTTACCGCAGTTCGACTTTGCGCTGGTGCGCGAAGCCCTGATCGAGCGCGGACGGTTGGTGCGCAACGCGCCGCACCTGGTAAGGCCGCTCGGCTTCGTGCTGCCGCTCTACGCCGAGAACAAACGCCCGCTCGGCACGCCCATCGTCCCGCCGGGTGGCATTGGCATGAGCTGGCTGCTGCGCTCCGGCCTGATGCTCTACGACGTGATGGCGGGGCGACTGGCCATTGCCGGCCACAAACACATCGGCGCGCAGAAGACGCTCGAACTTGCGCCGGCGCTGAAGGCCGAGGGATTGAAGGATGGCTTCATCTACTATGATGGTCAAACCGACGACACGCGCCTGACGCTGACCGTCCTGCGCACTGCGGCCAAACGCGGCGCCTTGCTGGCGAATTACGCCGAGGTGCTGGGTTTCGACTTCGACGCGCCGTCCAACCCCTCTGCGATCCGCGCTGCTCGCGTGCGCGATGCGCTCACTGGCGAAGAGTTGGTCGTCCCCGCCAGGACGATCATCAACGCGGCGGGCGCGTTTGCCGGGCGCGTCGAGGCCATGGCCGGCGAGCCCCGCATTGCGATTAAGCCGGCCAAGGGTGTGCATCTCACGCTGCCGCGCGACGCGCTCCCGACGACCGAGCACGCCGTCGTGCTGCCGGAGACGCCCGACGGCCGGCTGCTGTTCATCGTGCCGTGGAACACGCGCGTCACGCTTGGCACGACCGACACCGAGGGGGGCGACCTAGATCGGCCGATTGCGACCGACGCAGATATTGACTATCTGATTAACACGGCCAACACTTATCTGCGGGACAAGCTCACCCGCGACCAGGTGATCAGCGCGTGGGCCGGCTATCGCCCGCTCATCAGCCCGGCCGGGTCCGACGGCGCTGACACGGCTAAGCTCTCGCGCACGCATGTCGTCGTGGATGGGCCGGGCGGCATGATCACCGTCACCGGCGGCAAGCTCACCACCTACCGCCGGATGGCGCAAGATGCGCTCGACCACCTCGCCAGGCGCGAGGGCAAGCCGGCCACTCATCCCACCGAGGCGATGCCGCTCGACGGCGCGGAGGGCTATCAGGTTTGCAGCGCAGCGCTATCGGAAGCCGCCGGCCGTTTCGGCTGGGACGCCGACGTCATCGCCAGGCTGAGCCAGTACGGTGGCGAGGCCAGCGCGATTCTCCAATGGTGCGCCGACGATCCCTCGCTCGCTGCGCGCATCGCGTCCGACTTGCCTTACATCATGGCCGAAGTCGTCTATGCTTGCCGCCGAGAGATGGCCATGACGCTCGACGATGTGTTGGCGCGCCGGCTGCATCTGAACTTCGAGGATTGGTCGCGCGGCGTCGAGCCGGCACCGGCGGTCGCGCAGGTGATGGCGCGCGAGCTGGGCTGGTCATCCCGTGAGACCGAGGCTCAGGTAGCGCGGTATCGCGACCGCCTAGCCGAAGGGATGTAATGCGGGCGGATATTTGCCTTTGTCTTTGTGTCGAGCGTTGCGCTGGCTGTGGTGAAGTAAGCACTCAGTTAATCTACAGGTCAAATGATCAACTTCGCCGTCATCGCATCAACCACAACCACATCTACGGTCCGGTGAAGGCGCTGCTCGGCGCGGGCGCGCGCTTCGTCTCGTTCTACGCGCCGGAACCGGAACTTGCTGCGCCCTTCCCACAGGCGGCGCAGGTCGGCAACTTCGCCCATCTACAGTTCCCCGAACTGGAAGACTTCGGCGATGTGATCTGGCGCGGCAACGGCGGCGTTGGTTGTGCGCGGGTGGATTGGTTCACGCCGGATGGCTTGAACACCTGGGGCGATGGCCGGCTGATCGTCCTGAGGTGAGGATGGCTACATCGAGGTGCGCAAAGTGGTAGACCTGGCCGGACGCCCTGGCGGCGATCACCTGTTTGTAGTAGATCGTCAAGGCACGCGCTATGTGAATTGCAGCGATGTCGAGTTGCCCTATGGCCGGCAGTTGGTGCGCGACGTGTTAGACCGCAGTGAAACGGCCATGTCGCAGACGCATTGCTTCCTGGCCTCGGAGCTGGCGTTGAAGGCGCAGGTTGCGGCGCGCCGCGTCGCGCCTGCGCCCATGGCGTCAGAATAGGCCCACGACTCGCCCATCCACGAAGTCCACCTTCTCGAATGCCGGATGTTTGCTCAGGCCGGGCATGGTGCGCATGTCGCCGCATAGCGGATAGAGGAAGCCGGCGCCGACCGAGGCGCGCACGTCGCGCACGGGCAGGGTGAAGCCGGCCGGCGCGCCCAGCAGCGCCGGGTCGTGCGAGAGCGAGAGATGCGTCTTGGCCATACAGATCGGCAGCTTGTCCAAGCCGAGCCGGGTGTAGGCTTCAATCTTTGCCTCGGCTTCGGGTGAGTAGGCTACGCCGGCTGCGCCATATACCTTCGTTGCGATGGTCTCGATCTTGGCTTTGATCGAGGCGTCGTCGGGGTAGAGGAAGCGGAAGTCCTTCGGTTGCTGACACGCGGTGATCACGGCCTCGGCCAGCTCGACGCCGCCGGCCCCGCCCTTGGCCCACACGTTCGAGACGTACGCACCCATCGCGCCGGCAGCGACGGCCTTCTCTCGAATCAGCTCAAGCTCCGCCGGCGTGTCGGTGGCGAAGGCGTTGACCGCAACGACGACCGGCACACCGAACAGCCGCGCGTTCTGAATCTGCTTGACCAAGTTGGCGCAGCCGGCCTCGAGCGCCGGCAAGTTTTCTTCGGTCAACTCCCTCGGTAGCGCTTTGCCCAGCACGACTTTGCCCAGGCCGCCGTGCATCTTCAGCGCGCGCACGGTTGCGACCATCACCACGCAATCCGGCTGCAGCCCGCTCACGCGGCACTTGATGTCCATGAATTTCTCCATGCCCATGTCGGCGCCGAAGCCGCTCTCCGTGATGACGTAGTCGGCCAGCTTGAGCGCGATCTGGTCGGCCACGATGCTGCTGGTGCCGTGCGCGATGTTGGCGAACGGCCCGGCGTGCACAAACACCGGCGAGCCTTCGAGCGTCTGCATCAGGTTGGGCATGATCGCGTCTTTCATCAGCACAGTCATCGCGCCGGCCACTTTCAAGTCTTCGGCGGTGACCATGCCGCCGTCCTTGTTCAGCGCCACGACCATACGGCCGAAGCGCGCGCGCATGTCCTCGATGCTCGTGGTCAGCGCCAAAATCGCCATCACCTCGCTGGCTACGCTGATGTCGAAGCCGGTGTCGCGGGTGGGGCCGTCTTCCGGCTTGCCCAGGCCAATGCGCACGTTGCGCAGGGCGCGGTCGTTGATGTCCACGACGCGCCGCGGCATGATCGTCGCCGGGTCAATGCCGAGCGCGTTGCCGTGATAGAGGTGCGAGTCAATCGCCGCGCACAGCAGGTTGTTCGCTGCGCTCACGGCGTGAATGTCGCCGGTGAGATGCAGGTTGAAGTCCTCCATGGGCACAACCTGCGCGTAGCCGCCGCCGGCCGCGCCGCCTTTGATCCCAAAGGTTGGCCCCATGCTGGGCTGTCGGATGCATGTGAAGACCCGGCGGCCGATGTAATGCAGCGCTTGCGACAGGCCGACCGTCGTCGTGGTCTTGCCCTCGCCCAGCGGGGTGGGGGTGATGGCCGTAACGACGATGTATTTGCCGTTGGGCCGGTCGCGCAGCCGGTCGCGCGCGCTCAAGTGCACCTTGGCCTTGTAGCGGCCGTAGAGTTCGATCTCATCTTCGTTTAGGCCGATATTGTGGGCGATGTCGAGGATGGGGCGCAACGTGGCTGATTGTGCAATTTCGAGGTCGGATGGCATGATCATCGTCGCCGATTGTAGTGGCGAGCGCGTCGCATAGAATACGTCGCTCATGTCATTCACCCACATTCACATTGCGCCATCAGCCGGCGCGGCTGTGATCGCCCTGGTCACGTTCGTCGCTCTGGCGATGGGCGAAATCCCGCGCCTGAAGCTCAACCGCGCGACGATCGCCATGATCGGCGCCGGCGCTGTGCTGGTCTTCGGCGTGCTTACGCTGTCGGAGGCCGAACGCACGATTGATTTGGGCACGCTGATTCTGCTGTTGAGCATGATGATCATCAACGCCGTGCTGGAGCTTTCGGGCTTCTTCACCTGGGTGGGCGAGGTGGTGATCGAGCGGGCCAATGCGCCGACGGCGCTGCTCATCCTGGTCGTGGTCACGGCTGGCGCGTTGTCCATGCTCTTCCTCAACGACCCTGTTTGCGTCATGCTGACGCCGCTGGTGTGTGGCGTGGTGTTGCGGCTGAAGCGCAATCCGATGCCGTACCTGATTGCGCTGGCGTGCGCGGCAAACGTGGGTTCGGTCGCCACGATCACCGGCAACCCGCAGAATATCTTGATCGGCGCGTCGTCGGGCATCGGCTATCTGTACTGGCTGTCGCGCTTGGGGCCGGTGGCGGCCGTTGGCCTGGCGGTGGTGTTCGCGGTGATCTGGCTGCTGTATCCGCAAGAGTTTCGCGGCGCGCAGGATGCAGCGCATGAGGCTGATCAATCGGCGATTGTTGCGCCGCAGCACGAAGGCGCGCCGATCACCTTGGCGCAAGCCGAGGCGACGATCTACGCCTCCACGCTGCGCAAGAGCTTGATCGTCATTGCGCTGATGCTGATCGCGTTCCTGGCCGGGGTCAACGTCACCGTGGCGGCATTCGTCGCCGCGTGCGCCATCCTGATCAGCCGGCGGTTCGAGTCGGCGCGCATCCTGGCCTTGGTGGACTGGCCGTTATTGGTGATGTTCGGCGGTTTGTTCGTCGTCACCGGCGCGCTGGAAGTCACCGGTGTATCGGCGCAGTTGTTCGAGCTGGTCAAGCCGCTGGCATTCGCAGGCGTCGCCCCGCTGGCGCTCGTCACCACGTTGTTGAGCAATCTGATCTCGAATGTGCCGGCCGTGTTGTTGTTTCGACCGCTTGTGCCACAGTTCGCCGATCCAACGCAAGCCTGGCTGACGTTGGCCGCAGCGTCCACACTGGCCGGCAACCTCACGCTAATCGGCTCGGTGGCCAACCTGATCGTGGCTGAACAGGCGCTCAAGTTCGGCGTCAAGCTGACGTTCATGGAGTACCTCAGGCCCGGCTTGATCATCACGGCCCTCACGCTAATAGCCGCGATCGTGCTCCTGGGGTAAGGTGATCGAATCTTTGGCCGTCAACCGGGCGGGTTCGCGTCGGCATCCATCAGCTCGCGCGCGGCGCGCATCAGTTCGTCGGTGTGATCCCGTGGCGTATTTTTGCTCAAAAGGTAGCGCTCGAGCAGCGCGGCGGGCGACAGCGTCTCCGGATTCTGAATGCCGATGCGTGAGCGCGCATCGCGCTGCACGTCGCGCGAGATGCCGGCGATGAAATAAGCGTCCCGCAAAGCTTCTTCAATGTCGCCGACGCGCAGCATGGCTTCCTGATGCTGGAGCAATTTCACGTGCACGCGCACCACCGCATTGCTAATCTCATGGCGCGCGATCTCGCGCAGCACGGCGTCGGTGGGGTGGTCGCCGTCGTGCGTCGCATCGGCATAGATCGAGACGAAGGGCCGCACGCTGCGCATCGGCTCAAAGCGCCATTGGGTATTGCCGCGTTGGGCTTCGATCCAGCAAAAGCCTTTGGGATCGTTCTCCTCGCCGAAGTCTATGCGCTCCAAGCTGCCGGAATACACTACGCTCGGATAGTTGCCTCGGTTCACATCTTGGTGCTTGTGGATGTGTCCCATGGCCACATAGTCCCACGCCTCCAGGCACAGGCTGCTGAGCTTGATGACCGTATCGCGCCCGAGCATCACATTGCGCTCCGAGCCAAACACTGCGCCGCTGACCGTGAAGTGGCCGGTCAAGATGGCCGGGAATTTGGCGTCCACTTCGCCGGCCAATCGCTGCAACTCATCGCCAAGGACGCGCTCCATCTCCTGGTCGAGCTGCTCGATGGTCATACCGCGATATTCTTCATATTTCAGCAGCCGGTTGCGCTGCGGCCATGGCACGGTGGCGATTTGCACAACGCCGCGCGCGGTCTCGATGCGATGCAGTTTCTCTTCGCGCCCAACGATCACATAGGGCACATTGAGTGTTGCGAAGATATCCATGGTGCTGGCGCGCTGTTCCATAACCGGCATATCGTGGTTGCCGACTAGCAACACGGTGGTCACTCCCTCTTTCGAGAGGCGCATGATCTGGCGGGCGAAGGCGCGCTGGTAGGTGGGGTTAGGGTCGCGCGTCTTGAAGGCGTCGCCGGCGAAGATAACCACGTCGGCTTTGTGATTGATGGCGTAGTCCACGATTTCCTTCAAGCGCGACACGAAGTCCAGCACGCGCTGGTTCAGTCCGGTCTCGGGGTCTATGCGCCCGTAGTTCTCCATGCCGATGTGAATGTCGGCGAAATGCAAGATTCTGATCGGTTCGCGCTGGTTCATGGCTGAATAGGCAATTGGCGAATGTCGAACGCTGTGTCTACATAATCGCGGCTGACCCAGCCGACTACCCCTGACTCGCTGCGGATGCGCAGCCAACTGGCGTCAGCGTTGCGCGTGAATAGTTCTACCTGCTCGCCTGGGTCGAGTTGGCCGATGATGCGAAAGCGCGTGCTCGGTCCGGAGCGGATGTTGAGCAGCTCGGTTGCCCAGCCGATCGGCGCATCCGCCGACAGCGGCTTCCCACTTAGCACGTCGCCGTCAATCCGTAACGACGCAATCATGGCATCGATCGCAGCCAACGCAGGCGTAAAACTCTTCGGCTGCGCATCCAGCTTTTGCGCGATGCCCTCCGCATACGCGAAGTAGTCGCGCTTGAACTCGTCGCGCTCGGTTTGGGTGATCTCGGCCGGCGCAGCCGGCAGGGCGGTCGTCGTAACCGGAAGGTACGCAGCGATGTAGTAGCGACCATCGTGCGTCAGCCCTTGGAACGTGTAGATAAGGCTTGACGCGGTGAGCGGGCGAAGCTCCTGGGTCAGATGCGTGAGGAAGCGCACACCGCTGCCGCCGTTGAATTCCAGATAGCGCACCTGCGCGCGCATCGCTTGGCTGAGGTCTGAAGCCGGCAGCAGGAGCGGGTCTTGTTTCAACTGCGCCGGTCGCTCGGCGAGCAATGCCTGAAATGCCCGGATTGCCTGACCGAACGATTCCGCCTCAGCGCCTCGGAATAACCTTTGATAGTCCTGCAACGGCAGGATGAGGATTTGACGCTGGCGCGGGTCGAACCCTCCGCCGGGTTGATCCTCGTCGAAGAGCAATCTCAGGTGGCGTGGCCAGCCGTTCCAGTCTATCGGGAAGCGGACGTTTGGCTTGCGCGGCACGGTTTCGGCGCGCAACTTGGCAGCCACGCCGTTGATCGCGAGGCTCACGCCTTGCGGCAGGTTCACCGTCAGCATGGGAATTTGCGCGGTTTGCTCGGCGGCGCCGTCTGCGGCAGCCACCTCGATGCGCAGCGGGCCGGGCGGCCACATCGCGTGGGTGATCGTCGCGCTAAAGACGCCGGCCTCGCCGGGGATTCCCTGAACATCCATTGCGCCGTCGCCGATGACATCGCCGAAGGCGTCCGTTATGCGATAGCGCAGCGTTTTATCCATCGGGGTGAGCGCGACGCTGCCGGCCAGCCTGAGCGGGCTGGACACCACGGCGCCGCGCGTCGGCGACTCGATCACGATCTTCTGCTGCGGGGGTGCAGGCGTTTCGGTTGGGATGGCAAGCAGGGCCGCGCCCACGATCGGTGCAACCGCTGCCGGTGTGGATGTCGGCTGGGCAGCCGACGGCGATGCGTCTGGTCCATCGGCCTCGTTCGGCGGCGATGGATGACCAAGAGGCGGGGAGGCGTTTGTCAGCGCGCAGGCCGGGGCGAGGGCGAGGACAACGGCAATCAGCCAGCTACACCGTCGGCGCTGTTGGCGAGGTCTCATGCAGAGCAGACTGAACTAGGCTCAATCAAAACACCCGAAGCGCATGCGCTTCGGGTGTGTTCCGTCGTGTGCCCGCTCGGTTCGCAGTCACGTTCGAGCCTTCTGCTGGATAGCAGAGAAGTTCATTTCTCCTCTTTGTAAAGCACATGCCGGCGGACGAACGGATCGTAGCGGCGAAGCTCGAGGCGGGCCGTGTCGTTCTTGCGATTTTTCTCGGTCAGGTAGAAATGGCCGCTCTCGGTGCTCTTCAGTCTGATCACGATTCGGTTGCCTTTCTTTTTGCTGGCCATGCCAACCTCCTGAATGACAGACGCTCGCGGCGCGCGTAGCGTCGAACGTCTGCGCTGGTCACTTGTTCAACGTGCCTGGTATTGGCAACAGCGCCAGGTGGCGCGCACGCTTGATAGCGCGGGCCATTAGCCTTTGGTTTTTTGCGCTGAGACCGCTGCGGCGGCGGGGCAGGATTTTGCCCTGGGCGCTGATGTAGCGGCGGAGTCGCTCATGATCCTTGTAGTCAGGCACTGTGTTCGTTGCCGCGAACTCATCCATGCGCTTGGGCCGCGCAATGCTTGTTTCGACGCTAGGCGCCCGATAGGCTGTTGCCCTTTTCTTCTGAGACTTTTCGGTCGCAGCTTTGGGCTTTGAAAGCTCAGCCGTCGTCTCTTCGGCTACGGTAAAGCTGTTTTCCACGTTTCTCCCTCGGTTGAATTGGACTCTATCTCCTTGCGCCGCGCGATCGGTCGAGCTAGCGCGGGCCTGGGATTTTAGCATGGTTCGGTTGACATCTTCCCCCGTTCCCCGTTTTGCCCCACAGAGGGATGCATCCTCTCGGCAGGCGCGGTGCGCCGGTTCAGTCGGAGATATGCGCCGGCGGTTGACCGCGTCGCTGTTGCAACAGCCACTCGAAGAGTTCGGTTGTCCGGTAGGCCAGCTCCCAGCCCAGGTCGTGGTCGGCGTTCTCGAATACTGTGAAGCGCGGCGCGCCGCCGCATGACCTCAGCGCATTAACTACGCGCTCGCTCTCGCGCAGCGGCACATTGCGGTCGAGCCGCGCGCCGAACACCCAGATCGGTTTGTCCTTGAGCGCGCAGAGTTGTCGGGCGCTGTAGAAATATCCGCCGACCACCGGCACGATGGCTGCGAAGCGGTCGGGATCAGCCATCGCCAGCGCCCATGCGCCGTAGCCGCCCATGCTCAGGCCGGTGAGGTAGATGCGGTCGGGATCAATGGCCAGTTCTGACTGCAACGCGTCGAGCAGCGCCTCGACTGCGTCCAGGCTGGGATACCAGCCGCGTTGACTCGTGGGCGATTGCGGTGAAACGACGATGAAGGGGAATTCGGGGGTCTCCTCGACGATCCGCGGCAGAATGGCGCGCCGCAGCCGGCTCACGTCGCGGCCTGCCTCGCGCGAGCCGTGCAGGAAGACCAACAGCGGCCATCTCGCCTGCGGATCCTGTCCGTAGGACGCGGGCACGAAGAGCAGATAGTTAAGCTGGGTTGCTCGACCGTCGGCGAGCTGCGCTCTGAATATGTAGGCGTGTTGGCCGGTTCGCGGCCGGCTGGACAGTTCATTCGCCGTCGCGCTATGCTGGATTGCGGCCTGCGGCGCCTCAACCGAGTCGCCGCTTTTGCCGGCGAACGGCGCGGCAGTCTGAGCCGCCGCCGGCGTGATGCACGTTCCGACGGCCAGCAAGATAGCCGGGATGACGCTGCTTCGCTTCATCGGGCCTGGGTCAAGCGGGGGTGACGCCTTCGACCATGATCACGTTCGACCTGGCCGTGCGGTGCCGAATCGCTTTGGCGCGGCTATATGCCTCGGATTCATACCACGCCTTTGCCTGCTCCAGGCTAGGGAATTCCAGGATGACGAAACGTTTGGGCGACCACTCGCCCTCGATGACGTGCACGGGCGCGCCGCGCACGATGTAGCGTCCGCCGAATTGGGCGGGCGTCGGCCCAGCCAGCTTTTTGTATTCCTCGTATTCGACAGGTTCGAGCACTTCGATGTCTGCGATCACATAGGCCGCCATATTGCCAATTCCTCGGTTGCGTAGTGAGTGTGGGATTGCTCAGTTAACCTTAGCCCAACTCGGCTCATCGCCTTCGCCGGCAATTTGAACATCGTGCCGGTCAAGCAGCGCGTCAAGAGGGATGGATTCGGCCCCGTTGTTGTGAGGCGCAAACTGGCCGTTTGACTCCGCTGGGGGCAAGTGGTGATGGGCGCGCCAACCGTCCGGTTCGATCGTCATGGCCTCGCCAGCCAACAAGCCGGCCACGCCGGTTGGCCTGCGGCCGGCGCGCGGCTCGGCCATCCGTTGGGGGCGCTGATAGTCTGTCGGCTCGGTGTAGGTGCTGATGTAGCCCTCGAAGTTGCGAAAGACGGCGCGGCCGGGCGATTGGCTGATCAGGTAATTCGGCAAGACCGGCACCTTGCCGCCGCCGCCCGGCAGATCCACGACGTAGGTCGGGATGGCGTAGCCGCTGGTGTGGCCGCGCAGCGATTCCATGATCTCCAGGCCGGCCGCGATGGTGGTGCGGAAGTGGCCGCTGCCTGCGACCAAGTCGCACTGGTAGAGGTAGTACGGCCTGACGCGAATCTTAACCAGTTCGTGGCACAGCCTGCGAATGATGTCTGGGTGATCGTTGACGCCGGCGAGCAGCACGCTTTGGTTGCCAAGTGGGATGCCAGCATCGGCTAGCTTGGCGCAGGCGCGCGCCAGCTCCGGCGTGATCTCCTTCGGATGGTTGACGTGGATGTTCATCCACAGCGGATGGAACTGGCGCAGCATCGCCACCAGCTCATCGGTGATGCGCTGCGGCAGGAACACCGGCACGCGCGACCCGATGCGGATGATCTCGATGTGGGGGATGTCGCGCAGCCGGCGCAGCAAGTCTTCGAGGATCTTCTGCGGCAGCGTGAGCGGGTCGCCGCCGCTCAACAGCACATCGCGCACCTCCGGCGTCTGGCGCAGATACTCGATTTGCAGGTCGTGGTGGCGCCGGTTGAACATCGCGTGCGGGTCGCCGACGATGCGGCTGCGCGTGCAATAGCGGCAATACGAGGCGCACTGCGTGGTGACCAACATGAGCACGCGGTCGGGGTAGCGGTGCACCAGGCCGGGCACGGGCGAGTGCGCATCCTCGGCCAGCGAATCTTCCATCATGCTCTCGAATGCCTTCAGCTCGCGTCCGCGCGGCACGACCTGCAAGCGCACCGGGCAATCCGGGTCGTCGGGGTCTATCAGCGACGCGAAGTAAGGGGTGATGTCCACGCGAAACTTGTTCGGCGCATTCAACCCCTCCAGCTCTTCCTCGGTGAGCCGGATGATCTTCGCCAGGTCCTCCGCTGTATTGAGCCGATGGCTGAGTTGCCAGCGCCAATCGTCCCATTGTTCATCGGGAACGTCGGCCCATAACGCAGGGCGCGGGGTGCGGCCTTGCGGCAAGCGATAAGGGGTGCTCATGGTTAGCTGCACGGGGGGGTGATCTGTCACTGGCAGGAGGCGACGGAAGCCGTCAGCCGAGTTACTCGTCGAGCTTCACATTCGGCGCGACTTGCGCGAAGATCTGCCGGAAGTCCTGCACGCTGCGCACACCCGGAAAGGGCTGGCCGTTCACGAAGAACGTGGGCGTCTGTTGCACGCCGCGCGCTTCGGCATCCCGGCGAATCTGTAGCACGGTGCTTTCGTGTTTGTTGCTGTCCAAACAAGCGTTGAACGCTGCCGTGTCCATGCCCTCGATGGTGGCTGCCATCTCCTTCAGCCGGGGCTTGCTGTAGTTGCCGACGTTCTCCTGACCGGTGATCAACTGATTGACGAACAGCGTCGCGTGCATTTGCCAGAACTTATCTTGATCCGCGGCGCAGAGCGCGGCTTGCACAGCGTCGCGCGATTCGCGCCCCCCTACGCGGTCTTCGAGGAAGGGCAGGAAATTCACCTCGTAGCGCACCTTGCCGGTCTTGGCGAAGGCTTCGATCACCGCCGGCTCGAAGTTGCGGCCATATTGGCCGCAGGCCGGACATTGGTAGTCCAGATATTCTTCTACCTTAATCGGCGCGTCGGCCGGCCCCCACGCTCGGCCGTTCGGCTCGGCGTTCGCCGGCGTGGCTTTGCTCGCGGCCTTCACAGGAGGAAGTGCGCTGGCTCGTTGTTGACCGGAGAGCGCGCTGAGGACGACTGCGCCGCCGATCACGATTACAGCAATGGCCCCAATGATGACGGCGATCTGAATCGTTTGCTTGCGCTGCTGCTCGCGCCTACGCGCTTCGAGTTCTTTTCGCTTGGACATTTCTTTCTAGCCTTGCGTGCGAAGTCTCGCAGAATGTTAATGCGTAATCACCGGTTCGTGAAGTGTTGACGGGATTTTGCGTTTACTTTTTAAGGTTTGCCTTGCTTATCCGCTTCGACTGATTGCCCCGCTCAGCTCGCGCGCGCCGGTGTCGCGATAGCCGAGCCGCTCGGCAAGACGAATCGAGGCGATGTTGGCCGGGTTGACGACGTATAGCGGAATTCGCCCCATCTCCAGCACCTGCGCGCTGATCACGCTGACCACCGATTTGCCCAGGCCGCGGCCGCGCGCGCCTTCGACGACGTGCACGAACACCTCCGCATATCGCGATGAGATCCAGCTTGTGCCGGCCTCGGCAGCGTTTGACCCATCGCGCGCGCGAATTGCCGCGCGCAACATCCCGTCCGGCGTCTTGCTGGTCTGCGCGAGGATGTTCACGACCGGTTTGAAGTCGCCGCTGTTGAGAGCATAGATGTGATTGATCGTCTCGCCGTGCAGTTGGCACACCGCTTCGAGCTGGGGGCGAACCGACGGCTGCGCATTGAATAAGTATTGCCGGTTGGGCGCCAGCGCTTCGCGCAGGGCCTGTTGTAGGGCGAGCGGGTCATCGCCGCGCATCACCACGAGCGGGCGGAACAGATCGAGGCCGGTCTGACACACGGCGACGAAGGCGAGCGGTCGGCCGTGTGGGTCGGTCTGCATGTGTAGCCGTGTGCGGCGGGGGTCGTGCTCGAGCGCGAAATACCAGGTGAGCGCATCCGCAGGCCCAGGGGTCAACAATTGCGCAGCCAGGGCGCGCTGTGCGGTGATGTCGTCGGCCATGCCGGTAAGTTGTAGTCTAGCATCGCCGCTGGGGGAACCTATCGGTCGCCGTAATCGTCTGTAGGGCATGGCGCGCGCATGGCTGATCGGTCTTGTCTGCGCATCGTTGGTCGCGTGCGGTGTCGGGTTGCCGAACCAACTTGATAGCGCTTTGCCAACTCCGATGCCCGCGGGGGTCTCTGCGACTGCGACCGGTGCGGTCAACCCGGCAGTCGCCGCAGCGCGCAGGATGTTGGCGCAAGAGCTTCAAATTGCGCCGGGCGCAATCCGGGTGGTGCAGGTCGAAAAGATGCAATGGCCGGATGGCTGCCTTGGGGTCCCCGCGCCAGATACGCCCTGCAACGACATCATTGTGCCGGGGTATCGGGTCATCCTCGCCGTGGACGGCCGACACTATACATACCACACCGATCTGACAGGCCGCCAGGTCGTTCGCGCCGATCCGCGTCCTTGACGTTGGGCTACCACTTGAACTGGCCGGTAGAGACTTCGACAGGCTTATCGAGGCGGTCATTCACCCACACGCCGGGCGAGCGGTGCGCAAGGCGGGCGCGCAGGACGATGGTATGGGTGAGCGACTTGGCTTCATCGGACGGCAGCGATTCCAGCGGGCCGAAGGTGTACCAGTCGGTTGAGTCAAACCAGCCGTAGTGCATCCGCCGCTTGCCGGCTTTGACGTGCACCGCGCGTCCGCCGAAGCGGCTATGCGGCTCGACCAGCACAAATTCGATTTCATCCCAGGGCGCTTCGTGCCAGCCGAAGATCGTCCGCCAATGCAGGCTGTCGTCGGTGACCGCTGCCGCAAACACGAACGGCGAGGCAAATCGCCAGATCAGCCCGAACGCTGCGAGCAGCATGAGCAGACCTGCGCTGAGCGTCGCCGTGGCGTTGGCCGATGAGTCGGCGCGGCTGAAGACGGCGATCAGATTGGCCAGGCCGGTGATAGCGAGCAAAACGGCAACGAACAACACGGCTGCATAAATGAGCTGGCGCGCTCGCGATGGACGCACCAGCGTATTTCCCCTGAATTCCGGCGCAGCCGTAAATTCATCGAGGTCACGGTTCAACACAGTATCGCCAAGCATGCAAACAGTAAAGCACTCGGCGGGCGATCCGTCAAGGCGAGGGCGCAGGCAGCGCCGGCGCGGATTCGGCGGGCGATTCCGGGATGTCGAAGACCAGGTCGTTGTTCAGGCATTTGGCTTTGCCCTTGCCGATTTCGACGACCAGCCCCTCGCATCCCTCTGGCCCCTGGATCGCCAGCGGTTTGTTCCACGTGGTGAAGTCGCACTCGGGGTAGTTGGCGCAGCCGTAGAAGATGCGCCGCTGGCCCTTGCGGGCGCGCTTCTCCACCAATGGGCCGCCGCACTTCGGACACTTTACGCCAGGGATGGGGATCGGCGCGGTGTGTTTGCACTTCGGGAAGTTGGAGCAGGCGATGAACTTTCCGAAGCGGCCCTCGCGATACACCAGCAGGCCGTCCCCGCAGTCAGGGCACTTCTCGCCCGTATATTGCACCGCCCGCTCGCGCTTGGGGATGCACTCGGCGGCTTGCGCGACGGCCTCCTTGAACGGGTCGTAGAACTCGCGCAGCACAGGGCGCCATTCTCGCGCGCCGGTTTCGATGTCGTCTAACTCTTCCTCCACGCGCGCCGTGAATCCCACGTCAATATATTGGGGGAAGTGGGCGACGAGCAGGTCATTCGCGGTGAAGCCCAGCTCGGTTGGGACGAGTTGCTTGCCTTCCTTGCGCACGTAGTCGCGCGATTGGATCGTGGTCATGATTTGCGCGTAGGTGCTGGGCCGGCCGATGCCGTATTCCTCCAGCGCCTTGACCAGGCTGGCCTCGGTGTAGCGCGGTGGCGGCTGGGTGAAGTGTTGCTCCGGGATCAGGCGCATTAAGTCGAGCGGCTCGCCGTCGGACAGTACCGGCAGCCGGCGGCCGCGCCCCTCCTCGTCTTCGTCCAGCTTCTCGCCCTCGTCGCGTCCCTCCTCATACACCTTGAGGAAGCCGGCAAATTTGACCACCGAGCCGGTGGCGCGGAACCAGTAGCCGGGGATTAACGCGCGCGCGTCCTGCGCGTTCCCTGATTCAACCGGAAGCGCGCCTGCGCCCTGTGGCAGCGCCTCAATGTCCACCGTCGTCGCGTCGAAGATGGCATTGGCCATCTGGCTGGCGACGAAGCGCTTCCAGATCAGCTCATATAGCTTGAGCTGATCGCGGTCGAGATAATCTTTCAACGATTCCGGCGTGCGGAAGACGGACGTGGGACGGATTGCCTCGTGCGCTTCCTGCGCGTTCTTAGCGCGCGAAACGTATTTGGGCGGCGCTTCCGGTATGAACTCGCTGCCGTAGCGTTCGGCGATGAACTGGCGCGCCTCGCGCTGCGCGCTCTCGGCCACGTTCACCGAGTCGGTGCGCATGTAGGTGATCAAGCCGACCGCGCCTTCGCCGATGTCTATGCCTTCGTAGAGTTGTTGGGCGACGGCCATCGTGCGGCGAGCGTTGAAGCCGAGCTTGCGGCTGGCTTCCTGCTGCATCGTGCTGGTCGTGAATGGCGCCGCCGGACGCCGCGAGCGATCCTTGCGCTCGACCTTGACGACGCGATACGCTGCGCCCTCTAGCTCGCTCACGACCCGCTGCGCGTCGGCCTCGTTCTTGAGGTCCGGCTCTTGACCGCGCAGCTTGAACAGCCGGGCAATGAAAGCCTCTTTAGACGACTGCTTGGCGAGTTCCGCCTCGATGCTCCAATACTCCACCGGTACGAAGGCCTGGATTTCGCGCTCGCGCTCGACGACCAGGCGCAGGGCGACGGACTGCACGCGCCCGGCGCTCAGGCCGCGCCGGCTGAGTTTGTCGCTCAGCAACGGGCTGAGTTTGTAGCCCACCAATCGGTCGAGGATGCGCCGCGCTTGTTGCGCATTCACCGCGTTCTTGTCAATGTCTCGCGGGTGGGCAAAGGCGTGATCTATGGCGTCCTTGGTGATTTCGTGGAACTCGACGCGATGCACCGGCTTGCCGGCGATTTCCGGTTGTAGCACGTGGGTCAGATGCCACGAGATGGCCTCGCCTTCCCGGTCGGGGTCGGTCGCCAACCAGATTGAACTCGCGGCTCTGGCGTATTGCTTGAGTTCCTTCACGGTTGCTTTCTTGGCAACGGGGATGACGTAGGTGGGTTCAAAGTCGTTGTCCACGTCCACCCCCAGCCGTCTCTTGGGCAGGTCGCGGATGTGGCCGATGGACGCCCGGACGGTGTATTTGCGGCCCAGGAACTTGCCAATGGTGCGCGCCTTGGTCGGCGATTCGACGATGACGAGCGGCAAACCCGGCGCGCCTTGTGCGCCGGCGTCACCGTTGGCGGACGCTTTCGACCTGCCCTTAGCGCGCTGCGCCCGTCCGTCCGATTTCGGCTTGCGCTCCCGCTCTGCCGGTTCGGGCGGGGTCAGCCCTTCATGCGCCGGCGTGCGTCCCATCTTGTACACCCTGTCGTAGCCACAGTTGGCGCAGGTGCCCTGGGTCGCCGGCGTGCCGTTGGCAAAGAAGATCGGCTTTGGGTCAAGCAATGGATGCTTGCCGCGACATTTGAAACAGTATGCTTCCATCGGTTGCTAAAGATTTAGCCAAAAGAGGTTCGTACGGGAATTAAGCGTTCCGCGGTGAGAGGCTAAGCCGCCCCTTCGTCTTGCTCTCCCCTTCTTCCTAACTCTATCCTAATCCCCTCAAAAACTCGTTGATTTCGCGCTCGAATCGCTCCACGCTGAATTGCTCGGCATGGCGGCGGATTTCGACGGGCGCGAATGTTACCCTAGAATGCCGGAGCACCGCTTCGGCGAGCGCATCGGGGGTCTGCGGGTAGAAGAGCGTCCCGGTCACGCCATCTGCGACGTAGTCCAGCGCGCCGCCGCCGGCATAGGCGATGACCGGCTTGCCGTATGCCATGGCGCGGATGGGCGCGATGCCGAAATCCTCGACGCCAGGGAAGATAAAAGCGCGACACTCGCCCAGCAAGCGGCCTAGGGTCGCATCATCTACACGCCCCAGCAACCTGATGTTCGACCCAGGTTGTCGCGCGGCCAGCCGCTCCAGCCTGGGGCGATCCCGTCCGTCGCCCGCGACAATCAGCGGCAGTCCAAGCCTGCCGAACGCCTCGATGGCCAGGTCTATCCGTTTGTAGGGCAAGAGCCGCGAGACAATCAGATAAAAGCCCTGATCTTGGATGTCCGGTGGATATGGCGGCATCTCGACGGGGGGATAGATGATGACTGATTCCCGACCGTAGTGTTTGCGGATGCGCTGCTGCACTTCGCGCGAGATGGCGATGAACGCCGTCACGCGTTGGGCGACGCGCGTCTCCCAGCGACGCAGGTAGCGGTTGAGTGCTTGGAGGATGGCTGATGCGCCAGGCGGGATGCGCTCTCTTTTCGCATAGGCAGAGAAGTCGTAGACAAAGCGCGTTGGGGTAAGGCAATAACAAATGTGCCTGACGCTTGGATGCAGCCCACGGGCAGCAATGCAAAACGCGCTTTTGTTGCTCAAGATCACGTCGTATTCGACCGGAATGCGGCGATGCGCCCATACCCAGGCGAACACCGGCATGTAGGGCTGGTGGTGGCGATGCACGCCGGGCAGGCGATCCATCCACGTGGAGCGAATGTCCCATGCGCGCCAGGCGATCGGCATACGCTGCCGGTCGTAGATGCTGGTGAAGATCGGCGCGCCCGGGAACATCCGGTTCAGCGCGCGCAGCACGTCTTCTGCGCCCCCGAGCTGATTGAGCCAATCATGGACGAGGGCAATGTTCATGCTGTAGGCGTTTGAGCGTTCCACGCTTCACGGGCCAGCGCCTCGGTATTGAGCATCAAGCCGTCCATGTCCAAAATAACGGCGTGGAAGACCCCTGGCGATTGTGGCATCCTGCTGGCTCAGAATTATCCGAAGCTGACGATCGGCTGACCGTCGGCCTCGATCTCAGCGTTCGACAGGATGAACTCCTCGCTGAGCGAGGAAGCGTTCTGGCCGCCCAGGTGGCGGTTCTCGCCAAAGGCCACGACGACCGCGCCGCGCGCATGTTTATCTATCAGCGGCCAGCCGATAGGGCGACTCAGGCGCGGGTTCAGGCCGATCCCGATGTAGCCGATGCGGCGTGAATCGCCGGTCTGAGCGTCGAAGAGGGCGTTTAACTCGTCTGCGCCGGCGGCTGCTTCAATGCGCGCCGCGCGGCCGCGCTCGAAGCAAAAGACCACGTCGCGCGCACTGCCGACGCAGGGCAGGTGCAGGCTGCCCTCGGTTCGATCTTCCAGCACGGTGAAGTAGATCGAGCCGGCCGGCAGGCTAGAAACCACTGCGCCGCGCTCACGGTCTAAGTCGTCAATGTAGCCATCGTTGTTCAGCATCGCCCGGTCGCCGCGCACGACGCGCAATTCGTGTCTTCCGCCGGTGCGAATGACGATCTCCTGTGCGTCTTCCAAGCGCGACTGCGCCCGCACAACAGGGTCTTGCAGTTCGAGCAGCGTCGGCGCCGCGGCGTCTTGTAGGATTTGCTCAAGCGATTCAAACGACATCCCAAGACGGTCTGCCTGGGCCGGCGTTGGGACGGCGACGACCAGGCTGGGGAGACGCCGCGCTTCCTCGATGTCGGTCAATCGTTCCTGCGCGGCAGACCATAGCGCGACGGCATCATGCGGCGCGCCGTCCAGATCGAGATAGCCGGCGGTGAGCGCGACGCAGCGATCCGCGCGTTCTCGCCACGCACGGCGGTGGCGGTCGTATGCGGCGAAATACTCGGTTTGGCCGGACGCCAGCAGACGCGCTAAGTAATCGGGTGGAGCAAGTTCGATCAGCGGCGTCGCGCCTGCCAGCTCAACAGTGAACGCGACTTCGCGCAATAGGTCGTCACGGCCGGCATGGTCAAGCAGCAGAATCAGCTCGCCCGGTTGTGCGCCTACGCCTTGCACAATGCGCCAAGCGAGGTATGAGGTCAGATCGGCCATTGGTCAGAGGGCGATTGTAATCGCGCCTGTTAGTCTCGTCGTACAATGTCGCCTACAACAGAGCCATGCCTAAGCAATCCCGCCCGCTCTCGCCTTGTCTTGTCCCGGAGCCGCGCGCCATAACCTTGTATGGCGGCGTGCACGAAGTCCGGTCCGATCAGCTCATCGTGTTAAAGGCGCCGCGGCCTGCGCAAGGATTCTTCGAGGCGCAAGAAGCGCAGCGCGCGCTCAGCCGGTACTCGCGCGTGACTTGGCACATCCACGCCAGCGACGCTGCGCCCCCGGAGACGATCGGCTTACTGATTGCCATTGGAGACGCTGGTGAGGCTGTCAGCGATACTGACCGGCAAAGCTACACGCTTGACGTGACACCCGAGCGCATCACCATTACCGCACCGACAACAGCCGGGGCGTTCTACGGCGTGATGACGCTGACGCAGCTTTTGCGTCAGTATGGCCGTGCACTGCCTGTGCTGCGCATTGAGGACGCGCCGGACTTCGCGCGACGCGGCGTCATGCTTGACATCAGCCGCGATAAAGTGCCGACGATGGCGACGCTGTTTGAGCTGGTGGACCTGCTGGCCGAGTTGAAGGTCAACGAGTTTCAGCTCTATACCGAACACACATTCGCCTTCCGGCGTCACCCGGTCGTGTGGGCCAATGCCTCGCCGATGACAGGCGAAGAGATCATGCAGCTTGATGCATACTGCCGGGCGCGGCACATTGACCTGGTGCCGAATCAGAACTGCTTTGGCCACATGCGTCGCTGGCTGATTCATGATGCATATCGCCCGCTTGCCGAATGCCCAGATGGCTGTGAGACCTCATGGGGCTACTTTGCCGAGCCATTTACGTTGTGTCCAGGCGACCCCGGCAGCATCCAGTTGGTGGAGGAGATCTTCGAGGAAGTGCTGCCCCACTACACCAGCCGGTTCTTCAACGTCGGCTGCGATGAGACGGTGGACCTGGGCAAGGGTCGCAGCAAAGCCGAAGTTGAGGCGAAAGGCGTCGGGCGCGTTTATCTGGACTTTCTGCTTCAGATTTACGAGCGGGTCAAGCGCCATGGCCGGACGATGCAGTTTTGGGGCGACATCATCATGTCGCATCCTGAGCTGGTCGCCGAGTTGCCCAAAGACGTGATTGCGATGGAGTGGGGCTACGAATACGATCATCCGTTCGCCGACCATGGCGCAAAGTTCGCCGCATCGGGTATTCCGTTCTACGTGTGCGGCGGCACGTCGTCGTGGAACAGCATCGGCGGCCGCACCGACAATGCCATCGGCAATCTGCTCAACGCCGCCGAGAACGGCAAGCAGCATGGCGCCGTCGGTTTCCTCAACACGGATTGGGGGGACTATGGCCACCTACAGCCTCTGCCGGTGAGCTATCTGCCCTATGCCTATGGTGCCGGCGTGTCCTGGTGCATCGCGTCCAACCGCGACATGGACGTTGCCCGCGCGGCCAGTTTGCACATCTTCGCAGACCCGAGCGGGGCGACCGGCAAATTCGCCTACGATCTCGGCAATGTGTATACGCACATACCCTTCCGCACTCACAACGGCACGGCGTATGCCTACGCCGTCACGTTCAGCGAGGAGGCCCTGCGACACCGCTTAAAGGAGGCTGTCATCGAGCGACGTTGGCTGACGCGCGTGAATAAAGAACTCGACCGCCTCGAAGCGATCGTGCCGACGCTGAAGATGCAGCGCCCTGATGCCGCGTTGGTGCGGCGCGAATTTGCATACGCCATTCATCTGATGCGCTATGGGATGAACCGCCTAGAGCGGTTGGGCGCGGTCGGCAAACGCATGGCGGATGATCCTAAGGCCGTTGCACGTGAGCGGCGTAGGCTTCTTGCCGAGCATCATCGCGTGTGGTTGGCGCGCAATCGTCCTGGCGGCATGGAGGATAGCGCTAAAAACATTCAGCTCTAACCCCTGGCATTCGGCGCGAGCGAAGGCGCGGGTTGAGTCTCCGGTTTTGCAGCTTGTTGCCGCTCACTATCCATGATCAACACAAACGGCGTGCTGGCGGTGATGGATCACCACATCACCATCAACTGGGATGATGGTCCGACGATGCATAGGATCGCGGCGCAGGTGCGCTATCGCGCGACCGAATCGGCCACGCTGCGGACGATGCGCATCAGCGCCTCACAGCGCTACAGCGACGATCCGCTTTCGTTCGTGACAATGGGCGATGGTCTGCGCGCGTCATGGATCTGGCAGGAGCGCGGCCCCGGCTGGACGGCGCAGCTATCTGTGATGAACGAGGGCGCGGACGATGTCTATCTCGATGCGCTAGATGTGATCCGCATTGACTACGCCTTTGGGGGACTTTTCAACCTTGGCGCGCCGCCTGGCTTGTGGCGCGTGCTGTTAGAAGGCAGGCGCGGCTTGCTGGCTGCGCCGTCTCGCGGCGAGCATAGGCCGGCTGAGTCGGACGATCCGGCTGCGGAGTGGGAGTCTTGGTCGCCGGCTACGCCGACGGCGACCGGATTTGCGCGCCGCTGTTGCCTGATCGTGCAGCCGATTGCGTCGAACCGCGCCCGCCCGCCCGCCGTGATGATCCGAGCGTTGGATAGTGATGGCTTTTCTTCCTCGGTTCGCACCGAGATCCAACTGGAGGTGAGCGGTGAGCGCTTTGAACGATTATCCGCCCGTTACCGCGCCGAGGGGATGCTGCTCGGCGCAGGGGCGAGTGTGGCTTCGCCGGAGTTCTGGGTCGTGTCGGGTGATGACGCATGGGAGTTGAGGGAGTTGAAAGTTGATGAGCAAGGAGATCGGAGTAGGAAAGGGAAAGAACGCGGATAGACCATCGCCGGCGACGGACGAGCGCGCGCTGAGGCGTAAAGCGAAAGTCGTCCACGAGAAGCTGCTGGCAACCTACGGCGAGCCGCAGTGGACGCGGCTCGACGGCGTGAGCGAACTGGTCGCGACCATCCTCTCGCAGAACACCAACGACGGCAACCGCGATTTGGCCTATGCCCGACTGCGCGCACGATTCCCGACCTGGGAAGCCGTGCGCGACGCGCCGGCGGAGGCGGTGATCGAAGCCATTCGCCCGGCCGGCCTGGCCAACCAAAAAGGCCCGCGCATTCAATTTGCCCTGAGACGCATCACCGAAGCGCGCGGCAAGCTGGACATAGACTTCCTCGCCCAGATGCCGGTGGACGAGGCGCGGCGATGGCTGCTCGGCATCAAGGGCATCGGGCCGAAGACCGCGGCCATCGTGCTGTTGTTCTGCTATGACAAGCCCGTCTTTCCGGTGGACACACATGTCCATCGCGTGACCGGGCGGCTTGGCCTCCGCCCCCCGCGGCTGACTGCTGACCAGACGCACGACTGGATGGAACGCATCTGTCCGCCCGGCGCGCAGTTCGCCTTTCACATCAACCTGATCCGGCACGGGCGAGCAGTTTGCCATGCGCGCAACCCGGAGTGCGCACGTTGCCCGCTGCAACGGCAGTGCGATCACTTTCGCAGCCGCGTTCAGACGAACGGAAAGCCTTAATGGTGTGGCACTGCCGCGCAGGAGGCATGAGAAGCCGAAATCAACGCTTGTGGAAATCGCGGTAGAATTAAGGCGTAAGGAGAGATGCCGGAGTGGTTGAACGGGGCGGTCTCGAAAACCGTTGTGGCCCGTATGGGTCACCGTGAGTTCGAATCTCACTCTCTCCGCTCTCCTCAGAGGCCGGATTGCGAGGATCGAACCTTGGATGTCCTTCGGCCCGGTCTTATCGCCTCTGATGCTGACCGTTCATCATGTCGGCCCGGTGCGTGGATTGCCTGAACGAAGCGATCGAGCGGTGCGAGGTCACCGGCGTGCCGCTGTGCGCCGAACATCTCTGGTATACCGATGACGGCCGACGGGTCAGCGAGCGCGTGGCGCGCCAGCTTGCGTCTCAGGGTAAGGTTGTCTATGCGCCGAAGGTCTACCTGGATCAGCTCGGGCATGCGGCGGTTTTGCCGCGCTTGCCGACAGCGCCGTCGCCCCATATCACGCGCCAGCGCAATGGCAATGACATCATCGCGTTGTTGGCCTGCATCAGCGGCGTTTTTTCGATTGCCACCTGTTTCGGCATCGGCATTGCGATCTGTGCGCCGCCGCTGCCGCTGGTGCCGCTATTGTTGGGCAGCGTCGGCCTGGCCGGCGCACGCAACGCGACTAGGCCCGACCAGGCTCGCTTGTTCTCGTGGATCGGCATCATCGGAGGCGCCGGCTTCGTGGTGTTGGTGCTGCTGGCCGTGATCGGTTCGCTGGCGTTTGGGGTAACTACCCTCATCCCAATGGCGCCGGTTTCGCCGCCTCCTACTCCCATGCCGACAGCAACGCCCATGTTTGGCCCGTAAGCGCCGCTTTAGCTGAACCCGCTCGCAACCTGTGATAGAGTTGCGCAACCAATCAGGATACGTCGCCGAGTTGGCTTCATCATGCGCGTGCTCATCACGGGAATGTCCGGCTTTGCCGGTAGGCATCTCACCGATCTGCTCTTGAAGGCGACCCACTGGACACTGATCGGCGTGTCGCGCACGACGCCGGGCGACCGCCCCAGCCCGCGCGTCTTTTGGTGGAAAGTGGACTTGCGCGATCCCGACGCCACGACGCGCCTGCTGCGCTATGAACGTCCCGACATCATCATTCACTTGGCGGCGCAGTCGCATGTGCCGACGGCATGGAAGCAGCCCTGGGAGACGTTCGAGGCCAATGCGCGCGCGCAGCTTAATTTATTCGAAGGTGCGATTGCTGCTAAGCTGTCGCCCCGTTTTCTCATCGTTTCGAGCAACGAAGTGTATGGCCGGCCGGCGTCCGAGCGCGACCTGCCCTTCCGCGAAGAGCGACCCTTGCAACCGACCAACCCCTATGCGGTGAGCAAGGCGACGCAGGAGCTGATAGCGCTTCAGTATCATATCAGCCACGGATACGACGTGGTGATCGCTCGTCCGTTCAACCATTTCGGGCCGGGACAGGATACGCGCTTCGTGGCGTCGGATTTTGCTCGGCAGATCGTCGAGATCGAGCTGGGCAAGCGTGAGCCGGTCATGCATCTGGGCAATATGCAGGCTCAACGCGATTTCACCGATGTGCGCGACGTCGTGCAGGCGTATCTGGCGCTGATTCAGCGCGCCGACGGTGGACGCGCATATAACGTGTGCAGCGGCACGCCGCGCTCGATCCAGTCCTTGCTGGACACGATGCTCAGCATGACGGCCGCGCGTGTAGAGCAGCGCAGCGATCCCTCGCGCTTTCGCGTTGCCGACACGCCGGTGAGCTACGGCGACCCGGCGCGCATCCGCGAAGCGACGGGCTGGGAGCCGCGCATTCCGTTCGAGCAGACCATTGCCGACCTCCTGAATTACTGGCGGGAGCGACTCGGCCAAAATGCATAAGACGCCAAACTTAGGACGCTGATCATGTCAAAGAAGACCGCACTCATCACCGGCATCACCGGACAGGATGGCTCGTATCTGGCCGAGTTTTTGCTCGAGCTAGGTTATCACGTGGTCGGCATGGTGCGCCGCACCAGCACCATCAACTTTGACCGCATCAAGCACATCCAGGAGCAGATTGACATTGTGCAGGGCGACCTGCTCGACCAATCATCGCTGATGGAGATCATCCGCGAATATCAACCGGATGAGGTGTATAACCTGGCGGCGCAGTCGTTCGTGCCAACCTCTTTTAGCCAGCCGGTGCTCACTGGCGAGTTCACCGCGCTGGGCGTGACGCGGCTGCTGGAGGCGATCCGGCACGTCAAGCCCGATACGCGCTTCTACCAGGCGTCGTCGTCCGAGATGTTCGGCAAAGTGGTGGAAGTGCCGCAGCGCGAAACGACGCCCTTTCACCCGCGCAGCCCATACGGCGTCGCGAAGGTGTATGGGCACTGGATCACGGTCAATTATCGCGAGAGCTACGGCCTGTTCGCGTGCAGCGGCATCTTGTTCAACCATGAAAGTCCCCGGCGCGGCTTGGAATTCGTCACGCACAAAGTGACGTATGCCGCCGCGCGCATCAAGCTGGGCTTGCAGCGCGAGCTGCGCCTGGGCAACTTGGATGCGCGACGCGACTGGGGTTACGCCGGCGATTACGTGCGCGGCATGTGGATGATGCTGCAGCACGACCAACCCGATGACTACGTGCTCGCCACCGGCGAGACGCACTCGGTGCGCGAGTTGTGCGAGGTGGCGTTCGGCTATCTCGGCTTGAACTGGGAGGACTACGTTGTGGTAGACCCGAAATACTATCGGCCGGCCGAGGTGGATTTGCTCATCGGCGACGCCAGTAAGGCCGGCCGCGTGTTGGGCTGGGAGCCGCAAGTCAACTTTGAACAGCTCGTGCGCATGATGGTGGACGCCGACCTGCAATCACTACGCAACAACGAGAGGCAAGTATGACCCAAATTAAATTCGGAACGGATGGCTGGCGCGGGCGCATTGCGGATGACTACACCTTTGCCAACGTGCGGCGCTGCGCTGAAGGCTATGCGCGCTATATTCTGACAACACCCAAGGCCAGGGAATCGTCGCAACCCGCAGTCGTCATCGGCTACGATAGGCGCTTCCAGTCGGAAGACTTCGCAGCTGCGGCGGCAGAAGTGCTGGCCGGCCATGGCCTGAAGGTGTGGCTGACCGACGACGCAACGCCGACGCCGGTGATTGCCTTCGCCGTGAGCGCCAAACAGGCGATCGGCGCGATCAACATCACCGCCAGCCACAATCCGCCGCAGGACAATGGCTTCAAGGTGCGCGACCACACCGGCGGCGCGATTGCGCCCGACGGCCTGGCGCAGATCGAGGCCGCTATCCCGGCTTCGGATGCCGAGGTCAAGCGGCTGGACTTCGACAAGGCGCTGTCCCAGGGGCTGATTGAGAGATTCAATCCATCGGATGAATATATGGCCAATCTCGAACGCCTGGTGGATCTCCGGGCTATTGCGAATGCCGGCCTGAAGGTGTTGGTGGACCCAATGTGGGGAAACGGCGCCGGTTGGCTGCCGCGGTTGATCGGCGGAGCGAAGACGGAGATCGTCGAAATTCATAGCGCGCGCAATCCGATCTTCCCGGAGATGACGCGCCCCGAGCCGATCCCGCCCAACGTCAACGTTGGCTTGGCCATGACGAAGGAGATCGGCGCGAACTGCTGCTGCATCACCGACGGAGACGCCGACCGGTGTGGCTTCGGCGATGAGCAAGGCGGCTTCATCAATCAACTGCGCGCCTATGCGCTGCTGGCATTGTATTTGCTGGAGATTCGCGGCGAGCGCGGCGCAATTGTCAAAACGCTCAGCACGACCTCGATGCTCAATAAATTGGGCGCGCTTTACGACGTGCCTGTCTATGAGACCGGCGTGGGCTTCAAGTATGTCGCGCCTAAGATGACGGAGACGAACGCGATGATCGGCGGCGAGGAGAGCGGCGGCTACGCCTTCCGCGGCAACGTGCCGGAACGCGACGGCATCTTGGCTAACCTCTACTTCCTCGACTTGCAAGTGCGCACGGGAAAGACGCCGACGCAGTTGATTGATTGGCTGTTTGGGAAGGTGGGGCCGCACTACTATGATCGCGTGGACTCGCCCATAGACCCGCAGCAGCGCGAGGCGATCAAGGCGCGCCTGCGCGCGGCGCAGCCGGCGGCGATCGCCGGCTTGCGGGTGGTCGGCAAGGATATGACCGACGGCTATAAGTTCCTCTTCGAGGATGGCGGCTGGTTGCTCATCCGCATGTCCGGCACAGAGCCGCTAATGCGCGTCTACTGTGAGACGCAGGATGCAGCGTTGGTTGAGCCGCTGCTTCAAGGCGGAGTGAAGCTCGCCCATGAAGGATGAGGCGGTCGGTCAAGCCGAGCCGACGGAGCTGTTCGACACTCACTGCCATCTGGATGTGGCGGCGTTCGACGCCGACCGTGATGCGACCATCGCACGGGCGCGCGCAGCCGGCGTAGTGCGCTTCCTCAACCCGGCTTACGACCTGGAGAGCAGCCGACGCGCTGTGGCTCTGGCTCAGACCTACGCCGGCGTCGTCGCTGCCGTGGGCGTGCATCCGAACGATGCGGCTGATTTCGATGAGGCGAAACTGGCCGAGTTGCGCGCGCTGGCGCTTGCGCCGCAAGTTATCGCCATCGGCGAGATCGGCTTGGATTACTATCGGCAGACTACGCCGCGCGACAAGCAGATACAGGCATTCGCTGTGCAACTTGCGCTGGCCGGCGAGTTGAATTTGCCGGTGATTGTGCATTGCCGCGATGCCTATGACGATGCGCTGGCGCTGTTGCGCGATCATGGCCGCGGTTTGCCTGGGGTGGTCATGCATGCGTTCTCCGGGCGCAAGGAGCATTTGCGCGCTGCGCTGGCGTTGGGCGTTTACATCGGCATCGGCGGTCCGGTCACCTATCCTAACGCCCATGCCCTGCGCGATGTGGTCAAAGCCGCGCCGTTAGAGCGCATCGTCATCGAGACCGATTCGCCCTATCTCGCGCCGCAATCGCATCGCGGCCGGCGCAACGAGCCGGCCCATGTGGTCGAGGTTGCGCGTGCGATCGCCGAAATTCGTGGTATGTCTGCTCGTGACATTGCGCGCATGACGACGGATAATGGGCGGCGATTGTTTGGACTGAACTGAGCAGGGATGTTTTAAGATGACGCTAAGGAATGCACATGCTGTGTCACACACAACGGATGACCGCCGCCCGCACTCTAAAGGAGTAGCCATACAACGCGCTCAAGAGCTTGTCAAGCGACAACTGGCCGATGTAGAAGCGACGCTCCGACATCTGCCCGATCTGCAACCGGCTGAGCTGCGCGAAGCCGTTGAGCGCATCGTCGCCAGCGGCGGCAAGCGCATCCGGCCGGTGATTACGCTGCTGATCGCCGGCATGTTGGGCCGACTGGATAATCCGCGTGTGGTGGATCTGGCCAGCGCGGTGGAGATGCTGCACACGGCTACCCTAGTGCACGATGACTTGATAGACGGCTCGCTGGTGCGGCGCGGCGCAACGACGCTGAACGCGGTGTGGACGCCGGCGGCGACCGTGTTGACCGGCGATTACCTCTTCGCCGTCGCGGCCAACCTAGCAGCCCGCACCGAGAGCGTCCGCGTGATGAGCATCTTCGCCGACACGCTCGGTGTGATCGTCGCCGGCGAGCTGCAGCAGCAATTCACCGACTTTGCCTTGCGCGCCACGCGCGACGACTACTATCGCCGTATCTACAGCAAGACGGCTTCGATGTTTGTGTTGGCAGCAGCCGCCGCCGGCGTGGTCTGCGATGCGACGGAAGCGCAGATTACCGCGCTACACGACTATGGGCGCGACCTCGGTATCGCCTTCCAGGTGATGGACGACGTGCTCGACTTCACCGGCGAGCAGGCCAGCGTCGGCAAGCCGGTCGGCAGCGACTTGCGGCGCGGCCTGATCACGCTGCCCACGATCTGCTACATCGAGGCGCATGGGAAGGAGGGACTGGAGTGCGCCCTGCGCGGAGAGTGTGACCCGCAGACCTATGACCGCATCGTGGCGCAAATTCGCGCCTCGGACGCGATTGCAAGTTCGCTGCAAGAAGCCGACGCGATTGCCCAAAACGCGAAGAAGGCCCTGCAAGGTTTCCCGGATAACCCGTATCGCGCCACGCTGATTGACTTGGTGGACTACACGCTCGAACGCACCAAGTGACCTCCGAGCGGGCGGCATTCGTGCCTGTAAGTCAAGTTGATCGCTGTTCTCATTGTGAGTTGGAACGTGCGCGAGCTGCTGCGCGCATGCCTGAACTCGCTGCGGCGCTATCCGTCAACCAGTCACGAGCAGCGCATCGTTGTCGTAGACAACGCCTCCGGCGATGGCACCCTGGAGATGTTGCAGTGCGACTTCCCGGAAGTCTGCGTTGTGGCGAATGGCACCAATCGCGGCTTCACCGGCGGCAACAACGACGGCCTGCGCCGCATTGCTCAGTCTGCAACGCCTGCATTCGTTTTGTTGCTCAATCCCGATACGGAGGTGACGCCGGGCGCGCTTGATGCGCTGCTGGCTTCGGCCGAGGCGCATCCCGAAGCCGGCTTGATCGGCCCGCAGTTGCGCTATCCCGATGGCCGCGTGCAATCGTCGCGGCGACGGTTCCCGACGCTGGGGACGGCGCTGTTTGAGAGCACCTGGTTGCAGCCGATCGCGCCGCGCCGGTTGCTCGACGCCTACTACGTCCGCGACCGCCGCGATGATGAGGTCTGCGCGGTGGATTGGGTCGTTGGCGCCGCGATGCTCGTGCGCTGGGAGGCCTATCAGCAAGTGGGCGGATTGGACGAGCGCAGCTTCTTCATGTATTCCGAGGAGTTGGACTGGTGCAGGCGCATCAAGGCTGCCGGCTGGCAGGTGCTCTATGACCCGCGCGCGGTGATCGTGCATCACGAAGGCCGGAGCAGCGCGCAGGTCTCGGCGCAGCGCATGATCTACTTCAACACCAGCAAGGTGCGCTATTTCGCCAAGCATCATGGTCAAGCACAGGCCGGTGTGCTGCGCGCGGCGCTGCTGAGCATGTTTGCTTGGCAGTGGGCGCTGGAAGGCGCGAAGTGGCTGCTCGGCCACCGGCGCGATCTGCGCGCCGAGCGCATGCGTGCATACGCGCAGGTCCTGCGCTCTGGCTTGCGTTGAGCGGCGACGTCATCGCGCGCAGCAAGCCACGGCATCTGATATTCCGCTGCTCACTAGCCCGCGCCGATGAAGCCGAGGCGAAGTTTTTGTCGCGACATCACCGTTCTTGCGCCCTGCGTATCACGCATCGCAGGCTGGCTTTACTCCTGCAATGCGTGATACGCAGACATCTTACGCTTTGGGCCTTACTTATCTATGTTGTCTTTGTTGTAGACCGTGAATGGACCCATTAGCACGCGCAGGCCGTTCGGGCGGGTCGGATCCTTGGTGATCTCGTACTCGCCCATCCGTCCGGCCTTGAATCTGACGCCTTCCTTCGCCTCGATCTGGTTCGTTGCCAGCAGGTATGTGACGTAGTAGGTTAGATAGCCGAGATCTTTGAAGCTCCAGAGGGCGAACTCTGGGGCGCAGCCGCTCTTGGTGTATTCGGCCATTTCGGCGGGCAAGCCGAGGCCGCTGACCTTGACCTTGTCGCACAGGCCCTCGTCGGTCATGGCCTTGGCGGCGGCGGCGATGCCGACGGTGGTAGGGGCCATGATCAGTTTCATATCGGGATACTTGTCCACCAGGGCCAGGGCCTGCTTGTAGCTCTCCTCGGACTGGTCGTTGCCGTAGACGACGTCAAGCAGTTCGAGCTTAGCGTATTTGGGGTCTTTGAGGGCCTCCTTCATAGCGGCGATCCAGGCGTTCTGGTTGGCGGCGTCTGGGGAAGCGGAGAGGACGGCGAACTTGCCGCCGTCTGGGCCGAGGATGCTGAGGGCCATGTCGGCCATGACCTTGCCGGTTTCGTTGAAGTCCACTTGAGCGACGAAGAGGGACTCGCCTTCGGCGCTGGGGATGGGGGAGTCCCAGGTGACGACCTTGGTGCCGGCCTCGACGGCTTTCTTGACGGCGGGGACGATCTGGTCGCCGGCGTTGTTGGAGAGCATGACGGCGTTGACGCCCTGGGTCGCGGCGGCGGTGACGATCTCGATCTGGCCGGCGACGCTGTTTTCGGGGGTGGGGCCGAGGAACTCGAGTTTCTCGGGGTTGCCGAGTTCCTTATGGGCTTCCTGAGCGCCCTGGTTAGCCTGGTCGAACACGGCGATCCC
>CALHLE010000023.1 GCA_938034415.1 uncultured Anaerolineae bacterium
GGCGACAACCTGGACAAATTGCTGAACATGATCCTGAAGACGCTGCCCTATGGCCCGCGCTACTTCCCCAGTGGGCAGTTCACCGACCAGAACGAGCGCTTCTTGGCCGCCGAATTCGTGCGCGAGCAAGCTCTGCGCTTCCTGGAACAAGAAGTGCCACATGGGATCGCCGTCGCTATCGAAGAATGGCAGCCACGCCCAAACGGCGTGATCTACATCGCCGCGACGATCTACGTCGAACGCGAGTCGCAGAAAGGCATCCTGATCGGCAAGGGCGGCGAGATGTTGAAGAAGATCGGCGTCGGCGCGCGCAAGGAAATCGAACGCGAGTTGGGCAGCAAGGTTTACCTCGAATTGTGGGCAAAAGTGCGCCCAGGTTGGCGACGCGACGACGTCTGGGTCGCGCGCCTGATGGGCGCGGGCGCATAGCCCGCAACGCAACCCATGCAAACGAACGCCCGCGCTGTCTGTACCGACCCGGCCTACGACAGCCCCTGGTGTCGCGCCGTGCCGGGCGCGACCACGGCATGGCCTTTTGCGCAAGGGAAAGACGGCCGGCCGCACACCAGCTATCCCCACGGGCTGGTGAACGTGATGAACACCACGCGCACCCATCGCACGCTGGAGCCGGGCGAGTCGCTCGATGCCGAACTGACCTTCGCCATGTTCGACTGCGCCGGCCACGAGACCGTCCGGCGCGTAGGACTCGACGGTTCGGTCGTCATCGAATGAAGGGGCGACGCCTGGCGCTCCGGCGCGGGCGTCTCCTCATCTCACGCTCACCCCGGCGGCTACAATGCCGCCGGAGGCTTTCCACATGTCACTGCTTACCGACATCGGCCTAGAACATTTGAGGACGCTTGCGGAACAACAAGCTGCCTCGGCTGCGCCTGCGCGACGGGCCGACGAGCCATCGCCCGACCGGCGCGCGCTCCGCGCGCGCGCGATCAAAGCCCTGTGGTTTGGCGCGAAAATGGTCGCCGGGTTCGTCTGGTGGGAGCTGATCCTGGCGAAGATCATCGGTCAGGCGCGCGTGGCGCAGGGGCGCATGGATCGCTTCATCAAGCTCGCGCGCGACTTTCGCAACCTGGCCGTCGAGTTGGGCGGCGTATGGATCAAGCTCGGCCAATTCCTCAGCAGCCGCGTCGATCTGCTCCCGCCGCAGATCATCGCGGAACTCTCCGGCCTACAGGACGCCGTGCCGCCTGAGCCGGCCAGCGTCATGTTGCCCGTGATCGAGCGAGAGTTAGGCCGACCGATCGAGGCTGTCTTCGAGGAGTTCGACCCACAACCGGTCGCTGCGGCGTCGTTCGGGCAGGCGTATCTTGCCACGCTGCGCGTCCCATCGCCGAACGGTCAGGCGACGGCCAAGCGGGTCGTCGTCAAGGTGCAACGACCGCACATGCAGGCCATCGTGGATACCGACCTGCGCTCACTGAAGACCATCGCCGGATGGTTGAAACTCTACAAGCCGATTCGCCGGCGCGCGAACCTGGATGCGCTGGTCAGGGAGTTCAGCGAAGTGGTGATGCAGGAACTGGACTACGCGCAGGAAGCACAGCACGCGCAAGAGTTCGACCGCAACTTCGCCCAGGACACCGGCGTGCGCGTGCCCAAGGTGTATGCCGACCTCACCACCCGTCGGCTGATCGTGCTGAAGAACGTCGAGGACATCAAAATCCTGGACTTCGCGGGGTTGGAGAGCGCCGGCGTATCGCGGCGCGAAGTGGCCAACAAGCTGTTTGACACGTACCTGCGCCAGGTGTTCGAGCACGGCTTCTTTCACGCCGACCCGCATCCCGGCAACCTATTCGTGCAACCGCTGGATCGCGCCACCGCGCGCGCCTGGAAGGTGCCGATCGGCCAAGGCACGCCCTTCCGCTTGACCTACGTGGACTTCGGCATGATGGGGCGCATCCCGCCATCCTTCATGCGCGAGCTGCGCGAATTCATCATCGCCGTAAGCCTGAAGGACGCGCGGCGCTGGACGGCAGCCGCGCAGCGCATGGGGTTCTTCCTGCCCGAAGCCGACCTGGCCCGCGTGGAGCAGGCCGTCGGCGCGCTGTTTGACCGCTTCTGGGGCGCAGCGGTGAACGACATCAGCAACGTCGAGTTCGGCGAGATGTATGCCTTTGCCGCCGAGTTCCGCGATTTGCTCTCCAGCTTGCCTTTTCAGATTCCGCAGAATGTGCTGTATCTAGGACGCGCGGCCAACATCCTGGCAGGCATGCTGACGGCGCTCGACCCGGCCTTTAACCCCTGGCGAGCGATCCAAGCCTTCGCAAACGGCCTGGCCGGACAGACGACGGCCCGCACATTTCAGGATGTGCTTAACGAGGGCGCGCGTCTGATCCGGCAGACGGTGCAACTGCCCAACCAAAGCGACGCTTTCTTCTCGCATGCGCTCAACGGGCAGCTCGAAGTCCGCGCCCAGTTGAGCCCAAAGTCCACCGAGGACCTGCGGCGCATCGAGGCTAGCGTATCACGGCTGACGTGGGCGGTGGCCTTCGCAGCGCTGCTGGTGTGCGGCACGTTGCTGACCATCAACGCGCTTAGCGCACTGGGCGCGGTCTGCCTGGTGTTGGCCGCGATCGCGTTCTTTCGACTGTTGCTTCTATAGCGGCGGCGCAGGTAGGGGCGCCTTTGCCGAATCGTAGCGCGCCTGGGCTGCTATACAATCGCCCGCATGGAGATTACGTGGTACGGACAAAGCTGCTTCCGCATGACCGAACGGGCCACGCTTGCAATCGTCACCGATCCTTATAGCGCCGGCGCCGGCCTGGAGCCGCCTAAGCTGAAAGCCGACGTCGTCACGATCAGCCGCGACCATCCGCGACACAACAACGTGAACGCCATAATCGGCGCGCAGCGCGGCGACGTGCGCAAGATCACCGGGCCGGGCGAATACGAGATGGGCGGCGTGTTCATCACCGGCGTAGCCATGCGGCCGGAGAAGAAGGGGGCGAATCAGAAATGCACGGTCTATGCCTTCAACTTCGACGGGCTGAGCGTAGCCCATTTAGGTGGGCTATCTTTCGTCCCCACGCAGTCGCAGATAGATGCGCTTGAGACCGTAGACGTGTTGCTCGTGCCGATCAGCGGCGACGACGAACTCAACCCCGCGCAGGCTGCCGAGGTGATCAGCATGATCGAACCCAGCCTCGTCGTGCCGATGGGTTACGGCCCAAAGAGCAAAGACAGCCTCAACAAGTTCCTCAAAGAGATGGGGCTGACCAATCCACAAATGCAGGATGCGCTCAAGGTGACGCGCAGCAGCCTACCGGAGGACACCCAGGTGATCCTGCTGGAGATGAAGCACTGACGCCGCTCATCGCCATCCTTGACCATGGTTAGACTCATCTTCAGTTGGAACATCAAGTCGGACGACGAGACTGCCTACTTTGAGTTCATCGTGCAGGAATTCGCGCCGAAGATCATCAAGATGGGCATCCGCCCAACAGAGGCTTGGTATACGGTGTATGGCGAGGGTCCGCAGATCATCATGCCGGCCGTCGCCGCCGACCGCGAATCGCTCCAGCGCGTGCTGGAAAGTGAGGAATGGCTTGAGCTGGTGAACAAGCTCAAGAATTTCGTCACCGACTACCAGTGCCGCATCCTCAACTGACGATCACTCGTTGAGCAACTCCCTTCGCGCTGCGGGCCTTCGTGCACGCGGCGGATCACCTCGGCCAGCAATAGGCCGACAGACAACACCTGATGATTGTCAGCGCTTCGGAACTGGCGTCGTTGCCGGCGTAATGCTTCTCGACGAAAGCCATCAACACCTGAAGCCTGGCCGCGAAGTTGCGGCCCTTCTTGGCGAACCCTAATCCGGCGGTCTACGCTCAGGACCTCACGGCGGCGACGATCTGGCCGAGATGCTCGCGGGCGTGATCAGGCCAGGAGAGCATCCGCAACGCCAAGCGCCGGTAGCTGCCTTTGCGAGCGACGAACTCATCGGGCAGCGCATTCAGCAACGCCACCGTTTCGGCCTCGTTGCGCTTAAGCTCGGTCAGCAATGCTTGAATGGTGGGGAAGCCGTTGATGACGGCGTCGAGCCGGATGCGCAGTGCGCCGGTCTCGCCGTCGTACCACGGCTCGTTGCCGGCGATCAAGTCGGTGAGCCAGGTATGCAGGTTGCGTTCCTCCGCGATCAAGTGCGCCAACACGTGACGCGCGCTCCACTCGCCCGGCGCCGGCGCGCGGGCCGCTTTCTCTTCGCTCACACCCTTAAAGGCTTGTGTCAGGTCGCGGTTGACTTCGGTGTATTTGCGCGCTACGATTTCGGCCAGTTCCTCGGCGGTCGCCGGCACTTCGGGCGCCGGTCGCGCCGAGAGGGTGACGGTGGCATTCATCGTCTTGCCATTGCGTCGGAAGACGACCTTAACCTTGTCGCCTGCGACGTGGCCGTTCAGGGCTGCGCCGATTGCACTCCAGCTCGGCGTCTTCTTGCCGCTCACGCTCAGGATGACGTCGCCTTGCTGCAGGCCGGCGTCACACGCGCCCATGCCCTCGGTAACGCCGTCCAGCCGGACGCCTTCATCCCCCGGCTTTGGTTCGCCAACCTCCACACCCAGCACCGGCTGCCGGGTCTGGCGCAGGTCAATACCTGTCTCCAACACCGACTTGAGATTGTCCAGCGCTGCATTCCATTTAGCCTCGCGCTCATTGGCCATCTTGATCCACAACTTGCCTTCGCCGGAATCGGTGAGCTGCAACGTGGTGACGTCGTCTTTGAAAGAAAGGGTGATCACGCACTGGGAATAATCGCCCTCCTCGTCGCCGCGCAAGTCGAGGGCGATCCTCTTCTCCGGCGTCAGGGCGGTGTATTTGCCCATCAGAGCGCGGCCGTCATCCCATTGGCAGTACAGTCGGCCGCCGATGCGAGGCTGCGCCATCGCACCGTCACAGAACCACTCCCGCAGTGATGTGGCGTTAGTGAAGGCGCGATAAACGTGCGCTGCTGGGGCGTTGATGGTGCGTTTAAGAGAGATGGTCTTAGTAGCCATGGCGCATAAATGTAACTACAGAATGCCCCTCGTTTCAATGCCGGATGCGCGAGAGGACATTTTTGGCAATCGAGCTATATGCTCCAATCAATTTTTATGATAGCACATCCGTTCTAAAAGGTCAAATGCGGCAGAGCAGGGGCGGCAGGCGGGCGCGCTTCGGCGTCACTCATAGCGCAGCGCCTCGATCGGGTTGAGTTGTGAGGCGCGCCAGGCCGGATACACGCCAAACAAGATGCCGACGAAAACCGAAAAGCCGACCGCCAGGGCCACAGCGTCGGCCGTCACCAGCGCCGAGAATTGTCCCTGTGAGAGCAGCGCCACGAGATTCGCCAGTACCACGCCCAGCACAATGCCGACCAGCCCACCTAGCACGGAGAGGACGACCGACTCGATCAAAAACTGCGTCAAGATCACGCTGCGCCGCGCGCCGATGGCCTTGCGCAGGCCGATCTCGCGCGTGCGCTCCGTCACGCTCACCAGCATGATGTTCATGATGCCGATGCCGCCGACAAACAATGAGATGCCGGCGATGGCCGACAGGAAAATCGTAATTGCGCCGGTGACCGCGCCGATGGTGTTCAGCAGATCGCGCTGACTGGCGATCGAGAAATCATCCTCATCCTGAAAGGTGATGCCGTGCCGCTCACGCAGCAGCTCGGTCGCTTGTTGAATCACCGCGTCAATGCGCGACTGATCCACTGCTTGGATCAGGATGATGCCGGCCAAAGGCTCACCCTTGGCATTGCGCTGCGGAAACAGGCGTTCAGTCGCCGTCGTGATCGGCATGATGATCAAATCGTCGTCGCTGCCCTCGGCGCCGCCCACGCGCTGCGCCAGCACGCCGATGACGCGGAAGAGCACGCCGTTGATGCGAATGTCCTGGCCGGTAGGGTCGCCGCCGGAGGGGAAGAGCTTGCGATACGGCACGTCGCCCAGCACGACCACGCGCGAGCCGGCGCTCGTCTCCTCCTGCGTGAAATACCGGCCGTACAGCAGCTGCGCGTTGTTCAGCGCGCGATATTCCGGCACCGTGCCGCGCACGCGCGTCTCGTATTTGTTCTCCCCGGCTACTGCCCGGCCGGTGCCGCTCACGATCGGCGCGACGATCTTAGCGTCGGGGACGCGCGACTTGTCGCGCAACGCTTCGGCGTCGGCCTGGGTGAGCGAGAGCGCTGTGCCGGTGCGCGCGCCGGGCACAAACGCGCGAAAGCCGGCTCGGTTTGCGCCTTTACCAATCTCAACCCGCGCCGGAAACACAAACACTAGATTTGCCCCTTGCCCTTCGAACTGACGGTTGATGAACTCCTGCACGCCGTTGCCGAGTGACAGCAACGCAATCACTGAGGTGACGCCGATGATGATGCCGAGCGTGGTCAACCCGCTGCGCAGCTTGTTGGCGGCCAGGGCGCGCAAGGCAACTTTCAGGTTTTCGATGAACATCGTTTGCTGTTCCCTCACTCAAATCGCAGGGCGTCAATGGGATTTAGCCGGCTGGCGCGCCGCGCAGGATAGATGCCGAAGAACAAGCCCACGGCAATCGAAAAGCTCACGGCCAAGAGCACAGCGCCCGGCTGCACAATGGCGCTGAAATCCACGAACTGCGTGACGCCGAGCGCGATCCCCACGCCGATCAGGATGCCGATCAGGCCGCCGATGAACGACAGCACAACCGCCTCGATCAAGAATTGGCCCAGAATGGCGGCCGGCGTTGCGCCAATGGCCTTGCGCAGGCCGATCTCGCGCGTGCGCTCCGTCACGCTGACCAGCATGATGTTCATGATCCCAATGCCGCCCACCAGCAGCGAGATGGCCGCAATCGCGCCCAAGAACAACGTTAATACACTCGTCACGGCGCCAAACGTGTTCAACAGCTCGGTTTGGCTGATGATTGAGAAATCGTCCGCGTCGCCCGGAGCAAGCCGGTGGCGTTCGCGCAAGATGTCGCGCGCGATCGCCTCGATCTGCGGCCGAGCGGCATCGCTGGTGGCCTGCAAGTAGATGGTGGACACGATGCGCTCGCCCGTGCGCGCTTGAGCCTGACGCTGGAAGAGGCGCTCTTGCGCCGTGCTGAGCGGAACGAATGCAATCGCGTCCTGGTCGCCGAGGAAGGATGACCCCTTCGACTCCATGACGCCGATCACGCGGAACGGCACGTCGTTGATCTTCACCACTTTATCGAGCGGGTCTTCGCCGGGAAAGAGGTCGTTGACCACAGTTTGGCCAAGCGCCACCACGCGCGCCCGGCTGTTGTTATCGGCTTCCTCGATGAATCGGCCGCGGATCGCCCGCCAGTTGCGCACTTCCGAGAAGCTGGGGGTCACGCCGCTGACTTGCACCTGCGACGTCCGCGAGCCGTAGGAGAAGTTGCCAACTGAGGTGAAGTCGGCGGCGTGCGCCGCGACGTTCGGCGCGCCGGCCACCACTGCGCGGTAATCGCCCATCGTCAGAAAGGATGACTGACCGAACGGATTTTGCCCGCCGTCGGGGCCGCGCTGGATGCGGCCCGGCACAATGCCCAGCAGGTTCGTCCCTGCACTGGTGAACTGGTCATTGATGTATTGTTGCACGCCTGCGCCGATGGCCATCAAGGCGATCACCGCGCCGATGCCGATGCTGATCCCGATCATCGTCAGGAATGCGCGCAGCCGGTTGGCATCCAACGCGCGCAACGCCAGCTTGATCGCTTCAACAAGGTCTAGGTTCATCGCTCACGCAGCGGTTCATCCAAGCACGCAATTATTGGATTCTCCACCGGCTCGTCGCCGACGATCCGGCCGTCGGAGATGCGAATGATGCGCCGCGTATGCGCGGCAATGCGCGGGTCGTGCGTGACGAAGATCACCGTATCGCCGCGCTCCATGTTCAAGCGCTGGAAGATGCACATGATCTCTGCGCCGCTCTTGGAATCGAGGTTGCCGGTCGGTTCGTCGGCCAGGATGATCGCTGGGTTAGTCACCAGCGCGCGCGCAATCGCCACGCGCTGCTGTTGGCCGCCGGAGAGTTCGTTCGGGTGATGCTTCAGCCGGTTGCCCAGGCCGACCGATTCGAGCGCCGCGCGAGCGCGCTCGCGGCGTTCCTTAGGTCGCACGCCGGCGTAGATCAGCGGCTGCTCGACGTTATCTATCGCCGTCGTGCGGCGCAGCAAGTTGAATGACTGGAAGACAAAGCCGATCTTTCGGTTGCGGATCTCGGCCAATTGATTGTCGTTCAGCTTCCCGACGTCCACGCCGTCCAGTTTGTATGTGCCGCTGGTAGGCTGGTCGAGGCAGCCTAGGATGTTCATCAGCGTGGACTTGCCAGAACCGGACGGCCCCATAATGGCGACCAGTTCGCCGGGATAGATCTTCAGGTCCACCCCGCGCAGCGCCGGCACCTCGATCTCGCCCATCTTGTAGATCTTCGTGATGCCCTGCACGTCAATGACGGGGGTTGGCGCCTTTTCGCCGTTGCGTCGCTCGCCTGACTTCAAATCAGGCTGGCTGGGATTGATCGTTATCTCAACCATTTGGTCTGCGCTGGTAAAAGGTTAGCTGGCAACCGGTCTTCGGCGGCGCCACGGGTTGAAGTGGTAGCTATGTCCGCGCGCTAAGCGCCATGAGCGACCGACGAAAGGTCGCCAGCCTGCCCGTCCGTTACTGACCCAGAAAGTTCGGCGCGCTGGGCGCGACGACGACATCGCCGGGCTTTGCGCCAGAGAGGATCTCGCTAAATGCGTCGTTGCGAAGGCCGGTCTTGACCTCCACCTCGGTCACTTGCTGATCGTTCACCCGCACGGTAAGGAAGGTCTTGCCGCTGTTCCGGTCGCGGCGCACCGCCCAATTCGGCGCCAACAACACGCCGTCGCGCCGGTCGAGCACGATGGACGCGTTCGCCGTCATGCCGCTGCGCAGCTCCACGTCCTTCGCTGCGTCAACGCTCACGCGCACGTCATACGACACCACGCCGTTGACCAGCTTCGACGTCGGGGAAATGCGCATCACCTTGCCCTTGACTTCAACGCCCGGTAGGGAGTCTAACGTGACGTTGACTTCCTGGCCCACTTTCACCTTAGCGATGTCAATCTCGTCTACGGTGATGTCAATGTAATATTTCGAGAGGTCTACCACGACGGCCGCCGGTTGTCCGCCGGCGCCGACGGCCTCGCCCGCCTTCACATTCAGCGCGGCAATAACGCCGTCAATCGGCGATTTGAGCGACGCCTGATCGAGTCGGCGCTGCGCTTGTTTCACCTGAATCTCGGCCAGCTTCACCTGATTATTGGCATTGGCGACTTGAATCTCGGCGTTCTTGACCTGCAGGCGCGCCTGCTGGAGTTGCGCCTCAGCCTGGTCGAGATCAAATTGCCGCGCCGGGGTGAGCACTTTGTCGAGGTTCGCCCGCGCGTTGAGCACCTGCTGCTCGGCCGCCTTGATCTGAGCGGCATCTGGGCCTGCGGCGATCTTGTCGTATTGCGCCTTGGCCGAGTTGTAGTTGTTGGTCGCTTGCTCGAGTTGGAGCGCAGCCGGGCTGGCGGCGATGCCGGCCGGATTGAGCTTGAACGCTACGTCGTAGGCGCTCTGCGCCTGGCGCAGCGCCGCTTCGGCATTGCGCAGTGCTGCTTCGGCTGCGGCCAGGTCTTCCGCAGTCGGCCCGGCCTTCAGCTTGTCGAGGTTCGCCTGGGCGGCCGCCAGCGCCGCCCGCGCGGCGCTCACTTCGCTCGGTCGCGCGCCAGACACCGTGCGGCTGTAGTTGGCCGCGGCGATGATCTCCTGGGACTTCGCATTCTCGACGGCGATTTCAGCCTGAGCCAGCGCGCTCTTGGCTTGTTCGAGAGAAGCCTGCGCCTGAGCCAGCGCCAGCTCTAAATCGGTCGTATCTAGCCGGGCGATCACATCGCCCTTCTTCACCGAGTCGCCTTGCTCGAAGAACACCTCGGCCACGGTGCCGGGCTGTTGAAAGGTCAACCGAACTTCGGCTTCCGGCTCGATGTTGCCGGTCGCGTTGACGGTGGCCGTCAGCGTGCCGTTTTCGAGGACGGCTACGCGTTGAGCGGCCGTGTCGGCCGTGGCGCCTGGCCGAGCGCATGCGCCCAGCAGCAGTGCGCCCGCCAGCGCAGCAATGATATAGGCTGGCTTTGGATAATTGCGATCTAACTGCGCGTTCATGCAAACTCCCTCTGGTTCAACAAAAAATGGAACTGGATGTGCTCATCGAACATCCAGCATAACGCCGCGATTCTATCGTCGCGGGATTAACGTTCGATAAGTAACCACGCAGGCCGCCAGGCGCGCCGACGCGCTGTGCAATAATCTGAGGCCGAAATGGCCAAGGCTACGCTGAATAAGCCTGCGGGCAAAACCAGCGCCGTAGTGCAGGATTTCTTGAGCGAGACCTACCTCGAAGCGAGCGAATCCGGGCGGGTGTCGTTGCGCGCGCTGGCGGCGCGGTTGGGCGTGACGCCGCCGGCGGTCTCGCGCATGGCGCAGCGCCTGGTGCGCCAAGGGCTGGTGCGGCGCGAGGGCGCCTGTGGCCTGGTGCTGAGCGAGGCCGGCGAACGCATCGCGCTGCGGGCGATTCGCAAGCGCCGCATCTTCGAGGTCTTCCTGACCCAAAAGCTCGGTTACACCTGGGATGAGGTGTATCCGGTCGCTGCGTCCGCCAGCAACTACCTGGACGACGAGCTGATCGAGCGCATGAACGCGCAGCTCGGCCGCCCAACGCGCTGTCCGCACGGCGACCCGATCCCATCGCGCGATGGTCGCATCCAGCCGCTCGACGACGTGCGCCTATCTGAATTAGCCAACGGCGCGCAGGGCGTGGTCAGCCGCGTCTCGTCGCACGACGGCGATCTGCTGCGTTATCTCGCCTCGCTTAACATCAAGCCGGGGGTGCCGATCCATCTGGTGTCGCGCGCGCCCTTCTCCGGCCCGCTGCGCGTGCGCGTGGCCAATGGCAACTTCCACGACGAACACGTGATCGGCGCGGAACTCGCGTCCAAAGTCTGGGTCGAAGTCGCGCGTTGAGCGCGCCGTGAGTCGTGGGGACGGGCCGCCGCCGCTCAGGCCATCAGCGCCTTCAGGTGACGGTAGCCGATGACTTGCAGCCCGTTGCGGCGGATATGCGCCCGCACGCGCTCGTCCATGAACGCTTCGTAGTCCCCAACTCGGCTGGGCAAATCTGGGCTGATAGCGCGCGCTTCCGCTGTCGTCGGCATGGATGATGACGACGCGGTCGCGTGCGGAGAAACCGAGCTTCCTCAGCGCGGGATTGGGATCCATGGCTCTGCCAAGGTCAAAAATCCCTTAAGATGGTCAGCGCCTTCAGATCGCCGCCCACCTTAATGCGGCCGGTGAGGACGGCGGCCATGGGATTGACTTTGTCGCGAAAGACCTTGAGCGCCATGTCCCCTGCCATGCGCACCCACGCCACGGCTTCGCCATCGCCCTCCACCACCGACACGCGACCATCTCGAATCACGAAGCGGTACACGCCGTCGCTGCCAAAGTCAAACTTCAGCGTCGTCGTCAGGCCGGGGCGCGTGCCGTCAATGCGGCGGGCCACGTCCTCCAGCATAGCGCGCAGCGCGTTCACGGGTTGAGCGACCGCTTGGCGCGTCGCCGATGGAGATGGAACGGTTGCCGCCGGCTCAACAACTTCAACTTCAGGGGCTGCCGTGGCGCGTATGGACGACGGCTCATCGCGCCACAGCTCGCGCAGCACATGGGCGGCCAGCTTGGGTCGGCGGTCGCGCGTGAAGACCCCCTTCTGGTTCAGCCCGCCCACCCGCCGGGTGGACTGCACCGAGAGGAAGTCGGCGAAGTTCCACACGTGCGCGCCGATCACAAAATCTTTGCGTCGTGCCGTGGTCACATAGCCGCGGATCAATTCAGCTTGGTATTCTTCCGACCACATCACGGGCGGCTGGCTATGCAAGCCTGCCGGCGCATCGGCGCCAAATTCGCTGAGCAAGATGGGCTTTTGAAGGGTCTCGTAGATCAAGTCGAGTTCTTGATCGAGGGTTTCGATAGCGCGGGCAAGCTGGCCTCCCTGCTCGTGCCAGCCCCAATAGCGATTGACGCAGATCACATCGGTCAGCGCCTGCCATTCCAGCGGCGCGCCCATCCGCCCGACAAAGGTCACCGGTCGGGTGGGGTCCAGGGCGCGCGCGTGGGCGATCAAGTCTCGGAAGAAATCGTGGGCGTAGGTGGGGAGCGGCGTCGTGTCCTGGCCGCTGAGCCGAGCGATCAGATTGGGCAAGAGCGGTTCGTTCGCCACCGACCACATCACCACGGCCGCGTGATTCTTGTCGCGCGCGATCAGCTCTGCCAACATGCGCAGACAAGTCGCTTTGCGCTTCTCCACGCTCGCTTGATCATCAAAGAGGAAGCTCACCGCCGGCAGCTCGTCAATGATGAGGATGCCCAGCCGGTCGGCCATCTGCATCTCTTCTTCGGAATACGGGTAGTGCGACGTGCGATAGGAGTTTGCGCCCACCCATCGCAGCAGGTCGTAATCCTTCACCAGCAGCGGCAGATTCAAGCCGCGCCCGCTGGCGTAGAAATCCTCGTGCCGCCCGAAGCCCTTGAACCACACCGGCGCATCGTTGAGCAAGAACTGCGTGCCCTGCACTGCGACCGTGCGCAGCCCTACCGGCATAGCATACACATCCTGCCCAGCGACGACGGTGAGGGTATAGAGGAACGGATCATCGGGCGACCACCACCGCGTGTTAGCAAGGCGCAGTTCCACCTGGCCGACCGCGTCCGAGCTGCGCATCTCGCCTGCCGCCGACGACTCCCCGCCGACCAAACGCACTTGGCCGCGCGCCGGCGCGTCGTTCATGCGCACCGTCACCTGCACGCGCGCCTGCCCGCCTTCGCGCCGGGTGATCACCGTGATGTCCTGAATGTGCGCCGGCGGCACGCAGTAGAGCACCACGGGACGGTGCAGGCCGGCATACGGGTAGAAGTCGAAGCTGGTGTCCGGGTAGCCCTGGGTTAGCTCGATGTCGAGCGAATTCAAGCTGCCGGCGGGCACGCGATCCGGGCGCAGCGCGTTCTCCACCATGATCGCGAGGACGTTCTCATCGCCGAAGCGCGCCGCGGCCGTGATGTCGCAGATAAAGGGCAGGTGGCCGCCCTCGTGCTCGCCCATCCGTTGGCCATTGACCCAGACCACCGCGCGGTAGTTTGCCGAACCAACGCGCAACAAGACGCGCCGCCCCTTCCAGTCCGCCGGCACGACGAAGCGCTGCAAATGCCAAGCCGGGCCGAAGTAACCAAATAGGTCGGCATACTGCTCATTCCAAGAGCCGGGCACGGCCAACGGTCGCGGCGCCGGCAGACGATGCATGAAGCCTTTCGCTTCCCCTGTCTCATCGGGGTCAGGTTGGAAGTCCCACAAACCGGAAAGATCGAGCACGGTGCGGGAAGGGGTGGAGTAGGGGTATAACATCCTTAGAGCTCCTTTCGGGATGGCTCGCTCGCATAGGCGATGTCAGCCTGCGCCGGCTCCGGCGGCGCGAACCGGCGCGGGCGGCGACCAAAAGCCCCTATCGCGGCCACGCCGTAGAGGATCAATCCGAGGCTCACCAGCGTCAGCCACGACAGCCGGTAGTCGGGCAGCAAAATCAACTGCCAGAATACCGGCAATCCGATAAACGCGGCGTTATAGCTGGGCACGAGCAAGCTGGCGCGCGCCTTGCGAACAAAAGCCACCTGCGTCAGCACAAAGGCCAAAAAACCGACCACGAACGAGGCGGCGAAGATCAGGCTGCCCAGCGCGGTGGCGGGCAGGATGCTCGACGCGCCGCCGTAGTTTTGGCCGATGCCCTTGAGAAAGGCATCCAGGCTGCCCAGGCTGCCGGCGACGAGGCCAAACACAATGGCCAAGAAGCGCAAATCGCCCGCGCGCCAGACTATGACCATGCCGGTCACACCGACAAAGAGCCACACGCCTAGGGCGAAGAAGAAGGCCGACAAATTCATCGTGAAGCGGTCGAGCGCTGCCGCGCGCAGCAAGTTATCATAGCCGATGCCCGAAGTGCCCAGCACGATGGCGGCTGCGCCAATGGCCTCGCGCCGGCTGATCGGCTCCTTCAAAACCCAATAGGCATAGAGCATCAAGAAGACCAGGCCAACGCCGAACACGCTGCTGAACAACGCCGGTGGGCCGTAAGGCTGAGCCAGGATCGGCCAAATGAACAGCGTGTTGTTCAAGACGACGCCGACGAAGTAAATCAGCGGCTTGCGCAAGCGCTGACCGCTCGGCGCCTGTTGCCCGCGCAGCCGCGCCTGGAGCTGATCGAACACCTCGATCCCCTGGCGCTCCAGCGCCTTCGCCAGGTGCGTCTGAAGCGTGGAGACGATGCCCAAGAACAGAACCAGGGGGATGTTCGTCATAGGCGACGGGCCGCTGCGATCAACCGATATTGGCGCCGATCTCGCGGAGGAGCTTCACCGTGGCGTCTGGAATGCGCGCCGGCTTCTTGCCGAGCAAGCGGCACAGGACGAGCTTGCGCGCCGTAATCTCGATGTTCTCGGTCCAATCCGCAGCGCGGCGCAAGCTGGAGCCGGCGACCACCATGCCGTGATTTTGCATCAAAACCGCCAAGCCATGTTTGCGCATCGCCTCCGAAACCGCTTCCGCCAGCGCCTCGCTGCCCGGCATGATGAACGGCACGATGGGCAACTCGCCGACGAAGGCGGCCTCGGTCGAGATCGGCTCAAATTTCATGCCGACCAACGCCATCAAGGTCGCATACTCCGGGTGGCTGTGAATGACGGCCTGGACGTCGGGCATCTTGCGGTAGATTGCGCAGTGGATGCGCAATTCACTGGAGGCCGTGTATTCCGTCGGGCGCACCACTTGGCCATCCAGGTTGATGCGCACCAGCATGTCGGGACGCAGCTCGCCTTTGAACAGGCCGCTCGGCGTGATCCAAATCTCGTCCGGTTTGTCCGCGCATCGCGCGCTCACGTTGCCGCCGGTCGCGGTGATCAGCCCCTTGGCATACAGCTCTTGCGTAATCTTCACAACGTGCGAAGCGTCAGGGTCGCCCGCCGAAGAGACGCTTGCCGGCGTCGGCGTCGCAAGGACGGCAGGCGCTGATCGTACCGGCGCGGGCGACGGCGCACTCGCCGGCGAGGTCAACGCTGCCAGGTTGCCCAGCTCTCCGACCGCAGCGCGCGCTTGCGCATATAAGCGCGACATGTGGCCCTGAATGCGCATGAAGGCCATGGCGCGCGCGGTGTCGCCGCTGAACGAGAGCTTGCCGCTGAGGGCGGCCTTCGTGGGATTGACGCGGCCGGTGAAGATGCCGTCCAACACTTCGGTGGTCGTCTTGAGCCTCACCTCGGCGTCCGCCGGCGGCGTCCCCACCCCTGCGCTCACCTTGCCGTCAACGAAGGAGAGGTAAAACGTCTGATCCAGGTCTTTGAGCGTGAACAGGAAGGTGACCTGTTTGCCCTTGGCGAAGGTCGCCAGCTCAGCATCGGCGGCCACGCGCCGGGTGAAGTCGTCCAACAAGGCCAGCGCCTTTTGACGCGTTTCGTTCGTGGCGGGCTGCGCCGAGGCTGGCGTAGCAGGGTGTGAGGGCGAGGCCGGCGCCTGCGCGGTCACAGAGTCCTCGGCAGCAGAAGGCGAAGCGCGTCGCTCGGCAGCGGCTGCCTCCAGGTCGGTCACGGCCGGGCCGGGATGGTGGCGACGCTGGCGCAGCGCTGCTTCATCCATCGCGCGCGGCCCGTGCCAGCGAAATGAACGCATGACATCGGGGTTGAGCGCGTGATCGGGGGCCTGGCCTGCCAGCAACTGGGTCAGCGCGCGCGCCACGGCCTCCCCCTGATGCGCAGCCACCTGCTGCGTATTGCCGCCGATGTGTGGCGTGGCCATGACGTTCGGCGCGTTCAGCAGCGGATCGTCTGCCGCCGGCGGCTCCACGGCGAACACATCGGTCGCGTAGCCGCCCAGTTGTCCCTGATGGAGCGCTTGACAGACGGCCGCTTCGTCCACCAGGGCGGCGCGCGCCGTGTTGATGAGAAACGCGCCGGGTTTCATTTGCGCCAACGTCCGAGCGTTGATCATGCCCCGCGTCTCGTCGGTGACCGGCGCATGCAGGCTAACAAAGTCGCTCTGCGCCAAGAGCTGCGCCAAGCTGACCTTCTCTGCGCCCATGCGGGTTATTTGCGACTCGCTCAGGAAAGGGTCGTAGATCAACACGCGTGCGCCGAAGGGAAGTAGCCGCGCCGCCACCTTGCGGCCCACCGCGCCGCCGCCGATCAGCCCGACCGTCTTGCGCCACAGCTCTACACCGAGGAAGGCGTCATGCGCCTGGCCGAGTCGGCCCAGGTCGCCCGCTTCGCCCCCCGGCTGATGCAAAAAGGCAAGCGCCGACGGGAGCTTGCGCGCCAACGCCAGGATGAAAGCCACCGCCAAATCGGCTACCGCATCGGCGTTGCGCGCCGGCGTGTGCGCGACCAATACGCCGGCCAGTGAGCACGCCTCCACGTCCACGTTGACCGGGTTGCCGCGACACGCGATCACAGCGCGCAGGTCGGGCAATTGCACCAGCGCCTCGGCGTCTACTATGTCCACCTCGGTAACGAAGACGTGGCAGCCCTGCAGGGCCTGCACCAACTCTTCTCCCGTGAGCACCACGCCCGCTTCTCGGTAGGGCCGGTAAGTCACGTCGGCCAGCCGGCTCAACTGCGCCCGCGACGCCTCGTCCATCTCGGCGCTGACGAAGACACGTGGGCGGAAGGCGCCCGGCACGGGCGCAGCCTGCTGAACTGTTGGCGCTTCCAGCGCCGCCTCGGTGATGTGCTCGCCCGCCAGCGCGTCCACTTCGCGGCGCGCCTGGTAGAGCCGCGACCAGGCGGCGTAAAGCTGACGATAGGCGGCCGATTGAGCGCCGGGCAGATGAGCCTCGGCGGGGCGCACAAGCGCCTGCGCAGCCGCGGTCAAGCTGTCGAACAAGCCCGCGCCGACGCCGGCGCAGATGGCGGCGCCGAGGGCGCTGGCTTCGGTCACCGCGCTGACATCAATCGCTTGCCCCAACACATCGGCCAGGAGTTGCTTCCAGAAACGGCTGCGGGTCATGCCGCCGGCCAGTCCAATCCGCCGCACGGGTTCTCCGGCGGCAGCGGCGATCTGTTCCAGGTTGGCCCGCAGGGCATACGCCATTCCCTCCACAACCGCGCGGGCGAGATGGGGCGCTGCGTTCGGGAGCGACTCGGCGGCAAGCGCCGCAAACGTGAAAGTGTCCACCGGCATCGCCAGCGCGCGGGCGTCGAAGCAGCGCGCGCCAACGGTGGAGTAGGCGTCTGCAATGGGTTGCGGAGCTGCTTCGGCCTCGGCAAACCACCGCGCTGTGGGCTGCGGGTCGGCAGCAAAACATAGGCGCGCCAGCCAGTCCAGCGTAGCGCCCACGCTGCCGGCGTTGCTCTCCAACACATAGCGGCCGGGAAGGAGATGCAGGCCGGCCCACAAGCGCGCATCGGCCGTGATCGGCCGGTCGGTCACCCATTGCACCGGCGCCGTTGTGCCGGTCAAGATGCCGACCTCAGCCGGCGCAAGGATGCCCATGCCGAGCAGGCCGCACTGCGTGTCCGGCCCACCCACTGCCACCGGTGTGCCGGGCAAGAGGCCCAAATCATCGGCAGCAGCCCGCGTCAAGTCGCCCAGGCGCTCGCCGGCCATGCGAAGCGGCGGAAGGACGCGGTCGGGGATTCCTAAGCGGTTCAACAAGGGCTGCGCCCACGTCCGCTGATGAATGTCCAATAGCATGGTCTCGCCGGCCTGGGCGCATTCGGCGGACGATATGCCGGTCATGCGATAGCCGGCCCAGTCGCTCAGGCTCATGACCCACGCTAACGCGTCAAAAGCCTGCGCCTGCTCCTCACGCAGCCAAAGCAGGCGGGCGGCCAGGAAGATCGGGCTGGGGTAATGCCCAGTGGTTGCCTGGATGGCCTCGCCGTGCTCGGCGGCCAGTTGTATGGCCTGGCCGGCTGCGCGGGCATCGCGATTCGGGGTCATCAGCAAGGCGCGCCCTGCCGCATCGAGCGCAACCGTTGTGTGGCGCATGCCGGCGACGGCCAGCCCGGCGACCTGCGAGGGATGGGCATCGGCCCGGCGCAACACGGCGCGCGTCGCCCCCGACATGGCTTGCCACACCATGTCGGGGTCTAAGCGATACGCGAAACGCCCGAACTCCGGCTCAGGGATCGGCGACCAGGCGCAGTGGGCCGCGTGCGTTTCGCAGGTAGCGAGATTCACCAGCAGACAGCGCGCGCCGCTGCCGCCGAGATCAATCCCCATCACGTATTCAGGCATCGCCTTGACCTCCACGAAGCAGGAAGTAAAGAATGCGCTTCAGCGCCGAGGCGCGCTCTCGCCACGTGCCGAAGAGCAAGTAAAGCAGGGCGCGCACAAAGTCCACTTTTGCCGCCGAGTAGGGGAAGCGCATCAGGGGCAAGTCCAGCCGGGGCCAGGAGAGATGTTGCCAGACGACCATCTCGTGCAGGCCCTCGATGCCTCGCGTGCGACCGAAGCCGCTGGCCTTGCGGCCGCCCCAGCCCACCTCGGCGTAGGTGCTGGAGGCGCCATGTTCGTTGATCGAGGCATCGCTGACGGCGAGCCGCGTCAGCAACTGCCGCCCCCGTCGTATGTCGCGCGTCCAGATGCTGGCCGTCAGGCCATACGGGCTGGCGTTGGTGAGCCGGACGGCCTCCTCCGCGTCGCGCACGGGTCGGATCGGCAGGAGCGGGCCAAAGGTCTCGTCGCGCATGAGGGCCGTGTCGTCCGCGACGTCGGTCAGGACGGTGGGCGGGAAGAAGCGGCCGGGTCCGGGCAGTGGCCGGCCGCCGGTGAGCACGCGCGCGCCGCGCTGAACCGCCTCCTGCAACTGCTGCTGCACAACGTTCAACTGCGCCTCGGTGGTGATGGCGCCCACATCGTTGCAGGGATCGCTGGCCGGGCCCACGCGGAGGCGCTGCGCCTTCTCGACCAGCTTTTGGGTGAACGCTTCGGCGACCGGCTGCTCCACGTAGATGCGCTCAATGGCCAAACAAGCCTGGCCCGCGTTGAGCAAGGCGCCCCACAACACGCCCTCGGCGGCGCGATCGAGGTCGGCATCGGCCAGCACGATCGCTGCGTCTTTGCCGCCCAGCTCCAATGTGACCGGCACGAGATGCTGTCCGGCCAGCGCAGCGACCTTGCGACCGTTGGCCGCGCTGCCGGTGAACACCAGCTTGTCAATGCCGCCGGCGATCAGCGCCTGGCCGGTGGTCGCGTCGCCGGTTACCACCTGCACCAGGCCTTCGGGCAATCCGGCCTGGCGCGCCAGCTCGCCGATCTTTAGCCCGATCAGCGGCGTGTATTCCGACGGCTTCAACACCACGGCGTTGCCGGCCACCAGCGCGGCGGTGAGCGGATCCATGCTGAGCATGAGCGGATAGTTCCACGGCGAGATCACGCCGACCACGCCGTAGGGCTGCGCGACGAGGCGATGCGCCCGCAGCGCGCCCAGGCGCGGCCACACCCTGCGCGGGCGCAGCGCGCGCTCGGCGCGACGCATGTAGAAGCTCAGCAAGTCCAAAGATGAAAGCACCTCGCCATAAGCCTCGATCTGGTTCTTGCCTTGTTCGGCCATGATGAGCTGCGCAAGCGCATCGGCCTGGGTCAACAACAGGCGCTGCAAGGGCCTAAGCGCATCCAGGCGCTGACGAACGGTCAGCGCTGCCCACGCGACCTGGGCGCAGCGCGCTGCCTGCACTGCCGCGCGCACGTCATCGGCGCTGCAGATCGGCGCGCGGCCCAGTTCTTCGCCGGTAGCGGAGTGACGGGAGATCAATTCAGCCATGATTCAACGCACCACGTTCGCAGGTCCGCTTCTTCGATCGAGGCTGGGCAGCGCCGCCGGCCAGCCGCAGGGCGCCGATTCCGATCGCGCGCAGGCCCGCCCAACGGATGTTCGCCGCTACGAGCAGGTGACGCGCGTCGTGCGCGGCGCGCCGCATCCTCCGGCCTATTGTAGAAAATAAAGAGCCGGTTCGCTTCCAGAACCGGCTCTTCACTTGCGCAGGTCAACCCTTGTGAATCTGGTCGGCCGCCGGCAGCGCGTCTGCCCTTGGCTGGCCGAGCAGCGCCACTTTGCTCGGGTTGAGTTCGGCGATCGCGTCAATCACGCCCAGTTCTTTGGCCTGCTCCGGCGTGAAGTATACGTCGCGATCGGTGTAGCGGATGACCTGCTCTTCGGTCATGTGGGTGTGGCGCATGATGATCTTGTTAATCGTGTCTTTGATGCGCAGGATCTCGCGCGCTTGGATCTCGATGTCGGACGCCTGACCTTGAGCGCCGCCGATCGGCTGATGCATGTGAATGGTGGCGTTGGGCAAAGCGTAGCGCTTGCCCTTGGTGCCGGCCAAGAGCAGCAGCGTGCCAAAGCTGGCCGTTAGGCCGACGGCGAATGTGGCCACCGGCGCCGAGATCATCTGCATCGTGTCGTAGATGGCCATGCCGGCGTAGACCGAGCCGCCCGGCGAGTTGATGAAGAACTGGATGTCCTTCTCGTTGTCCTCTCGCTCCAGGAAGAGCAACTGCGCCACGATCAGGTTGGCCACCTGGTCGTTGATCGGCGTGCCGAGGAAGACGATGCGCTCTTTCAACAACAGCGAGTAGATGTCGTACGCGCGCTCGACGCGCCCGTTGGTCTCGATCACCATCGGGATGACGCTCTTGATCGCGTCGAACTGCGCCTGGGCATAGATTGGAAGCATAGACTGATCCTCTTTGCAGCCATCCGCGCAACAGCGCTGCCGATGGCTCAACTGAAACTCCGCTCGTCTCATTGGTTCGCAAGTACTACCACGCCATCATTAGCCCAACATTGGCGATCAGGCGTCGGCGGGCGCGGCCGCCGGCTGACCGGCCGGCTCAGCCGCCAGTTCGCCCTTGGCGATCTGCATCATCCGTCTCAACACCTTGCTCGAGAGGATGTTGTTCTTGATGGCGCTGCGCGTCTCTTCTTGGGCCAGCGCCTTGCGCACCTCGGCCTGGCGGCTGCCGTAGCGCTGGGCGGTCTGCTCGACCTCGGCGGCGACCTCTTCCTCGCTCACGTTCAGGCCCTCGGCGCGCGATAGCGCGCGCATGACCAAGCCGCGCCGGCTGCGCTGCTCGGCGATTGGCCGCAGCTCCTCGCGCACCTGTTGCTCGGTCTTGCCTTGCACCTTCAGCCACTCCTCAAAGGGCATCCCTTCGATTTCACGAACGTCATCCTTAAAATCCGCGAGCAGGTCGTCCAGTCGGTCCTCGATAAAAGCAGGCGGATAGCGCACTTCGGCCAGCGCGGTGAACGCATCCAGCGCCTGTATGGCAAATTCTTGATCGGCCTGGCGCTGCTTGTTTTCGGTCAGCTGACGACGCAAGTCCTCGCGCAGCTCGGCCAGGGTCGAAAAGGTGCTGGCCGCCTGGGCGAGTTCGTCGTTGATGTCGGGGAGCGTCCGGCTGCTCACCCGCTGCACATCAATCGCGACATCAATCGTCTTGCCGCGCAGCGATTCTTCGTCGAAGTCATCCGGCAAGGTCAGCGTCGCGTCCTTGTGCTCGCCGGCGCTCATCCCGACGATGAGGGCCGACAGCCCCGGCAACACTTCGTTATCTGCATTCAGCACCAGGCCGCGCCTCGGCTGTAAGCGGAGCGCCACTTCGTCGCTGCCATGCAGTTTGCCCACCACATTCACCTCGACCAGGTCGCCCATCTCGGCCGGCCGCTCGACCAGTTGCACAATGGCGTTCTCCTCGCGGATGGACTGGAGCCGCTCCTCGATCTCCTCATCGGTGACGACGACCGACGGCGCCGGCAGGCGAATGGATCGGTAGTCCTTCAGGTCCACCGTCGGTTCGAGCGGCACGCGCGCGACCAATTGATAGGGCGATTGCTTCACCTCCTCGATCTGGCCGGGGCCGTAGGGGTCTATGCCGGCCTCATCGAGCGCTTTTGGATACACCTCGCGGGCGACGCGATCGGCAACTTCGGCATCGAAGACCGACTGGCCGCCGACGGCGCGGATGACGGCTGCCATCGGCGCGTGACCGGGGCGGAAGCCGGGGATGCGCACTTGCTTGGATAGCTCGCGCGCCACTTCGCGACGCGCCTTGTTCACGACATCGTCATCTACGGTGATGGTCAGGCGCACTTCGTGCGTATCGAGGGTTTCAACTTGGAAGTTCATGGTTTTGATCCGATGGGGACGGTGGGACTTGAACCCACATGCCTTGCGGCACATGATCCTAAGTCATGCGCGTCTGCCAGTTCCGCCACATCCCCGCACTCGAAAGGAGCTCATTCGCGCCTGCAGTGAGCAGCTCGGCGCTCCCAACCTGCGCTGCGGCGAACGCGCCCTCGTCAGCCTGCCCTAAGGCAGCGAGATTATACTGTCCGCCTTGGCGCGACGGATCAGACCGCCCGGCGCGCCGCGACCGTTCTGATTGACCGGTGAGCGAGTATGAGCAAGACGAGATTGTGGTTGGAACGCATCGGCGTGGGCGTCATCGCCTTCTTGTCGTTATCGGCGCCTTTTGTGTTTGGATTTGTGTATTACCTCGGTGTGACGGACGGCATTGACATCAACGCCGGCGACCCGCTGCGCGAATCGCGCATTTGGATGATCCACGAGCGGCGCGGCCCGGCGGGCATCGGCTGGCTTTACACCGCCCCGACCGACAGCCCGCAGCCGGGCGTGCAATGCGCCCGCTCACAACTGACCGTCCTGAGTTGGAGCGGCGGCCCGCTGCTCGACACCAGCGCCAAGTATTGCCGCTGTTATGAGCCGGCAGCCGGCAACCGACTGAAAGAATCCGCAGTGGCCTGCCGCGAATGAACGACGCGCGACGCAACACACCATCATGCTCAAAGCGCTCTATCTCATCCGCCACGCCCACCCACAGCCGAACACCGGCCTGGCCTACGACCGCGCGCCCGGCCCGCCGCTCTCCGAGGCCGGACGCGAGGAAGCCCGCGCGACCGGCCTCTACCTGTCGCAGTGCAACTTGGAGCGCTTGTTCGTCTCGCCGCTGGCGCGCACCCAGGAGACCGCGCGCTTGATCGCGGAGCACACGCAGGCCCCCATCCAGATCGAAGAGGCGCTGGCCGAGCACCGCAGCGACGAGAGCTTCGAGCGCGTCAAGGCGCGCGTGCAGGACCTGCTGGCGCGCGTCGAGGGCGATGCGTTCGCCTGTGTGGGCTTCGTCACGCATGGCTCGCCGACCAAGGCCTTGTTGCAGACGCTGTCGAACGGCGCGCTCGACTTATCGCAATTCGTCTTCGACAACGGCAACCCTGCGCCGACGGCCGGCGTGTGGCGCGCGGAGCGCGGAGACGGCGGTTGGCGCTTGGAACTGGTCTTCACGCCGGCTATGGCGCGGAGCGGCTGAGCCTTATCTCGCACCGTTGCCGTGCTGGTTGCTGTTTCGTTCTGGGAGGGTGATTTCGCGCACATGCAAGTCAACACCGGCAGCGCCAAAGGGCGCAGGCTGAAATCCGTGCCCGGCGACGCGATCCGCCCGATCACCGACCGCGCCAAGCAAGCGATCTTCAACATCCTGATGGACGACGTGCGCGGCTCGCGCTGGCTAGACCTGTTCGCCGGCACCGGCGCCGTGGCGATCGAGGCGCTCAGCCGCGGGGCGGAACATGCCACGCTGATTGACATCGCGCCGCAGGCCATCAAGGTGATCCGCGAAAACCTTCGCATCACCAATCTCGAATCCAAAGCGCGCGTGATCCGACAGGATGCCTTCGACTACCTCCAAGCGCGGCCCAACGCCCGCTACGACTACATCTTCGTCGCCCCGCCGCAATACCAGGGGCTGTGGTCGCGCGCGTTGATTGCGATTGACGAGAACGTCGGCTGGTTGAGCGAATCCGGCGCGGTCATCGTTCAGCTCGACCCAAAGGAATATTTCCCGATCGCGCTCGATCACCTGGAACTGAGCGACCAACGGCGTTACGGCAAAACGATGCTGTTGTTCTACGACCGCATCTAGCCCGCCTACATCGCTCGACCATCACCGGCTGAAGATGGCGATCACCGCCGGCACCGGCTCGAACGAGTTCATCGAGAGGCCGCCGAGGGCTTCATCCAGCCACAGGCCGGATGACCCGCCGCCGTCCAGGTTGAGCGCATGCGCGACGCGCAACTCGGGCGATGCCGCCAGGAAGTCGGCCAAGTCCGTCAGCGTCCACTGCAGCATCTGCGTCACGCCCAACAGCACATAGCCGTCGCGGTCGAGCGCGACGAAGCTGCGCCGGTGGCGCTGACCGTCATCGCCGATGCCGGTCACCCGTCGCCCATCCACCACCAGCATCGGGAAGCTCTGCACGGCTTGCTGGATGGCCGGGTCAAAGCGGTAGGGATGGGTGCGCAGCCATTGCACCGATGGCTTGCCGTCGCGCAGGGCGAACATCCCGCCGAAGCCGCGATAGCTTCGCCCGAACGCTCGGCCATCCGCGATGAGCAGGCCGGTCGCGCGATTGGCCTCATCGAAGAACCCGCCGTTGATCACGAGCGCCGCGCCGGTGGCGCGCTGCCAATCGCGCACGGCGCGAGGCGTCTGCGGGTCGTAGAGCACGCGCAGCGTCGCGCGCCGCCAATCCACGCGCGCTGCGATGAGCAGCTCGTCAAAGCCGTTGCTATGGCCTCGCAGCAGCAAGAGTTCTATCGCCGGCGTGAGGGCGCGCCACCGCCCATCGTAAGTCGGCGGCGTCGCCGTGGCTGCCGGCGTGTGGGTCACGACGGCCGGCGGCGCCGGGCGGGTCGCCGGAGAGGGGGAGACCGCCGGCTGCGCCGATGGCGCTTTCGGCGCGTCGCTGCAAGCGACCACCAGGCCGATGACCACCGCGGCGCCCAGCGCGCCCCAGGAACGCATGACGCCGGCATTCTACGCTGCTACAATCGCAGGACACCATGGGCGAGACCGACTGGATCACGGTAATCGGCGGCGGCTTGGCCGGCGCGGAGGCCGCCTGGCAGATCGCCTGTCGCGGCGTGCGCGTCAAGCTCTACGAGATGCGCCCGCGCAAGATGACGCCGGCGCACACCACCGGCCATCTGGCCGAGCTGGTGTGTAGCAACTCGCTGGGCGCCGACCAGGACGACAAAGCGCCCGGGCTGCTCAAACGCGAGATGCGCATGCTCGGCTCGTTGATCATGGCATGCGCCGAGCGCGCGGCGGTGCCCGCCGGCGGCGCGCTCGCCGTGGACCGCGAACTGTTCGCGCTGGAGGTCACCCGCCGCATCGAGTCGCACCCGCTCATCGAGGTGATCCGCGAGGAAGCGACGCGCATCCCGGAGGGGGTCAGCGTGATCGCCAGCGGGCCGCTCACTTCGGACGCGCTGGCCGCCGAGATCGCCCGACTGAGCGGCAGCGAGTATCTCTACTTCTGGGACGCCATCTCCCCGATCGTGACGCTCGATTCGATTGACCTGAACATCGCCTTTCGCGCTTCGCGCTACGGCAGAACGCTGGGCGGCGAGAACAGCGACGCGCCGGACGGCGACTACATCAATTGCCCGATGACGCGGGAAGAGTACTACGCCTTCGTCGAGGCGCTGACGACGGCTGAGACGGCAACCCTGCGCGACTTCGAGCTGCGCGATGAGCGTTTCTTCGAGGGCTGCCTGCCGATCGAGGTCATGGCGCGGCGCGGCAAGGATGCGCTGGCCTTTGGGCCGATGCGGCCGGTGGGCATCCGCGACCCGCGCACCGGCAAGCGGCCGTTCGCCGTGGTGCAACTGCGCCAAGACAACATCGCCGGCACGCTCTACAACATCGTCGGCTTCCAGACCAACCTCAAGTTCCCCGAGCAGGATCGCGTGCTGCGCATGATCCCCGGCTTGCAACACGCCGAGTTCGTGCGCTACGGCCAAATGCACCGCAACACATTCATCAACGCGCCTGCGCTGCTGAGCGCCGCGCTGAAGCTGAAGGATGAGCGCGTCGCGCGCCGGCAGCCGCCGATTTCCGAGCCTCGCGGCGCGATTTTCTTCGCCGGCCAAATCGTCGGCGTCGAGGGCTATGCCGGCAACGCGGCCACCGGCCTGCTGGCCGGCGTCAACGCCGTCCGCGCGCTGCGCGGCGCGCCGCTGGTCACGCTGCCGCCCACGACGATGCTGGGCGCGTTGTGCCATTACATCGCCCATGCGCAGCCAGAGCACTTCCAGCCGATGAAGGCGAACTTCGGCCTCTTGCCGCCGCTGGCGCAACCGCCGCGCGACAAGCGGCTGCGCGGCGCGGCCTACGCCGAACGCGCCCGGCGCGACTTGCAGACGGCGATCGAGTCGCAGGGCATCCTCAGCGATATCCTGTCGCCGGTTCAAACGTAATCGGCGCATCGCAGGAGCTGCGGATAAGCGCCGTCGCCGAGCCTGGCTGCGCATCGCATCGCCAAAACTGCTTAACCTTTACCGATGTGAAAAAGCCCCTATGCCTGCCAAACATGTCCCGGACATCGTCGTCGCCCGTTTGCCGCTTTACCTCCGTGCGCTGAGCGCCATGCAAAACGGCGGTAAGGAATTCACCTCCTCACAGGAGATGGCGCAATGGCTTGGGATCAGCTCGGCGCAAATTCGCAAGGACTTGTCGCATTTCGGCGAATTCGGCAAACAGGGTACTGGCTATTCCGTCGCCGGGCTGCAAGAGAAGCTGCGCCAAATCCTCAACCTGGAGCGCGAATGGCCCATCATCATCATCGGCGCAGGCAACATCGGCAGCGCTGTGGCGAACTACCCCGGCTTCGCCCATCGCGGCTTCCGCGTGTGCGCCGTGTTCGACAACGACCCCAAGAAGATCGGCAGCGCGGTCGGCGCCTTCAAGATACGCGACGTGCGCCAGTTGCCGGAGTTCGTCCGCGCGCACGGCGTTCGGTTGGCGATGATCGCCGTGCCGGCCGAGTCGGCGCAGGAAGTGGCCGACCTGGCCATCGCCTCGGGGATCGCGGCGATCCTGAATTACGCGCCGGTCAACCTCAGCGTGCCCGCCCACGTGCGCGTGGAGAACATTGACCCCGTGCTACACCTGCAACACATGACCTACTACCTGGCCTGACCGCCCAAGACAGGCGCCGGTTCGTGTCAATTCGTCACAAACTCTTGACAAACCTGCTGCATTCATTAGGATTCGCAGCAAGATTTCACTTTCACTTGAATTCAGGAGGATGATGATGGACAAGCGAATCGTCAGGGTGATCGCCGCCGGCGTCGGCGCCGCTTTTGTGCTCACCGCCTGCGCGGTCAGCAATCGTCAAATCGTGACCGGCCCGAACGGCCTCGTCGTCGAGCCGCTCAACCTCACCACGAACCGCGCGCAACAAGCCGCGCCTGTTGTTGCTCCGCCTGCGGAAGAGCGCGCGCCGCTGTCCGCGCCGGCCGCGGAGAAAGCCCCACAGCCATCCTCCGCGCCTGAGCAGTCCAGCAAGGCCGTCACGACCAGC
>CALHLE010000024.1 GCA_938034415.1 uncultured Anaerolineae bacterium
CTTCAGCACAGCTACATCGGCTTTCAACTCGGCGACGTCGGTCTTCAGCCCGGCGACGTCGGCCTTCAGCACAGCAACATCGGCTTTCAACTCGGCGACGTCGGTCTTCAGCCCGGCGACGTCGGCCTTCAGCACAGCAACATCGGCTTTCAACTCGGCGACGTCGGTCTTCAGTACGGCGACGTCCTGCTCGACGCGATAAAGGCGCTTGTTCATCTCCTCGACGACCTTGATGAGGTCGTAGAGCAAACGGGGCAACGCGAGCAGCTCCTCGCCGAGCAGCTCGCGGCGCAGCGCCTCCTTCCATTCGGGCTTGGTCCGAAGGATTTCGAGCAGGTCCTGTAAGTCGCTAACGGTGAACGCCACTTGCGATATTGTACGCTACTTCAACTGCTACCGGATGCCATGTCATCTGCGCCCACCCACTGCCCATCCACCATCACCCGCTCCACTTTAACGCTGCGGATGTCTTCCGGCGCAATGGCCGTCAGGTCGTGAGATAGCACGGTCAGGTCGGCCAGCTTGCCCGGCTCGATCGAGCCTAACTCATGCTCGCTGTAGCCGGCGTATGCCGCGCCCATCGTATAGCCGTAGATCGCTTCTTCAATTGTTAGGCGCTGCTCGGGATACCAACCACCTGTAGGCGTGCCGTCTTTGCGCTGGCGCGTGACCGCCGCGTGGATGCCGGCCAGTGGATCGAATGTCTCGACCGGCGAGTCGCTTCCCAGCGCCAGCCGCGCGCCGCCGCTCAACAAATCACGGAAGGCATAGGCGTAGCGCCCGCGCCGGCCCCAGTAGCGGTCCACCATGAACATGTCCTGCGTAGCGTGAATCGGCTGCACCGAGGCGATCACGCCAAGTTGGCCGAAGCGAGCGATGTCGTCGGGATGGAGCGCCTGCGCATGTTCGATGCGGTCCCGCAGCGGACGGCAGCCGGAGGGCGCGACGTGGTCGTCGCGCCTCGCCAGCGCGTACGCATCTAAGACGGCGCGATTCGCGCGGTCGCCGATGGCGTGCGTAGTGACCGAAAGCCCATGCGCATGGGCCTTCGTCACAAACTCGACGAGCTGCTCAGGGTCATACAGGGCGATGCCGCGGTTGTCCGGCTCGCCTTCGTAGGGTTCGATCATCCAGGCCGTGCGCGGGCCGAGCGCGCCGTCGGCGAAGATTTTGACGCCGCCGATGCGCAGCCAGGCGTCGCCGAAGCCACTGCGCAGGCCGGCCGCGATGACCGCGTCGAGGTTTTCGACCGGCAACTGCTTGCAGATGCGCAGCGTGCTGCGCCCTTGCTCGCGGAGGCGCTGGTAGGAGTTGAACGTTCTAATGCCGCCCGCGCCATCCATGCAATGCACGCCGGTCAGGCCGGCCGCGTTCATGGCGCGCATGGCCAGCAGCGTCGCCTCCTCCTCTTGAGCCGGAGAGGGCGACGGGATGACGCGGGCGACCAGCGCCATTGCGCTTTCGAGCAGCACGCCGCTAGGTTCGCCTTGCGCATTGCGCACGATCTCGCCGCCGAGGGGATCGGGCGTGTCGCGCGTGACGCCGGCGATGCGCAGGGCCAACGAATTGGCCCACAGTGCATGCCCACTCTTGGCGTGCAACGCCACCGGGTGCGCCTGCGTCGCCGCGTCGAGCTGCGCCGCTGTAGGGAACCGGCCGCCCCAGATGGCTTGCTGCCAGCCCCAGCCTTGGATCCATTCGCCGGCCGGAGTGCGCGCTGCGCGCTCGCGCACGCGGCGCACCGCTTCTTCGACGCTCGGCGCTTCGTCCACATTCACCCGTTGCAGCGCGAAGCCGGTTTGTTCCAGGTGCAGGTGCGCATCTATCAGCCCGGGCAGCACGAATGCGCCGTTTAGGTCCAGGCGCCGCATGGCCGGCAGGCGGATGTCGGCGATTTCGTCTTCGCTGCCGACGGCGAGGATGCGGTTGCCGGCGATGGCGATGGCCGAAGCGCGAGGCCGACGCGGGTTGACCGTGTAGACGCGGGCGTTGGTGAGCAGGAGGTTCATCCTCGCTTATTAAGGGCGCCCGCTCAGCGCTTTCGGGATTGCCTGCCGGACAACCCGCCCAGGATGCCGCGCATCAACGTGCCGGTCGAGCCGCCCAGCGATCGCGCGGCGCTTTTTGCAAAGGCTTCGAGCACGCCGCCGACGACTCTTTCTCGCTCGCGGGCTTCGCGCTCCCGTTGTCTCGCCCGCAGCGCCTCCTGTTTGGCCCGATCGCGCGCCAGCCGTCCTACCTCCCTGGCGGCCCTGGCTTCAGCTTCCTTCTGCGCTTTGAGCGCAGCAGCTTCGGCCGCAGCGCGTTCCGCCTCCTCGGCGGCGTGCTCCGCTTGCTTGACCAACATCTCGTAGGCCGACTCGCGGTCCAGTTGCTTCTCGTAGTAACCGTAGATCAGCGAACCGGTGATGAGCTGGCGGCGCTGCTCCGGCGTGATCGGCCCAATCTGGCTGCGCGGCGGCAGGATGAGCGCGCGCTCGACGACGCCGGGTATGCCCTTCTCGTCCAGAAAGGACACCAGCGCCTCGCCCACGCCCAACTCGGTGATGGCCTGCTCGGTGTTGATCTTCGGATTGGGGCGGAAGGTGGTGGCTGCTGCGCGCACGGCTTTCTGGTCGCGTGGGGTAAATGCGCGCAGGGCATGTTGCACGCGGTTGCCCATTTGGCTCAGGATGACGTCCGGGATGTCAATGGGGTTCTGAGTGACGAAGAACACGCCGACGCCCTTTGAGCGGATGATGCGCACGACCTGCTCGACCTTGTCGACCAAGGGCTTGGGCGCTTCGTCGAACAACAAGTGCGCTTCGTCGAAGAAGAAGAGCAGCCTGGGCTTGTCCAGGTCGCCGACCTCCGGCAGTTGCTCGAAGAGTTCGCTCAGCAGCCACAACAGGAAGGTGGCGTAGAGCTTGGGCGATTGCAACAGCCGATCGGCGACGAGGATGTTGACGACGCCGCGCCCGTCGGCGTCGGTCTGGAGCATGTCATACAGGTCGAGCGCCGGCTCGCCGAAGAATCGCTCTGCGCCTTGCACTTCGAGCGTGAGCAGACCGCGCTGGATGGCGCCGACGCTGGCCGCCGAAATGTTGCCGTATTGTGTGCGCAGCTCTTTGGCGTTGTCGCCGACCCATTGGGCCAGCGCGCGCAGGTCTTTCAAGTCCAGTAGCAGGAGGCCGTTGTCGTCGGCCACTTTGAAGATGATGTTGAGCACGCCTTCTTGCGTCTCGTTCAAGCCAAGGATGCGGCTGAGCAACAGCGGCCCCATCTCCGAGACCGTGGCGCGCAAGGGATGGCCCTGTTCCCCCCACACATCCCAGAACATGACCGGACACCCCTCCCACGTCCAGCCGTCTTTTAGCCCTAGTTGCTCAATACGCTGGATGACTCGGGCGTTGGCTTCACTGCCCGGCTGGCTGATGCCGCTCAGGTCGCCCTTCACATCGGCGACGAACACCGGCACGCCGATGCGACTGAAGCTTTGCGCGATAGTTTGCAAGGTGACGGTCTTGCCTGTGCCGGTGGCGCCGGTGATCACGCCGTGACGGTTGGCCATCTTGGGCAGGATGAAGCAATCAGTCTCGCCTTTTGCGATGAGCAAGGGTTTGGCCATGGTGATCTCCTGTCTTGAGAGGTGGGCGCTGCTACGCGTCGCGGATTATAGGCTTGAAGGCACGGCTTCCGGCTCACTCGCTTTAGCTTTACGCTGCGATCTCGGTATAATCCGCAAGCGTAATAGCGACGAAAGACGACGACCGAGAGGAGTAGGCGGCATCGCGCCGACAGGGAGCGCAGGCCTTAGACTGAGAGCCTGCGTCGGAGGGCAACCGCCGAAGGTCGCTCGCGAGTCAATTCGGCGAACCGCGCCAGGCGCTAGCCGAATTCGGGAACGCCCGTTACAGCGTCCAAAGTGTGCCCGCGCGGATTGCGGATGTCATTCCGCGCTGGCAAACGTCGGTGGTACCGCGGGAAGCGCCCTTCTCGTCCGATGCGGATGACGAAGGGCGTTTTGTATTTGTCATCAGCAACCGGCGAACACCAACTAAGACCAGGAATGACCGATGACCGAGCTATCCAAAGCCTATGACCCAAAGGCGGTCGAGCGCCGCATCTATGACTGGTGGGAGGCGAGCGGCTATTTCAAGCCGGAGAATCAACGCTATCTCGACCCGAATGAGCCGCAGTTCGTGATCACGATTCCGCCGCCCAACGTCACCGGCACGCTGCACATGGGCCATGCGCTCACCAGCGCCATCGAGGACTTGATGACGCGCTACCATCGCATGAAGGGCGCGCGCACGCTGTGGCTGCCCGGCACCGATCACGCCGGCATCGCCACGCAGGCCGTGGTGGAGAGGAAGCTGGAGCAGGAAGGTCGCCGCCGGCGCGACATGACCCGCGACGAGTTCCTCGCCGAGGTGTGGGCCTGGAAGGCGCACTCGCAACGCATCATCAACAGCCAGCAGCGCGCCATGGGCATCAGCGTGGACTGGGACCGCGAGGCGTTCACCATGGACGAGGCGCGCACCCTCGCCGTGCGCAAGGCGTTCAAGCACCTCTACGACAAAGGGCTGATCTACCGCGACACGCGCATGGTGAACTGGGATCCGGTGCAGCTCACCGGCGTGAGCGACCTGGAGGTGGAGACCGAGGAAGAGGGGGAGCCGGGTTTCCTGTACTACGTGCGCTATCCGCTGCAGACCAATCGCTGGGAAGGCCCGCTGCACGCCTGGGGCAGTGGGCGCTGGGCCGAGGGCGCTACCGAATGGATCACCGTCGCCACCACCCGGCCGGAGACCATCCTGGGCGACACGGCCGTGATGGTGCACCCGGAGGACGAGCGCTACACGCACCGCGTGGCCTGCCGCGCGATCTTGCCGGCCATCGGCCGCGAAATCCCCATCATCAGCGACAGCGCTGTGGATATGGCGTTCGGCACCGGCGCAGTGAAGGTGACGCCGGCGCATGACTTCGTAGACTACGAGGTCGGTAAGCGCCATCATCTCCCCTTCGTCGAGGTAATGGATGAGACGGCCAAGATGAACGCCAACGCCGGCCCCTATGCCGGCCTGGATCGCTTCGAGTGCCGCAAGCGCCTGGTGGCCGACCTGGAGAAAGAAGGGCTGCTGGTGAAGGTCGAGCCGTATACGATCAAGCTGGGCCGCGGCCAGCGCAGCGGCGCTGTCATCGAGCCGCGCATCAGCCTGCAATGGTGGTGCGACACAAAGGCGATGGCGCAGATGGCCGCCGACGCCGTGCGCAGCGGTCGCATCAAGATCGTGCCGGAGCGCTTCGAGAAAACCTGGTTCCAGTGGCTCGACAACATACGCGATTGGTGCATCAGCCGCCAGTTGTGGTGGGGGCATCAGATCCCTGTGTGGTACGTGACGAACGCGGCGGCGTTGAAGCCCGCCCGCGCCGACTTGCCCATGCAGTACTGTGCGCTGAGCGAGGAAGAGGCTTACCAAGCGGCGCGCGCCGACTGGGGGCCAGACGTGGCGCTGCGCCAGGATGAGGACGTGCTGGATACCTGGTTCTCGTCCGGCCTGTGGCCGTTCAGCACGCTGGGCTGGCCGCGCGACACCGAGGACATGCGCCGTTACTACCCCACCACCATGCTGGAGACCGGCTACGACATCCTCTTCTTCTGGGTGGCGCGCATGGTGATGTTGGGGTTGGAGCTGACCGGCAACGTGCCGTTCACCACCGTGTATCTGCATGGCCTGATCCGCACCGCGGACGGCAAGAAGATGAGCAAAAGCCGGCCGGAAAAGATCATTGACCCGCTTGAGCTGATTGACACCTACGGCGCCGACGCGCTGCGCTTCTTCCTGGTCACGGCCGGCGCGCCCGGCAACGACATCAAGATGGACGCGCGCAAGGTGGACGGCAAATGGCGCAGCGACCGCATCGAGGGCGCGCGCAACTTCGCCAACAAGCTGTGGAACGCCGCGCGATTCGTGCTGGGGAAGTTGGACGCGCAAGCCGAGCCGCCGCAGACCGAAGGCGCCGACCTGCGCGCGCTGCCCGATGCGTGGATCCTGGCGCGCATGCGCCGGACGATCCACGACGCGCGCCGGCTGATGGACGACTACCAATATGGCGAGGCCGGCCGATTAATCTACGACTTCATCTGGAGCGACTTCTGCGATTGGTATCTGGAGTTCTCCAAGAGCCGGCTCAACCTCGACGTGTTGGTCCAGGCGCTCGACGTGGCGCTGCGCCTGTTGCATCCGTTCATGCCTTTCATCACAGAGGAACTGTGGCAGAAGCTGAAAGAGGCGGCCGCCGGCCGCTGGCCGTTGCCCAGCTTCCAGTACCCCGCGCTGATGCTGGCGCCCTATCCGCGACCGGATGAATTGCCCGCCGCCGACGACGACGCGCTGGCCGGCATGGCGCTGGTGCAGGCGGCCATCCACGCCATCCGCAACGCGCGCGCCGAATACAACGTGGAGCAGCACCGGCGCATCCCCGCGTTGATCAGCGCCGGCGCGCACAAGCCCTACTTCGAGGCGATGCGCGAGAGCATCAAAATGCTGGCGCGCATAGACGACCTGACGATCGCCGAGCGCGCGCCCGCGCCGGAGCAGGTTGTGACGCTGGCGTTGGGCGGCGCGACGGTGTATCTGCCGCTGGCCGGCTTGGTGGACTTGCAAGCCGAGCGCAAGCGCCTGGCCGACGAGCTGGCCGCCCTGGAAGCACAGATCGCCAAGAGCGAGCAACTGCTGGCCGGCGACTTCAGCCGCCGCGCGCCGGCGGCTGTGGTGGACAAAGAGCGCGCTAAGTTAGCAGACCTGTGCGCCCGCCGCGACGAACTGCGCGCCCGGCTGAATGGCCTGGCTTAAGCGGAGTTGCAACCCAGGGGTATACCGCGCCCATCCAGAACAGCATGACAGTCACGCATGACGCTGACGCAGCGCTTCGTAGATCGCCACTGCGCCGGCTACGGCAGCGTTCAACGAGGCTACCCGGCCGCGCATCGGCACACGCAACACGAAATCGGCGCGCTCGCGCAGCAGCCGGCTCACGCCTTCGCCTTCGCTGCCGACGATGAGGGCCAGCGCGCCGCGCAGATCGGCTTCATAGATCGTTCGTTGCGCTTCACCGTGCAGGGCAGTCACCCACACGTCGCGCGCCTTGATCGCCTCGACCGCACGGGCTAGGTTGACCACTTGAGCCACGCGCATGTGCTCGGCAGCGCCGGACGAGGCGTTCACCACCGCCGGCGTCACCGACACGCTGCGACGCGTGCCGATCACAACCCCGTGCAAGCCGGCGGCTTCCGCCGTGCGGATCAAATTGCCGAAGTTCTGCGGGTCCTGTAGCGAATCCAGGATGAGGATGAAGGGCGGCTCGTTACGCGCCTCGGCTGCGGCGAAGATCTCGTCAAGGCTGGCGTAGGGGTAGTCGCCCACCTCTAGCGCAATCCCCTGCGCGTGCGCAGAGATCGCGTTCAGCGCATCGCGCCGAACCACGCTGACCGGGACGCGCTGTTGCTGCGCCAACGCGCGAATTTCGCGGATGATCGGCGCGTCCTCCACACCCTCGCCGATCAGCAGACGATAGACGGCTCGCCGGCGCGCGCGCAGGCATTCACGGACGGCTTGACGGCTATACAAACGTTCCACCGGATGACGCCCTCATCGGATTTCGATTGGCACGCTGAGCGCAGCGTCGGGAATCGCGCGCCCCGCTTCATCAAAGGCGGGCATGCGCGCGCCGTCGGCGTTATACAGCCCGAACCTGATCGTGTATTGGCCGGGCGGGAAGTCCTCCGGCAGGTTGATCGAGTATGTATCGTTCAGGATCAAGTCGCCTGCACGCCACCAGCGCGGCGCAAAGTCGCCGCCCTTGGCGCGCCCGTCCGCTTGGGGGGGCAGCTTGTTGCCCACCGCGTCGAAGAGTTGCACAAATGTGGTGTAGTCCTCGGTGAAGTCATCGGTCACTAGCCAGTCCAAGCTGAGCATCACTGCGCGTCCGGCCTGTTCGGCGCGGACGGCGGTAAGCGCGACTTTCTCCAAGCGTGCCTTCATGCGGAAGTTCGGCGCAGGCCGCGCCAGGTTCAGGCTGGCCGCCTCGTAACGTTGCCGCCCCGTCGGTCGCCCGGCCGGGTCAAATGTGGGCAGGAATCGCTGCGCCGTGAAGTCCCAGAAGCCCACATCGAGCCACAGCGCGCTCGGCACAAGCCGAGTATTCGTCAAAGTGTCCTCCAGGCGCAGGCGGTAGCGGTCGGCGACGATCTCACCGGGTTGCCAGAGCGTCGTCTGCCACATGCCGCCTCCCGGATAAGTATCCAGCACATGCGCGAGTTGCTCGCCTTTGGCATACACGCGGATGAATGCGCTGTAGTTGCGGTCGAGGGGGCGAAGCGCCTGCCAGTAGAGGGTCACGTCAAGCACTTCGCCCGGCGCGATGCGCTGCTTTGGGTTGTGCACCCGAAAGCCCAAATAGCGGATTTTGTCCTCGAAGATCAGCTCGGTCTGGCGATCCAGCGCGAGCGGCGCGTCGGCGGGCAAGCGCTGCGGCAGGGCATAGGCCGGCCGGATGTAGACGAACGGGGCGAGCAGCGTGAGAGTCGCCAGGGCAATCGGGACGATGGCGGCAAGGACGCTCGGCGCATGGCGCAGATGCGCAATGCGCGATGCGCGCGCCGCGAGGCCCAGCAGCCCCAGCGCCAGGAAGATCGAGATCGGCGCGATGACCGGGAAGAGCAAGCGCCCCTGGCTGGCCAGGGTGAGCGAAGTCCAACGCACCAGCGCCACAAAAGCCACCAAGAAGGCGCTGAACAGCATCAGCAGGGTCAAGGTTCGCGCGTCGAAGATGGCGGACAGGCGCGCGGCATCTCGCAGCCCGCGCAGCCATCGGAAGAGCGCCAATAACAGTCCAAAACCGGCGAGGAGGAGCACAAACTGGAGCACAGCGTAGATCCATAAATCCATCGGGATATTCACCGCGCCGAACAGCCCCCAATACGATTTGAAGAAGCCGTCCCATTCGCCGATCAGCTCGAGCGCCGACGGCGGAACCTCGCGCGGCCCGGCGATGCGCGCCATCATCGTCGTGCCGGTGAAGTCGCCGTAGAGCATCTGATTGCGCAAGTACCACCACCCGGCGATGGCGAGCGCCGGCAGCGCTATGCCGAGCAGCAAAGGCAAGGCGCGCACCAGCGAGCGGGGAAGCCCGTCCGGCTGCGCCGCCATCGCCTTCAACTGGGCTTGGCGCGCGAACTCGCCGGCCAACACGAAAAACGGCGCGACGATGGCCAGCGCCAGGCCGGAGGCCTTCGTCAGCGCAGCCCCGCCCAAGACAACGCCTAGCGCGACTGCCTCGCCCATGAGTGCGCCGCGGCGGATCATCCGCGCGCTGAGCAGCAGGGCCAGCGTGGCCAGCGTCGTCGCCAGCGTGTCGTTGTTCACCGATGCCATGATGTGCACGAACATCGGGTTGAACGCGACGAAGGCGGCTGCCAGGGGCGCGAAAAGCGAAGATTGAGCGCAGGTCGCTTCTGCCCCATCCGCCTTTCGGCTGCCGGCCTGTGGGCTCGCGCATAGCGTCAGCGCCAGCGCATACGTGCAGGCCACGGTCGCCGCGCCCAGCATCACGCCGATCAAGCGCATCACCATGACCGCCAGGGTCGTCCTGCGCCAGGGGAAGGCTTCTGCCGGCGTGTGGACGAGCTGATTCCAGTTGTTCGTCGCGTCGGCGCGCCCAAGCCGGGCATGCGGGTTAGGCCAAACTAAGTCGGCGTGGTCGCTCCGGTCGAACGGCAGCGCAACTAACGCCATCAGCGCGTAGTAGAGCGGCGGCTGGCTGCCTTCTTGGGCGTAGTAGGTCAGCGGGCGCAGCGCCCGACGCTCCTGCTCGGTGATCTGCCGGTTGTGCGCCTCATTCTGCACCGGCAGCCCCCGCCCCTGCGCAAGATGCTCGATCATGGCGTAGTGGCGCACCTCGTCCGACACATCGAGCAAAGGCGCGGACACCGCGTAGATCGCGCCAGCAGCGATATAGAAGACCAGGATGGCGACGAGCGGCCAGTGAACGATGCGCTGCAAAAATCAACCTCGTTCATATAATAACGCAACGGCTCGTGCGGATCGCTAGCGCAGCATCGTCACGCGGATTTCGGCGTTACCTGTAGGGGCGATTCGCCGAAGCGCCTGCTTATCGGGCAAGCCGCGCAAAGAAGGAGATTGAAATTCTATGGTGCACGTTGTCACTGACTCAAACGCCGACCTGACCCCCGAATTGGCCCGCGACCTGGGCATCGCTGCCATCGCATCCACTTACGTCATCTTCGGCGACAAGAGCTTCCGCAGCACGGAGCTATCGCCTGCGCAGTTCCACGCCATGCTGAAGAGTGACCCGAACTTTCCGAAAACCTCACAACCCTCAGTGGGCGACTTTGTGGAGATTTATCAGCGCTTCAAAGGCGAAGAGGTCGTGTCCATCCACATCTCGCGCGACTTGAGCGGCACCTATGCTAGCGCCGAATCCGCGGCGATGACGATGGGCGGCGACCCGGCGGTGACGTTGGTGGACACGCGCATGGTGAGCGCAGCGATGGCATTGTTAGTAGCGGAAGGTGCGCGCCTGGCGAAGGAAGGGGCGAAGCCGGCGGATATCAAGGCGCACATCGAGTCGCTCATCCCGCGCACGCGCATGCACTTTGTGGTGGAGACGCTGGAGAACCTGAAGCGCGGCGGGCGCATCGGCGGCGCGCAGGCGCTCATCGGCGGCGTGTTGCAAATGAAGCCGATCCTGACCATCAAGGACGGCAAGGTCGAGCCGCTTGAGCGCGTGAGGACCTTCAGCAAAGCCGTCGCGCGCCTCAAGGAGATCGTGCTGCACGACCTGGGTGCTTCTAGGGATCCAAAAGTGTTCTTCATGCACGCTGCAGCGCCGCAACTGGCCGAACAGATGGCGCAAGAAGTCGGCGGGCAGTTGGGCATCCAGTCGCCGGTGATCCTGGAAGCCGGCCCGGCTATCGCCACGCACGCCGGCCCCGGCGCGGTGGGCGTCGGCTACATCATCTAGATCTAGGCCGACCCCGATGCGGCGCGGCGCGCCTCTAGCTCGCGCAGCGTCTGTTCGTGGCTGGCTTTGGTGATCGGGAAGCGCGCGACCAACATCATGCCCGCAACCAAGATCGCAGCAGCGACCGGCCCCATCATCAGCCGAATGGCGAGCAATGCGCTATCCGGCTGGGTGATCGGCTCTGTCGCGCCGGGTGGCGGGGTGATGTAGCCCGTTGCGCTCAGCACCTGGCCGACGGCGAACAATCCCAGCGCCAGGCCGAGCTTTTGCAGGAGCACGAACAACCCATAGAATGCGCCCTCGCGCCGGCGGCCGGTCTCCAGCTCGTCCAGCTCGATCACATCGGGCAGCATGGCCCAGGGGATCAGATATGCCACGGCGACGCCGACGCCGGCCAGCGCCGCCAGCGCAATCACACTCCACGTCGGCCAATCGGGCTGTACGATGAACAGCGCGAGCGACGTCGCCACCCAGGCCGACATGCCGATGAAGTACACGCCCTTTTTGCCAACGCGTCGGCTGATCGCGTTCCAGATGAACAGCCAGATCAACGAGCTGCCTTGCACCGCCAGCAACACCAGCGGTGTAGTCTCCGGCCGGCGCAGCCAGTAGGTCAGGTAATACACGATCAGCGTGCTCACCGTCTGCACCACCAGCCAGGAGAGTAGGTAAATGCCGGCGGCGTATCGGAAGGCGCGGTTGCGAATGGTCCACTTCAGGCTCTCGATGAAAGGCAACGATTCGGCCTCTTCGGGAGTGTGACGCTCATAGGTGCCCCAAAAGGCGAAGAAGAACGGCGCCGCGCACACAATGGCCCAGATCAGCGCCGAGACGGCATAACCGGTCTGCACATCCGAGTTGGCCGCGACGGCGTCCACGATGATCGGGTGGGTCACTGCGGCGATCAGTCCGGCGGCGATGCTGAAGGCGAAGCGGTATGAGTTCAGGCTGGTGCGCTCGTCATAGTCGCGGCTGAGTTCCGGCGTCAGCGCCGTATAGGGCACATTGACCACGGTGAACATCGTATCCAGCAGCAGCGACACGACCAGGTAATAGGCGAATTTGCCAGTGTCGCCGAGCTGCGGGGTCTGAAACAGCAGGAAGAAGGCCAGCCCGAACGGCACAGCGCCGAACAGAAACCACGGCCGCCGGCGCCCCCAGCGCGTGTTGACGCGGTCGGAGAGCAAGCCGATCAACGGGTCGTTCACCGCATCCCAGATCTTGGTCACCAGCAGGATGACGCCGGCCGCAGCCGGTTCAAGCCGCGCCACGTCGGTGAAGAAATAGAGCAGGAAGAAGCTCATGATGGCCGTGGCGACGGCCGGACCGACGTCGCCGCTGCCGAAGGCCAGCTTGGTGAGCAAAGGCACCTTCTCAGTGGTAGAGAGCGTTGGGGTGTTCATCTTGCGGTGTGCTTCGTGCAATAGGCGATGAGTCCTGCACCCGCGCGATCATGATGCCGGCACAAGCTTTAGCTCGCCGGCGCTGAGGTCGCTCAGCGCGCGTTGCAGATCCGCGATGTTCTCCTCGGCGACGCTGAGCGTGAGCAGCACGCCCGCGCCGAACGTTTCACTTTCGGGCAATACATCGTCGCGCGCGGCGATCAGCCGTTTGACGCGCTCGTAGAGCGGATAGGGGACTTCGAGTAGGCATTGCCGACGCTCGACGCGTTCCGCGCGCGGCAGAGCGTCCAGCGCAGCTTGCAGCGCGCCGCCGAACGCGCGCACCAATCCGCCGGTGCCGAGCTTGGTGCCGCCGAAGTAGCGCGAGACGACGGCGACGACATCGCCCAGCCCGCTGCCCTGCAGCACGGCCAGCATCGGCCTGCCGGCTGTGCCGCTCGGCTCGCCGCCGTCGTTGCAGCCGTCAATCACGCTGGCGCCAAAGCCGATGCGATAGGCGTAGGCGTGCGAGCTGGCGTCGGCCAACTCCGCCTTGACGCGCCGGATGAACGTGAGCGCCTCCTCCACCGTGCGCGCTTCGGCTATCGTGCAAATGAAACGCGAGTTGGCCACGCGCGTCTCGACGCGCGTTTGGGTCGCCGGGATGGGATAGCGCGCAGACATCGTAAGCCAGCGGAAGTCTATCCGAAAACGCGCGGCGCGTAGCTGTGTATCATCCCGATAACACATGCGACGCATCGCTTTCGGGTCGCGCGGGGAATGGTGGGTCGTTGCGCAGTTTACCCTGCTGCCCATCCTGCTCGCAGCGACGTGGCTGGCGCCGATCGGCCGGCCCTGGCCGGCGGCGCTCAGTTGGATTGCGCGTGGCCTGGGCGCAGTCATCGCCATCGGCGCAGCCGGCCTGTTCGCCTGGGGCGTGATGGCGCTGGGGCGCAACCTCACCCCCAATCCCAAGCCGCTGGACGATGGCCATCTGGTGCGCACCGGCGCATATGCGGTTGTGCGCCACCCGATCTACGCCGGAGTGATCTTGGGCATGCTGGCCATCGGCCTCTTCCTCAACAGCGTCATCGGTTTGCTTTCGTCGGTCGTCCTGTTCATCTTCTTTGACCTAAAGTCGCGCCGAGAGGAACGCTGGCTGCGGGAGAAATATCCTGAATATGCCGACTATTGCCGGCGGACGCGCAAGCTCATCCCATGGGTCTACTGACGCGCAGCAGAAAGCCGGCTGCCTAGGTGGGCGAAGGCATTGCCTTCGCCCACTTATCTGCGGTGTGGCCATCAGCGCTGCTTGGCCAGCTCGAGGATCTGGGTGGTGAAGGCGCCGGCGACGTCGAGCGAGGGCAGCGCGTTATAGCGGTAGAGCATGTCAGCCAGGGCCTGCCACTGCTCTTTGGTCTGCCACCCCCAACCGCGCGCTTGGGTGACGTCGCTCTGTGCATCTCGCAGCTCGGTGAGCAACATGTAGCGCATATGGTCCGGGTTAGTCTCCGGGCCGGCGTATTTCAACACGATTTGCACGGCCTCATCGGGATGCTCTGCCGCGTATGCGATGCCGCGCAAGGCAGCCCGCAGAAAGCGCGCCAGCGTCTCCGGTTGCTCGCGCAGCAGCGACTCGCTGGTGGTGTAGGTCAGCCCCAGGGTTGGCACGCCGTAGTCAGCCGCGTCCCACAGCGTGATCTCATGGCCCAGGCTGCGCAGCAGGAACGGCTCGTTGGATTTGAAGAGCGGGTAAACATCCACCTTGCCCTCGACCAGCACGCGCGGGTCGAAGCCGACGTTGACGAGATTGACTTGGTTCACGTCGGCGCCGGCGGCGGACAACAGCGCGAATAGGTCGGGGGGCGGCGTGCCTTTGTAGCCCACCAAGCGCCCTTCCCAGTCCTTCGGGCTGTTGATCCCAGAGCCTTTGAGCGCAGCGAAGGCTTGCTGGCCGCGCTGACCGATGAGCGCGATCGCGACCAGGGGGAGGCCGGGATCGGCGCGGCGCTGCAGCAGCGTCGCCGCATCCTGAGTGGTGACTTGCACCTTGCCGGCGACCAGCAGTTGCAAGTGCTGGCCCTGGCCAGGCGAATGCTCAATGGTCACTTCTAATCCTTCGGCCTGGAAGTAGCCCTTCTCCTGAGCGACGTAGGCCCCCACGAAGGGCAGATTGGCCTGTGGCTTGTAGCCGGCCATGAAGGTGAGCTTGGTCGGCGAGGCTCTGGGCGGCGGTGCAGGCAAGGCTTGGCAAGCCGCGACCGCCAGCGTGAGCGCGACGAAGAGCAAACGACGAAATAGCATGATTTGTTACCTCCGTATGTGCTTGGATTCAGGGGGTTGGCCGCCAGTAAGCGAGGCGGCGTTCGACGTAGGTAATGGTTTGATAGAGCGCAATGCTGGCTGCCGTGATGATGAAGATGGCGGCGAATAAGAAGGGCAAATTCAGGTTGGTGTAGGCCAGCCACATCGTGCGCCCTAATCCGCCCGAGGCGCCGGTCCACTCTGCGACGATCGCGCCGATGAGGGCCAAAGGCGCGCTCACCTTCAGGCCGGCGAAAAGATGCGGCAGGCTATGCGGCAGCCGCAAGTGCCACAGCGCTTCCCAGCGACTGGCGCGCCAGACGCGAAAGAGGTCTTGCAGGCTCGGCGTGATCGTCTGGAGTCCCACCAGGGCGTTCACCAGGATGGGGAAGAAGGTCACCAGCGCAGTGATGATCGCCTTGGGTTGCCAGCCGAAGCCGAGCCAGATGGTCAACAGCGGCGCAATCACCACCAGCGGCGTGGATTTCACCAGGATCGCCAGGCTCATCACCCCTTGCTCGACCCGCGGCCAAAGGGTGACCAAGACGGCCGCGCACATGGCAACGCTGCTGCCCAGCAACAACCCCAGCAACGCCTCGCCAAAGGTGATCAGTGCAGCCTGGAGATAGGTCGGCAAGTGCTGGGCCAGCGTATGGAATACGAGACTGGGGGCCGGCAGCAGATAAACTGGCGTGTTGCTCACGCGGACGAACGCTTCCCAGCCCGCAAGCGCGATGAAGAGCACCCCAGCAGTAGTCCACCGATTGCGTTGCGAGAGCGGCTTTGCCGGATGCGTCGGGCGACCCAAGACGGCGGCGCGCTGCGTCCCAGAAGCCATCGCTCAGACAACCGGCTGCGGCGAAGCCAAACCGCGCCAGCCGCGCAGATGCTCCACCTCGACTTTGAAAACCTGCGCCACCTGTCGGGCGTAGGACGGCGCCAGCGCATGCCCCAGATAGCGCTGGGTGAGCCGCGCAAGCAGGCGACGCCGCTCATCCTCGCCGAGGTTGCTCATCAGGCGGGCTTTGCCCCGGGCTACCACGCGGCGCAGCGGCGGCCAGGGTTCATCCACCGTCAGCGAGACGAGCGGATTTTGACAAACGTAGTCCGGCCAGCGCGACCCATGCCAGGCGATTACGGTGAAAGCCTGCCCGTCCCACTCCTGCCAGAGAGGGATGACATGCGGGCGACCATCGGGACGCAAGCAGGCCAGGCGCGCCGAGACCGGCTGATGCAGAAAGGTCTCGACTTGTCCGGGGGTGAGCGCCTCCAAAGGTTGCAGTTCGGCCGGCGAATGGGAAGCGAACGGCGCGTAAGTCAATGCGCCGAGGCGATAAGAGATATGCGCCGCCAGGTCCCGCAACTCAGGGCCGATCCGTTCGCATAGCGTCCGCGAATCCCAGCGATAGGCCAGCGCGCTCAGCACAACTGCCGCACGCGCTTGAGCGCCGTCGGGGCAAATCGGCGCTGCCAGGTCGAGCGTCTCCGTCGCGGCGGCGAGCGAAAGCCCATTCATGAGGCTCGCCGGCTGGGTGGACGGCGCAAACAGCGCCTGCGCCGCGTCAATCTGGCGATACGTCTGGCCGATCTGGAAGACACGGCGCGTCTCCGGGCTGCCCTCCACCTGGGCCAATACCAATAGGCCATCGGCGACGGGAACGACGAGCGCCACAGTCTCCGGCCAGGCTTTTGCGGCGGCCTCCTGATAAAACGCCGCGATTAGCTCACTGTGGCTCGAAGCAGGGCGCGCGCGCCACAACGAGAGGCGCGGGCCGGCAAAGTAGCGCCCCCGCCGCTCGGATTGCTCCAGGTATCCCAGCGCTTTGAGCCCCTTGAGCAAGGCAAAGAGCGAGGAACGCGGAAGGCCCACCTCCTGAGCAAGCGCGTTCGGGGTCAATCCCTCAGGGTGAGCGAGCACCGCCTCGATCAACCGCAGCACGCGCCTGGCGCTGCCGATGAAATCGAGGCCTCCTTCGTAATCTTGCATACTGGACTACAGTCCAGCATTTTAATCCATATGTGGATTACTGTCACCCGGTCTAAAGCATCGCCGGCAGCAGCGCGTAGAACCGCGTGGCCTGCACCACGTCTTCCAGGCGCACCTGGTCGAGCACGCTGTGCGCGTGGCGCTCGTCGCCGGGGCCGAAGCCGATGGCGGGGATGCCGGCGATGCCGGCCCAATACGTGCCGTTGGTGGAGAAGTCCCACTTGCCGGTTGCGGCGCGCCGTCCGAAGGCCAGCTCGGTGGCGGCGAGCGCCGCCTGCGCCAATGGATGGGATTCGTCCAGCGCCCAGGCGGGGAAGTACTTGTCCACGACCAGCGTAAAGCCGGTGTAGCTGGGCGTATCGTATTGCAGCAGCTCAAGCCGGATGGAGTTGGTGGGTGAAGCATCGGTCTGCGCCGCATCCACGATGGCCTGCACCTCGGCAAGCGCGCTCTCTAGCGTGTCGCCGAAGGTGATGCGCCGGTCAATGAAGATGGTCGCCTCGTCCGGCACGGCGTTGATGCTGGGGGTGCGCACGCGCATATCGCTGACGGTAACCGTGCCTTTGCCGAGGAAGTCGTGGGCGCGCAGGCGCGGGTCCAGGTCGCGGATGCCGGCGATGATGGGCAGCAGTTTGTAGATGGCGTTGTCGCCCAGCCAGTTGCTGGCGGCGTGCGCGCTGCGCCCTTTGGCCGTCACCTTCATTTCGACGCGCCCTTTGTGACCGCGATAGACCTGCATGCGCGTCGGCTCGCCGATCACGACGAAATCCGGCCGCACTTTCGGATCGTGTTCGACGAACGCGCGGGGGGCGATGCCATCGCAGGCCTCTTCCATGTTGCCGAAGTAGTAGGCCGTCCAGCCGTCGAGCCAGCCCAGGTCGCGGGCCAGGGCGAGGCCGTAGATCATGCCGGGCGTACTGCCCTTTTCGTCGCAGGCGCCGCGCGCGTAGAGCACGCCGTCCTCTACCTTGCCCGCGAACGGGTCCCAAGCCCATTGCGCCGGATCGCCGATGCCGACCGTGTCAATGTGCGAGTCGAAGACGATGACGCGCGGGCCGTGGCCGATGCGCCCCAGGATATTGCCCATGGCATCGAAGCGCACTTCAGCGAAGCCGAGCCGGCGCATCTCTTGAGCGCAGCGCTCGCCTACGGCCCGGATTTGCGAGTCCATGCTGGGGATGGCGCACAGCTCGCGCATGAAGCGCGTGATGTCGGCGCGGTGAGCTTCGACGTGAGCGCGTAGTGCAATCAGTTGCTCAGCAGTGGGTGTCATTCAGCCTCCGGCGTCGCAGGCTTGTCTGTCTAAAGGCCCTGGCGCACTTGTCCAACGGCGCCAATTCTAGCCTTGGCCCGCAATTCTCACCTGTATCACTTGTTCCCGGCCGACGGCGCGGCCTAGAGAGATGGGCGGAGAGAGGCCGCAGCGCCTGATCTTCCGCCAGCGTGTTTCACAATCTCCCCGTCGCGTGACCGGGAGGATAGGAGGGCGCTATGGGCGCGTCCCCACGGTTCACGCGGCAAGCGGCGATTGGTGGATCGCCCGCCTGCGCCGCGAGGGGCCGGCGCACATTGCAAACTGCCGGCAAGGGTACAATCCATGAGACTTTGCTGCCGATCCGGCCTGGGCATGGCGCGCAAGCGGCGAGTGTTCGACGCCAGGTGCGGCTCCGGCCGGCCGGCGCGCAACTGAAGGTGCAACGACCAACCGATGACGCAATCGCTTCACACTTCCGTAGCCAATCGCATCCTGGTGCTGGTGGCGCTGTTGGCGCTCACGCCGGTGCTGTTGCTCGTGGTCGAGCTGCCCTCGCGCAATGCGTCGTTGACCTTCCTCGGCTCCCCCCTCTCGATTAACCTCAACGCGGACTCGCTGCTGATCCTCTTTCTGCCGGTGCTCACCATCGCCGGCGTGGACTGGGTGTTGCGCGACCACCCCGACGTGCGAGCCGGCGAGGTGCCCTTCCTCTTCCCGTTCTGGATGGCGCCTGGGCTAACCGCCCTTGCCCTAGCCCTGTTGCTCACCCGGCTGACGAGCTGGCCGGTGTGGATCGGCGCGCTGGTAGTCGGCGTCGTCATCCTGGGCGCGCTCATCGTGGCCGAGTATTACACCATCACGCCGAATACGCCGGCCTATCCGATCGCGCGCCTGGCCGTAACCGGCCTGAGCTACCTCATCGCCTTCAGCCTATTTACCCTCATCTACAGCACGCGCGAGCGCAGCGTGATCACGGCGACCGGCGCATTGCTGGTCGCGCTGGCGCTGGCGCTGGATTTGTTCGCGCCGCACATCATCGGCCTGCGCCAAGCGGCGCTGTTCGCCGTCATCGTGAGCTGGCTGGTCGGCCAGGCGACGTGGGCGCTGAACTATTGGAACGTCTCGAACTGGAGCGCCGGTGTGGTGCTGTTGACGGTGTTCTACGTGTCCGTCGGCATCACGCAACAGCACTTCCAAGGCCGGCTCTCGCGCGGCGTGCTGATCGAATTTGCAGTTGTCACGTGCATCGCGCTGATCGTGGCCTGGCAACTGGCAGGGGTGCGATAGCGGTGAAAGGCGCTTTGGTCATCGGCGCAGCCAACTTCGACATCAAAGGGTGGATGTTGCATCGGCCGGTGCTCGCCTCGTCGAACGCATCGGCGATCCGCACCAGCTTTGGCGGCGTCGCGCGCAACATTGCCGAGAACCTGGCGCGGCTCGGCGTGCCGGTCACCTTGCTCACCGCAGTCGGCGACGACTACGCCGGCGAAGATATCCTGAACAGCGCGGACGACGTGGGGGTGGACGTGTCGCGCGCGCTGATCGCCGAAAACGAGACGACCGGCACCTACCTGGCCGCGCTCGACGAAAACGGCGACCTGTACCTCGGGCTGGATGACCTGCGCGTGTTGCGACACATCACGCCAGACTACCTGCGCCTGCACAAAGATGCCTTTCGCGAATGCGACCTCGTCGCCTTCGATCTCAACCTGAGCGAGGCAGCGATGCTGACGGCGATCCACCTCGCGCGCGAGTATCACAAGCCGATCTGCGTGGATCCCACCTCGACCGTGCTGGCCGGCCGCCTGCGCCCACACCTACCGATGATCAACATCATCACGCCCAACCTGACCGAGGCCGAAGAGTTGCTGCGCTGTGCCCCGATCCGCACACCGGCCGAGGCGCTTCACGCCGCGCGCCAGTTGGTTAGCCGGGGGGTGGAGGTCGCCGTAATCACACAGGCCGAACGCGGCGCATGCTACGCCACTGAGCAAGAGAGCGGCCAATTCCCGGCGTTGCGCGTGGACATCGTAGATACCACCGGCGCCGGCGACGCGCTGACTGCTGTGGTGATCTTCGGCTATCTCAATAATCTGCCGATTAGCGACGCGCTGCAGCTCGGCCTGCGCGCCGCCGCACTCACGCTGCGTTCCAACCAAACCGTCGCGCCTGAACTGAGCCTCGACCGCCTCTACGGCTTTGACGAGGATGCGCATTCGGACGACGATGTATCCCCCTGACGCACATCGCATGAACAACTGGCTTGCCGTCGTCATCTCGTTCATCTACGTCTTCGCCGTGCTTGGGATCGCCGAAGCCCTGCGCCGTGCGCTCCGGCTGCCGGTCGAGTTCACCCGCAAGGTCGTGCACATCGGCGTGGGGATGTGGGCTTTCGGCACGGCGGCGCTGTTCAGCGACAAATGGTTCGCCCTCATCCCGCCTCTCGCTTTCGTCGCGCTGAACTACCTCTCGTATCGCCGCGCGCTGTTTACCGCAATGGAAACCGGCGACAAATCCAACCTCGGCACGGTGTACTTCCCCATCGCCTTCGCCGCGATCATCGTGTTGTTCTTCGACTTGAGCAAGCCGTTCATGGTCGCGGCGCTGATGCCGATGACGTGGGGCGATGCATTTGCGGCGATCATCGGTCGGCGCCTTGGCCGGCGGCGCTACGCTTTGTTGAACGCGCGTGCACAGCGCAGCGTCGAAGGCTCAGCCGCCATGTTCGGCTTCTCGTTCCTTAGCGCGGGGGGCGCCCTGCTGACCTTCGGCGCGCCGTTTACCGTTGCGGTGGCGACCGCCTTGCCCATGGCGCTCTTCGCCACCCTTGTCGAAGCGGTCAGCCCGGCCGGCCTGGACAACCTGCTCGTGCCTGCATCGAGCGCGCTAGTCTATCCGCTGCTCATCTCGCTGCTCGGCCCGCTCGCGAGTTAATGGCGCTGCTCATCCACAACGCCGCGCTGGTCCTGGACGATCGCGTCGCGCCGGCCGGCTATGTGCTCATCGCGGACAAACGCATTGCGGCGATTGGCGAAGGTGCACCGCCCGACGCGCTCGTCGCTGCTGCGCAGCGCACCCTCGATGGGACGCACAAGGTGCTGCTGCCTGGATTGGTCAACGCACACACTCATCTGGAGCAGACCTTCATGCGCGGCTACAGCGCCGGTCGCGCGTTGCTGGACTGGCTAAAACGCTACATCTGGAAGCTCCAGGACGCCATGACGCCGGAGGATGTCCGGCTAGCGGTGACGTTGGGCTTAGTCGAGGCCATGCGCGGCGGGGCGACCACGATCATTGACCATCACAAAGTCCCCTTCTCCAAACGCCACACCGATGTCGTGCTAGAGGCAGCAGAAAGGCTCGGCGCGCGGTTGGTGTTAGCGCGCGCGTGGGCTGATCGAGGCGCAAACGCCGAATCACCCGACGCCATCCTTGCTGATTTGCGGCGTCTGTTCGATGAATGGCATGGCGCGGCGGAGGGCCGCATCCGCATCGCCAACGGGCCGCTCGTGCCGTGGCGCTGCTCGGCCGAGACGTTGCGGCGCACGACTGAACTGGCCCGCCGCTACGGTGCGATCACCCACTGCCACATGAACGAGACGCAGGCCGAGGTGGCGCTGACGCTGGAGGAGACCGGCATGCGGCCGGTCGAGTGGTTTGCCTCGCTCGGCTTGCTGGGCGCAGACTTCCACGCTGTGCATGGCGTATGGCTTAGCGACCAGGAGATTGCGCTGCTGGCGCAGCACGGCGCGACGGTGACGCACTGCCCGGCGGCCAACATGATCCTCGCTTCCGGCGTCGCGCCGATCTGGAAGCTCCTGACCGTGAAGCGCGCGCAGGAAAAACTGGGCCAACGCACCCTCAACGTTGCGCTAGGCACCGATGGCCCGGCCAGCAACGACGGCCAGGATATGCTTGAGATGATGCGGCTGGCCGCTTACCTGCAGCGCGCGACCACGCTGGACGAGCGCGCGATGCCGCCGCGCCAGGTGATCGAGATGGCGACGGCGGCCGGCGCGCGCGCCGCCGCGAGTCCGTCTCTGCGCGTAGGAGACCCGGCCGATTTGATCATGCTGGACTTCGACGCCGCGCACATCCAGCCGGTCGGCGACGTGCTCGCTGCCATCGTCTACAACGCGCGCGGCAGCGACGTGGATACCCTCCTCGTGGACGGTCGCCTGCTGATTCAGGGCAAGCGCGTGCTCGTGCTGGACGAACCGGCGCTGATCGCCGAGTGCCGCGACCGCGCCCGACACCTCGCGCGTCGCGCGGGGATTGAGTAACGCGCGCCGGTTTTCGCGCGGCTGTTCAGCGCAGTCCTTCGCTCATCGCCCGTAAGTGGCCGTCATCTTGCGCAGGCGCGCTTGCGCCTCGTCGGTCAACTGATCCCATGTGAAACGCCACTGCCAGTTGTTCTCGGCGCGGCCGGGGAAGTTCATGCGCGCTTCGCTGCCCAGCCCGATCACATCCTGAAGCGTGAGGATCACCGTGTCGGCCACCGACATGAGCAGCAAGCGGATCAAGTCCCAGGTGATCTGGCTGCCGTCGGTGCCGGTATAGTCCAGCACCTGCTGGCGCGTCTGCGGGTCGAGTTTCTCGAACCAGCCCCGCGTTGTGTCGTTGTCGTGGGTGCCGACATAGGCCACCGTGTTGCGCACGTAGTTGTGCGGCAGGAATTCCGACGACGCATCGGCGACGAAGGCAAACTGCAACACGCGCATGCCGGGGAAGCCGAACGCGTCGCGCAGCGCTCTGACTTCCGGCGTGATGATGCCCAGGTCCTCGGCGATGATGGGCAGATCGCCCAACGCCGCTTTGATCGCCTGGAACAGCGCTTTGCCCGGCCCCTTCACCCAGCGCCCGTTCACGGCAGTTGGCTCGTTGGCCGGCACTTCCCAGTACGACTCGAAGCCCCGGAAATGGTCAATGCGCACGTAGTCGAACAGGGCAAACGCCGAGCGGCAGCGCTCGATCCACCAGGCGTAACCCTGCTGCGCCATCACGTCCCAGCGGTAGAGCGGGTTGCCCCAGCGCTGGCCGGTCGGGCTAAAGTAGTCCGGCGGCACGCCGGCGATCACCGTCGGGTTGCCGCGCTGGTCGAGGTGAAAAAGCTCGCGGTGCGACCATACGTCCGCGCTGTCGAAAGCGACAAAGATCGGAATGTCGCCGATGATCTTGATGCCCTTCTCATTGGCGTAGCGTTTGAGGGCGGACCACTGTTGGAAGAACTGGAATTGGTAGTACTTCTGCTTGTGTATGGCGTTGGCCAGTTGGCTGCGAGAGCGCGTGAGCGCGGTCGGCGTGCGGCGAGCGACGTCGTCCTGCCAGGACGTCCAGGGATCGCCGGCGTGAGCTTCTTTCAACGCAATGAACAGCGCGTAGTCATCCAGCCAGGCGGCGTTCGCATCGCAGAAGGCTTCAAATGCCTGGTGCTGCTGGGGCGAGGCATACTGCAAGAAGTGGATATACGAGCGATGCAGACGATCAAACTTGTAGTCAATCACCTCGCCATACTCTACCCGGTTGGCCGGGAAGTCCGGCGCGTCTTTCAAATCGTCCCAGGCGAGCGCGTTTTCGCGCGCCAGGCGTTCTAGGCTGATGAGCAACGGGTTGCCGGCAAAGGCAGAGAAGCACTGGTAGGGCGAATCGCCGTAACCGGTCGGGCCGAGCGGCAGCACTTGCCATAGCTTCTGGCCCATCTCGGCCAACACATCAACGAAGCGATAGGCGTCGTCGTTGAATTCGCCGATTCCGAAGCGCCCCGGCAACGATGTGGGATGAAGGAGAATGCCGCTTGCTCTTTCCATGATGCTCCTGATAAGTGCAACGCCCCAAAGAGGCGTTAGGCATTGGGCAATTGTAATCACGCTTCCGCACTATGGCCGTACAATCCCATCGTGCAACGCTCCACCCATATGCCGATAACGATAACGGACGACGTAGCAACGGCCGTAGCGCGCGGCAAACCGTCCTGGCGCAGCCTGCTCGAGATCCTCATCGCCGCCGGCATCGTCGTGTTGCTCTACAGCTTCTTCTTCACTTCTGTCGAGGTGAAGGACGAGCGCATGACCCCAACGCTGCGCGCCGACCAGCGCGTGCTGGTCAGCCGGCTGCCGTATCGTCTGACGACGCCCCGGCGCGGCGACATCGTCGCCGTGCGCAACCGCGTAGACCCTTCTCGCATTGAGCTGCGCCGGGTGATCGGCTTGCCGGGGGATGTGCTCGACATTCGCGGCGTGCAAGTGTCGGTGAACGGATTGCTGCTGCGCGAGCCTTACTTGCTCGAAGGGCGTGAGCGCCTGAACCTCGACGCGATGACCGTAGGGCGGTATCGCCTCGGCCAAGATGACTATTTCCTGCTTAACGACAACCGCGCTAACCTCAGCGACAGCCGCTCGTTCGGCGCGTTCTCACGCGAGCAGATCGTCGGTCGCGCCTGGTTGGTCTATTGGCCGCCGCAGAACTTTGCCGCCGTCGCCCACACGCAGCCGACGCGCGGCGAGCCGTGATTTATCCATCATGCGAGCGCCGCTCACCAACGAGACGCCTTCACCGCTGGTTAATGCCGCATTCGGCTAGCAGGGCAAAGCGTTTGGGCCGAGTCATGGCCGGCGTAGTGCATGGGGAGTTGGCAGGCGTTGCGCCCTTCACTACCTCATTTGTGCGCCTCGGCGATTGCGATTACATTTTCCACACTTGTAGGCATAACCGGATTCGGACATGCTTCACCCAGGAGGAGAGAACGATGAAAAGACCCCCCATTCTTCTGTTTGCAACCAGCCTGACCGTCTGCGCTTTGTTGGCGGCCTGCGCGGCGCCGGCGCAACCGGCGGCGCCGGCTCAGCCCGCCCAGCCGCCTGCCGAGCCGACACAGACGCCGACCGGACCGATGCAAGCGCCTGCGCCGGCCGCTGGCCCTGGCACGGTAGTGATCCCTCCCGGCAGCAAAATCCGCATCGGCGGCTCGTTCGCGCTCACCGGCCCGATCCCCGACCCCGGCAAGGACATCCGCCAAGGTGCAGAGATCGCCATTGACGATGCCAACGCCGCCGGCGGCGTGAACGGTTTCATGTTCGAGTTGGTCGCTGAGGATGGCGCGTGCTCCGGCGATCAAGGCACGGTGGTGGGCAACAAGTTCGCCGCCGATCCGACGATCGTCGCCGTGACCGGCGGCACATGCTCCGGCGAGACCTTCGGCCTGAAGCCTATCCTGCTCAAGGCGCGCATCCCGTTCGTCTCGCCCAGCGCTACCAACCCGGCCGTGACCGGCGAGGACTGCGATGTGTGCAACCGCGTGGCGCTCAGCGACGGGTTACAGGGCGAGGTGGACGCCGACTTCGTCTTCAACACGCTGGGCTTCAAGAAGGTGGCCGTGATGCACGACAGCTCCGACTACGGCAAAGGCGTCGCCGAAATCTTCCGGGATGCCTTCCAGAAGTTGGGCGGCGAGGTGATCGCCTTCGAAGGTGCGAAGGTGGGCGACACCGACTTCCGCGCGCCGCTCACCAAGATCGGTGCCGGCCAGCCCGACCTGATTTTCTTCGGCGGCTACGCTACCGAGGCCGCACTGATCGCGCAGCAGATGAAGGAGGTGGCCGGACTGGAGAACGCTAAGTTCATGGGCGTGGACGGCGCATATACCCAGCAGTATCTCGACACGGCCGGCGCCGCCGCTGAAGGCACGTATATGTCCTTCGTGGCCGGCGACACGCAGAAGGACAAGATGGACGCCTTCGTCGAGAAATACGTGGCCAAGTTCGGCATCGAGCCGAGCAAGCTCGGCCCGTTCCACGGCCAGTCGTACGATTCGGTGCTGCTCATCGTAGAGGCGATCAAGAAGGTTGCGCAGACCGACTCGGCCGGCAACCTGGTGATTGACCGCGAGGCGCTGATCAAGGCCATCCGCGGAACGTCTGGCCTGGAAGGCATCACCGGCACGCTGACCTGCAGCCCGATCGGCGAGTGCGGCGCGGGTGGCGTGCAGGTGTTCACCGTCGAGAACGGCGCATTCAAGCAGATCTTCGGCTTCGGCTTGCAGTAAGCCCTCCCCGCTCGCACCCCACCTGTCCCTCTCCGGCCTACGCCGGAGAGGGACAGGTGACTGTGGAAGACGGTTTCAAAGCGATATCGTGTCCCAATCCCTCGTCGTCGCACCTAGTTTGCAGCGCCGTGCGCAGACCACGCGCTGGATCGCGCGCGCGATCGCGCTGCTGATCTGCGCCCTGGTGATTGCGCGCGCGGTCGCGGTCAGCCTGGCCGAGAGCTACCCCCTGACGTTTTGGGCGTCGCAGTTGGTGAACGGGCTGGTGCTGGGCGGCGTGTATGCGCTGGTGGCGCTGGGCTACACGTTGGTGTACGGCATCTTGCTGATGATCAACTTCGCGCACGGCGAAGTGATGATGGTCGGCGGCGTAGCCGGCTTCTTTGCGTTGCAGCTCGCGCAGGCGCTGGGGTGGATGCGCGGCCCGGCCGGCCTGGTCGCGGTCGCGCTGTTGGTTGTCATGGGGGTCGGTATGATCGGCGCGATGCTCACCGGCGTCACGCTCGAGCGCATCGCCTATCGCCCGTTGCGCAATGCGCCTCGGCTGGTGCCGCTGATCAGCGCAATCGGCGCATCGCTGTTCTTGCAATACTCCGTCCTGCTTGTCTTCGGGGTCAGCCCACTGGTATATCAGCGGCCGGCGCTCATCTCCGGCGGTTTCCGCGTCGGACCGGTCTTCATCCCCTACACCGGCCTGATCATCTTTGTGACGTCGCTGGCGCTCATGGGCGCGCTGTTTGTCATCGTCCAACGCACGCGGCTGGGTCGGGCGATGCGCGCCGTCGCCGCCGATCGCGACACCGCCGCGCTGATGGGCGTGGATGTGAATCAGATCATCACCTTCACTTTCCTGCTTGGCTCGGCGCTGGCCGGCGCCGCGGGCGTGATGCTGGGCTTCCACAACTCAGTCATCAAATTCAACAGCGGCTTCATCCCCGGCCTCAAAGCCTTCACCGCTGCCGTGATGGGCGGCATCGGCAACATCCCCGGCGCGATGGTCGGCGCGCTGGTGCTGGGCATCGCCGAATCCATCGGGCCGAGCGCGCTCGGCATCCCGGCTGAGTACAAGGACATCATCGCCTTCGTCTTGCTGGTGCTGGTGCTGATCTTCCGGCCGCAGGGTCTGCTGGGCGAAGCGCTTGCCGAGAAGAAGGTATGACTGAGCGCCATTCACGCGGCATTCGCATTGGGCTGATCGGGTTCGGCGGCCTGGCCTACCTGACGCTGATCGGGTTGCCCGGTCGCCTTGAAGCGAGCGCGCCGATCGTCATGGCGGTCGTGGCCGCGATAGGCGTTGGCCTGGCGTTGCGCAGCGACGCGCAACGTCACCCGCCGGCGGTGGTCTTGCGCCAGGCGCTGATCGCCGGCGTGATCGGTGGGACGTTCATCGCCATCCTGGTGGGAGTCTTCGCGGCGCTGTTGGGCAGCGGGGTGCGCATCCAGCCGGTGCTTGACAAGATCACGCCGCCCAACGTGGCAGCGTGGTATGGCCGGCCCACGCCGGCCGTCGCGCGTGGCCAGCTCGCCGCATTCGACTTCCTGCGCCCGGCCCTCGTTGTGCTGCTGGGCAGCCTTGCCGGCGGCGCGGTAGCCGTTGTTGCGCATCGCGCCGTAGCAGCCCGCTCCGGCGGCGCGCGCGTCCCGGCGCAAACGCGCTGGATCGTCATCGCGCTGCCGTTTGTCCTGTTGCTCGCCGTCATCGTCCTCGGCCAGCCGGCGGTCACCATCGGCGGCAGCAACAAGGGGACCCTGCGCTTGTTGCTGGCGATGCTCGCCGTCGCCGCCGGATTGTTCGCCGTGCGCGCGGCAAGGCTCGGCCGTGAGCGCAGGGTGATTTCGGTCGCGCTATTGGCCGGATTGGTGACGCTGCCCTTCCTGCTCGACCAATTTCAGAACGCGGTGATGGGCATCGTGTTCATCTTCGTGATGATGGGGCTGGGGCTGAACATCGTGGTGGGCTATGCCGGCTTGTTGGACCTGGGCTACGTGGCTTTCTTCGCCATCGGCGCGTATGCATACGCCTTCCTTTCCGCGCCGTTCTCGTCCCCGTGGTTCAGCCAACAACTGAGCGCGCTGGGACTGCCGGCCGATCAGCCGCTGTTGAGCTTCTGGCAGTCCATCCCGATCGTCATGATCCTGGCGGCGGTCGGCGGCATCCTGCTGGGCACGCCGGTGCTGCGGCTGCGCGGCGATTACCTCGCCATCGTCACCCTCGGCTTTGGCGAGATCATCCGGCTGTTCATGCTGAATCTGGCCGACTTGACCAACGGCCCGCGCGGCCTGTTGAACCTGGCCCCGCCCACGTTGTTCGGCTATAACCTGGGCAACCCGCGCGACATCTTCATCCTAGCCTTGCTCGGCACGGCGGCGATTGCGTTCGTGGCGTTTCGGCTGGAGCGCTCGCGGATCGGCCGCGCGTGGGTGGCCATCCGTGAGGATGAGGACGCGGCCCAGGCGATGGGCGTGGACCTGGCGCGCATCAAGTTGATGGCTTTTGCTATCGGCGCGACCTTCGCCGGCATGGCCGGCCAGCTCTACGCCGCGCGACAGGTCAACATCTTCCCCGACAACTTCTCGCTGTTTGTCTCGATTGACGCGCTGGCGCTGATCATCGTGGGCGGCATGGGCAGCATCCCCGGCGTAGTGCTAGGCGCGATCACCCTGAAAGGGCTGCCGGAAGTGCTGCGCGGCGTGGACGAATACCGCATTGTCCTCTTTGCTGCGCTACTCGTCGTGATGATGATCGCGCGCCCCGAAGGGTTACTGCCTTCGGAACGTCGGCGCTTGGAGCTGCACGGCGAGAGCGACGCGACAACGGAGCAGATCGCCGAAGCAGCCTAGCCACCGTGTGGGCGATCCGCCCGCGCTGCGCAATGCGCCACTGCCGACGAACAGGCCTGATAGCGCACGCCGGCCAATCGGCCATGGCGCTAACACTCTGATTTTGGCTCTAGAATACCGCGCATGAAGAGCTATCCCGACGTGCGCGATTCGATTGTGGACACGATCGGCCGCACGCCGCTCGTGCGGCTGCACAAGGTGACCCGCGGCGTCGCGCCGGACGTGCTGGCGAAGGTCGAGTACTTCAACCCCGGCGGCAGCGTCAAGGATCGCATTGGCATCGCGATCATCGAGGACGCTGAACGCGCGGGGAAGCTCAAACCGGGCGGCACGATCGTCGAGGCCACCAGCGGCAACACCGGCGTCGGCCTCGCCATCGCAGCAGCGGTGAAAGGTTACAAGTGCATCTTCGTCATGCCCGACAAGATGAGCGACGAGAAGATCCGCACCCTGCGCGCTTACGGCGCTAAGGTGGTGATCACGCCGACGGCGGTGGATAAGGATGATCCCCGCAGCTACTACAAAGTGGCCGAGCGACTGGTGCGCGAGACGCCCAACGCCATCCTGGGCAATCAGTATCACAATCCGGCCAATCCGGCCATCCACTACGCCACTACCGGGCCGGAGATCTGGGAACAGACCGGCGGCCAGGTTGACGCCTTCGTTGCCGGCATGGGCACCGGCGGCACGATCACCGGCGTGGCGCGCTATCTGCGCGAGCGCAAGCCGGACATCAAGATCGTCGGCGTGGACGTGGCCGGCTCGTTGCTGCTCGAAACCTGGAAGCAGGGCAAAGTGCCCGAACACCCCATCCTCAAGACCTACAAGCTGGAGGGCATCGGCGAAGACTTCATCCCCAGCACACTCGACCTGAGTTTGTGCGATCTGGTGGTGCAGGTGAACGACCGCGAGTCGTTCCTGATGGCGCGGCGCATTGTGCGCGAAGAGGGCATCTTCGTCGGCGGCTCGTGCGGCGCGGCGGTCGCCGGCGCGCTGAAGGCCATCCCACAGCTTGGATTGACCGCCGACCACACCGTCGTGGTGCTGCTGCCGGACAACGGCGCGCGTTACCTCACCAAGTTCTTCGACGACAACTGGATGCGCGAGAACGGCTTCTTGAACACCGATTGGAATCAGGGCACGGTGGGGGATTTCATCCAGGCCAGCCCACTGCGGCCGGTGGTCACGGCGCACGCCGGAGAGACGCTCAGCGCAGTGATCAAGCGCATGAAGCAGCACGACTTCTCACAACTGCCGGTCGTCAACGGCGATGGCAAGCTGCAGGGCATCGTGAGCGAGAGCGACATCTTGAACTACATGCTCGATAACTCGCATGCGTCGTTCGACGAGGTGACAATCGCCACGCTGATTCGCGAAGCCGCCACGGTGAACGAGAGCACCCCGCTCAACTCATTGAGCGACATCTTGCAAAAGGCGAAGGCGGCCGTGTTGGTGGATCAAGACTATCGCGTGAACGGCGTGATCACCATGATGGACGTGATCGACTTTCTGGCCGCGTGAGGGCGTGTCGAGCTGAGAATTGAGGGCGTGTCGAGCTGAGAATTGATGAACGCCATCGCCACAAGCGAACCTTTCACCATTGCTCGCGCCGGCCTGTTCGATCTGCCGTCCATCTGGCGGGTGGAGCAGGCAGCTTTCGGCAGCGACGCCTACGACCTGCTGACGCTGTTGAGCATGGCGCTCACGCCGGGGATGGTGCGTCTGAAGGCCGTCTTGGATGCGCGTGCAGTCGGGTTCGTAGCGGGCGAGATCAACAAGCGAGAAGGCTGCGGCTGGATCATCACCATTGCCGTTCATCCGCGCGCGCAAGGGCGCGGGATCGGCACGGCGCTCTTGCTGGCCGCAGAGCGGGCGCTCGGCGCATCGCGCATTAGGCTGACTGTGCGGCGCAGCAACGCGCGCGCGATTTTGCTATACGAACGCTGCGGCTATGCTTGGGTGAACACCTATCGTCGGTATTACCACGACGGCGAGGACGGCTTGGTGATGGAGAAACGGCTAAGTGGCGTGTAATTCAGGGGACTGCGATGGCCGCTCCTTGCGGGCGCGCCTGGGCGCTGCATGTGCGCGCGCCTTACGCGGCGCCGTAAACGGCAGATACGCCAGATAGCGCCGATACACAGCGTCGAACTCGCCGGCCTCGACCAGCTTTTCGTGCGCATACTGTCGGATGGTGTTGGATAGGTTGTAGCGCGGCTGTCCGCTGCGCTCGTCCACAGTCACCAGCGACTTGTTCACCAGTTGCGTGAGCAGGTCGAGCACGTCTTCCCTGCGCAAGACGACCGGCGTCGCCGCGTCGTCCTCCGGCTCCCAGGCGCACACCGCCTCGGCCAGCTCCAGCGTCCAGTCGGCCGGGAAGATAGCGAGCCGGCGCAGCAGCGCGCGTTCGGCCTCGGAGAGCAGGTCGTAGCTCCAATCCATCATCGTGCGCAGCGTTTGCTGCTTGGGCGGCGCGAGCCGGTTGCCGCCGGTGAGCAAGCCAAAGCGGTCATCCAGCCGCGCCGCAATCTGCTCCAGCGAGAGCACGCGCAGCCGCGCCGCCGCCAACTCGATGGCCAGCGGCAGACCGTCGAGCTGCTGGCATACCTGCACGAGCAAGGCTTCGCCGTTTGCATCCAGCGTGAATTCCGGGCGGACTGCCTTAGCCCGCTCGAGGAACAATTGCATCGCCTCTTCGCAGCGCATGGGCGGCACCTGCCAGGTGACCTCGCCCGGCACGCTCAGCGGCTCGCGGCTGGTGGCGAGCACGGTCAGGTTAGGGCACATTTGCACCAAGCGCACGGCCAGCGTCGCGCACGCGCTGATCAGGTGCTCGCATGTGTCCAGCACGATCAGCGCGCGCCCTTCCAGAAGCCGGTCGCGCAGCGCTTCAACGGTGATTGTGTCTTGCGCCGGCATTCCCATTGCTGACGCCACGGCGTGCGCTACGCGCGCGCCATCCTGGACCGATGCCAGGGGCACAATCCATACGCCGTCGGGATATAGCGGCAGCACCTCGGAAGCGACTTGTACGGCGAGGCGCGTTTTGCCCACGCCGCCCGGCCCGGTCAACGTCAACAGGCGCGTCTCGCCGAGCAACTGCTTGACCTCGGCGATCTCCTCGGCGCGACCGACGAAGCTGGTCAACTGCGTGCGCAGGTTGGTGGGCGGCCCCTGTCCAACGCTCGGCGCGCCCGCTTTGGGCGTCTGGCGCATCTCGCGTGCCAACTCGGCCAGCCGGATCAACTGATGCGCCGCTTCTGGGTCATCCTTCAATCCCAGCGCCTCGATGAACTGGGCGCGGACCACCGCCGGATCGGGTATGCGTTGGCCGCCCTCCAGTCGCGCGATGTGCGCCTCGGAGTAGCCGACGGCGGCGCCCAGCTCGCGCTGGGTCAACCGGGCGCGGCGGCGCAAGTAGCGCAAGTATTCACCGAACACGGTGAACGAAGCAGTAGACGGCGTTTCCGTCATGCTTGACATTGTAAACAGGACGTCACTGGCATTCTATTGACGGCAAATGAAGGGCCTATGAACAAGCGCTTCGATTAGCGCGCCGGACTTGATCGGCGCAGGTTGAGCCGACTTGCCAAAACTTGTCGCCGTCGCTGGCAAGGGCGCCGGCAGGAAATGTCAACTTTTCGTGCGCGCAATCGCCTATAACAGCATCGCGGGCGATACGTGCCCGCCTGAAATCGAACATAGGAGGTAAGGAGATGTTTACCTATATAGACGCTACATACGCAAAGCTGCGTTACGAAGAGATGTTGAGGGAGGCCGAGGAACAGCGCCGGTTCGCGCGGATCGCGGCGCAGAATCCAGGCGCGCTGCGGCGCGCGCTCGCCGCGTTGGCGCGCACCTTTGCGCCCAGCCGTACGCCGGACAAGGCAGCGGCGGCTCCGGCCATGCGCAAGGGCCTGGCCGCCGAGTGATGTGATATTTCGATGCTCGAAAGCCCCCGCAATGCTGCGGGGGCTTTTGCTTTGTGCATGGCGCGGGGTCAACCGGCGAACGTCTGCTTCGGTAGAATGGAAACAGCAAGTGATTCGCGAGCCGGTGGGCTTGCAATTGCTTCGACATGTAATTCTAGGGAGCATTGGGATGGCAGATAAGTTAGCAATCATCGGCGCCGGGCCGGCTGGGTTGACGGCAGCGCTCTATGCCGGCCGCGCATTCCTCGAGCCGCTGGTGTTCGTCGGCCCAGCGTTTGGCGGTCAGATCGCGACGACGACCGAAGTGGAGAACTTTCCGGGCTTTCCCGACGGCTTGCAAGGGCCGGAACTGACCGCGCTGATGCGCCAGCAGGCCGAGAAATTCGGCGCGCGCATGGTCGAGGAGACCATCGAAAAGGTGGACTTCTCGCGGCGGCCGTTCAAGCTGTGGTCATCCAGCCGTGAATACGAAGTCGAGGCCGTCATTGTGGCTACCGGCGCCACGCCGCGCAAGCTGGGCATCCCCGGCGAGGAAGAGTTCATCGGACGCGGCGTGAGCTACTGCGCCACATGCGATGGTTTCTTCTTCCGCGATAAAGAGATCATGGTGGTCGGTGGCGGCGACAGTGCCTTCCAGGAAGGCCTGTTCCTGACCAAGTTCGGCAGGCGCGTGCGCATTGTGCATCGCCGCGACGAGTTTCGCGCCGGCGCCGTGCTGCAACAGCGCGCCATGCAGAACCCTAAGATCGAGTTCATCAAGAGCGCCGTCGTGGAGCGCATCATCGGCAACGGCAAAGTGAGCGCGGCAGTGCTGAGGAGCACCAAGACCAACGAGACGTGGACGGAGCCGGTGGATGGCTTCTTCGTTTTCATCGGCCACGAGCCAAACACGCAGATGTTCAAAGGCCAGTTGGCGATGGACGACGACGGCTATTTAATTGTGGACAAACGCCTGCATACCAGCGTGCACGGCGTATTTGCGGCCGGCGAGGTGCACGACAACTGGTTCAAGCAGGCGATCACCAGCGCCGGCTTTGGCTGCATGGCTGCGATGGAAGCAGAGAAGTTCCTGGCAGCGCTTGAAAGCGAGCGGGCCGGCGCTACGGCGCAGTGAGTCTTGCCCGTCATCGCGCCGCGCAACGGATGGCGACGCGCACTTTCTCCTTCGGCAAGCGCGGCTACAATTCCGCTGCGTAGCAGCCTATGGCCAACCTCTCCCGCCTGGAAGATGCGATTGCGCGCGGCGGCTATTCCGCACTGCTCGACCGCGTGCTGATTACGGAGGAACAGCTCAACCGGCGCGTCGCCGAACTGGGCGCGCAAATCTCGTCCGACTATGCCGACAAGACGCCGCTGCTGGTGTGCATCCTGCGCGGCGGCGTGATGTTCCTCGCCGACCTGATGAAGCACATCAGCGCGCCGCACCACGTGGACTTCATGGCCGTATCGTCCTACGGTATCGGCGCGCGGGCCACGCGCGGACAGCCGCGCATCACGCTCGACCTGAACACCGACGTGCGCGGACGCCATGTGTTGCTCGTCGAAGACATCATTGACAGCGGCCACACGATTGACCACGTGCTGCGCCTGTTGCAGACGCGCGAGCCGGCCAGCCTGCGCGTGTGCGCGCTGCTCGACAAGCCGGCCCGCCGCGAGGTCTACGTGCCGATCAGCTACCTCGGCTTCGAGATCCCCGATGAATTCGTGTTCGGCTACGGCCTCGACCTGGACGAATACTTCCGCAACCTGCCTTTCATCGGTGTAGTGAAGAGGGAGTATCAGTAGCAAAAACTCGCAGCTCAAAACCTATGAAACTCCGCTGGGGTATTCTCTCCACCGGCCACATTGCCAGAACGTTCGCCGCCGGCGTGCGGCGCTCATCCACAGGCAGCTTGGTCGCTGTCGCCAGCCGGTCGCAGTCATCCGCCGATCAATTCGGCGACGAGTTCGACATCCCCAAGCGCTACGCCGGCTACGAAGCGCTGCTGGCCGACCCGGACGTAGACGCCGTGTATATCGCCACACCGCACCCGCTGCACGCCGAATGGGCCATCAAAGCTGCCGAGGCCGGCAAGCACATCCTGTGCGAGAAGCCGCTCGCGTTGAACTATCCGCAGGCGCAAGCCGTGATCGAGGCGGCCCGCGAACACGACGTCTTCCTGATGGAGGCGTTCATGTATCGCTGCCATCCGCAAACCGCTAGGCTGATCGAGTTGATCCGACAGGGCGTCATCGGCGATGTGCGGATGATTCAAGCCGCGTTCGGCTTCCACGCGCGCGTCGGCCTAGAGCATCGCCTGCTCAACAACGCGCTGGGCGGCGGCGCTATCCTCGACGTCGGCTGCTATCCGGTCTCGATGGCGCGCCTGATTGCCGGCGCGGCGCTCGGGCGCGACTTCGCTAACCCGGTCAAGGTGTTCGGCGCAGGCAAACTAAACCTAACCACCGGCGTAGATGAGTACGCCGTCGGCACGCTCGAATTCGAGGGCGGCATCGTCGCGCAAATTGCGACCGGCGTGATGCTGAACATGCGCAACGTTGTCCACATCTTCGGCGCCGAAGGCGACATCCTGCTCACCTCGCCATGGGTGCCGGCGCCCCACGGCGGCGTGACCGATATCATCGTGCAGCGTCGCGGCGAGCCGAAGCGCATCGTCGAAGTCGAGTGCGACGAATGGCTCTATGCCATTGAGGCCGATACCGTCGCGCGCAACATCGAGCGTCGCCAGGCGCCCTCGCCGGCGATGAGCTGGGATGACTCGCTAGGCAACATGCACACGCTTGACCGCTGGCGACAGGCTATCGGCCTGACCTACGACCAAGAGCAGCCGGACGCGCCGGAGATGAAGCTGACGGTCAGCCGCCGGCCGCTCGCCCGGCGCAGCAATCACCGCATGTCATATGGCCGGATCGCCGGCGTGGACAAGCCGATCTCGCGGCTGGTGTTGGGCGTGGACAACCAGGAGAACATCGCCTACGCCTCGGTCATGCTCGATGCGTTCTTCGAGCACGGCGGCAACGCCTTCGACACCGCCTTCGTCTACGGCAACGGCAAGCACGAGGCGTTGCTCGGCCAGTGGATCCGCAATCGGGGCATCCGCGAGGAAGTGGTCATCCTCGACAAAGGCGCGCACACGCCGTTCTGCACGCCGGAGGATATGAACCGCCAGTTCGCCATCAGCTTGGAGCGCCTGCAAACCGACTATGTGGACATTTACATGCTGCACCGCGACAACCCGCAGGTGCCGGTGGGTGAATTCGTCGAGGCGCTGAACGAGCACTATCGCGCCGGCCGCATGCGCGCTTTCGGCGGGTCGAACTGGACGATCGAGCGCATCGAGGCGGCAAACGCCTACGCCGCCGCACATGGCTTGCAGGGCTTTAGCGCGATCAGCAACAACTTTAGCCTGGCGCGCATGGTCGAGCCGCCATGGGAAGGCTGCCTGAGCGCGAGCACGCCGGAGTTCCGCGCCTGGCTGACGCGCGCGCAGATGCCGTTGCTGCCGTGGTCGTCGCAGGCGCGCGGCTTCTTCCTAGATGACACCACGCCAGACTTCAAGGCCGATCCGGAGCGGGTGCGCTGCTGGTTCAGCGACGACAACTTCGAGCGGCTACGCCGAGCGCGCGAATTGGCGAAGAAATACGGGGTGTTGCCGATCAACATCGCGCTGGCCTACGTGCTGCATCAGCCCTTCCCCACCTTCCCGTTGATCGGCCCGCGCACGCTCTACGAGCTGCGCACATCGCTGCCGGCGCTGGATGTGACGCTCACCCCCGACGAAGTAAAGTGGTTGAACCTGGAGGCGTGAAGTCGCGCCCCGACGCAGGAATCACCGGCGGCGGCTGGACGATCGGTTAACCCGCGCCGACGCGGGCGCACGTCCTATAATCACGCGCCATGCCGACGCGCATCCTGGCCATCGAGACCTCGTGCGACGAGACTGCAGCCGCCGTGATTGACGACGGCCGTTACATCCGCTCCAACATCATCGCCTCACAGACCGACCTGCATCAACGCTACGGCGGCGTGTTTCCAGAGATGGCTTCGCGGGCGCACGTCGAAGCGATCGGGCCGGTGATTCAGGCAGCGATGGCCGAAGCGCAAGCGTCTTGGGATTCGCTGAGCGCGGTCGCGGTGACAAAAGGGCCGGGGTTGCCTGGCTCGCTCGTGGTGGGCGTCAACGCGGCCAAGGGCATCTGCCTGGCGCGCGACTTGCCGTTGATCGGCGTGAATCATCTCGAAGGGCACATCTACTCGCACTGGCTGGAGGCAGATAGCGGCGCTGAGCCTGCATCGCTTGCGCGCCAGCGGTTGCATTCGGCATCGCCCTTCCCGCTGGTGGCGCTCATCGTCTCCGGCGGACACACCGAGCTGGTGCTGATGCGCGGTCATGGGCAATATCAGCTCCTCGGCCATACCGTGGATGATGCCGTGGGCGAAGCGTTCGATAAAGTGGCGCGCTTGCTCAACCTGGGCTACCCCGGCGGGCCAGCGATCCAGAAGGCGGCTGAGTCCGGCGATCCACAACGCTTCAAGTTCTCGCGCCCGCGCGTGTCGCTGGGGGCGAAGACGGTTCGCGCAACCAGCGACGAATACATGTTTTCGTTCAGCGGGGCTAAGACGCACGCCCTGCGGCTCGTGCAGGACTGGATCAACGCAGACGGCGGCCTCGCGTCTCGCCCGCCGGTCGGCGACATCGCCGCTTCCTTCCAGGACGCCGTGACCGACTGGCTGGTGGAGAAAACGGCGCGGGCAGTGGAAGCCTTCGGCGTAAAGACGGTGCTGGTCGGCGGCGGCGTCTCGGCCAACCGGCTGCTGCGCGAGAAGATGACGGCGCGCTTCGGCGCGGCAGTCTCGTTCCCGCCGCCGGCGCTGTGCACCGACAACGCGGCGATGATCGGCGCAGCCGGTTACTACGCCTTTATGCGCGGCGTTCGCGACGACTTGGCGATGGACGTAGCGCCGGATTTGAAGCTCGGCTGACCACGCGCGAACGGCCCAGTCGCTCCCGAATCGGCGCACATCAAGCCAAACTGCTGACTGTAGGTTGACATGGAATACGAAGTCGTCATCGGCATGGAGACCCATGTCGAGCTGGATACTCACAGCAAGATGTTCTGCGCGTGTAGCGCGCGCTTCTTCGGCGCGGAGCCGAACGTGAATGTGTGCCCAGTGTGCCTGGGCATGCCGGGGGCGCTGCCGGTCATTAACCGGCGCGCTGTCGAGTTCGCCATGATGGTGGGCCTCGCGCTGAACTGCCAGATCGCCCGACACACCTTCTGGGAGCGCAAGTCGTATTGGTACCCTGACCTGCCCAAGGGCTATCAAATCTCGCAATACCAGCGTCCGCTGGCCTACGACGGCTGGCTGGACGTGGACGTGCGCGACCTGAGCACAGGCAATTGGAGCGAAGAGAGCGTCCGCCGGCGCATTCGCATCCGGCGCGCGCACCTGGAAGAGGACACCGGCAAACTCACCCATGTGGGTGATAAGTCGTATGTGGACTACAACCGCAGCGGCGTGCCGTTGCTGGAGATCGTGACCGAGCCGGACATCCGCAGCGCCGATGAAGCCTACGCCTACCTCAGCGCATTGCAGCAGCTCGTGCGTTACCTGGGGGTGAGCACGGGCGACATGGAAAAGGGCGCCATGCGCTGCGAACCGAACATGAGCCTGCGGCCCAAGGGCAGCGCGGGTTTCGGGGTAAAGGTCGAGATCAAGAACCTGAACTCGCTGCGCGCCGTGCGCGACGCCATCGCCTACGAGATCCGCCGGCAAACGGCCCTGCTCGAGCGCGGTGAGGCCGTGCAGCAGGTGACGATGGGCTGGGACGAGAGCCGTGGCGTGACGGTGGTGCAGCGCGAGAAGGAGAGCGCGCACGATTACCGCTACTTCCCCGAACCGGACTTGCCGCCGCTGGAGATAGATGACGCCTGGCTGGAGGACGTGCGTCGGCGCGTGCCGGAGCTGGCGCTGGCGCGTCAAGACCGTTATCGCCGCGACTTTGGGCTGAGCGCCTACGACGCTGTGCAGTTGACGAGTGACCGCGCCATCGCCGATTGGTTCGAGCAGGTCATTGCGGCTGCCCCTGCCGGAGACTTGCGCGCCCGTGCTAAGGCGGCTGCCAACTGGATTCAGACCGAAGTCTTCCGCCTGATGAAGGCCAACGCCATCCCCAACGCCGAGATCGCCAGCATTAAGCCGCAGCCGCAACAACTGGCCGAGTTGATCGGGCTGGTCGAGCAGCAAGTCATCAATCTCAACACGGCGCGCCAGGTGTTCGAGGAGATGTTTGCCACCGGCGCGGCTCCCAGGGCCATCGTCGAAGCCAAAGGGCTGGCGCAGGTGAGCGACGTGGATGCGCTTCGCCAGGTCGTCGCCGAGGTGATTGCGGCGCATCCCAGCCAAGTACAGCAATACCGCAGTGGCCAGGAGAAGGTGTTCGGCTTCCTCGTCGGTCAGGTGATGAAGGCGACCAAAGGCAAAGGCAACGCCCAGGTGATCAACCGGTTGCTGCGCGAGGCGTTGAAGCCTTGATAAAGCGCTTCGCGCATCGTTCAGGGGCGACTCCGCCTACGCCGGCCCGATGTGCCCTTGGCCAAAGTACAGCCGCGCCGCGTTGCGATGGAGGATGTCCAAGGCAGCCGCGTCGGCCTCCGCCGGTGACAAGTCGCCATCGGCGATGGCTTCCGAAAGCACTTCGGCGATGACCTCGCGTCCGCAGCGCGCGCCGAGGTAGAACGTCTCTGGGATGAGGTGGGCGTCGGTGGAGAACATGATCTTGCTGATCGGCGCTAGCTCCAACGCCGCGCGCGCGGCGAAGCGCATCCCGGCGCGGCTCAGGTAGGGCAAAGCCAGGCCTAGGTCGAGATAAGCATTCGGGTAGACAGCGGCTAGGTATCCCCCTTCGCGCGTGAAGGGATAGCCCGCATGCAGCAGCACGATCGGTGCGCGACGCAGCGTGGCGTCCTCGAAGATCGGGCGTAGGTGCAGCGGGTTGGCCGTCCGCAGGTCCAGGTCGGGATCGCCGAAGCCGGTGTGGAATTGCACCGGCCTTACGCTGACTCCCTTAAGGCGCGTTCCAGCAAGCCACCTACGTTGAGTTTGTTTGCCCAGTCACGCAAGTGCTTTAGGTCGAGTGCTCCGGCGCGAGTTTTCATGACGCCGAGGACATCGCGCCACTGCCGTTCGGACACTTCGCCGCCCAGGCGATACCATTCCAATCAGCCACAATATCCGCGTCCTGCGTAGTGCGCACCATCCCGTAGAGCGTGGATGCCAGCGAGCCGCCGATGAGATAAGAGACGCCGAGACTTTCAAAAACGCGCGTCACTTTGAGCGTGACTTCGAGCGGCTCATTCTGCATCCGGTAAATCTCCGTATGCCTTGCGCGCCAATTCTTCTCCTAAGAGCAGACCGGCCAGCCTGCGGCGTAATTCGGCTTCGGTTGCTTGCGGATACCGGGCGCGTAGGCCCGTGAGCGCCAGCAGGCGGGCAGAGGCATTCAACTGCGCCAGCATTTGCATTTTGCGAGTGGGGCTTGCCTGCCGCCATAATTCAACTTGCAGGGCTTCCATTTTTGGATGCGTATCCGGATATAGTGCGGTCATCGTTTCTTCACAGAATGCTGCTGTTCTTGCGCCCAGGCGCAGATGGATCACGGTCAAACTGTAGGCGTAGCCACGAGGGGTGGCGGGGCGTCGTCCCTCTTTTCGTCTTGATGGCTCGCTGCGCGCGGCGCCAGCTCGCTCGCCCGCTCCAGCGCGTCGCGCGCGGCGAGTTGCTCGGCCATCTGTTTGCTGGAGCCGCGCCCGACGCCGGCCACGCGGTCGCCCAGCCGCACTTCGACGGTGAACACCTTCGCGTGATCCGGCCCCTCGGTGGCCACGAGCCTGTAGCGCGGCGTGATGCCCAGCACGCCCTGGCTCCACTCCTGCAGGTGGCTCTTGGCGTCGCGGTCGAGCTTGGCCTGCACGATCTCCGGTGTGGCCTGGGCAAGCAGGGGCACGACGAAGTCGCGCACCGCTTCGATGCCCTGATCAAGGTAGAGCGCGCCGAGTAGCGCTTCAAAGGCGTCGCCGAGGATGTTGGCGCGTTCGCGGCCGCCGGTGTCAATCTCGCCTCTGCCCAGCCGCAGCCGTTCCGGCAACCCCACCTGACGGGCAAACTTCGCCAGCGTGCTCACGCGCACCAGCGCGGCGCGGACGCTGGTTAGCCGACCTTCGTCGTACTCCGGGAACTGCTCGAACAGCCACGCCCCAGCAATGAAATCCAACACCGCATCGCCGAGGAACTCCAGGCGCTCGTTATCGGCAGCTTGTTCTTCGGGATGCTCGTTGACGTAGGACGTGTGGGTGAGCGCGCGTTCGAGGAGCGTCGGGTCGTTGAAGGCCGGCAGTTCAACCGTCATACCGCTTGAAGATCAGCACGCTGTTGTGCCCGCCGAAACCGAACGAGTTGTTCATCGCCACGTTCACGCGGTGCTTGCGCGCCTCGCCCGGCACGTAGTCCAGGTCGCACTGCGGGTCGGGTTCGACGAGGTTGCGCGTGGGCGGGATGATGCCGCGTTGGATGGCGTAGATGCACACCGCGGCCTCTAGTGCGCCGGTTGCGCCCATCATGTGGCCGGTCATGCTCTTCGTGCTGCTTATAGGCACTTTGTAGGCGTAGTCGCCGAGCGCGGTCTTTACGGCCTGCGTTTCTGCGATGTCGTTCAGCGGCGTCGCCGTGCCGTGGGCATTGATGTAGTCAATGTCCTCTGGGCGAACGTTGGCGCACTCCATGGCGCGGCGAATGGCTTTGGCCGCGCCGGCGCCGCCTTCGGCAGGCGCGATGACGTGGAAGGCGTCGGTGGTCTGGCCGAAGCCGGCGATCTCCGCCAGGATGTTCGCGCCGCGCCGGAGGGCGAATTCCAACTCCTCCAACACCATGACGCATGCTCCCTCGCCCATCACCACCCCATCACGATGCTTATCGAAGGGCTTAGGCGAGGTGGACGGCAGCTCGTTATTGTGGCTGAGCGCGCCCAGCCGGTCGAAGCCGGCCATGCCCAGCGCGCTGACTGTAGCATCGGCTCCGCCGGCGATCATGGCGATCGCCGCCCCGCGCCGGATGATCTCGAACGCCTGGCCCAGGCTATCGTTGCTGGTGGCGCAGGCTGAGGCGGGCGAATACGACGGGCCACGTGCGCCCAGATCAATGGCAATCATGCCCGATGCACCGTTGCTCATGATCATCGGGATGGCAAAAGGATTGATCCGGCGCGGCCCCTGCTCGCGCAACACATCGTGCTGGGCCAGCATAGTGTTAAAGCCGCCCACCGACGATCCGACGACTACGCCGACATCATCGGCGATGTCAGGCGTGATGGTGAAGTTTGCCTGACGGACGGCTTGTCGCGCGGCAGCGAGGGCGTACTGCTCGAACAGGTCGGTGCGGCGCACCTCGCGCGGGTCAATGAAATTGGCCGGGTCAAAATTTTTGACTTCGCACGCGACATGCACAGGCAGCAGGTTGGGGTCAAAGCGAGTGATCGGCCCAACACCCGACCGGCCGTTGATCAACGCCTCCCAGGTGCATTCCATGTCTAATCCGAGCGGCGTAATGGCACCGATGCCGGTCACGACAACTCTTCGATGATGATGATTCTGCATGTGTCTCTCCGCTGGCCGACCGCAGCCTACTCCCGAAACTTGGACGTTCGGACGCGCCACAGACCCTTCAGGTCTTCAATCGCAGTGGGAATGATCTTCACCCGAGAATCGAGGTCTTCGATCCACTCCACGGGCACCTCCCAAATTTTATAGCCTTGTTGCTCGGCGCGGATGAGCAGCTCGGAATCGAAGAACCAGTGGTCGTCCTGGATGTGCGGGACGAGGTCTTTCACGGCCTGGCGAGAAAGGGCTTTGAAGCCGCATTGCGCGTCGGAGAAGCGCCGGCGGGGAAACATGAGCTTGACGATCAGGTTATAAGCCCGCGAAATCACCTCGCGCTTGAGTTGGCGGGTGACGCGAGCGCCGGGCATGAGCCGCGAGCCGGTCGCAACATGATATTCGCCGGCAAAGAGCGGATCCACCATCGGCATCAAGTGTTTCAAATTAGTGGACAAATCCACGTCCATGTAGCACACCACGTCCGCATCCGACGCCAGCCACGACTTTTTGAGCGCTCGGCCGCGCCCTTTTTGGTCGAGATGGATGTAGGTCACCTCGCCGGGGTACTTGTGCGCCAGCTGCTTGGCGATCTCCAGCGTGCGGTCCGTCGAGGCGTTATTGGCGACCACAATGCGCCACTTGTACGGGCAATGGGCCTTTAGAAAATCGCGCAGCTTAGTGACGCTAGGCTCAAGATCACGCTCTTCGTTATAGACGGGGATAACGATGTCGAGGGTCTTCGGCGACTGTGCGGCGATCGGATTGGCCATCGCAGTAAGGGCGATTATATCTTTGATACGGTTGACTGATTGCCATAGAATCCCCTCGCGGAGATGGGCTTTTCACCTGTATGTGCGTTACTCGTTCCTGCGTCGTCTGCTCAATAGTCGTCCATCGCCGCGAAATCATCACGCTCGAACGGGCATCATCTCCAACTTGCAACCTGCTACTGCAAGCTTATTTATCCCAACCTTAGCCTTTCTTTAGCGGCGGCAGCCGGAAGCTCAACCACGCGCCGCAAGCCGCCAGCAGGCTGACAAAGCCGAACATCACTGCATAGCCGACCAGGGCTTGGCCACGCGCCGCGAGCGCATCTATCCACATGCCGCCGACGACTGGCGACAAGGCGACCACGCCGCCAAGCGTGTTGATGGCGCCGACGTACATGGCGCGGTGTCGTTCCGGCGCGCTGTCCAAGAGGTAGCCGAGCGCGCCGAGCACCAGCGAATGTTCGATCGCCCCGCGCAGCGCGAAGATCGCGATGAAACCGGCGATCGCCAGGTCGCGCGCCGGCGCGCCGCGCGGCAAAGTGGCCAGTGCGTAGATCAACGCAAGCAGCGGCGCGGCAAGCTGCATGAGCGATGCCGCGCGCACCACGCTCAGCGCCGTGAATCGGTCGGCCAGCCAGCCGAACAACGCGATGCCGCCGATGCCGCCGATGATCAACGCAATGTTGAAGATGCCGGTGGCCGAATCATCGAGGCCGAGTTGATCCTTGGCGAAGACCAGGTAGAACGAGGCAGCCATCAACTCGATGCCGGTAAGGAGGCGCACGATCATGATGCGCCGGAAGACGGGATCGGTGCGCGTCGCTTCTTTCAAGCTGGCGATGAAATTCGAGTTTTGCGTGTGGGCGTGCTCTGTTTCGGCCATCGGGTTCTCTCGCAGCAGGCTGATGATGGCCAGCGAGATCGCCATGCAGAGCCAGGTGCAGCCAAAGATGAACGCATAGTTTTGCGGGAAGGGCAATCCGTCCGGCTGCAACACACGCTCCACGATCAAGCCGGCGCCAATGCCGAAGAGTCCGCCTATGAACTGGCCGACCGAGACGCTGCGCGCGCGCATGCGCGGCGAGAGCGCCCGGCTCATCATGTCGAACCAGGCCACGCCGGCTAACGCGTCGCACACGTTGAAGAGGGTCAGACACCCGACCAACACCCATACGGTCAGGATCGGCGCCTGCGCCTGGGTGATGAGCAACCAGAGCGCAATCAATAGCAGCGCATTGCGGCCGATCAGGCTGGGAATTATCAGGTACGGCTTCTGCCAGCGTTTGCCCCGCACGATGTGCGCCGCGACAAGCTGCGGCAGAAACCACGTCACCGACCACGTCATGCCCACCACGCCGATGAGCGTCTTGTCATTGGTGAGCTGCGACGCCAGACCGACCAGCACGGTCGTCGCCGGGATAAAGTAGGTGCCGACCATGAATGCCGCGATGTCGCCGGTGAAGGCCAGGACATTACGATAGGAATCTATTGGGACGAGCGTTTGACGATCTTCGATAGTGGACTGCGCAATAGTGGTCACAGGACAATCATACGCGAGCGGAAATGAACCTCGCTATGGAACCTCGTTTCAACCGTCATACCAGCATCTCGTGCGCCATGCGCATGTGGTATAACGCGACGCGAACATACCCGAAGCCTCTGCTTATATCAGCCCTTGGCTGGGCCTGTGCCGCAGCCGACTCATCAGCACGAGACGGAGCCAGAACGATATGGCCTTCGCAAATCGAGCGCGCAATACGTTTATCGCCATCGTAGTGGGCGCCTTAGCCCTCACAGCCTCGCCACAATCCGCCGGCATGGTCAGCCTGCGCGCGGCTGTCGCTCAGACGGGCGCGCTATACCGGCCCGGTTACAACCTGCTCATCAATCCGGGGCACGAGCACCCGGGGGTCTATTTCGCCGGCCGCGGCGAGATCAACGTGGCCTGGGGATGGCTGCCCTTCTGGGAAGAGCCGCCCGCAGGCGTTGATCCACGCGATCCTTACTTCCGCACGCCGGAGTTCCGGCCGGTCTTCCAGCATGAGTATCCCTATCGGGTGCACAGCGGCGGGGGCTCGAACCGCTGGTTCAACTTCTTCTCTCTGAACAAGAAGGCCGGCATCATGCAATACGTCATGAACCTGCCGATCGGGGCGCCCATCCGCTTTACCTCGTGGCTGCAGCTTTGGTCGAGCCACCTGAGCGAGCAATCGGAGATCCCGCCGAAGTCCATTCAGGACGGCAACCTCAAGGTGCGCGTATGCATTGACCAAGACGGCGGCCCGCGCGACATGAGCGACCCGAACCTGGTCTGCTCCGATTGGGCGCAGCCCTACGACCGCTGGGAACAGCTCTCGGTGGATGGCGTGGCGATGAACAGCGTGGTGAACGTGCTGATTTGGAGTTCGGCGGAGTTTCCGGTCGAGCACAACGACGTCCACGCCGACGATAGCTGCTTTGAGATCCTGCCGGCGCGGGGCGCGAAGGGCATCTGCCTCGGCCAAGGATTCATCGAGACCGGGCCGGGCGTCGTCCCCCCACCGGACAACGTAGCCAGCATTAGAGCGACTGCTGCAGACCAAGCGCAAGCAAAGCCGCAGCCGGCGCTCACGCCGGTGAAAGCGCCTACGGGCGCGCAGCCTGCGCTTGCCGTTAACGCGCGCAGCAGCCTGAACATCCGTGCCGAGCCGAACCAGAAGGCCAAGATCATCGGCAACGCCAAGCGCGGTGCAATCCTGCCCGTGCTGGGAAAGAGCAAAGACGGCAAGTGGTTCCAGGTCAGGCAGCAAAACAAGCGCGGGTGGGTGTTGGCCAGTTTGACGCTGCCCAATGCCGCAGCGCAGGCAATGCCGACTATCGCGCTCGACGCCGATGAAGAAGTGAGCAGCGACGGCAAGCGATGAGCTTGCGAGAAATGCGAGAAAGTAGAAACCAGGTTTCTCAGAAGAACCTGGTTTCTTATTTGCGCGACATGCGACGCGCTGCTGTATGTTGCTTGATCGTCGCGTTCGTGCTGGCTGGATGCACGCGCACCGGCGCATCGGGTGAACCGATCCTGATCCCGACGGCCGTCGTGCGCGGCGGCGACATCGCGGGCCGCTTAATCAGCGGCGCGCTCCCTACACTGGACGATCCGCCTGAACGCCCGCTCTACGTGCTCAACGTCACGTTGGATTACGCCGGCGGCAACGTGCACGCTCAGCAACGCATCGAGTTCGTCAACCCCACCGGCCAGGCCATCAGTGAGGTGAAGTTCAATGTGCCGCCGGCGCGCCGCGCCGGCGCGGTCGAGTTCCGCGACGTGCGCATCTTCGGCCAGGCCGAGCCGCTGCCCTTCGACCTGACCGACGCCGTGCTGACCGTGCAACTGCCGGCGCCGCTGTCGCCCGATAAGGCCATCGCCATGACCTTCGACTTCACCTTCAAGGTGCCGCTGCAGGAAGTGATCATCGGCATCGGCGGCGACGACACTTCGCGCGGGCCCCACAGCCTGACGTGCGGTCACTGGTACGTCATGCTCGCGCCATTCCGCGATGGCCAATGGGACACGCCGGCCTATGCGCCGATCGGCGACCCCTACACGTCGGAGCTGGCCGACTACGAGGTGAGCATCCTCGCGCCGGAAGGCGTGACCGTCGCCGGGGGCGGCGATGAGACGCGCGAGGGTCGCCTGTGGCGCTATTCGCTGCCGAAGGCGCGCGTGTTCGCCTTCGCCGCCAGCGACGTGTATGAAGTTGACACGCTGGAAGACAACGGCGTCACGTTCATTCACTACGTCTATCCCGAACATCGCCACACGAGCGCAGCGGTGCTGAACACTGCCGCGCGCGCCGTGCGGCTGTTCACGCGGCTGTATGGGCCGTATCCCTACCGAACGCTGCGCATCGTGGAGACCGGCCGGCAACAAGGCCAGGAATACAGCGGCATGGTCGGCATCGGCGCGGCTATCTACGCCGGCTATCCCGGCCGCGGCGCACGTCATGACCTGATCGCGACAACGGTGCATGAGGTGGCGCACCAGTGGTGGTTCAATGTCGTCGGCAACGACCAGATCCGTTCGCCCTGGCTGGACGAGGCCTTCGCCCGCTACGGCGAGCTGCGCTTCTACCAGGAGTACCACGACGCCGACGCCGATTGGTGGTATAGCCACTTCATCCTAGGTAAGGAGCGCGGCCGGCTGACCGGCGCGATTGACCTGCCCCTAAGCGCCTATCCCGATTCGCGCGCCTACATCAACGCGGTCTACCGGCGCGGGCTGATGTTCCTCAACGACATCCGCAAACAGGTGGGCACAGCGACGCTCGACGCCGCGCTGAAGGACTACTACCGGTCACAGGCCTATCAGATCGCCGATCAGGACGCTTTCTTCGACGCGCTGGCTCGCTACACCTCGGAAGATATCAGCGGGCTGGTGAGGGGCTACTTCGCCGGCGCCGTGGATCTGCCCTGCCGCATCAGCAACAACGCCGCCGGATGCCGGCGGTGAGGGCGCGCCCTCGTATACTCATCCCGTGCTCCAACTGTTGCTCGCCAACCCGCTCCTGACGTCGTTCCTCGTCATCGGGCTGGGCTACGGGCTGGGTCGCATCCGGTTCAAAGGCGCCAGCCTGGGATCGGCCGCCGTGTTATTCGTCGGCTTGGCCTTCGGCGCGCTTGACCCACAAATGCGACTGCCCGACATCGTGTATCAATTCGGTTTGCTATTGTTCGTCTACACCATCGGCCTGAGCAGCGGCGCGGATTTCGTCCAGTCGTTGCGGGGGCGCGGCGCGCGCATCATGTTCTTCGTCGCCTCCATGATCGCCGTCGCCGCGACGGTCGCTATTGTGATGAGCGCTGTTCTCGGCCTGCCGGCCGCGCTCGGCGCAGGCGCATTCAGCGGCAGCATGACCAACACCCCTGCCTTGGCCGGCATATTGGAGACGCTCGCAGCGCGTGCGTCACAAGACCCATCGGCGAGCGCTCTGCCCATCGTCGGCTATTCCGTCGCCTACCCGGTGGGTGTGCTGGGCGTGATCGTCGTCTTGTTCGCTTGCAAGCGCGCGTTCCACGTCGCGCCGGATGAGGAAGCGCGTCGCTTGAGGACTTACCATGTGCAGACCGAATCGGTGCGCGGCCGCGCCATCCGAATCACGCGGCCGGATGCGACCGGCAAAACCGTCGCTCAGCTCGACCGCGAGCACGGCTGGGAGGTAGTCTTCGGGCGCGTCAAACGCAACGGTCAAGTGCAACTGGTCGGCGCGGATACGCAGTTCCAGCTTGGCGACCTCGTCACGGTGGTCGGCGACTCAGATCAGACGGCGCGCATCGCCGCTTTCATGGGTGAGCTGGTCGCGGACCACCCAGAGCTGGAACGCTCGGCGTTCGACTATCGGCGCGTGTTCGTGTCCAATCCCGCGGTCGTCGGGCGACGGTTGCGCGATTTGCCGCTGCGCCGAAAGTTCGGCGCAATCGTCACCCGCATCCGTCGCGGCGACCTCGACCTGCTACCGCAAGCCGATACCGTGCTACATCTGGGCGACCGCGTGCGGGTGGTCGCCTGTCACGAGCGCATGGACGAGATCAGCCGCTACTTCGGCGACTCTTACCGCTCGGTCAGCGAGATTGACATGCTCACTTTCAGCTTGGGCATCACGATCGGCCTGCTGCTCGGGCTGCTCCCGATCCCGCTGCCCGGCGGTGGATCGTTCAAGCTGGGCGTCGCCGGCGGCCCACTGATCGTCGCGCTCGTGCTGGGCGCGCTGCAGCGCACCGGCCCAGTCGTCTGGAGCATTTCCTACAGCGCCAACCTGGCCCTGCGACAGTTAGGCACGGTGGTCTTCCTGGCGGGCATCGGCACGCGCGCCGGCTACGCTTTCGCCGACACGCTGCGGCAAGGCAACGCCCTGCCGGTGCTCCTTGCTGCATTCGCAATCACCTGCAGCACGGCGCTGCTCACGCTGCTGATCGCTTACTTCGTCTTCAAAATGCCATTCAGCTTGGCCTCAGGCGTGCTATCCGGCCTACAAGGTCAACCCGCTGTGTTGAGCTTCGCGCTCGAGCAAGAAAACAACGACGTTCCCAACATCGGCTACGCAATCGCCTTTCCAGTCGGTATGCTCGCCAAAATCCTGCTGGCGCAGGCCGTGCTGCTTGTGCTTGGTGCACGCTGATTAGCTGCGCCGGCGCATGGCGCAGCAGCGCAATAAAAAACGTTTACCGAACGTTCATGCAAGTGAGGTATATCGTACGGCGTCATCGTATGCGCGATGCGCGTGGCGATCGTTGAATCGTCGTCGGCCATCGGCGCGAATTGCCGGCCGATTGGGTACAATCGCCGGCCAGGTCAAGGTGCAGACGTGTACGAGGAAGGCAGACGCTTCTTTATTAGTTCCTACAGTTTGCCAACTGGGTGGCAAATCGAACAGACCGATGCTGTTGCTGCCCCGCCGCTGGCGGCCGTAGATGCGGAGGTCGAAATTCGACTGTCCACCCCGCTCAACTCGCTGCCATTGGCCGATCTGTGCAGCGCGAACACGAACGTCGTCATCGTATGCGATCGCGCGCCCATGGACGAGGCGCGCTTAGCAATCCTGCGCGGCGTATTGTCGCACCTGGAGCGCGCTGGCATCGCTCCGCAGCGGGTGACGCTGCTGATCGCCGCAATGGACGACGAGACGCCCAACTATGCTGAACCGCCGCATGGCGTCCACGCAACGCTCGACCGCCTGGGAGATTACGCGAGCCGGATCCACGTCGTTCAGCACGACCCCGAAGATGTGCGCGAGCTGGACAATATGGGCAACTTCGAGGGCGTGCCACTCACGATCAACTATCGGGCGGCTGAGGCCGACCTGCTGATTGCGATTTACGCCATGCAACTAGGCGACGACGCCTACTGCGCCGGCAGTTGTACAACCATCACCCTGGGCGTGGCAGGGGCGCCTGCGCGGCGCGAGCTGCGCACCACGCGCTTCTATGACGACTGCATCGAGCCATCTGAGCTTGACCTGCCGCTCTTCCAGCGCGTCGTGCGCGAAGGCGCCCGACGCGCCGGTTTGATGTTCGCCATTGGGGCGCTGGTGGACGCGAACAACCATCCGCTGGCCATCTACGCCGGCGCGCCGATCAACGTGGACGACGCCCTCGCCAACGCAGCCCGCGCCCTGCAAGAGTGCGATGTGGGCGCGCCGAGTTACGACGTTGTGCTGGCCGAGCCCAGCCGCAGCGGGCGCACCAGCGGAAGCCTGTTCGACGCCGGCCTGGCGGCCATCCACATCAGCCTAGGGCGCAACCCGATCTTGATGCGCGGCGGATCGCTGATCTTGCCCATCGGTCGTCGCGACGATGACGGCGCATCCGCCCGCGCCTTTTACGATGCGCTGACGAATGCGCCATCGCCCGAGTCGGTGATCAGACAACTACAAGGGCGCAGTCTGCAAGCCGGCGAGGCGCGCGCCTACTTGCTGGCCCACGCTATGCAACGTCATCGCTTGATTGTCGCCGGACCCCAACGCGAGTGCCTGGCTCGCGACATCCACTTTCTCTCTTCGTCCAGCGTGCGCGAAGCCGCCGAACTGGCCGAGAACTTCACCGGCAAGCACCCGCGCGCGCTCATCGTGCGCCACGCGCTGAGCACGACGCCGGTCTTCCGCGGCGCGCTGTTCACCCGCGACTCGTTCGACGGGCGTGAATTCGCCGCGCCGCGCTGGAACTGATAGGTGATGATACGATTGCGCCCTAGACACAACCAAATGTCATGTGGCGCGATTACTTCATCCCCGACTCGCTCGACCGAGCGCTGGCGCTGCTCGCCGAACACCCAGACCAGGCGCGCGTCATCGCCGGGGGGACTGACCTCGTCGTCGAGTTCGACCGCAAACTCCGCCCTCCGTGCGCGCTGATAGACATCTCGCGCCTGCCCGGTTTGGACACCATTGGCCTGGATGACGACGGGCGGATTCACCTCGGCCCGTTGGTCACCCACAACGATGTGGTGGCGTCGGCCCTGTGCGTGTCGCGCGCGCTGCCGCTGGCGCTGGCTTGCCGACAAGTCGGCGCGCCGCAGATCCGCAACCGAGGCACCGTCGCCGGCAACCTCATCACCGCATCGCCGGCTAACGACACCATCACCGCGCTGATGGCGCTGGACGCACAAGTGACGCTGCGTTCGCTGCGCGGCCAGCGCAGCGTAGCGCTGGCCGACTTCTACGTCGGCCCGCGCCGGACGGTGATGCAGCCCGACGAGATGCTCACCGATATTGCCTTCCGCGCGTTGCAACCGAATCAGCGCGGCGCGTTTCTCAAACTCGGCTTGCGACAAGCGCAGGCGATCGCCGTGGTGAACTGCGCTGTCGTGCTCACCCTGGACGATGATGGACGCATCGGCGATGCGCGGATCGCCCTAGGCGCAGTCGCGCCGACGATCATCCGCGCGCCAGAAGCCGAACGCTGGTTGACGGGCCGGGCGCCTGACGAAGGGACAATCTACTATGCCGCCGAGTTGGCCGCGCAAGCCGCCCAACCCATTGACGACATCCGCGGCAGCGCCGAATACCGGCGCGATGTGGCCGCCGTCCTCGTGCGCCGCGCGATCTCAATGGCGCTGGAGTCTGCGCCGCGGGAAGGATGGCCGGAGGCGCCGGCGCTGTTGCGGCTTACCCAGGGGGACGCCGGCGACGCGCCTATCCACGAGGGGGCGCGCCCGGTCTCGGTCATCCATACGACGGTCAATGGACGCGCCTATTCAATCGGCGACGCCGAGGCTCGCGAGAAAACGTTGCTGAGGCTGCTGCGCGAAGACTGCGGCTTGATCGGCGTGAAGGAGGGATGCAGCGAGGGCGAATGCGGCGCGTGCACCGTGATCCTGGATGGGCGCGCCGTCATGGCCTGCCTGACGCCCGCGCCGCGCGCCCACGGCGCGACGATCCTCACCATCGAAGGCGTCAGCGCGCTGCAAGCGGCAGCCGGCGACGACCTGCACCCGCTTCAACGCGCCTTCATCGAGGCGGGCGCCGTGCAGTGCGGCTACTGCACGCCCGGCTTCATCATGAGCGGCGCGGCGCTGTTGTGCGAGAATCCACATCCATCGGACGCGCAAATCAAGGAAAGCATCAGCGGCAATTTGTGCCGTTGCACGGGATACTACAAAATCATCGAGGCCTTCCAGCGCGCGAGGAATGCGTATGAGCGATCAAGAGCAAACGCATGACGAGACCGAACGGCTGATCCAGGCCTTTCTGGGCGGCGAGGAGCAGCCGTTGCCGGCAGATCATCGCAGCGGCTACGTGGCCGTGGTGGGCAAGCCGAACGTCGGCAAGTCCACGCTGGTCAACGCCCTCATCGGCCACAAAGTGGCCATCATTTCACCCAAGCCACAAACCACGCGCCGGCGCATCCTGGGCATCCTGACCCGCGAGGACGCCCAGGTGCTCTTCCTCGACACGCCGGGCGTGCATGAGCCAAAGCAAGCGCTCAACCGTTACATGATGCGCGAGGTGGACGCAGCGCTGAAGGACTGCGACACGATCTTGTTCGTCACCGACGTCAGCCGCTTGCCGGCCGACGAAGACCGCCGCGTAGCCGAGCGCATCGCGCGACTGCCGCAGCCCAAATTGCTGGCCATGAACAAGGCCGACCTGCTCGACCCGCGCGACGTGGTTGAGCACGTCGCGGCGCATGAGGCGCTGCTGCCCCAGCCTCAGACGGACGCTGCCCCAGAAGCTGCGGGACAAGCGCAAGCCCTCTCGACCATCTCCATCTTCGATGCGCAAACCTCGATGCTGACCTCGGGCACGCGCGGCGACAACCTGGACAAATTGCTGAACATGATCCTGAAGACGCTGCCCTACGGCCCGCGCTACTTCCCCGGCGGGCAGTTCACCGACCAGAACGAGCGCTTCTTGGCCGCCGAATTCGTGCGCGAGCAAGCTCTGCGCTTCCTGGAACAAGAAGTGCCACATGGGATCGCCGTCGCCATCGAAGAATGGCAGCCACGCCCAAACGGCGTGATCTACATCGCCGCGACGATCTACGTCGAACGCGAGTCGCAGAAAGGCATCCTGATCGGCAAAGGCGGCGAGATGTTGAAGAAGATCGGCGTCGGCGCGCGCAAGGAAATCGAACGCGAGTTGGGCAGCAAGGTTTACCTCGAATTGTGGGCAAAAGTGCGCCCAGGTTGGCGACGCGACGACGTCTGGGTGGCGCGCCTGATGGGCGCGGGCGCATAGCCCGCAACGCAACCCAGATGATGATGACTGCTCCGCATTGCACTATCGAACTGACGATGCGCGAAGGTCACATGCGCGTCGTGCGCATGCAGAACCCGTTCATGACTGTGGACGTGCTGCCCGAAAAGGGTGCGGACATCTACGCCACCATCCATCGCGCGACCGGCGTGGACGCGATGTGGAAGTCGCCGCTGGGCTTGCGCGGCTTGAGCGAGGGCTGGGCTTCGCCGCAGTCGGAAGTAGCCTGGTTGGAACACTACGAGGGCGGATGGCAGGAACTGCTGCCGCACACCGGGCCGCCGGAGATGTATAAGGGCGTCGAGCTTAGCTTCCACGGCGAAAGCTCGCTTTTACCCTGGCACATCGAGATCGTGAAAGACGCCGGCGATGAGATCGAGGCGGTCTTCAGCGTGCAGCTGTTTCGCTCGCCGTTCAGCATTCGCCGTCGCATGCTGATGAACGCGACGACAAGCTGCATGCGCCTGATCGAGCGGGTGACGAACGAAGCCGGCGAACCGATGGACTTCGTATGGGGCCACCATCCCGCCTACGGCGCGCCCTTCCTCAGCGAGCAACTTCGGCTGCAAACGAACGCCCGCGCTGTCTATACTGACCCGGACTACGACAGCCCCTGGTGTCGCGCAGTGCCAGGCGCGACCACGGCATGGCCTTTTGCGCAAGGGAAAGACGGCCGGCCGCTCGACTTGCGGGAATTCGTCTCGCCGAGCGAGCGCAACTTCTTCATGGGCTATCTGAGCGACTTCGACGGATCGCCCTGGTATGCGCTGCTCAACCGCCAGCTCAAGGTCGGCGTAGGCGTCGCATGGTCAGGCGATGTCTTCAAGCATTTGTGGTTCTGGCAAGAGATGCGCGCTTCGACCGGCTTCCCGTTCTACGGGCGCACTTACACTATGGCATTGGAGCCGCACACCAGCTATCCCCACGGGCTGGTGAACGTGATGAACACCACGCGCACCCATCGCACGCTGGAGCCGGGCGAGTCGCTCGATGCCGAACTGACCTTCGCCATGTTCGACTGCG